>JAHJYA010000025.1 GCA_018826895.1 Gammaproteobacteria bacterium
GGTCGAAGCATGCTTCGACCGTAGCGGCGGTTTTTGTGTATCCGTCCTGCTTAACGCAGCGCGTCGATCTGCTGCTGCAGGTTCTGCACCTGGGATTGCAGGGTGCTGATGTTGCGGCTCATCTGCGCGCGGAAGGCATCGAACTCAGCAGTATTGCTGCTGGCCGCCGGACGGGTTTCCAGGTCGCCCTTGAGTACCAGCAGGTCCTGCTCCAGCCGGCTGATGGCCTGGTTCGGGTTGCCGATCTTCTTCAGCGCATCCACCTCACTACTCAGGCGTTTGAGCTGCGTTTCAAGCTCGCCCACGCCCCCTTGTGCAGCCTTTAACGTAGCCAACTCACTCTTCAGCGCAGCTTGTTCGGTACCCAGGGTCTTGAGCGGTGCCGCGAACTTGTCGGCTTCCCCCTGCTGCGCCTTGAGATCCGTGGTCAGCTGTTCCAGACGACCGTCCTGGCTACGCTGCTGGGTAATTGCAGCCTGCTGTTGCTTGGTCAGCTCGGCAACCTTGGTCTCCAGCTGGCGCACCTGCAGACGCAAGGCCTCGCTGCCGCTGGTCACCGTCGACTCGGTGGCCACCACCTTGCCGGAAATATCCTGGATACGCCCGGCGGCTTCCTCGCTGATGCGCGCGAAGCTTTCCTGAGTCGCTACCAGTTGCTGCTCCATCAGATTGATCTGCTGGAAGCTCCACCAACCCAACCCGCCGAGGGCGATCATCAAGGCCCCCACCAGCGCCCACAGCGCACCGGTGCTGGCGCCACGGCTGCTGGCTGGCGGTGTCGCACGGCCATAAGTCGGGGCCCGTGCCGGCTCGGCGCGCTCGACCTCGTAGCTGTCGCGGTCGCGCGCATCGGTGGTCAGGCTGGGCACATCATCGAGTTCATCGTGAGCATCGTTACGCATGGGAAAAACCTTCAGAAAAACGCCGGTCAGAAAGGCGGCCAGTATAGCGGTTCACGCCGCGAGCTTTTAGTCCCGCGCCATCACAGTGCAATCGCACCTGCGCAGGGCGCGCGCCACGCCTGGGACCGGCTACAAGCCGCGTAGTTTCAAGGGATGTGAACTGGTATGCACTTTGCACTTGCCTGAATACGACGTTCACGTGTGCACAGGAGACATGCACCCCGTCGTGTACCGCGAGCTAGAGCTTGTGGTGCGCTATAGGCACGCCGGAGCGCGGCCATCAGCCAATGCGATAACGGGGGCAATAATAATGGAACTGAACAAAGCCGTACTCGATTGCATGAAAACGCTACGCCGCCAACTGCGCGATGAGCAGGCACTGGATATTCGCCTGAGCCAGCCCGATGCAATCACCAGCATGCTCAGCGCTTGCCTGAGCTCCAGTAATGAAGAGACCCGCCAGCTCGGCATGCGCTTGGCGCAATTGAGCGAAACGCCGTTCTCCTTCGAACCCAGCGCACCCACTCCACGCATGCAGGCCGGACACCCGCTGCTGGTGGAGTCGGCCCCCGTCCATCACACCGGCTCGGTGCGTATCTACCGCGGCCAGCGGGTCTATGCCTAATGCTAGGGTCTGTTCCCGTTTCGTTCGCGGCCGCGCCGGAGCCAGTTTTAGCGCGAGGCAAGGCACGAGATGCGAAGTTTAGTGCGCTAAACGAGCCATCGAGAAACGCTGCATCGCGCTAAAACGGCCCCGGCCCTTCGGATTGCGAAGAAACGGGAACAGATCCTAGGCCCGCCACCACTGGCAGAACTCATCCAATGCCGTCCATAAACTGACCTGCGGATCGTAGTTCAGGTACTGCCGCGCCAGGCCAATGTCCAGGCTGAAATCCTTGGCCATCACCGCCACGCCCAGACGGAACAGGGTCGGCTCGGGTTGGCCGGGGAGTAACCGGCAGGTCCACTCGTTGAACGTAGCGGCGGCGTATGCCACGCCGTAGGGCAAGTGGCGAGTCACCGGCGGCAGCGCCAACTGACGCAATACATAATTGACTGCATCCCACAGCGGCACAGGCACGCCATTGCTGATGTTGTACACCCGCCCAAGGGCCTCATCGCCGGCCAGCAGGCTGCTGAACAAGGCGTCGTTGAGGTTCTGCATACTGGTGAAGTCGACCCGGTTAAGGCCATTACCGATGATCGACAGCCGGCCTTTGCGCTGCATCGCGATCAGTCGCGGAAAAATGCTGGTATCACCTGCGCCAGTGACGAAGCGCGGGCGCAGAGCAATCACTTCCAGCCCCTCGGCCTGGGCCTCGAACACCCGTTGCTCGGCGAGGTATTTAGTCTTGCCGTAGTGATCACTGAAGTGCTGCGGCACCTGGTTTTCCGTCAGTCCCTGATGCGCGCGGCCATCGAAATACACCGACGGCGAGGAGAGCTGCACCAGGCGTCGCACGCCCTGGCTCAGGCACGCCGCGATGACATTTTCAGTCACGCTGACGTTGGCCTGGTGAAAATGCGCATACGACCCCCAGACGCCCACTGCGCCGGCGCAGTGCACCACCGCATCCACGCCCTGGCACAGGCGCCGCACGCACTCGATGTCGCTCAGATCGCCCTGAATAAACTCCGCGCCACGCTCGACCAGAGCCTGCACCGCTTCGGCCCGCCGCCCGTTGATACGCACCGTGAGACCCTGCTCCAGGGCAAAGCGGGCGAAACGCCCGCCAATAAATCCGCTTGCCCCGGTCACCAGAATTTTCATGACTTGTCCTCGTTTGGTGCGATCAGACACTTGCGACTTGCGCGGGCCAGATGATCAGTCAACTGCCCGAGCAATTCGCCCCCATTGCGCCAGTGGTGCCAATACAGCGGCACATCGATCGGTCGCTGCGCCAGCAGCTCCATCAACCGTCCTGCCGCCATAGCCTCCTGCACCTGCAACTCCGGCACCAGCCCCCAGCCCAGCCCGGCCTCAGCCAGACGCACGAAACCTTCGGACGAGGGGCACAAATGATGGATAAAACTGCCTTCGACGCCCAGCAGCGCCATATAGCGATGCTGCAGTTGGTCATCAGGACCGTAGACGATGGCCGGGGCGCGGGCCAAGGTATCGGCGCGCACACCGTCGGCAAAGTGTCGAGCAATGAACGCTGGACTGGCTAGCGCCCGGTAACGCATGGCACCGAGGGCCAGGCTGCGCGCGCCGGCTACTGGGCGGTCGCTGGCGCAGACACAGGCGGCCACCTCGCCGGCACGCATGCGTTTGAGACCGACCTCCTGGTCTTCTACAACCAGGTCCAGCACCACCCGATGGTGCGCGCAAAACGCCTCGACCGCCTGTGCCCACCAGGTCGCCAGGCTGTCGGCATTCAGGGCGATACGCAGAGGTTCAGGCAGGCCGTCCTCATCAAGCGCCGGCACCTGGCCTTGCAGGTCTCGCTCCAGCAGGCGTACCTGCTGCACATGGTTAAGCAGCCGCCGGCCGACGTCGGTCGGTGTCGGCGGCATTGCGCGCACGAGCACAGGCTGACCAATGCGCGATTCAAGCAATTTGATGCGCTGGGACACCGCCGACTGGGACAGGCCCAGCACCTGCGCCGCCCGCTCGAAGCCAGCCTGTTCCACCACCGCAGCCAAGGCGGCCAGCAGCTTATAGTCGAACAAATCGATTTTCCTTATGAGGGTCAACCATTATTGATTTTTCTTATACAACAATGGGCAGCAGACTGGCCAGCATCACCGACTTATGGAGCCACCATGAAAGCAATAACCGAGCGATTCAATGACGATCAGCAAACCCTTGCGCTCGCCACCCCTGGCGGTCGGGCAAAGTACCAAGGCGAGGACTAAGCCATGTGGCAGAGCTACAGCAATGGCCTCCTGATTGCCGCCGGACTGATCATCGCCCTCGGCGCGCAGAATGCGTTCGTCCTGGCGCAAGGCCTACGCCGCGAACATCACCTGCCGGCCGCTGCGCTGTGCATTCTGTGCGATGCATTACTGGTTTGTGCCGGCGTCTTCGGCCTGGCCAGCGTATTGCTGCACAGCCCATTGCTGCTCGCGGCAGCACGCTGGGGCGGTATGGCCTTTCTCACCTACTACGGTTTACTGGCCTTGCACCGTGCCTGGCGGCCGCAGGGCGCTCTGCAGCAGAACAGCGCCGCCGCGCCGCGCTCACGTAAGGCGGTACTCCTCGCCACCCTGGCCGTTACTCTGCTTAACCCTCATGTCTACCTCGACACGGTCCTGCTGATTGGCTCCCTCGGCGCCAACCAGAGCGTTCCGGCGGCCTATGCCCTGGGTGCAGCCAGCGCTTCGCTGATCTGGTTTCTCAGCCTGGCACTCGGCGCCGCACGCCTCGCGCCCTGGCTGGCACGCCCGGCCACCTGGCGGCTGATTGATCTGGGTGTGGCAGCCATGATGCTGAGTCTGGCCTGGCAACTGTTCAGAAACGCGCCAACAGGTTGAACCCTGGGCGCCGCTCGGCCTCCGATGCAATGCCCCAAGGGTCTGTTGACGTTTCGTTCGCGACTGCGAACGAAACCCTGGCAACGGCTTTCCCACACAGTTGCCGCGTGGTTATGACGCAGGGCCGGTGCTATGATCCGGGGCCTACGGTACAAGGAGCAGCAAGCTCCCGCCGTTTTGCAGGCTGTCTGAAAACGTACCGCGGTACGGCTACAGGCACTGCCGGAATACCCCCGTCGCGCCACGGACGACGGTCGGTCTATCGGCTTATGTGGCTGTTACCTGTCGCGCCTGTTTCCACACCGTCTGATTGTCTGGCCGCCCGTGATCGGCCTTGCGACCACCGCAACTGACCTGATTAGGAGATAAACCATGGCTTTCGAATTGCCGCCACTGCCGTACGCTCATGATGCCCTGCAGCCGCACATTTCCAAGGAAACCCTGGAGTACCACCACGACAAGCACCACAACACCTACGTCGTGAACCTGAACAACCTGGTCCCGGGTACCGAATTCGAAGGTAAAACCCTGGAAGAAATCGTCAAGACTTCCTCCGGTGGCATCTTCAACAACGCGGCCCAGGTCTGGAACCACACCTTCTACTGGAACTGCCTGGCACCGAACGCTGGTGGCGAGCCGACCGGCGCCCTGGCTGACGCGATCAACGCAGCCTTCGGTTCCTTCGACAAGTTCAAGGAAGAGTTCAGCAAAGTTTCCATCGGCACCTTCGGTTCCGGCTGGGGCTGGCTGGTGAAGAAGGCTGACGGTTCCCTGGCCCTGGCCAGCACCATTGGCGCCGGCTGTCCGCTGACCAGCGGCGATACCCCGCTGCTGACCTGCGACGTCTGGGAACACGCTTACTACATCGACTACCGCAACGTTCGTCCGAAGTACGTCGAAGCGTTCTGGAACCTGGTCAACTGGGACTTCGTCGCGAAAAACTTCGCCGCCTGAGCCCCAATGAGCGACCAGGGGCCTGTCGGGCTTGACCGTTCGTAGCGAGGGAAAGTCCGGCTCAAGTCAGTTTTGTTGATCTTTCGAGGCAAATAGCGAGCTATTTAACGAGAAAGAGCAGCAAAAATAGCCGAGTCCGGCTTTTCCGCAGTAGAACAGTGTTGAGTTCGACAGGCCCCTAGGGTTGCCCATTAAAGAAAACGCCGCGATGCCCTTAGGCTCGCGGCGTTTTTTTTATGCGCGGAAATAACCCACTCAGTGCCATGGACGACACCTTGTATCGCCTCTTGATATCGGCTTAGTACACAGGTGATATTCAAGTCCTCCGCTCTTGCTCCGATACAGCTATCAGGCGGTAGAATCCTTTAACAGCAACATGCCATGGACACTCAACGGCAGCCCAGGCAACGTGGCGAGATAATGGCCCTTTGACGGCAACCGTGAGTTTGCCAATACTCAGCACGTCGACGCATTTGGCAACGCACAAGGAATCGCCATTTGAAGCTGGAACTCAAGAACAGCCTGTCACTCAAGTTGCTGCGCGTCGTGCTGCTGTCAGCATTCGTGGTCGGTGTCGTACTCAGCTGTGCGCAGATCGTGTTCGACGTCTACAAGACCCGGCAAGCGGTGGCCAACGATGCCCATCGTATTCTGGGCATGTTCCGCGACCCCTCCACCCAGGCGGTCTACAGCCTGGACAGGGAAATGGGCATGCAGGTCATCGAAGGCCTGTTCCAGCACGAGTCGGTACGCTTCGCCTCCATTGGCCATCCCAACGAACCCATGCTGGCGGAAAAATCCCGTGAGGCGGTGCTCCTGCCAACCCGCTGGCTCACTGACCCAATCCTCGGTAAAGAACAGAGCTTCACCACCCGCCTGGTCGGCCGCGGCCCCTACAGCGAGTACTACGGCGACCTGAACATCACCCTCGACACAGCGCAGTACGGTGAAAGCTTCATCATCAACTCGGTGATCATCTTCATCTCCGGCGTGCTGCGCGCCTTGGCCATGGGCCTGGTGCTGTACCTGGTCTACCACTGGCTACTGACCAAACCGCTGTCGAAAATCATCGAGCACCTGACCAACATCAATCCCGACCGGCCCAGCGAAAACAAACTGCCCATGCTTAAGGGCCACGAGAAGAACGAGCTCGGACTGTGGATCAATACCGCCAATGAGCTGCTGTCCTCAATCGAGCGCAATACCCAGCTAAGACGCGAGGCCGAGAACAGCCTGCTGCGCATGGCCCAGTATGACTTTCTTACCGGCCTGCCCAATCGCCAGCAACTGCAGCAACAACTCGACCAGATTCTCGATGATGCCGGGCGCCTTCAGCGCCGTGTGGCGGTGCTCTGTGTCGGCCTGGACGACTTCAAGGGAATCAACGAGCAGTTCAGCTATCAGACCGGCGACCAGTTGCTGCTGTCGCTGTCCGATCGCCTGCGCAGCCACAGTGGTCGGCTCGGCGCCTTGGCGCGCCTGGGCGGCGATCAGTTCGCCCTGGTCCAGGCCGATATCGAGCAGCCCTACGAAGCCGCGGAGCTAGCCCAGGCAGTCCTCGACGACTTGGAGGTGCCATTCATTCTCGACCACCAGGAAGTGCGCCTGCGCGCCACCATCGGCATCACCCTGTTCCCCGAGGACGGCGACAGCACCGAGAAGCTGCTGCAGAAAGCCGAACAGACCATGACCCTGGCCAAGAGCCGTTCACGCAACCGCTACCAGTTCTATATCGCCAGCGTGGACAGTGAAATGCGCCGCCGCCGCGAGCTGGAAAAGGACCTGCGCGAGGCCCTGCCGCAAGAGCAGTTCCACCTGGTCTATCAACCGCAGATCAGCTACCGCGATCACCGCGTAGTCGGGGTCGAAGCGCTATTGCGCTGGCAGCATCCGCAACATGGACTGGTGCCGCCAGATTTGTTCATTCCGCTGGCCGAACAGAACGGCACCATCATCGCGATTGGCGAATGGATTCTCGATCAGGCCTGCCGCCAGTTGCGCGAATGGCACGATCAGGGCTTCAGCGACCTGCGCATGGCGATCAACCTGTCCACCGTTCAGCTGCACCACGCGGAACTGCCGCGGGTGGTCAACAACCTGATGCAGGTCTATCGCCTGCCGCCGCGCAGCCTGGAGCTGGAAGTTACCGAAACCGGCCTGATGGAAGACATCACCACCGCCGCCCAGCACCTGCTCAGCCTGCGCCGCTCCGGCGCGCTGATCGCGATCGACGACTTCGGTACCGGTTATTCGTCACTCAGCTACCTGAAAAGCCTGCCGCTGGACAAGATCAAGATCGACAAGAGCTTCGTGCAGGATCTGCTCGACGACGAAGATGATGCGACCATCGTGCGTGCGATCATTCAGTTGGGTAAGAGCCTGGGCATGCAGGTCATCGCCGAAGGGGTGGAAACCGCCGAGCAGGAGGCCTACATCATCGCCCAGGGCTGTCACGAGGGGCAGGGCTACTTCTACAGCAAACCCTTGCCAGCCCGCGAACTGACCCTGTACCTCAAGCAGGCCCGGCGTATCGGCGCCTCGGTCAACCCCGCCACCCTGTAGCCGCGCCCGCAATGCGGCGGGCGCGAGCGCATCAGAAGCCCTTGATCCCCAGTAACCAGGCGCAAGCCACAGCGCCTGCCAGGCACAGCACGAAGCCCGCAGCAGCCTGCCAGTAAAAGCGGCGCGCCAGCTCATCCTCACCGGCACATGACAGCACGAACGGCTGCGCCTCACGCGGCTTGCTCAGTTGGTGACGCGCCGGTTGCGCGCTCTGCGCCCGATGCCGGTCTTCGGCTTCCAGGCGCGCGGCCAAGCGCACCCGCGCCCATTCCCGCTCATCAAGCTGGCCATCGCTGTTCTGGTCGAAGCGCTGCAGCAAGCCATCAAAGTTGCCCTTCCACTCACTCACCACCGTGCGCTGGGCGGCGTCCAGGTCCAGCCCCTGGCGACCGCCGCCACTGCTGCGAAATTCACCGATGGCATACAGCGGCTGCCCGCTGTGCAGACGTTCCTCGGTGTAGCGGTATTCGCGTCCCAGGCCCAGCGCGGCGAAAAAACCGGTCTTCGCCAGCCCTCGGGGATGGCGTTGATGACCCTGCCAAACCACCCGTGTCGCTGGACGCACCAGGGCGCCGCGCGGGTCGATCAGACACTGGCCAGTATGATCATCGAGCAGCAGCCAGGCCTCGCTGGTGCCGCGCTCCACCACCCGCCAGCTGCGGCTCTTGCCACTGCCCTGGTATTCCTCGATGCGGTAACGCCACCATTGGCAAGGCGTGCCGGTCAGAGGCGCGACTATTACCGTCTCGGGGATTTCTTGCAGCACGCCATAGAACTCGGCATAACCCTGAGCCGCGGAGCGGATCTTCGACGTCGGCGTATCGAGCAGATGACGAGCCTGCACCAGGCGGCGCAGCGCCCACCAGCCACTGGCGGCGCTGAGTACAGCACTGGCAGCCAGGCTAAATGTCAGGCCTTCGAATCCCATGACTCAGTTGAACAGCGAGGCCAGGTTGACGTCGGCCTTCTCGGCCTCACTGAACTCCAGCAGTGCCGCAGGCTTGAAGGCGAAAGCCCGGGCGAGCAGCACATCGGGGAACTGCTCGATGCGCACGTTGTTCAGGTTCACCGCTTCGTTGTACAGCTCACGGCGATCGGCAATACCGTTTTCCAGGCCGCTGATGCGCTGCTGCAGGTGCTGGAAACTGTCATTGGCCTTGAGCTCCGGGTAGTTCTCCGCCAGGGCGAACAGCTGACCAAGGCCGGCACGCAGACCGCTTTCAGCACGCCCCACAGCGCTGACGTCGCCCTGCTCGCGTGCGCTGGAGACGGCCTGGCGCGCCGCAATGACTCGTTCCAGGGTGGTACGTTCGTGCTGCATGTACTGCTTGCAGGTTTCCACCAGCTTCGGCAATTCCTCATGCCGCTGGCGCAGCAGCACGTCGATATTCGCCCAGGCCTTGCTCACCCCATGCTTGAGGCGAACCAGGCCGTTGTAGAGCACCACGGCATAACCGGCGAGCAGAATAAGGACCACGAGAACAACGACACTGGCAAGGCTCATGCGCAAAGCTCCACGAATAGGGCAGCAGGTAGGTCAGTTGATTCTAGCGGCATCCAGCACTGCCCAGGCAGGCCTGGCGCACGCTTTTGCGTGGTGCTCAAACCATGAACATTCAATGCGTTGCACAGACCCTTTGCGCAAAATGCAAATCTTTCGCATTATGTTGCAGTTTTCCGTACGCAGTTGCGTGCGCACACCCTCCACACCGCAAAGGAACTCGTCATGATTCGTATGCCCCTGGCCTCTGCCAGCCTGCTGGCCATTGCTATCTCCCTCGCCGGTTGCGGCGACGACAAGGCCCCGACGCCGCAGGCCGCCGCACCTGCCGCCAGCAGCGAAAGCGCACCAGTCGCCACCAGCGGCAAGCTTGACGAGGCCGCTGCCAAAGCCGTGGTCGCACACTATGCCGAACTGGCTCTGGCCGTGTTCAGCGACGCCGCCACAACCGGCAAGGCGCTGCAAAGCGCGGTCGACGCCCTGATCGCCAACCCTAGCGACGACACCCTCAAGGCCGCCCGTGAAGCCTGGCTGGCTGCCCGCGTTCCTTACATGCAGACCGAGGTCTTCCGCTTCGGCAACGCCGTGGTCGACGACTGGGAAGGTCAACTCAACGCCTGGCCACTGGATGAAGGCCTGATCGATTACGTCGCCACTGACTACCAGCACGCGCTGGGCAACCCGGGCGCCCAGGCCAACATCATCGCCAACACCGAGATCCAGGTCGGCGAAGACAAGCTCGACGTCACCACCATCACCCCGGAACTGCTGGCCAGCCTGAATGAGCTGGGCGGTTCGGAAGCCAACGTCGCCACCGGCTACCACGCCATCGAGTTCCTCCTCTGGGGCCAGGACCTGAACGGCACCAACCCGGGTGCGGGTGAGCGTCCGGCGAGCGACTTCGTCGTGGGTGAAGGCGCCACAGGTGGCCATAACGAACGCCGCCGTGCCTTCCTCAAGGCAGCTACCGACCTGCTGGTTGCCGACCTGGACGAGATGGTCGGCCAGTGGCAAGCCGGCGTTGCCGACAACTACCGCGCCACCCTGGAAAGCGAGTCGGCCGAGAACGGCCTGCGCAAAATGCTCTTCGGCATGGGCAGCCTGTCCCTCGGCGAGCTGGCTGGCGAGCGCATGAAGGTCGCGCTGGAAGCCAACTCCACCGAAGACGAGCATGATTGCTTCAGCGACAACACCCACAACTCGCACTTCTACAACGGCAAGGGCATCCGCAACGTTTACCTGGGCGAGTACAAGAAAGTCGACGGCACCACTCTGACCGGCCCGAGCCTGTCCTCCCTGGTGGCCAAGGCCGATGCGGCAGCCGACACCACCCTGAAGGCCGACCTGCAAGAAACCGAAGCCAAGCTGCAGGCCCTGGTCGACAGCGCCGAGAAGAACAACGTGCACTTCGACCAACTGATCGCCGCCGATAACGCCGAAGGTCAGCAACTGGTACGTGACGCCATCGGTGCCCTGGTCAAGCAGACCGGCGCCATCGAGCAAGCGGCCGGCAAGCTGGGCATCAGCGACCTCAACCCGGACACCGCCGATCACGAGTTCTGATCGACCACAGTGTCAGCAAACGGCTCGCCCTTGTGGCGGGCCGTTTTTCGTTGTGTAGGACCGAAGGCATTACGGCGTACCGCTAAGTCGTTGCCTGGGTCGAGCGAAGCGACACCCGGGACAGTGTCACCAGGGTATGAGGCACTCAGCTACGTACTCAGAAGCCCGCCGGGTGGGCCAGCGCTACTGGTAGCCGCTCACGCTCTGCGCGCTCCATCACCACACCTTCCAGCCCGAGGACGTCGCCCCAGTCGGAGTAGATGCCGCGGCCGCGTTCGCTCACCCACTTTTCCCGGCCATCAGCGCACAGCAGGCGATAGTCGAAAGCGTACGGCTGCACAGCGCGCAGGCCCTCTTGCACGCTGCTCCAGACGGGTTCGCGATCCAGCGGATGAATAAGGCTATTGAAGGTCAGGTGCTGGCTGTCGATCAGTTGCTCGGGGGCGTAACCGGTCAGTTCCAGGCACCCGGCGCTGACATATTCCATGCTCCAGTGCCGGTTGTTGCGGCAGCGGTAGACCATCAGCGGCAGACCATCGAGCAGATTGTTCAGGCTGCGGTGGCGGGCGTGCAGCAGTTGCCGCTGCGGGACCTGGGCGCTGATATCCGCCAGGCTGGCGACGTAACCACCTGAACGGCGCACGACCCGCGCCTCGACCCACAGTAGCTCACCGGCCCGGCTGAGGTAACGCAGGCTACCGACCCAGGGTGAGGGACCTTGTTCGGTCAGGCTCTGCAACCCCAGCTGCCAAAGCGGGCGGTCCTCGATATGCAGAAATTCGCAATGATCACGCTGCAGGCAGTCAGTCGCCCGGTAGCCGCTAAGCACCTCCCAGCCCCGGTTACCCCGGCACATCCGTCCGCGCTCATCCAGATAAACCAATGCCATGGGCAGGTCATCGACATCGGCGGCGTCTGGCGCCAGCAGTCGGCCCAGGCCTGCACGGCTACGCTGCAGCCAGTTCATCGCCACTCCCCACGGTCATCGGCCAAGCCGCTGCGATGTGCCCAGGCCGCCAGCTCCAAGCGCGAACGCAGATTGAGCTTGCCCAGCAGGTGTTTGACATAGATTTTCACCGTGCCGTCGCTGATGCCCAACTGACGGCCGATCAGCTTGTTGCTGAAGCCTTCGGCGATCAGCGCCAGGGTTTGCCGCTCACGCTCGGTGAGGCTGACCCGCAGAGATTCGACGGGAGCATCGCGCTCGCGCAGGCTGCCGGCTAGCAGCGTCGACAGCGCGGGGTCGAGGCGCGCCTGGCCACTGGCACAAGCGACTACGGCGGCGAGCAGGTCTTCCGGCTCGCTGTCCTTGAGCAGGTAGCCATCGGCGCCGGCGCGCAGCGCGGCAAGCAGGTCATCGCGCGCCGCCGAGGCAGTCAGCACCATGACCCGGCACGCCGGCTGCTGACGTTTCAGGGCCGCCAGAGTGGCCAGGCCGTCAAGTCCCGGCATATGCAGGTCGAGCAGCACCATCTGCGGCTGCAGTTGTTCAGCCAGCTCGATGCCCTGGGCACCGCTGGACACGCTGCCGACCACCTGGAACGCTCCACTCGACTCAAACAGCTCGGCCAGCCCGCGCCGCAGCAGCGGATGATCGTCGATCAACAACAGGCTTAACGGTTCGTTCATGGCCGCCCCCAGTGCACGCACACGCAAGTACCGCCGCCAGGTGCCGTCTGCAGGGTCAACTGTGCACCCATGGCCGCTGCACGCTCGCGCATGATGCCCAGGCCGAAGTGCCCACCCTCGGGCAAGGGTTCCGGCAAGCCGACGCCGTCATCGCGCACCTCGACCGTTGCCCCGCCCGCCACCGGCCACAGGCGCACCCACACCTGCCGCGCATGGGAGTGACGTACCGCGTTGGCCAGCGCCTCGCGGACAATCTGCAACAGCTGCAGCTCGCCCTCGGCCGGCAGCCAGTTGGCGGGCAGGCGATTATCCAGGGTGAACACGCAACTGCTACAGCGGGCAAATTCGTCCACCGAGGCCTCCAGGGCCTGGCGCAGGCTGCGTCCATCCATGCCCAGGCGAGAATTGCTGATCAGCTCGCGCACTTGGCGATGCATAACCCGTACGCTCTCACGCAGGTCGTCGAGCATCGCACCGGCAGCAGGATGCGGGTGTTCGACCAACAGCGCCTGCAGGCGGCTGCTGCGGATCTGCAGGTAGCCAAGCTGCTGCGCCACTGAGTCGTGCAGCTCGCGCGCCAGCACCGCCCGCTCGGCGGCCAGCTCGCTACGGCGCAGCCGCCGGGACTCGCCGAACGCCTGCAGCACCTCGCCCAGCCGCCGGGTGATGTCTTGCATGCGCTCACGCTGCCAGGGGCCGGGACGCTGGCTGAAATCCACCAGCAGCCAGGCCGGCCGAGCGTCTTCCGGCGGCAAGCCGCCGAGGGCCCGGTAGCGGCCCTGGTCGAGGCAGCCGCGGCACAAGCGCACCACCCCCGGCATGGTTGGCTCGCAAGCCGCCAAGCCGCAGGGGCAGCCCTCAGAGCTCGGCGCACCCAGTTGCCGCCAGCCTGGCGCGCCCGCCACGGGTAGCAGCAGGTACAGCGCGTCAGCGTTCAGTGCATCGCGCAGGTGCGGTAGCAGCGCCAGCAAGGGCGCATCGCTACCCGCCTGCTGCAGCAGGCGCAGCGGTAACTCATCGAGCCCCTGCTGGTAGCCAGGCGTGGCATCGACTCGCCTGGGCTGCTCGTGCAACAGGGTGCGCAACAACGACTGAAACATCCTGCCTCCAGAAAGCAGCGATGGGTGTCAGCGGTGAGCAAATTCCATGCCCCAGGCGCAAAGCGTCAAACACACCATAAAGAAAGATAATTTCTTGCCAGGAAACTAATAACGCCCAGTTGCTGCACCAGCATAAGGCCCTCATGCCTTGGCGCAGTGCACGCGACTACCTCCAAAGGGGTACCTCCTCGGGACGAATTGCAGGTTGCTGTGCAGGCCGTATGGTGATTCACAGAGAGAAACTTAAATTCCTGAAAATAATTCCACCAGGAGCGCCACATGATCCCTCGTATCGCCATCATCGGTGCCGGCCCCTGCGGCCTGGCTCAGCTTCGTGCCTTCCAGTCCGCCGCTGCCAAGGGCGCCGTCATGCCGCATCTGGTCTGCTACGAAAAGCAGGCCGACTGGGGTGGCATGTGGAACTACACCTGGCGCACCGGTCTGGATGAACACGGTGAGCCGGTACACGGCAGCATGTACCGTTACCTCTGGTCGAACGGTCCGAAGGAATGTCTGGAGTTCGCCGACTACACCTTCGATGAGCACTTCGGCCGGCCCATGGGCTCCTACCCACCACGTGAGGTGCTGTGGGACTACATCCAGGGCCGCGTCGAGAAAGCCGGCGTGCGCCAGTACATCCAGTTCAATACCACCGTGCGCGGGGTGACCTTCGACGAAGCCAGCGGCACCTTCGCCGTCACCGTACACAGCTACGACCAGGACCTGACCCACACCGAGCAGTTCGACTACGTGGTGGTCGCCAGCGGCCACTTCTCCACGCCCAACGTGCCTTACTTCGACGGTTTCGAACGCTTCGCCGGGCGCGTACTGCATGCCCATGATTTTCGCGATGCCCTGGAATTCAAGGGCAAGGACGTGCTGATCGTCGGCGCCAGCTACTCGGCCGAGGACATCGGCTCGCAGTGCTACAAATACGGCGCGCGCTCGATCACCAGTTGCTACCGCAGCGCGCCCATGGGCTACAAATGGCCGGAAAACTGGGAAGAGAAACCGCTGCTCACGCACGTCCAAGGCAGCACCGCCTACTTCGCTGACGGCAGCAGCAAGCCGGTCGACGCGATCATCCTGTGCACCGGCTACAAGCACCATTTCCCCTTCCTCAGCGAAGAGCTGCGCCTGAAGACCGGCAACCGCCTGTGGCCACTGAACCTGTACAAGGGCGTGTTCTGGGAGCCGAACCCCAAGCTGATCTACCTCGGCATGCAGGACCAGTGGTACAGCTTCAACATGTTCGACGCCCAGGCCTGGTATGCCCGCGACGTCATCCTCGGGCGCATCGAGCTGCCCGACGAAGCAGCCATGCACGCGGAAAACCAGGCCTGGCGAGAGGAAGAACTGAGCCTGAAGAATGCCCAAGAAATGTTCGAGTTCCAGGGCAAATACATCCAGACCCTGATCGACGCCACCGACTACCCGAGCTTCGACATTGCCGCGGTGAACCAGACCTTCCTCGAGTGGAAGCACGACAAGTACGACGACATCATGGGCTACCGCAACAAGTGCCACCGCTCGCTGATGACCGGCACCATGGCCGTGCCGCACCACACCACCTGGCTGGAGGCGCTGGACGACTCGCTGGAGGCGTACCTGGCGGACGAGCCGCAGACGGCCATCAAGGCTGTGGGTTGACGGAGATATCGGTGCGCGCAACAGCCCCCCATAGGGTGCGCCGTACGCACCGATAAAAATAATCGAGGAACCTTGCATGCAGATGCCCGTGATCAGCCGACCACACGAGCCGGCGCTGTTCGCCCGCACGCCTGGCCTGGAGCGTCATCGCGTCGCCCCTGGCGGTCTGACGGTGATCGCCCTGGAGCCTGATGATCGCCTGGAGGTGATCGACGTCGAAGGCGACCAGCGCGCCGAGCTGCTGGCCTTCGCCGAAGATGGCCGCGCAGCGCTGGCCGAACTGGGCCTGCTGGATAGCCCAGACGCCGACTTTATCGCCCGCCTGCTGCATGACGGCAGCCGCGAGTCGGCCCATATGGTTACCGGGCTGCAGATGCGCGGTATCGACTGTCGCCACCTGCCCAGTGCAGCACGCTTGTGGCCGAGCGGCACGCCAGCAGGCCATCGCCTGGCGCTGCAGAGCGGGGCAGCGCTGCTGGTGATCGTCGCCGCACCCGGCGGCCAGACGGCAGTCGACAGCCAACAGCGCGCCAGTGAGCTGCGCCTGCTGATCCAGCGCGCCAACCCGAGCAGCCTGCTGGTCCCAACCCTGCCAACGCCACTCGGCGAGGTGCTCGACGAATTCACCATCACCCCCGGTACGGCACGTGATTACTGTGTTGGCGCTGGTCAGTACATCCAGGTCATCGACGTCGCCGGGCGGCAGTGTTCGGACTTCGTCGCCTTCGACCGCCGCGGCCTGGACGCCGGCCGCGAGATCGACCTCGACCCGACTGTGACCCGCACCCTGAACGGCAACGCCTACCCTGGCCCCGGTCTGTTCAGCAAATTCTTCGACCGCAACCTGCAGCCGATGCTGGAGGTGGTGCGCGACACCGTCGGCCGCCACGACACCTTCGCCCTGGCCTGCACCGCCCGCTACTACGAAGCCCAGGGCTACTTCGGCCACGCCAACTGCAGCGACAACATCAGCCGCGCCCTCGCTGCCCATGGTGTGCAGGGCCGACCGGGCTGGCCGGCGATCAACTTCTTCTTCAACACCGGGGTCGATGCGCACCAGCAGCTTACGCTGGATGAACCCTGGTCGCGCCCCGGCGACTACGTGCTGCTGCGCGCCATGACCGACCTGGTCTGCGCCAGCAGCTCCTGCCCGGACGACATCGACCCAGCCAACGGCTGGCAGCCGACCGACATCCATATCCGCGTGTATGCCGAAAAGGAGCGTTTCAGTATCGCCATGGCCAATCGCAAAACGCCCGACGCCGCCCCCGTACTGACCCGCGAAAGCGGCTTTCACCCTGGCACCCGCGCCCTCACTGGCCACTTCACGGACTACCGCGGCTGGTGGACGCCCACCCAGTTCGATGGCTACGGCACCCTCGCCGAATACCACGCCTGCCGCGAACGGGTGGCGGTGATGGACCTCTCGGCCCTGCGCAAATTCGAGATACTCGGCCCCGACGCCGAAGCCTTGCTCAACTACTGCCTGACCCGCGACGTGCGCAAGCTGGCGGTCGGCCAGGTGGTCTACAGCGCCATGTGTTACGAGCACGGCGGCATGCTCGATGACGGCACGCTGCTACGCCTCGGCCCCGACGCCTTCCGCTGGATCGGCGGCGAAGACTTCGGCGGCGAATGGTTACGCCAACAGGCCGAAAAACTCGGCATGAAGGTGTGGATCAAGTCCGCCTCCGAGCAGATCCACAACATCGCTGTGCAAGGCCCGCTCAGTCGCCAACTGCTCAAGCAGATGATCTGGACCCCGGGCACCCAACCGCCCTTGGAAGAGCTCGGCTGGTTCCGCTTCCTGGTCGGTCGCCTGGACGACTACAACGGCATCCCGCTGATGGTGTCGCGCACCGGCTACACCGGCGAGCTGGGCTACGAGATCTGGTGCCATCCCAGTGATGCCATGACGCTCTGGCAACGCCTCTGGCAACTCGGCGAGCCCCTGGGCCTGGCCCCGCTCGGCCTGCACGCACTGGACATGCTGCGCATTGAGGCCGGGCTGATCTTCGCCGGCTACGAATTCAGCGACCAGACCGATCCGTACGAGGCCGGCATCGGTTTCTGCGTGCCCCTGAAGAGCAAGCAGGACGCCTTTATCGGCCGCGATGCCCTGTTGCGGCGCAAGGAACACCCCATGCAGCAACTGGTCGGCCTGGAACTGGACGGCAACGAAATCGCTGCCCATGGCGACTGCGTGCATGTCGGCCGTGCCCAGGTCGGCGTAATCACCAGCGCCACCCGCTCGCCGGTGCTGGGCAAGAACATCGCCCTGTGCCGCCTGGCCATCGACTATTGCGCGCCGGGCACACGGGTGGAAATCGGCAAGCTCGATGGTCAGCAAAAACGCATCGGTGCCTGCGTCGCCGCCGGCACGGTGGCCTACGACCCGGAGAAAACCCGCGTGCGCGCATGAGCCACTGCGGATTCACGCTGCCGCGGCACTCTGGAGTGAGAATTGCTAGGGCATTGCTCATCAATGTCCAAGGAGGAACGGCCGATGTGGTTCAGCAATACGACCCGGAACCTGGCTAACGAGCTCAACCAGTGGCTTGATCGGCTGCTCGCCCAACAGCAGCCAGACACCAGCCACGCGCACCTGCAGCGCCAACCGCAATTGCTTGGCAGCCTGGAACGCCTGCAGCGGGACTGGAGTGAGTTGCAACGTATCCGTCAGCACGCTGAGCAGCAGCCCCCGGCCCCCTGCAGCGCAGAGCAATACGCTGCGCTGCAGCAGCGCCTGGGCCAGGCCGAGCAGCAGTGCGCACTGCTCGAAGACGAACTGCGCAACAGCCACGAGCAGAACCACGGCCTCATGAGCGAGCGGGCGCACTGGGATGAAGAACGCCAGGTCTGGGAGCTGACCAAACGCACCCTGACCGAAGGTTGCTGGGCGATGAACGTGGTGAATGGCGACCCCGACCACCCACAGAACCTGATCCGCTGGTCCGGGCAGTTCCGCGAGTTGATCGGCTACAACGATGCCGAGTTTCCCGACGGCTGGGACAGCTATTTCAAGGTGGTCAACGCCGAAGATCTCAAGCAGGTCATGCAGGCCTTCAACGCCTCGATGGTCGACAAGAACGGCGACGGTCTCTACGCCGTCGAGTACCGCATGCGCCACAAGACCCGTGGCGAGGTCTGGTTCCGCGAACGCGGGCGCTGCTTGCGCGATGCACAGGGCACGTTGATCCACGTTACCGGCGCAGTGCGAGAGATCAGTGATGAAAAAGCCGCTGCGGCCATGCGCGAGCGTGAGCAGGCCAGCATCCAGGCGACTTACGGACAGATCGCCGAGGTCGCCGGGGTGATCAAGGGCATTGCCGAACAGACCAATCTGCTGGCCCTCAATGCCGCCATCGAGGCCGCCCGCGCCGGCGAGCAGGGCCGCGGTTTCGCCGTGGTCGCCGACGAGGTACGCAACCTGGCGCGGCGCACCCAGGAGTCGGTGCAGCAGATCCAGGCAATGCTGCAGAAAAACCGCTGAACACGACCCATTTTCAGGCGTATCGCCGCCAGATTGATCAGAAACGGGGCATTTTCTTCATACCTCTGCAGCCCGCACCGCCAGCCGTGGGCAACGTATCAGAAAGCAGTTCTGGCACAAGGTTTGCCTATTCTCACAGTGAACTTTTTATAACTACAGATAAATACAGGGCACGTACACCGCTCCACTGCCAATACCGAAGACCCTTCTAAGAACAGCATCGAGGATTGATTGATGGAAGAGCAGAAAACACCCCCTACTCTGGAGGAGCTACAGGCTCTGATAGAGATGACCAACACCTTGAATATGGAAATATTCTACTGGTGGTGCATCGCCCTGATGATCTGCATTCACGCCGGCTTCCTGTCCTACGAGATCGGTGCTTCGCGGCTGAAGAACGCACTGGCGGCAGGCGTAAAAAACATCCTGGCATTCGGCTTTATCGTGCCCAGCGTCTTCCTGCTCGGTTGGGCGGTGTACAACGCCTTCCCGGACGGCCTGGTGCCACGTATGGACGCCCTCATGGGCGGTATGCCCTGGAGTTCATCCATGGGCCCGAACATCCAGGACAATGCCACCGGCATCTTCTGGGCCGCGTTCGCCATGTTCGCCGCCACCACCGGCTCGATTCTCTCCGGTGCGCTGATCGAGCGGACGCGTATGAGCGCCTTCATCATCATGACCATCTTTCTCGGAGGCTTCCTCTGGCTGCTTGCTGCGTCCTGGGGCTGGCATCCGGAAGGCTGGCTGACCGTCAAGTGGGGCTTCCATGACGTCGGTGCCGCCGGTTGTGTACACATGATCGCGGGCTTCTTCGCCCTGGCCGTGGTGATCAATCTCGGCGCGCGGATCGGTCGTTTCAATGCAGATGGCAGCGCCAACGCCATCGTCGGTCACAGCATGCCCATGAGCGTGGTCGGTCTGATGCTGATCATCGTCGGCTTCTTCGGCTTCCTTGGCGGCTGCATCATCTACAACTCCGGCGCCCAGTGGATCAACATCTACGGCCAGCCGACCAACCTCTCGGCGTTCGCCTTCAACACCCTGATGGGTTTTGCCGGCGGCCTGATCGGCGCTTACCTGACCACCCGCGAGCCGTTCTGGATGATGTCCGGTGGCCTGGTCGGCATCATCTCCGTGGCTCCTGGTCTGGATCTGTACCACCCCGGGCTGGCCTACCTGATCGGCATGGGCGTGGCAGCGGCGGCGCCGCTGGTCAACAACCTGCTGCTCAAGTTCAAACTGGATGACGCGGTCGGCGCCTTCGCGGTTCACGGTTTCGGCGGCTTTGCCGGCATCGTCATCAGCGGCATCTTCCTCGCCGGTTACCCGAACATGAATGGCATGCCGGAAATCAGCTTCTTTGGCCAACTGGGCGGCGCCGTGGTCATGGCTGCACTGGGCTTTATCCCTGGTTACGCCATCTCCTACGCACTGAAGAAAGCCGACCTGCTGCGCGTACCGGCCCATGCCGAGGAACGCGGTCTGGACCTGACCGAAGTACCGGCCCAGGCCTACCCGGAATGGAATGCCATGTACGGCCAGAGCACCACGGTGGGTGGCACCGAGCCAACTTCGAGCCCCCTGATCGGCGACACCAAACCGGCCTGATCGCCATGCAGCCTGCCGTCAGTGGACGGCAGGCCTACCTAAAGGAGCATTGCCATGAGCATCACCACATACGACGGCGCCAGTGCCGTATTCACCTTCGCCGACAAGCCGGCCATTCTAATCGTCATCAGCTTGCTGGTGGCCGGTGTCAGCCTCTATGCGCTGATCGCCACCATCAAGCATGAGAAGCACAGCTACGCCCTGCCGGACGACAAACTCGCCAAGCTCAAGTAGTTCCCCGGCCGGCGGCGCTCGCCGCCGGCCCTTTTCTGCGAGTCGCTGCCATGTCTATCGCCCTTCGCGCTGGAGATGCTCGCCACCCTGGCGTTGCAGCGCTCACCTGGTATCTCGCTCGACTCGATGAGCGCCACCAGCACCCGAATATTCCTCTCGCTCGCCTAGGCAACCTCACCTCAACGGTGCACGCCTGATGCAAAGCGCTGCGCGTCATATCCGCCTGCTGGGTCTGGACTTCGGCTCCACCACCAGCAGCGCCCTGCTCGCCGAGGCGCGCCTGGGCGGGCACAGTGTCAGCGGGCGCGTCGGTTTCAGCGAACCGCGCGTGCTCTATCGCTCGCCGCCAGTGTTCACACCGTTTAATGGTGACGGCCTGGACGAGCCACGTCTGACCGCGCTGCTCGACGGCTGGCTACGCGACTGCGGGCTGGAGGACGAACCGCCCTTCGCCGGCGCGGCGCTGGTCACCGGGCTCGCCGCCCAACAGCGCAACGTGGCGACCCTGACCCGGCTGATTGAGGCGCGCATCGGCGACAACCTGATGGCCACCGCCGATGATCCCGGCCTGGAATCCTGGCTGGCCTTTATGGGCAATTGCGGCCTGCTCAGCCGCGCCCATCCGGATCTACCGATTCTCAACCTGGATATCGGCGGCGGCACCAGCAACCCGGCCGTGGGCCTGGATGGCAACGTGCTGGCCTGCGGCTGCCACTTTATCGGCGCGCGTCACTGGCGTTTCGCGCCAGGCAGCTATTGTCTGCAAGGCTGCAGCGAACAGGGCAAGGCACTACTGGAACACCTGGGCATCGCCTGCCGCACGGGTGCTGAACTCAGCACGACCGAAGTCGAACGCCTGGTGGGCTGGCAGGTGAGTGCTCTGGAGGCGCTGGTCAGCGGTGACGAGGCCTTCTTCGCCACGCCTATCGGCCGCCTGCACGAGCAACTGCCGCTGCGCCTGCCCGCACTGCCCTGCGCGCCCGCCATCACCTTTTCCGGCGGCGTCGGCGAGCTGATTTATGCATACCTGGAAGGCGCGCCCTGGCCCGCCACCACCGCATTCGGCGACCTGGGCATTGATCTCGCCCAGGCGATTCTCGCCTCGCCCTTGCTCGGCGCCGGCCCGCAATTGCTGCCGCAAACCCGTGGCCGCGCCACCGTGCAGGGCCTGACGCTGCACAGTTGCGAGGTGTCCGGCAGCAGCCTGTACCTGCCCGATGCGCGCGTACTGCCGCTGCGCGATCTGCCGATCATCGCGCGCCTACCGTTAACCGCCAGCAGCGCCAGCCTGGCCAGCGCCCTCGACCTGGTCCGCTACCGCCCCCAGGGCGCCTGCCTGCAATTGCTCGGCGCCAGCCCCAGCCTGGCTGCGCTGCGTAAGTTCGCCGAGGGCCTGCGCGATGCATTGCAGCAGCGCCCGTTGCCCGCCGGGCAACCGCTGGTGTTGCTGCTCGAAGCCAACGCCGGCAAAACCCTCGGCCACTACGCCAGCGACTGGGGCCGCCTGCCCCAGTGCCTGCTGGTGGTGGACGAAATCCCGCCGCGCGCGGCGCAGTTCATCCATATCGGCCGCCCGCACCAGCAGATGGTGCCGGTGTCCTTCTTCGGCCTTGAATGAAGGAAGCTCCTCATGCGTGCCCTCACCCCGCTCGAACAGATCGTCCTGCCCAGCCCGCAGCCGCCACAGACCTACAGCAGCGAAATGCTGCAGCGGCGCTTCAGCTTTCATGGCCTTAAACGCCTGCTCGGCGCCGCCGATATCAGCAAGGCCGGCGAACGCATGGCCGGGCTCGCGGCGGTGGATGAAGTGGAACGCGAAGCGGCTCGGGCGATTCTCTCCGGGCTGAGCCTGCAACACCTGCACGACCATCCGCTAACCGATGCCCATGGGCAGATCGACAGCGTGATGCGGGTCAACTACCAGATCGACCGCGTGGTGTTCGCCGAGATCGCCGCACTCAGCCTTGGCGAGCTCAAGGACCGCCTGCTGGCCAGCAAGGGCGCCGAGATCCGCCGCATTGGCACGGCCCTGACCGGGGTGATGGCCGCCGCTCTGGCCAAATTGTGCGACGTGCACGAGCTGATCCTCCTGGCCAAACGCCTGAAAAGCGGCGCCGCCGCCCGCGCGCGCACCCAGGTCGGCTTGCCTGGCACCCTGTCCTCAAGGCTGCAACCCAACCATCCCACCGACAACCTCGCGGGCATCAGTCTGCTGGTGTACACCGGCCTGTCGATGGGCGCAGGCGATGCGCTGATCGGCCTCAACCCGGCCATCGACACGGTGGACAATATCTCGGCCACCCTGCACCACCTGGACAAACTACGCCGCGAGACAGGTGCGCCAACCCAGGTCTGCGTGCTCTCGCACATCAAGACCCAGCTCGCCTGCCTGGAGCGCGGTGCCCCGGTGGAGATCATGTTCCAGAGCCTGGCCGGCACCGAACGCACCCTGACCGACGAGTTCGACGTGACCGTCGAGCTGCTCGACCACGCCTACGCCCGCATGGCCGCCGACGGCCCGCTGGGTGCCAGCGCCGAGCACGTTATGTACTTCGAGACCGGCCAGGGCAGCGAGCTGACCTACGGCAAGCACGAGGGCATCGACATGGCCACCTGCGAGGCCCTGTGTTACGGCCTGGCGCGGCGTTACTCACCGTTTATGGTGAACAACGTCACCGGGTTTATCGGCCCGGAAACCCACCTCGACAATTTCGAGATGATCTACTCCTGCCTGCAGGATCACTTTATGGGCAAGCTGCTCGGCCTGCCCATGGGCATGGCGCCGTGCTTCACCCTGCACTCGCAGGTCAGCGCCGAAGGTCAGCAGATGGCCACGGAGCTGCTCGCCGCCGCCGGGGCCAACTTCTTTATGGACGTGTACCTGGGCAACGACCGCATGCTCGCCTACTTCGACACCAGCGGCCACGACGACCAGACCCTGCGCGAGGTCCACGACCTGCGCCCGGCGCCGGAGTACCTGCAATGGGCGTTGCAACGCGGCATCTTCGCCGAGGATGACGACGGCCACCTGCAGCGCGGGCCGAACTGGGGCAAGCCCGAGCAGTTCTGCCACAGCGAGCTGGATTACCAGCGCCTGCTAGAGTCGGTGCCGGCCGCCTATGGTTTCGCCAACGCCGGCCCGCGCCCGGCCAACCGCGTGGCGCGCACCCTACGCGGCAACCAGGCGGTGGCGCGCCAGGCCATCTACGCCGACCTGCGCCCGGACGAACTGGGCTTTGCCGCCAACGGCCTGCCCGCACCGCGCTACCTCGCCACCCGCGCCCAGAACCGCGAAGCGCACCTGGGCAATCCCGAACTCGGTGCCCAGCTTTCGGCAGACGCCCAGGCAAAACTCGCCGCCGAGCACACTGACGTGCAGGTGGTGATCTCCGACGGCCTTAGCGCCGAAGCGCTGCACCACAATATGAGCGATCTGCTGCCGGTGCTGTTCGACGGCCTGGCCAGCCGCAAGCTGAATGTCGGCCAGAGCATCATCGCGCCCTATGGCCGGGTGAAACTGGCCGAGGCCATCGGTGAGGCCGTGCAGACGCGCCTGGTGATCATGCTGATTGGCGAGCGCCCCGGCGGTGACGCCCTGGCCTCGCGCAGCCTGTCGGCCTACCTGGCCTATCGCCTGGAAACTGCGAGCCAGGCTGAGGCTGCGGGCTTCTCCGGCAACCCGCAGATCGCCTGGGAATACACAGTCATCTCCAATATTTACCGCGCCGGCCTGCCGCCCCTGGAAGCCGGCAGCGTAATCGCTGAAAAGGCGCTGCAGATTCTCGCCCATGGCGCTGCTGGCAACCGCCTCGAACACCTGCTCAAGCAACGCGCAGCCTAGGGTCTGTTGCCGCTTCGTTCGCAGCCGCGACGAAACGGCAACAGACCATAACCCTCAAGGAGTGCTTATGTACGACCGCCCCTACCTGTTTATCGACGGCCAGTGGCTCGCCCCGCAGCAGGGCGGCCAGCTCGAGGTGTTCGACCCCAGCGACGAAAGTCTGCTGGCAACGGTTGCCGCTGCCGGCCCGGCGGATGTCGACCTGGCCGTGAACGCTGCCCGTCGCGCCTTCGATCAAGGCCCCTGGCCGCGTTTATCCGGGGTCGAGCGCGCCCACACATTGCGCCGCATCGCCGAAGGTATTCGCGCGCGCCAGGACGAACTGGCGGTGCTGGAGGTGCGCGACAACGGCAAGCCCTTGCCAGAAGCGCAATGGGACATCGCCGACGCCGCTGGCTGCTTCGACTTTTACGCCGACCTGGCCGAGCGGTTGGACACGGACGAACGCCCAGTGGCCCTGGCCGATTCACGCTTTCGCGCCAGCGTGGTGCGCGAGCCGGTCGGTGTGGCCGCTGCGGTCATTCCCTGGAACTACCCGCTGCTGATGGCCGCCTGGAAGGTCGCCCCAGCGCTGGCCGCCGGCTGCACCCTGGTGCTCAAACCTTCTGAGCTGACCACGCTGACCGCCCTGGAGCTGGCGCGTATCGCCGCCGAAGCCGGGCTGCCTGCCGGCGTGCTCAACGTGCTGCCCGGCCTCGGCAACGAAGCCGGCGCGGCGCTGGTCGAGCACCCGGGTGTGGACAAGGTGGCCTTTACCGGCAGCGTACCGACTGGCAGCCGGATCATGCAGGCCGCGGCCCGTGACGTGAAGAACATCAGCCTGGAGCTGGGTGGCAAGTCACCGTTTATCGTCTTCGCCGACAGCGACATCGAAGCGGCGGTGGAGTGGATCATGTTCGGCATCTTCTGGAACCAGGGTCAGGTCTGCTCTGCCACCTCGCGGGTGCTGGTGGAGCGTTCGCTGTACCCCGCGCTGCTGGAGCGCCTGAGCGATGCCGCCAGCCAGATTCGTATTGGCAACGGCCTGACCGAGGGCGTGCTGCTGGGGCCGCTGGTCAGCGCCGGCCAGCACGCCAAGGTCAGCGCTGCCATTGCCCAGGGCCTGGCCGATGGCGCGCGCCTGCTCTACGGCGGCGAACGGCCAGCCGAGCAAGCCAAGGGCTGGTTTATGCAGCCAACGGTATTCGCCGATGTGCCGCTGCACAGCGCCCTGTGGCGCGAGGAAATCTTTGGCCCGGTGGTCTGCGTCAACCCGTTCGACACAGAAGCCGAAGCCCTGCACCTGGCCAACGACAGCCAGTTTGGCCTGGCCGCTGCAGTGATGTCCGCTGACCTTGAGCGCTGCGAGCGCATCGCGCGCAAGCTTCAGGCCGGCATTGTGTGGATCAACTGCTCGCAACCGACCTTCAGCGAACTGCCCTGGGGTGGCGTGAAGCGCAGCGGCATCGGCCGCGAACTGGGCGAGTGGGGCCTGGACAACTACCTGGAAACCAAGCAGATCACCCGCTACGAAAGCGGCGAAGCCTGGGGCTGGTATCTGACCTAGCGAAGCCTAGTAGGAAGGGGGAGACGCGCGCACCAATGCCCCGAAACCCTGTCTGCAATTGGCAGCGCAAGCCGTGGTTTGAAGATGCTCCAGGGTACTTGCGCCAGCCTTCTCCTTACAAAAAGTATGCACATATGTAACTGCAGTAACACCTATGTGGCACCCAACAAATCCGTGATAACCAATCAGACCGTGCCTTCCACAGCCCGCTATCCAGCACCGCACATCTTTACCGACTAACCGGTCATCGGGATTAACTGATAGTCCAATCGCAGCCTTGTACACCCTAGCTATCATTCTGATATCGCCGTACAGCTTTTCTACAAAAGGGCTTACAACAAAAAGCGATAGCCGTTCGCGGACGAACGACCATCAGCACCCGCGCAGGATGCGAAATCAAAGGCGTATCGCTATGCCCTTGCGGGTGCACCAATCAGCCACACCGTGTCGTTCTCAAACGCACCAGGTAGTAATCTATGCCATCGAATACCCCTCGCCTGTCTACTCGCACCACCCTCTATGCCGGTTATGCCAGCCTGCTTGCGCTCATGCTGGTGATCGCCACGGTCTCGCTGTACAACCTGGCCGATAGCAATAAGGACTTCTCCAGCTACGTAACCGGCGTTGACACCCGTGCCCGCCTGGCCAACGAGCTGAACAACGCAGCCAAGGATCGCGCGATCGCCTTGCGCAATCTGGCTCTGAATAGCAATGTGGCGACCCGCGGGCAGCAACGGGCCGCTATTGAAAGCCACGAAAAAACAGTAGTCAGCAGCCTCGCCGCACTGCGCCAAGCGGTGACTAGCCATGACGGCGTATCGGCTACGGGACGTGACATGTTCTCGCGTATTGAACAGGTCGAGTCGCGTTATAACCCAGTGGCCCACACCATTGCCGAGCATCTGTTTAACGGTGAAGACGCCCAAGCTTTACGCATGGTCAGCGAACAGTGCACGCCGCTGCTGGAAGAGCTGACTCAGGTCATCGGCGAATACCTGAACCATACCAACGAGGTTGCTGATGAAATGGTCGCTCACAACGAGGCGCATTATCAGCAACAACGCAATCTGCTGATCACCATCACCGCCCTGGCATTCTTACTGGCGTGCGTACTGGGCCACTGGATCAGCCGTAATCTGTTGCGCGCACTGGGTGCTGAGCCGAGCGAACTCAACCAACTCGCCCAGCGGGTTGCCCAGGGTGATCTGCGCATCAGCCAGCGCAAAGCCGAGCCTCCACAAGACAGCGTGCTGGCAGCTCTGCTGCGCATGCAGCAGAACCTGCGCGAGATGACCCGGGGCATCGAAGCCTCATCCCAGGTCGTGGCGCAATCCAGCCAGGAGCTGAGCCAGTCGAGCCTGCGCAACTCGGATAACGTTGCCCATGCTCAGCGCGAGGTCGAGCTGATCGTCACCGCGGTCCACGAAATGGCTGCGACCGTGCAGGATGTGGCGCGCAATGCCGAATCCGCCGCTGGCGCCGCCAGCGAGGCGGACAGTGCCGCCCTCTACAGCCAGCAAAAGGCCAAGGATGCGGTCAACCTGATCGGTGATTTGGCCGAGGTAATCGGGCAATCCAACGTCGCCATGGGTCGCTTGAAGGATGAAAGCAACAATATCGGCAGCGTGCTCGACGTGATCAAGTCGGTGGCCGACCAGACCAACCTACTGGCCCTCAACGCAGCCATCGAAGCAGCCCGCGCAGGTGATGCTGGCCGCGGTTTTGCCGTAGTTGCCGACGAGGTTCGCAGCCTGGCACGGCGTACCCAGCAGGCCACCTCGGAGATCGAGGGGCTGATCGCCGGCTTGCAAAAGATCGCCGATGAAACCTCGCAATACATGCAGCGCTGCCAACGCTCCAGCGAGCAGTCGGTCAGTGGGGTATCCGAAGCCGGTGAAGCGGTAACCCGCATCGTCAGCATGATCGAGCGTATCAACAGCATGAACCAGCAGATCGCTGCCGCCTCCGAAGAGCAAAGCGCCGTCGCCGAGCAGATCAGCCAGGGCGTGGTGGCAGTACGCGACAGCTCCGAGCAATCTGCCGCCGCCTTCCGCAGCGCCCAGCAGGAAAGCGAAAGCCTGTCGCGTACCAGCGTGGCACTGCGCGAGAACATCTCCCGCTTCCAGCTCTGACCCGACTGCTCAACCCAGGCAGCAACTTGCCTGGGTTGAGCGCAGCGCTATCAGCAACGCTGTTTAGCAACGCTGTTTAGCACCGTAATTAAGCAGAGTAAAAACTTCGCCGCGGGGCGCGACTCCCACAAAGAACGGCCTCCACCGGTTTAACCGGTAGCCTGGGTTGAGCGCAGCGATACCCGGGAACGATATTGCGGGTCCCAAGAGACGCGCCTACACCGCGCCATCAGCTCCCGCTACGGATCCGAACGGCATACACCTTGTCCGTACCCAACATCAGAGCGCGGCCCTATCCCCAACCAGATAATCCAGCAGCCGAGCAATCAGTGCATTGCCCGGCGCGTAGGTCGCAGGCGTGGCGGCGAGCTGTTCAGGGGTTTGCACCCAGGTACCAGGCTGTAGCTCAGCAGCACATTCGGCGAGCAACTCAGCGACTATTGCCGGGGTCATTTCCGGGTGGCACTGCAAGCCGATCACCCGGCGGCCAAGCTGGAATGCCTGGTGCCGGCAGGCCTCACTGGAAGCCAACAAGGTAGCGCCCGTCGGCAGCGCAAAGGTTTCGCCGTGCCAGTGCAGTAGCTCGATATGCTCCGGAAAAACAAAACAGCCTTCCGCCACGCCATCCGCCCGCCACACCGGGAACCAGCCAATTTCTGCCTCGGCATTAGGCTGCACCGACGCACCCAGCGCACTGGCAATTAACTGCGCCCCCAGGCACACACCCAGCACCGCCACACCGGCGTCGATAGCCGCGCGCAGAAAGGCTTTCTCGGCGATCAACCAGGGCAGCGTCGCCTCGTCGTTGACGCTCATTGGCCCGCCCATAACGATGATCAGGTCGCAATCGGCAACCTTGGGCAATTGCGCATCGGCCTGAAAAAAGCGCGTATAGCTCAGCTTGGCGCCGCGCTCGGCACACCAGTCGGCCATGCTGCCGATATCCTCGAATGGTACGTGTTGCAGCACCTGTACCCGCATCGCACGCTCCTTAGGGTCTGTTGCCGTTTCATCGCGAGCCGCGTTGCCGCGAAAAATCTCGCCAGGCTAGGCGGAGGACGCAGGTAATGGTTGTTCCCTTGCCAAGTCCTTCAACAACGCATGGCGAGATTTTGCGCGCAACCCGAAGGGCCGGGCCCGTTTTAGCGCGATGCTGCGTTTCTCGATGGCTCATTTAGCCCACTAAACTTCGCATCTCGTGCCTTGCCTCGCGCTAAAACTGGCTCCGGCGCGGCCGCGAACGAAACGGGAACAGACCCTA
>JAHJYA010000026.1 GCA_018826895.1 Gammaproteobacteria bacterium
AGGAAGGCAGCCTGAAAAACCTCAGCATCCGCTGGCGCAACTCCGACGTCCGTCGCGACGTCGGCGCGGACCTGCAAGAGAACCGCCTGATCATCAACTACCCGCTGTCGATTCTGTAACAGAGCCTGTTCACGGCATCGCGAGCTAGAGCCATGCAATACCGATGGCGGCCCCGCAAAAACAGGCGAGGACGCGGAGTTTACGAGTTGTAAATGAGCAGTCCGAGCCTGTTTTTAACGCAGCAGGGCCGACGCGCAGCAAGCCGTGAGCAGGCTCTGCACCGCTGCACCTGATTGACTCCATGTGTTACGGCACTTCGGCCCGTCCTTGCGACGGGCCTTTTTTTGCCTGACGGTAGGGTGCGCCGTGCGCACTAGGTCTCTAACGCCCCCACCCCAGCAGTTTGCGCACACCCACTCAGGTTTCAACGCCCTCGCTGGACTCGGCACGCGGTGCCTCGGCGTCGCGCTCTGGCTGGTCTTCAGCCGCTTCATCCTTGGGCTTGCCCAACAGTTCATTGGCCGACTGCTGCACCTGATCGACCTGCTCATTAAACGCATTGACGGTGTCGCTGACCGCCTCACGCGCCAACTCTTGTACGGCCTGCTCGGCTTTTTCCGTGAGTTTTTGCGCCGACTCTTCAGCCGCCTCGCAACCAGCCAGGGTCAGCCCGATCAGAGCAACCAGACCCCAGGCGGAAATCAATGATGTATTCATGGATCATCTCCAACGCTGAACAGAGCCCCGGCACGCCGAGGCAAAAAAGGGGTTAATGGCGATTCGCTTCACTGTCCACCAGCGGCGGGTCGTTGCGGGTTTTCCACAGCGACAGCAGCACACCGCCGAGCAGCAGGCTAAGGGTTACGCTCAAGGAGATCACCGGCGGAGTCTTGCCGATAATGCCGACCAGGAAGATCTTGCAGCCGATAAACACCAGCACCAGGGCCAGGGCGTACTTGAGGTAAGCGAAGCGGTGGATCATCGCCGCCAGGGCGAAATACAGCGCACGCAGACCCAGGATCGCGAAAATATTCGAGGTGTAGACAATGAACGGGTCCTGAGTGATGGCGAAGATCGCCGGCACGCTGTCCACCGCGAACACCAGGTCAGCACACTCGATCAGCACCAGCGCCAGGAACAGCGGTGTAGCCCAGACCACGGACTTGCCAGTGGCATCGGGCTGGCGCACGAAGAAGCGGCCTTCATGCAGACGGTCGGTGACACGCATGTGCCGACGCACGAACTTCACCAGCTTGTTTTCGGCCAGATCCGGGTGGTCATCGACCTTGCTGAACAGCATCTTCACCCCGGTCAGCAGCAAGAAGGCACCGAACAGGTAGAGGATCCAGCTGAACTCGGCGATCAGCGCCGCGCCCAGACCGATCATGATCGCGCGCAGCACGATCACCCCGAGGATGCCCCAAAACAGCACCTCGTGCTGGTACTTACGCGGGATGGCCAGGAAGCTGAAGATCATCGCCATAAGAAACACATTGTCCATGGACAACGACTTCTCGATCAGAAAGCCGGTGTAGAAATCCATCCCGGCGGCGCCGCCCTTGACCTGCCAAACCCACAGGCCAAACAGCAGGCCGGCGGTGATATAGCCGGCGGATAGCAAGAGACTTTCCTTGACGCCGATTTCGCGGTGCTCACGGTGAAGCACCCCGAGGTCGAAGACCAACAGGCTGACAACGATGGTGATAAAGACCAGCCACAACCAGGTGGCAGTGCCGAGGAACTCGGCCATGAAGAACGGTTCTAGGGTGCTCATAAGCCCCTCCTAAGTCGAAGTTATACAAACTGCAACTCCGACATGGCAGCTGGGTAGCTGTCAGAGGGGCCCGGCGTCGCGGCGCCAATTTAACAGGCGCCACACGCCGCTCAAGCGTCTACTGATTGCAAAGTGTTTCAGCTTGATAGGTCGAACAACGAGGGGCAGGCGCTGCCTTACAAACTATTTGGCCACGTAATCTTCGCCCCGAGGCGGGGCTCCTACAGGCAGTACGGGCAGGCCAGACCCGCCGCAGTGAAGGGGCTGTAGGAGCGAATTTATTCGCGATCGCGCAGCGACTTCATCGGCAAAAGTGCAGCTAAATTCGCGCATAGCTGAATATTTCGCAGGTATTTTAATGAAGCCGTAACGAGCACAAGCGCCCTTCGCCCTCCTAGAGAAACCAACGGTACTCCCGCGCGCTGACCTCCTGCATAAAGGCCAGATGGTCCTGGCGCTTGTTTTCGCAGTAGACCATCACGAACTCACTGCCCAGCCCCTGATTGACCACCGGGTGGTCGCGCATGGCGCTGACCGCGCTGAGCATGTCCTGGGGGAAGTCGATACCGCTCTGGCGGTTTTCGTTGAGCGGGGCAATCGGCTCCTGGCCAGCATCCAGGCCGTGTTCCATACCGGTGAGAATCGCCGCCAGCACCAGGTACGGATTGGCATCGGCGCCGGCCAGGCGATGTTCGATGCGCAGGTTTTTGCCGTCTGACTCAGGAATGCGGATGCATGCATCGCGATCTTCATAACCCCAGCTGGCGCGGCTGGCGGCGTTGACCATGGCGCCATAGCGGCGGAAGGCGTTGTGGTTGGCAGCGAAAATTGGCATGCAGTGCGGCAACAGTTCCAGGCAGCCGGCCACCGCATGGCGCAACGGGCGTTGCGCGTCGGCCGCCAGCAGGTTGTTGCCGGCGGCGTCATACAGGCTGACATGCACATGCATGCCGCTACCCGGTGCGTGCAAATAAGGCTTGCTCATAAAGCTGGCACGCTGGCCGTGCTTGAGCGCCACGCCACGGGTGCTGCGGCAGAACAGGGCGGCCCAGTCAGCGGCGCGCAGGCCGTCGTCGCAATGGCCGAAGTTGATCTCGAACTGGCCAGGGCCGAGTTCGGCAGTGATCACGTTGGCGTCTACACCCTGTTCGTTGGCAGCATCGACGATCTCGTGCAGTACATCGCTAAAGCGCGACAGACGCTCGATATGCATATTCGGCTGGTCGTCTTCGTCACCGCACAGCGGGTCGCGGGGGAACTGCGGCAAGCCGTCCTGCAGCTTGCGGTCAAACAGGTAGAACTCCAGCTCGAACGCCACCACCGGGCGGATACCGCGTGCGGCCAGGCGCTTGAGCACGCGTGCGAGTACTTCACGCGGCTCGAACTCGATCGGTGCTTCAGTGCCGTCGGAGCTGATCAGCATCTGCCCCAGCGGCTGGCTTTCCCAGCGCACCGGCTTGAGCGTGCCGGGGATCAGCCGGCGCGGCGCATCCGGGTCGCCGTCGTTAAAGCAGTAGTCGCCGATCGGGTGCAGGCCGCCCTGCACGCCAAGCAACACGCAGTTCTGCGGAATTTTCAGCGGGCCGCCCGCGGCAACCTTCTCGAGCATGTCGATGGGGTAACGCTTGCCGTAGAAATGCCCGGGGATGTCCAGGCTGATCAGGTCGACATAGCGCACCTCGGGGTGGGCGCTGCGGAAGGCGCGGACTTCACTGAGCAGGTCGGGGAATGCTGTGGTTATTGTCATAGCGGTTATCTGCGCGGGTTAGTTAAACACCCAGAGCACTCGTGTCGGGGAATCGGAAAGGTTGGCGTAGCGAAACTGCGCGTGGGGCGGCAGCTGAAAACTGTCATTGGCAGCGAGGGTGACCGGCTCGGCGCTGTCGCCGTACCAAATCGTCAGTTCGCCTTCGAGGACAAAACCGCCCTGCTCCGAGCTGTCGTTCAAATGCCCCTCGCCGCTGGTGGCGCCAGGGTCCAAACGGCTTTCGAGCATGGAGAAACCGCCCGACATGGTTGGCGAGGCCAGTACGTCGGTAATGCCGCCGGCGTAATACAGCGTGCGGCGCTCGCCGGGGCGGGTGACCCAGGGCACGGCGCGCGGCTTGCTCAGGTTGTAGAAATAGGTGGTCGGCACGCCGAGGGTTTCGCTGATGGCGGTGAGATCGGCCACAGTCGGGCGTGACAGGCCGCGCTCGACCTGGGAGAGAAAGCCCACTGAGCGGTCGATGCGCGCGGCCAGCTCACCCAGGGTGAGGTTCTTGTGCTTGCGCAGGTCGCGAATCAGGATCGCCAGACCTTCGACTTCTTCCTGCATGTCCATGGGCATCGTCCTTAAATTACGTCGCGCAGACGATACCAAGCCTTGCCCACGGCTTCGATCGGTGCGGCCAGTAGATCGCCGCCGGGGAAGCGCGGGTTGCTCAGGCCCTGGTACAGCTCAAGCAGGTCGGCATCACCGAGGATCGCATCGCTGACTGCGCGGGCGGCGGCCAGGGTTGGCAGGATGCCGTGGCCGGAGAAGCCTTGTAGCCAGTATTTTTGCCCACTGCGGCCGACGTCCGGGGTGCGGTGCATCGTACAGTCGATATGCCCTCCCCAGCCGTAGTCGATCTGCACGCCGCGCAGTTGTGGGAACACCCGCTCCAGATAAGGCCGGGTGGCCGCTGGAACGTCCGCCGGGATGCCGCCCAGGTAGGTGCAGCCACCGCCGAACAGCAGGCGATTGTCCGGGGTGACGCGGAAATAGTCGGGGACGAACTGGTTATCGATGGCGCAGGTGCCACGCGGGAACAGCGAGCGCGCCAGTTCCGGCTCCAGCGGCGCGGTGGCGACCTGGTAGGAGCCGACCGGCAGCAGGCGCTTCGACAGTTGTGGATCGAGCTTGTCGATATAGGCATTGCAGGCCAGCACCAGCAGGTCGCTGCGCACCTCGCCGTGTTCAGTGCGCGCCACATAGCCTTCAGCCGTTTCGTGGTATTCGAGCGCCTTGCTCTGCTCGAAGATCTTGCCGCCGGCTTTCTCGATGGCATCGGCCAGCCCCTGGGCCAGTTTCAGCGGATTGAGGTGGGCGGCGCCGCTGTCATGCAGAGCGGCCAGGTAGCGTGGGCTGGCGATCCACTGTGGCAGTTGGTCCTTGGGGATAAAGCTCAGCTGCGTATAGCCGTACTTCTGCTCGGCTTCCTCCAGGCTCTCCTGCAACTGCTTTACCCGGCGCGGCAGCACGGCGGTGTAGAGCGCGCCGCTGCGATAGTCGATATCGAAGTTATGCCGCTCGGGCAGCTCGCGCATTTCCGTGGCGGCCCAGACCATGCTGTCCCATAGGCGGCGGGCGCGTTCCAGGCCGAGGGCCTTCTCGAATGGCGGCATATCGCACGACCAGCCCGGCAGCGCCTGGCCGCCGTTGCGCCCGGAGGCGGCCCAGGCCAGGCGACTGGCTTCCAGAAGCACCACTTTCTTGCCTGCCAACGCCAGGCGCAGCGCCGTGTGCAGGCCGCTGAAGCCACCGCCGATAATCAGCACCTCACACTGCAATGCCTCCTGCAGGCGCGGCCGCAACGGGATCGGACCTGGGTAGGTGCCGGCGTAGTAGGTGCCGATATGCTGGGCGGATTGCTTGAACATGACGCACCTCATGAAATTAAATACTTATAATTTCATGAAAATATACGCGCTAAATTTCATTTGGCAAGCCTAACCCACTGCGCATAAAAAAGGCCGACCCTTTTCAGGGCCGGCCTTTATGCGATGCAGCGGGTGATTTACTTCGGCAATACGACTGAGTCGATCACGTGGATCACACCGTTGCTGGTCTCGATATCAGCGCTGATGACCTTGGCCCCGTCGACGGTGACACCGTTGCTGGTGTCGAGCATCAGTTCACCACCTTGTACAGTTTTCAGGCTGGTCTTACCCGCCAGGTCAGCCGCCATCAGCTTGCCCGGAACAACGTGATAAGTGAGTACGGCGGTGAGTTTTTCCTTGTCTGCCAACAGGGCATCCAGGTCGGCTTTGGGCACCTTGGCGAAGGCTGCGTCGTTAGGGGCAAACACGGTGAACGGCCCTTCACCTTTCAGCGTTTCCGCCAGACCTGCCGCAGTGACTGCGGTTACCAGGGTGTTGAATTGACCCGCAGCGACGGCGGTGTCGACGATATCTTTCTTGCCACCGTGCTCATGGGCCAGGGCTGGCATCGCAGCGAATGCAACAGCTGCGGTCGCCAGCATGAGGGTGCGCTTAAGGCGTTGAGTGGTGGTACTGATTTGAGCAAACATAGAACCTCCTGATACAGGGTTATTTATTTTGCATAACCCTTGTACAACAATTTTCCCGCAAAAACCGGCTTCGACATGATTTGCAAACCTTGAGTGGCCATGGTCTGCCTGCGCACGCGGCTCATGAATAACCTTCCCAGGCCGACTAGCCCAGCATGGCCGCGTCACAGCGGCGCAACTTGCTCGCCTAAATAAGGTCTGGTGTTGCATCTCGCACTACGCTCATTGTTACTTGCTCAAGGAACCGACCATGACCCCTACCCTGCGCACCCGCGCCTCCCTGTCTTCCCTGTTAGTGGCTCTGCTGGTACTCGGCGGCTGTGCCAGCCAGGACACTGCACCCTCTGGCGATGCTGAAACGCCTGCGCAGACGCAACAGCAGCAACCGGCAGACGCCCTCAGTGCCTTGCGCAGCCAGGCCAACCGTGGCGACATGGACAGCCAGTTCCAACTGGGCAGCGCCTACTTCATCGGTAACGCGCCGGCCGCCCAGGCACCGCCCGGCGCGCCCACACCGCCAGCGGATAATCCGCCGCGCGACCTCAAGCAGGCCGAATACTGGTGGAAACAAGCCGCCGACCGTGGCCACGCCATGGCGGCAGTGAGCCTGGCGTACCTCTATACCGGACGCGACAATCCAGACTTCGCCAATCAGCAGGACATGCTCAAGTACCTCAACCAGTCGGCCGCCGGCGGTAACCCGATGGCCCAGCACATCCTCGGCAACCTTTACCTGCGCGGCACCCAGGGTGTACCCCAGGACACAGCCCAGGCCCGCCGCCTGTTCGACAGCGCCTGCAAAGCCCCCTACCCGGCAAGCTGCGAAGTGCTTGAGCGCCTGCCGTAAGGCCGACGTCTACGTGGGAGGGGCTTTAGCCGCGACAAAACGAAAGGCTATGTCCCAATTGACTGTTGCAGTCGCCTGCAGACCGTAGGAGCGCCGCCCCCGGCGCGAAGCTTGTGGGCTATCTGATAGACCGCTGAATGGCTGCTATTCGCCGCGAGGCGCGGCTCCTACGAGAAGCAGCGGCGCCGTGCAACACCGAACTGAGACATAGCCAACCGAAATGCTCTTCCAACAAAAAACCCGGTGCGCTTGTGGCGAACCGGGGTGTGATGCAGCGGGTAACACTCTTAGGGAAGACGCCGCCGGGCTTGTGGCCATAGGCGACGTATAGGCGGTCGGCAGGCAGCCGCGCCGCGTATTCAGCAGGTGCCGTTCACAGTGGCGTGAGCAAGGCACCCTGTTCGACAAACGCCTGCAGATTGGCGAGCAACAACTGCTCCATATCCAGGCGGGTTTCTTCGGTCGCGCTGCCGATATGCGGCACCAGCACCACCCGGTCAAAGGCGCGCAGGGCCTCGGGCACGTCGGGCTCGGCGGCAAACACGTCCAAACCGGCACCGCCCAGGGTGCCCTGGCTCAGTGCCGTGATCAGGGCGTGCTGATCGACCACCGAGCCGCGCGCGACATTGATCAGACAACCGCTTGGCCCCAAGGCCTCAAGCACCGGCTGGTTGATCAAGTGGTGGGTAGACGCGCCGCCCGGGCAGGTCAGCACAAGAAAATCCGCCCAACGCGCCAGGTCGAGCAGATTAGCCTCGTAACCCAGGGGGCTACCGGCGACGGGCCGACGATTGTGGTAACGCACCGGCATGGCGAACCCGGCCGCACGCTGGGCCACCGCTTCGCCGATACGGCCCAGACCGACGATCCCCAGGCGCTTACCGCTGACCTTGCGGCCCAGGCCGGTCCAGGGCGTATCCGACCAGCGCCCGGCGCGCACAAAGCGCTCGGTTTCGCTGATACGCCGCGCGCAGTCAATGATCAGGCCCATGGCCAGGTCGGCCACACAGTCGTTGAGCACATCCGGGGTGGTGCTGACCGGGATGCCGCGCGCGCGCGCCGCCTCCACGGCTATCGCGTCGTAGCCCACGCCAAAACTGCAGATCGCCCGTAAGTTAGGCAGCAGCGCCAGTTGCTCGGCCGAGCAGCCGAAACGTGCCGAGGTCACCACCACCTCGAATGCACTGCCCTGCTCGCGCAGAAAGGCCTCAGGGTCGGCCTGTTGCCACAGGCAGGTCACCGCGTAATCGGCGGCCAGGGCGGTGTTGAAGCGGTCGGTCAAAGGGCCGATCTGAAGGACGGATGTCATGCAGTCTCCTTGCAGGGTGCCGGCAGCGCCGGCGCGAAAATAGGTCAGAGCACCTTGCCGGGGTTCATCAACCCTTGAGGGTCCAGCGCCTGTTTGATCGTGCGCATCAATTCGCGTTCCAGTGGGTCCTTGTAGTGCTCGGCCGCCGCGCGTTTGGCCTGGCCAAGGCCATGCTCAGCGCTGATGCTGCCGGCAAAGCGCGCGGTGGCGTCGTAGATGATCTGCATCAGTGCCGCCTGCTGAGCCTTGAAATCCGCATCGGCATAGCCAAGAGGCTTGCTCAGGTTGTAATGCAGGTTGCCGTCGCCGACATGCCCATAGGCCACGATGCGCACACCAGGCAGGTAGGCCAGCAGAGCTTGGTCGGTGGCCTCGATAAACGCCGGGATGCAGCTTACCGGCACGCTGATATCGTGCTTGAGGCTCGGCCCTTCGTGATTCTGTGCCTCCGAAATACCCTCGCGCAGCGCCCAGAGCGCGGCGACCTGGGCCTCGCTGCTGGCGATGACCGCATCCAGTACCAGGCCCTCTTCAAAGGCCTCGCCCAGACCGCTTTCGAGCAGGGCATCGAGGCCGGCATCGACCTGGGTGTCGCTGAGCTCGATCAGCACGTACCAGGGATGCACCTCCGCAAAGGGATCGTTGCAGCCCGGCACATGGCGCACGACAAAGTCGAGGCTTTGCCGCGACATCAGCTCGAAGCCAGTCAGGCGGTCGCCGCACAGCTGGCGCATGCGCCCGATCAGACTGATGGCGGCGGCCACATCCGCCAGGGCGACCCAGGCGGTGTTGCAGCTGCGCGGCGCCGGGTAGAGTTTGAGCACTGCGGCGGTGATGATCCCCAGGGTGCCTTCGGCGCCGATAAACAGCTGCTTGAGGTCGTAGCCGGTGTTGTCCTTGCGCAGGCCGCGCAGGCCATGCCAGATGCGCCCATCGGGCAGCACCACTTCCAGGCCGAGGGTCAGCTCGCGCATGTTGCCGTAGCGCAGCACGGCGGTGCCGCCGGCGTTGGTCGCCAGGTTGCCGCCGACCGTACAACTGCCCTCGGCACCGAGCGACAGCGGGAACAGCCGACCCACTTCGGCGGCAGCCTCCTGCAGGCGCTGGAGAATCACCCCGGCCTCGACCGTGATGGTTTCGTTACCCGTGTCCACCTCGCGGATGGCGGTCATGCGCGTCAGCGACAGCACCACTTGCTCGCCCGAGTCATCGGGTATCGAGCCGCCACACAGGCCAGTATTGCCACCCTGGGGCACCAGCGCCACGCCTGCCTCGGTGCACAGGCGCACCACGGCCGCCACCTCCTCGGTAGTCGCCGGGCGCAATACCAGCGCGGCACGGCCACGGTAGGCGTTGCGCCAGTCGCTGAGGTAGGTCTGCATGCGCTCGGCATCGCGGATCAGGCCGGCATCGCCGAGCACCGCGTGCAGGGCCTGCAGCAGGGCTGCTGGGAGTCCGCTCATCTCAGGTCACCGGCGCTGGGTTGAACAAGGTCAGGTCGTTGTGCAGGCGGTGCTTCTCGGCCCAGGTCTGTTGCTTGCCGCTGGCGACATCCAGATACAGCTGGAAGATGTGCCAGCCCATTTCGTCCAGGGTCATGCGCCCGCTGGTGATCTGCCCGGCGTCGACGTCGATCAGGTCCGGCCAACGCTCGGCCAGTTGCGTACGGGTGGCGACCTTGATTACCGGCACCATGGCCAGGCCGTAAGGCGTGCCGCGGCCGGTGGTGAAGATATGCAGGTTCATCCCGGCGGCGATCTGCAGGGTGCCGCAGATAAAGTCGCTGGCCGGCGTGGCGCAGAACCACAGGCCCTTGCCGCGCACTCGCTCACCCGGCGAGACCACCCCGGCGATGGTGCTGGAGCCGGACTTGGCGATCGAGCCCATGGCCTTCTCGACGATATTGTTCAACCCGCCCTTCTTGTTGCCCGGCGTGGTATTGGCGCTGCGGTCGGCCATGCCACGCTGCAGGTAACGGTCGTACCAGTCCATCTCGCGGATCAGCGCATCGGCCACGTCCACAGACGCCGCGCGCGGCGTGAGCAGGTGGATGCCGTCGCGCACCTCGGTGTTCTCCGAGAACATCACCGTGGCCCCGGCACGCACCAGCAGGTCGGCAGCCACGCCCAGGGCCGGGTTGGCGGTGATGCCGGAGAAGGCATCGCTGCCACCACACTGCATGCCAACGGACAATTCGGACGCTGGCACCGTCTCACGGCGACGCTCATTCAGCACCTGCAGACGCGCCTCGATCATCTGCATGATCTGCTCGACCATGCCGGCAAAGCCGTTGCTGGAATCCTGCAGGCGGAACAGCCAGTCCTCCTCGTCCATGCCATTGGTCAACTGGTCGCCATCCATCAACTGGCTGGCCTGCAGCTTCTCGCAGCCGAGGCTGATCACCAGGGCCTGGCCGCCGAGGTTGGGGTTGCGGCTGATGTTGTACAGGGTGCGGATCGGCACCACCGCATCCGGCGCATTGATCGCCACACCGCAGCCATAGCTGTGCGACAGCGCGACCACGTCATCGACATAGGGGTACTTGGGCAACAGCTCCTTGCGCACGCGCTCGACGCAGTGATCGAGCACGCCGACCACGCACTGCACGGTGGTGGTCACGCCGAGGATATTGCGCGTGCCGACCGTGCCGTCCGGGTTGCGGAAACCCTCGAAGGTGTAACCCGTAAGCGGTTCGACCGGCGCAGCGGCCAGGGTCGCCTTGAGTAGGTTGTCCAGAGCCGGTGGCTCGGGCATGCGCAGTTGCGCCTCGGTCACCCAGCGCCCGGCAGCGATAGGCTCCAGGGCGTAACCGATGACCTCGCCGTAACGCACCACGTCGCCACCCACGGCAATGTCCTGCAACGCCACCTTGTGGCTCTGCGGAATACCTTCGACCGCCTCCAGGCCATCGGCAAAGCGACCGCCCTTGGCCACGCCCTGCTCGTTGACCACCACGCCGACATTGTCGGCCGGGTGCAGGCGGATGTAGCGCGGCGAATCCTGATGGGGAATCAACTGCATGGACATGTACTCCTCTTATTTTATTTCGCGCTGGACACAGCCACGGTGCTGCCTGCCGCCGGATCTGGCGGCTCGTCCAGCTCGATTCTGTTGATACGACCGACGATCACCAGGTAACTGATCACCGCCAGCAAGGCGTTGGCGCCGACATACAGCAGCGCCGCATCGAAAGAACCGGTCAGGCTGACCAGGTAACCGACCACGATAGGCGTGGTGATCGCGGCCAGGTTGCCGAAGGTATTGAACAACCCGCCAGACAGGCCGACGATCTGCCGGGGCGAGGTGTCGGCCACCAGGGTCCAGCCGAGCGAACCAAAACCTTTGCCGAAGAATGCCAGGGCCATCAGGCCGATCACCGCCGCATCGCTGTCGGCATAGATGCACAGCACGATGCTGCTCGCCAGCAACATGCCGACGACGATGGGCAGCTTGCGCGCCAGGGTCAGCGAACAGCCGCGGCGCAGCAAGGCATCCGAGACCAGGCCACCGAGCACGCCGCCAACGAAACCGCTGATGGCCGGCAGCGAGGCGGCAAAACCGGCGGAGAGAATGGTCATGCCCCGCGCCTGCACCAGGTACACCGGAAACCAGGTGAGGAAGAAATAGGTAATCGCATTGTTGCAGTACTGGCCGAGGTACAGGCCGATCAGCGTGCGCTGAGTCAGCAGCAGCTTTAAATAGCGCCACTGCGAGCCGCCCGCACCGGCAGGCCTAGGGGCCATGTCGAGTAGCGCGCCACCGTTTTCGATATAGGCAAATTCGGCCTCGCCCAGGCGTGGATGCTCGCGCGGGCCATGCATCACCTTGAGCCACACGCCACACAGCAGCAGGCCCAGGCCACCGAGGACGAAGAACACATACTGCCAGCCCATGTCCTGCACCACCCAGCCCATCAGCGGGGCGAACACGGCGGTGGCGGCATACTGCGCCGAGGCCGACATGGCCGTGGCGGTGCCACGCTCGCGGGTCGGGAACCAGGCCGCGATGATCCGCGCATTACCCGGAAAACAGGGCGCGCCGGCAAAGCCCACCGCCAGGCGCAGCACAAATAAACTGACCACTGCCCAGGCCAACGGCAACGCACCGACAAAACCCTGCATCAGGGTGAACAGCGACCAGCAGAACAGCGTGATCAGGTAGACGCGCTTGGCGCCAAAGCGGTCGAACAGCCAGCCACCGGGAATCTGCCCGATCACATAGGCCCAGCCGAACGCCGAAAAGATATAGCCGAGCAGCACCGCATCGATACCCAGATCAGCCTGCAACGCAGCCCCAGCAATCGACAGGCTGGAGCGGTCGGCGAAGGTGACCGTGGTGACCAGGAACAGCATCAGCAGGATGGAGAAACGCACCCGGCCAGGTTTGACTGCTTGCATGGGGCGAGCTCGACAATAATTCGAATAAGACGGGTCTACTGCCCTCAGGCAGCCGACCCGCCGGGCCGCGGTCTAGCGCACCAGACAGGGCCGCTTGTTATCGAACTGCCAGCCGGAGATCAGGTACTGCATGGCCACGGCATCGTTGCGCGCGCCCAGGCCCATGCCCTTGTACAACTCGTGGGCCTTGGCCAGGGCATCCCAATCCAGCTCCACACCCAGACCCGGCGCCTTCGGCACCTGCACCAGACCGCCTTCGATCTGCAGCGGGTTGTGGGTCAGGTACTGGCCGTCCTGCCAGATCCAGTGGGTATCGATGGCGGTGACCTTGCCCGGCGCGGCGGCGGCCACGTGGGTGAACATCGCCAGAGAAATGTCGAAGTGGTTGTTGGAATGCGAGCCCCAGGTCAGACCCCACTCGTTGCACATCTGCGCCACCCGCACCGAGCCCTGCATGGTCCAGAAGTGCGGATCGGCCAGCGGAATGTCCACCGACTGCAACTGGATGCAGTGGCCCATCTGTCGCCAGTCGGTGGCGATCATATTGGTGGCGGTCGGCAGGCCGGTGGCGCGGCGGAACTCGGCCATCACCTCGCGGCCGGAATAGCCGTTTTCCGCACCGCAGGGGTCTTCGGCATAGGCCAGCACGCCATGCAGGTCACGGCACAGGTGCACGGCTTCGGCCAGGGACCAGCCGCCGTTCGGGTCGAGGGTTACCCGCGCGTCAGGGAAGCGCGCCGCCAGGGCACGGATCGCCTCGACTTCCTCGGCGCCGCGCAGCACGCCGCCTTTCAGTTTGAAGTCGTTGAAGCCGTAGCGCGCATGGGCGGCTTCGGCCTGGCGGACGATGGTTTCCGGGCTCAGCGCCTCTTGGTTACGGGTGCGGAACCAGGCGTCGTCGGCATTGCGCTCATCGCGGTAGCCAAGGTCAGTCTTGCCCTTGTCGGCAATAAAGAACAGGTAGCCGAGCATCTCCACCGCGTCACGCTGCTGGCCTTCACCGAGCAGCGCCGCCACCGGCACGCCGAGGTGCTGACCGAGCAAATCCAGCAGTGCGGCCTCTACGGCAGTAACGGCGTGAATGGCGATGCGCAGGTCGAAGGTTTGCAGACCACGGCCGCCGGAGTCGCGGTCGGCAAAGGTGTGGCGCACCTGATTGAGCAAGCCGTTGTAGTTGCCGATGGACTGGCCCACCAGCAGCGTGCGGGCATCTTCCAGGGTCTGACGAATGGCTTCGCCACCCGGTACTTCGCCAACGCCGATATGCCCGGCGTTGTCTTTGAGAATCAGGATATTGCGGGTAAAGAATGGGCCGTGGGCGCCACTCAGGTTGAGCAGCATGCTGTCGTGACCGGCAACCGGAACGACCTGCAGCTCGGTGATGATCGGGGCACCTGCTACGGCGCCGGCAGTGTTCTGTGTACTCATGACCGTTCCCTTATTGTTGTTAGCGGGTGTAGGTGTGGCGAAGACTATGTGGGAGGGGCCGGGCGGCGATCCGCTTTAGCCGCAACAGCTGTTGTGCCTAAAAACATTCGCGGCTAAAGCCCCTCCCACAGCCTCTCATCCACCTGCAGTACTCATCCGATATAGGTTGTTTTCACCGTGGTATAGAACTCCTGGGCGTACTTGCCCTGCTCGCGGCTGCCATAGGACGAGCCTTTGCGGCCGCCGAACGGCACGTGGTAATCCACCCCGGCAGTGGGCAGGTTGACCATGACCATACCGGCCTGGGCATGCCGCTTGAAGTGATTGGCATATTTCAGCGAGGTGGTGCAGATGCCCGCCGACAGGCCGAACTCGGTGTCGTTGGCCATGGCCAGGGCTTCTTCGTAGTTGGCAACCTTCACGATGTTGGCCACCGGACCGAAGATTTCCTCGCGGTTGATGCGCATGTCGGCGGTGCTGTCGGCAAACAGCGTCGGCGCCAGGTAGTAGCCGTCCTTCGCGCAGCGTACCCGCTCGCCACCGCAGACCAGGCGAGCGCCTTCCTGCTTGCCGATCTCGATGTAACGCAGGTCCTGATCCAACTGGGCCTGGGACACCACCGGGCCGACATCCACGCCTTTTTCCAAAGCATTGCCGACGGTTATCGACTTCATCCGCTCGGCCATGGCCGCGACGAACTGGTCATAGATGCCGGCCGTCACGATCAAACGGCTGGAAGCCGTGCAGCGCTGACCGGTGGAGTAGAACGCACTTTGTACCGACAACTCGACCGCGGTCTTGAGGTCGGCATCGTCGAGGATCACCTGCGGGTTCTTGCCGCCCATCTCCAGCTGCACCTTGGCACCGCGTGCCACACAGTTGGCGGCGATGGTACGGCCTACGCCCACCGAGCCGGTGAAGCTGACGCCGTCGACCTGCGCGTGCTGCACAAGGGTCTCCCCCGCCACCCGACCATTGCCCATCACTAGATTGAACACCCCCGCCGGAAAACCCGCCCGGGAGATGATCTCGGCAATCGCCCAGGCACAACCCGGCACCAGATCCGCCGGTTTGAGCACCACGCAATTGCCGTAGGCCAGGGCCGGGGCAACCTTCCAGGCAGGAATCGCAATGGGGAAGTTCCACGGCGTGATCAGGCCGATCACGCCCAGGGGCTCGCGGGTGATTTCGACCGATACGCCAGGGCGTACCGAGGCCAGCACCTCGCCAGACTGGCGCAAGCACTCGCCGCCGAAGAACTTGAAGATATTGCCGGCGCGGGTCACTTCACCGATGGCTTCGGGCAGGGTCTTGCCCTCCTCCCGGGCCAGCAGCACACCCAGTTCTTCGCGGCGCGCGAGGATCTCACTGCCGACCTTGTCCAGGGCATCGCTGCGGGCCTGAATGCCCGCCGTCGACCACGCTGGGAACGCGGCACGCGCAGCACTGACCGCCTGGCTGACCTGTTCGGCATCGGCTTGGGCATATTCGCCAACCACATCGGACAAATCCGACGGATTGAGGTTGCTCAAATAGGTCGCACCCGCAACCCACTGGCCGTTGATGTAGTTGTCATAACGCGGGGGATTGGCCACACATTACCTCCACTGAGCGCAAGGTGCCGAGACGGGCCAGGCACCACAAGGGCCGAGCTGCCTGCCGGACTGAACGCGGTTTGCTGCGTTCAGCCCGACAGATCCGGGGCTTATTGAGCGCCCTGGGCCTTGATCAGCGCCGCGAGCTGCTCGTATTCCTCGGGCAGCAGGTCGGTCAGTGGCGCACGCACGGGACCGGCGTCGTAACCGGAGATTTTTGCCCCGGCCTTGACGATGCTCACGGCATAACCGGAGCGCTTGTTGCGGATGTCCAGGTACGGCAGGAAGAAGTCATCGATGATCTTGCCGACGGTTTCGTGGTCATCACGGGCGATGGCCTTGTAGAAGTCCATGGCAGTTTTCGGAATAAAGTTGAACACCGCCGAGGAGTACACCGGAACGCCCAGGGCCTTGTAGGCCGCAGCGTAGACTTCAGCGGTCGGCAGGCCGCCGAGGTAGCTGAAGCGATCGCCCAGACGGCGACGGATCGACACCATCAGCTCGATATCGCCCAGGCCATCCTTGTAACCGATAAGGTTCGGGCAGCGCTCGGCCAGTTGCTCCAGCAGCGGGGCGTTGAGGCGGCAGACGTTGCGGTTGTACACCACCACACCGATCTTCACCGACTTGCACACTTGCTCAACGTGCAGGGCAACACCTTCCTGGCTCGCTTCGGTCAGGTAGTGCGGCAGCAGCAGCAGGCCTTTGGCGCCCAGGCGCTCGGCTTCCTGCGCCATCTCGATGGCCTGACGGGTCGGGCCGCCAACACCGGCGAGGATCGGCACGCTGCCTGCGCAGGTGTCGACAGCGGTCTTGATGATCGCCGAATACTCTTTGCCGGTCAGGGAGAAAAACTCGCCTGTGCCGCCAGCAGCGAACAGCGCCGAGGCACCGTAGGGGGCCAGCCATTCCAGGCGGCGCGCATAGGTATCGGCACGGAAATCACCGGCAGCATCGAAATCGGTCACGGGGAAAGACAGTAGACCGGAAGAGAGGATGGACTTCAGTTCTTGTGGATTCATTATTCGAACACCCTGTAAAGCGAGTTGTTGTAGTGGGAAGCGGCAGCCGCAGCTGTAGAGATACGTTATCGTACAACAATAAAAAAAACATCCCCCTTTTGCATGACTGCATGTTTTCGCTCACCTCCCTCCTTTCCTGGCACCCCGCTCTGCATACGCCAGACACCGGCGAAATAACCGGCCTAGAGCGGAATATAAGGCATCTAGCAGCTACCGCGTGAGCCTAGGGATAGCGCCAGCGGCCACGCATGCCGTCTACCAGTGTGCGTTGACAAAGGCGTGACAGCGCTGGTAAAAACCTCAGCAAGTCATACGACAACCTATGACATTCCAATAAAAACAAAACAGAGATTTGCCCCCATGCCTGCGACCTCCTGCGCATCCATGGCCCCACGAGCCGCCGCTCAGCAGGCCACCCAGACCGTCTCCGTCAGCGGCCCCGCGCCCGTTCGCCAGCTTACCCACGCCGCTATACACGCCCCTGTCCATTCACTGCCGCGCACTGCGCCCTGACCCAAGGCGACTGTCATGCCCCACGCCATTACCCCGACCGTCACCGCCATGCAAGTCATCCCCGTGGCCGGCCGCGACAGCATGCTGCTCAACCTGTGCGGCGCCCATGCGCCCTACTTCACCCGTAACCTGGTACTGCTCAGCGACAGCGCCGGGCGCACCGGCTGCGGTGAAGTACCGGGCGGCGAAGGCATCCGCCAGGCGCTGGAACGCTGCCGCGAACTGGTCATCGGCCAGCCGATCGGGCGCTATAACCGTACCCTCAATCGCTTGCGCCAGGCCATCGCCGGCCCGGCCAAAGGGCCGCAGACCACCCAGCACAAGGTGACCTCGGAAGCCGAAGCGCGGGTGCTCAAGCAACCTCACGAAATCAACCTGCGCCTGGACAACGTCATCACCGCCGTCGAGGCCGCCCTGCTCGACCTGCTTGGCCAGCACCTTGATGTGCCGGTGGCCGACCTGCTCGGCAGCGGCCAGCAGCGTGACCAGGTGCCGATGCTCGCCTACCTCTTCTATATAGGCGATCGCCAGCGCACCGACCTGCCCTACCTGGCCGGCCAGGGCGCAGCCGACGACTGGTATCACCTGCGCCACCAGGCCGCGATGACGCCCGAGGCCATCGCCCGTCTGGCAGAAGCGGCCCATGCGCGCTACGGCTTCAAGGATTTCAAACTCAAGGGCGGGGTGATGCGCGGCGAAGATGAAATGGCCGCCGTGCGCGCGATCAAGACACGCTTCCCCGATGCCCGCGTCACCCTCGACCCCAACGGCGCCTGGTCGCTGGCCGAGGCCATCGCCCTGTGCAGCGGCCAAGGTGATGTGCTGGCCTACGCCGAAGACCCCTGCGGCCCAGAAAACGGCTACTCGGGCCGCGAAGTGATGGCCGAGTTCAAGCGCGCCACCGGCATCCCCACCGCCACCAACATGGTTGCCACCGACTGGCGGCAGATGGGCCACTCGCTGCGCCTGGAGGCCGTGGATATCCCGCTGGCCGACCCGCACTTCTGGACCATGCAGGGCGCCGTGCGCCTTGGCCAGGTGTGCGAGGAGTTCGGCCTGACCTGGGGCTCGCACTCCAACAACCACTTCGACATTTCCCTGGCCATGTTCACCCACGCGGCCGCCGCCGTGCCGGGGCGCATCACCGCCATCGACACCCACTGGATCTGGCAGGAAGGCGAAGAACGCCTGACCCGCGAACCTCTGCAGATCGTCGGTGGCCAGGTCCAGGTGCCCGACAAACCGGGCCTGGGCATCGAGCCGGACATGGACCGCATCATGGCCGCCCACGAGTTGTACAAACAGGTCGCCAGCGGCGCCCGCGACGACGCCATGGCCATGCAGTACCTGGTGCCTGGCTGGCAATACGATCCCAAGCAGCCGAGCCTCGGCCGTTAAACCCACTGACTACACCCGCACCTCACAGGCTTCACCAAAACCGGAGACCTACAATGAAAAAAACACTCTGCGCATCCATGCTCTCTGCTGTCATGACCTTCACTGCCAGCCACACCTTTGCCGCTGACAGCGTCAATTGGCCGACTCGCCCGGTGCAGGTCGTGGTCATCGCCAACCCCGGCGGCGACACCGACTTCAACGCGCGCATGATGGCCAAGCACTTCACCCAGATCACCGGCAAGAACATGGTGGTCACCAACGTCGCCGGCGGTGGCGGCACCCTGGCTGCCGAGCAGGTCAAAGGCGCGGCGGCGGACGGCAATACCATCCTGTTCACCCACACCGGCCAGTTGATCGTCAACGAAGTGGCCGGCCTGTCGGATGACAGCTATGACGCCTTCGATATTTCCTGCATCGCCGGCGTGGACAAAGGCGCCGTGTTCGTCGCCGGCGAGAGCGCCGGGGTGAAGACCCTGCAAGAGCTGGTCGACAAGGCCAAAGCCAACCCCAACAGCGTCAGCTACGGCACCGAGATGGGCAGCTTCTCGCATATCCAGGGGCTGATGTTCGAACAACTGGCCGGCGTGAAACTGAAGATGGTCGATGCCGGCACCGTGTCGGAGAAGGTCGTCGCTCTGCTCGGCAACCGTATCGACCTGGGCGCCATCAGCTACGGCTCGGTGCAGGACTACGTCACCGGCGGCCAGATGTTCGCCCTTGGCCAACCCAACAGCGAGCGTAACGCCCTGCTCGGTGAGATCCCGACGTTCAAAGAGCAAGGCGTCGACTTCACCATCGACAAGCCCTATGTCGTGGCTTTCCCGAAAGGCACCGACCCGGCGATCGTGGCCAAGATGGCCGACATCATGAAGCAGATCACCGAGAAGCCTGAGTACGCCGATGAGCTGAAGAAAACCTTCAAGCAGCCAGTCGCCTACTTCGGTACCGAAGAGGCCAAGGCTGTACTGGCCAAGACCCGTGACGACTTCATGCAGTTCAAGGACGTCCTGCGTCAGTCCAAGTAAGCCATGGCGCCGGCCCGCTCGCGCTGGCCGGCGCCCCTATTCGAGGTGTTCTGATGGCTACCTGCAATAAAAAGGAACTGCTGATCGGCGTTGTCATGCTCGGCGTTGCGCTCGGCTACCTGTTGATGACCCTGCAGCTGCCGGGCCACAGCGGCATCGACGCCGCCTTCGTGCCCACCCTGTTGTCGGCGATGCTCTGCCTGCTCGGCGCCCTGCAACTGTTCAGCGCCTTTGCCAGCGCCCCGGCCAACGTGGCACCCAGCGACAGCGAAAGTGACGCCGCACCTGCCGAGCGCAGCGACGTGGCCACGGTGATCAAGACCCTGGCACTGATCGTCGGCTATGTCGCCCTGCTCAACCCGGTCGGTTTTCCGATCATGACTGCGCTGTATCTGTACCTGCAGTTCGTCGTGCTGACCCCGCTCGACACCCGCTGCAACCACCTGCTCTACGCCCTGATCGCCGTGGTCACCTCGGCCCTCATCTACCTGCTGTTCCGCGAGGCCTTCGATCTGATGCTGCCTTCCGGGCTGCTGCCGTTCTAAGGAGGATCGACCATGCTCGACTTACTGCAGCAAGGCTTCGGCGCTGTCTTCTCACTGAACATTCTGTTGCTGATGGCCATCGGCGTGGCCGTGGGCATCGTCTTCGGCGCCGTGCCTGGCCTGTCGGCCACCATGGCCGTGGCCCTGTGCCTGCCGCTGACCTTCACCATGGGCCCACAAGCGGGCCTGTCACTGCTGGTCTCGCTGTTTATCGGCGCCACCTCCGGGGGGCTGATCTCGGCGATCCTGTTGAAAATTCCCGGCACGCCCTCATCCATCGCCACGGTGTTCGATGGCGGCCCGCTGATGGAGCAGGGTCATGGCATCAAGGCACTGGGCATCGGCATTGTGTTCTCGTTTCTCGGCACCCTGTTCAGCATCGCTGCACTGATGCTGATTGCCCCGCAGCTGGCCAAGATAGCCCTGCGCTTCGGCCCCCATGAATACTTCGCCATCGCCGTGTTCTCCCTGACCCTGATCGCCACCCTCTCGGCCGGTTCCATGGTCAAGGGCCTGTTCGCTGGCGCCCTGGGCTTCGCCGTTTCAACCGTCGGCATCGCGCCGGTAGAGGCGGTCCGTCGCTTCACCTTCGGCGTCGCCGAACTGAATGGCGGCTTCGCCATGCTCACGGTGATGATCGGTATGTTCGCCGTGGCCGAAATCATTCGTGTGGCTGAAACCGGTCGCCGCGCCCAGCAGGGCAAGGCCAAATCGGTGAGCATGAAAAACATCAAAGGCTTCGGCTTCTCGCTCAAGGAGTTTCGCGAGCAACTGCCCAACGCCGGGCGCTCCGGGCTGATCGGCCTGGGTATCGGCATCCTGCCGGGCATCGGTGCGGGCACCTCCAACCTGGTGGCCTACATCATCGCCAAAAAGCGCGCCAAAGACCCCGAGTCCTACGGCAAGGGCAACATCGGTGGCGTGGTCGCCAGTGAAACCGCCAACAACGCCGGTATCGGCGGCGCCATGCTGCCGTTGATGACCCTGGGCATCCCTGGCGATACCGTGACCGCGATCCTGCTCGGTGGCTTCCTGATCCACGGCATCCAGCCCGGCCCGTTGCTGTTCATCAGCCAGGGACCGCTGGTGTACACCATCTTCGCCGCGCTGATCGTCGCCACCTTCATGATGCTGTTTATGGAGTTCTACGGCCTGCGTCTGTTCATCAAGCTGCTCGACGTGCCCAAGCACATCCTCCTGCCGATCATCCTGGTGCTCTGCGTGGTCGGTGCCTTCGGTTTATCCAGCCGCCTGTTCGACGTCTGGTCGATCCTGCTGTTCGGCCTGCTCGGCTTCGCCTTCGTCAAGGCAGGCATGCCAGCGGCGCCATTCATCATCGGCTTTATCCTCGGGCCGATGGCGGAGACCAACCTGCGCCGTGGCCTGATGCTCTCGGATGGCAACTTCCTGGCCTTCCTGGCCAACCCGATTGCCGCCACCTTCCTCGGCCTGGCCTTGGCCTTTGTGCTGTGGCAGGTCTACAGCGCCCTGCGCCCGCAAAAAAGCTCAATCAACGAAATCCTGCGTACCTGATCGTCGCCCTCTGGCCCTCTCCCTGAGAGGGCCAGCCCCACAACGCCTGCTGACTACCTCACCTGTAGGAGCGAAGGGGGCGCCTAGCCTTTATTCGCGATAAAGCCCTCATCAACAACCGACACCATCACCCCGACACCCGCCTTCTGCGCCCTCAGGCCCACCTCAACACCTACCCACACCCCGATAATGGACGCACTCATTGATACAGGTCTAATCTAGATTAACTCTCGATTGATACCCGGATTGAATCAATGTTTGAACTGGCCCAACTGCGCTGCTTCACCACCTTGGCCAGCGAGCTGAACTTTCGCCGCGCCGCCGAACGCCTGCACATGACCCAGCCGCCGCTAAGCCGGCAGATCCAGTTGTTGGAACATCAACTGGGCGTGACCCTGTTCACCCGCAGCACCCGCGCGGTGGCGCTTACCGCAGCCGGCCGGGCGTTCTTTATCGAGGCCCAGGCACTGCTCGACCAGGCCCAACGCGCCGCGCAACGCGCCCGCCAGGCGGCGACCGGGGAAAGCGGCTCGCTGACCATCAGCTTCGTCGCCAGTGCGGTGTACGACTTTTTACCACGCACCGTCACCTGGGCCAGACGCGAACGCCCCGACGTGGCTATCAACCTGCTGGAAATGACCACCTTCGAGCAACTGCAAGCCCTGCGCGCCCGCCGTGTCGACCTGGCCATCGTGCGGGCGCCGCTGCAACATCCGGGGCTGGTTAGCGAATGCCTGCTGCGCGAACCCTTCGTCCTCGCCGCGCCCAGCAACCATCCGTTGGCGCAACACGAGCAGCCGACCCTGGCGATGCTCGATGGCCAACCCTTTATCGTCTACGCCCACACCTCCTGGCAGCCGTTCAACGAACTGCTCACTGGCATGTTCCGCTCCCAGGGCGTAGAGCCCGACTACGTGCAGTCGCTCGGCTCCACCCTGACCATCCTGTCACTGGTGAACGCCGGCCTCGGCCTGGCCATGGTGCCGCGCAGCGCCAGCGCCATCCGCTTCGCCAACCTGTGCTACCGCGACCTGCCCCTGCCCGCCGGCATCTGCGGCGAACTGCACCTGGCATGGCGCGACGACAACGACAACCCCGCCCTGCCAGCGGTACGCGAGGCTTTGCGCCAGGCCGCAAGCCAGCCTGGCGAGGCAACCGATGCATGCCGTAGCGCATTCGAGTAACGAGAAAACCCGAGGGACCGCGCTGGCCATGGAATCGCGAATAAATTCGCTCCTACAAATGCATATCCCGAGGCCCTAAACAGGCAGATCATCAGCCGCTAACCGCGCGTGCCGACCTCCGCCTCCTGCACCGTCCAGCCCGCCACCTGCTCGCTCAGGCTCAATCCCAGGCCGGGGCGGTTCGGCACCAGCATGCGCCCGTCACGAATCTCCAGACGCTCCTCGAACAACGGCTCCAACCACTCGAAATGCTCCACCCAGGGCTCGCGCGTATGGGTCGCCGCCAGGTGCACGTGCAGCTCCATAGCAAAGTGCGGCGCCAGGGTCATGCCGGCCTGCTCGGCCAAGGTCTGGATACGCAGATAAGGCGTAATACCGCCCACGCGAGGTGCGTCGGGCATCAGATAATCAGCGCCGCGCTGGCGGATAAATTCCCAGTGCTCGGCCGGGCTGGTGAGCATCTCGCCAGTGGCAATTGGCGTATCGAACTGGCGCACCAACTCGGCATGGCCCTCGGCGTCGTAGCAGTCTAGCGGTTCCTCGATCCACACCAGATCGAACGGCTCCAGGCGCCGGCACATGCGCCGCGCCATGGGCCGGTCCCACTGCTGGTTGGCATCGACCATCAACGGGAAACTCTCACCCAGGTGCTGACGTACCGTCGCCACGCGATGCAGATCCAGCGCCCAATCCGGCTGACCGACCTTGAGCTTGATCCCACCAATGCCCTTTTCCCGCGAGGCATCGGTGTTCTTCAACAACTGCTCCAGCGGTGTGTGCAAAAAACCGCCCGAGGTGTTGTAGCAGCGTACTGAGTCACGCTGGGCACCGAGCAAGCGCGCCAGCGACAGCCCCGCGCGACGCGCCTTGAGGTCCCACAGCGCGACATCGAAGGCACCAATGGCCTGAGTCGCCAGCCCGCTGCGCCCCACCGAGGCACCAGCCCAGCAGAGCTTGTCCCAGAGCTTGGCGATATCGCTGGGGTTCTCACCAATCAGGTTGGCCGCCACCTCCAGGGCATGGGCAAACTGGCCCGGCCCACCGGCACGCTTGGAATAGCTGAAGCCCAGGCCCTGGTGTCCATCGCGGGTCTCGACCTCGGCCAGCAGAATGGCGATCTCGGTCATCGGCTTCTGCCGGCCGGTGAGCACCTTGGCGTCGCTGATCGGGTTAGCCAGCGGCAACGCCACCGAACGCAGGCGCAGCCAGGTGATGCGGTCATCGTCAGCACGAATGATGGTGGGCTTGTCAGTCATGATTCCTCCTCGGGATGGCAAGCCGACAGCCCGCAACGGCAACCCCTGATTGCGCAATCAGGCTCAGCCCCAGACCGTCGGAATAGAAACAGCCCGAGTCAGGCTACGATGATTGCGCAATCATTCAAGAGGGTGAAATGTAGGAAGCGGCAAAGCCAGCGAACAGCGATCCACCTTCTCCAAAGCTGATCGCCTTTGAGCAGCGTTGCCAAAAAACCACTTCACTCCTAATATACGATTCATAAACGTTTCGTATATTTGGTGGCGCCATGGGTATTGTGAAAATTTCCGAAGAGATGCACGAGAGCCTGCGCATCTCAAGCAACGCGTTAAGCCGCTCGATCAATGCACAGGCGGAACACTGGATGCGCCTTGGGATGCTTGCTGAGCTCTATCCAAACCTTGATCACAGCCAACTCTGCCGCATGCTGGTTCGTGCTGAAGAGGCCGGTGGCCTGAGCTTGAAGCGGGTCTGTGATCTGGCAGACGCATCACCGAATGCCCGCTCAGCCACTGTGCTTGAGCGTGCCTCATGAGGTCCCGTATCCCCCTCAACAGCGCCGCTGAAATAGCCTGCTCCAAGGCGGCTGGCAGCCTGGCGGCCGAAGTGCTCGCGATGATCGCCGAGCACGTCAAGCCGGGTATTACCACTGAGCGACTCGACCAGATCTGCCACGACTACATCGTTCAGGTGCAGAAGGCCATTCCGGGGAATATTGGCTATCAGGGTTACCCTAAAACCGTGCTTACGTCGGTCAATGATGTGGTCTGCCACGGCATCCCTTCAGCGACGGAACTCAAGGACGGCGACATTCTGAACATCGACGTCGCGGTGGTGAAGGATGGCTGGTATGGCGACACCAGCCGCATGTACGTGGTTGGGCAAGCGAGCCCGGAGGCGTTGCGGCTGGTCAAGACCACCTACGAGGCCATGTGCGCCGGCATCAGGGCGGTACGCCCCGGCGCGACGCTGGGGGATATCGGCCATGCGATCGAGCAAGTGGCAGCGCGCGAAGGTTTCAGCGTGGTTCGGGACTTTTGCGGCCATGGCATTGGCAAGGTGTATCACGATGCACCGCAGATCCTGCACTTCGGCAGGCCCGGTCAGGGATTGAAATTAAAGGCCGGGATGATCTTTACCATCGAGCCCATGTTGAACGCTGGCAAGTGGCAGGTTAAGACCCTGGCTGACGGCTGGACGGTGAAGACCAAGGACCAATCCCTATCGGCACAATGGGAGCACATGGTGGCCGTAACGCCCACGGGGTTTGAAGTGCTCAGCCCCTGGCCAGACTCAGCCGATGGCTATCAACCGATTACACACGGCTGATGCCCTAGGAGCCTGTCCCGTAGGAGCGTCGCCCCGGCGCGAACGTTTGCACGTGCTTGCGATGGACCAGCACTCGAAGCGAGTGCGCGCCCCTTGCGAGCAGCATCGCCGCACTACAAGCCTGCACTTGAATACAGCTTTGCCTCCAAGCGCAGGCCGTTCAACAGTTCCTACCTCCCTCTTTTAGCTCGGGGTGCACTTGTTTAGCTCGGGGTGCACTTGGCCTGCGCCGCTTCGGGAGCCAGGTTGCGCACCGAGGTGTAGAACAGCTCGCAGGTTTGTAGTTCTTCAGTGACCTGCCATTTCTCGCTGCAGGCGCTCAGAACCGGGCTCGCGTCCTGATTGGGTTGCTCACCCATACGGGCCTGCCAGCAAGCGGCGCTGAGATCCTGCCCCATGACCTTGAGGCCGGCCGCATCGGCTTTCTGCTGATCGCCGTCGTAGTTTTCCGGGTCAGCGGCATACCAGATGTAGCTGGGGTGGTTGGCGCCGAGCACGGCAACTTGCTGCCCAGCAGCCGGGCTGATCTGCGCAAGACCAAGCACATCGACAGACACCCCATACTGCTGATTAACCCAGCTGCGCACCGGGCTGCCAAAGGCCACCATTGGCAGCGCCTGGCCGCCTTTGCCGGCGGTCAACTGCATGACCATCTGCGTCTGGTAGGCGTTGAAATAGCTGTAAACACCCTCCAGCGCGCTACCGGCGTTAGCAGGCGCGGCAATGGGGGCAATGTCAATAATGGTCTGGAAAGCCGGCGTCTGCGCCGCACTGATGCCGTTCTGGGTAAGCAGATCAGCCCAGCGATTGGTGGTACTCGACTCCAGATAGTCCTGCGCCTGGGTCAGCGAGTAATCCGGCGGGAAGTGCAGCAGCTCAATGCTCTTGCGGTTATCGAGCGCCATGCCCAGCGGCAGAAACAACGACCAGTTGTATTGCCACTTGCCATCCTGGTTGAGCAGCTTGGCGCCCGCATAGGCCAGCTCTCCAGTCTTCAGCAATTGCTCAAGGGGTTTACCGTAGCCCTCAGGCACCCCGGTGAATTTGGCGTAGAGGTCTTGCTGCTCGCGGTGCACGCGGACCTTGGCGGTGGCATAACCATCGCGCTGCAAGCTCTGGCCCAGGTAGTGTTCGGCGGTTTGCTCCAGTGTCCAATCGCGATAGCAGATCACATTGCAGTTATTGGGATACGCAAACAAACGGGTGACGCGCTCCGTGCTGCCCAGCTTGACCGTGACATCCGCGGCTTGAGCGTGACCGGCCAACAGCCAGGCAATTGCGACGAGCATAAATCCTTTGCAACTCAGCATAAGTAACTCCTTGTACAAGAGAGGGCCTGCACTCCAAACCTAAAGCTGAAGTACAGAACTACAGAGGTAGGCGTGACTAAACATAGGCTATGGAGCCGTTCTATGTTGCGGCGCTGCTGCTTTTAGTAGGCGCCGCGCCTCGCGGCGAATAGCGGCCATTCAGCGGTATAGCAGATAGCTCAAAACGCTTCGCGCCGGGGCGACGCTCCCACGGGCGTTGCGCCTGCAACTGCCCATGGGGACAGAGCCTAAAAATAGACGACTGTACCCTCGTTGCCGCCCCTTACCTCATACAGTCGCCAGCATCTCGCTAATCCAGCGCACCTGTTGCGCCAGCTCCTGCACCTTCGCCTCGGGCACGGCCTGCCGCGCCTGAGTGAAGTCGGTAAGAGTGCGCTGCTTCAAGCGCAACAGTCGCTGCCACTTGGCGAGGAACGCCGGGTTGCGTTGCTCAAGCTGCAGTGGGCCGAAGTACAGCTCCTCAGCGCTGTACAGCACCGGCGCCCCGCGCTCGGCGACGATGATTTCGTAGTAGAAGCGGTTTTCTCGCAGCAGCTCTTCGCAGAGGATGCAGTAGCCGTTGTCCATCAGCCATTGGCGCAAGGGCTGCTCACCGCCGTTGGGCTGCAGAATCAGTCGCTCAGCACCGCTCAGGCGCGCCTTGCCGCTGTCGAGGATGTCGCGAATCCGCTCGCCGCCCATGCCACACAGGCTGACTGCCGTGATGCCGTCACCCGGCTCGATGGCCGCCAGGCCATCGGCCAGACGCGCGGTGATGCGCTCGCTCAAGTCGTTCTCACGCACGGTACGCTCAGCCGCATAAAACGGCGTCAACGCCACCTCACCCGCCACCGCCGCCGTGATCACGCCGCGGTTCATCAACGCTACCGGGAGGTAGCAGTGATCCGAACCTATATCGGCCAGCCGCGCACCCGCCGGCACATGCGCAGCGACGCGCTCCAAGCGCATGGACAATGCCCGCTCGTTCACCTTCAGCCTCTTTCACATCAGCGCCCGGCACGGACGACCGGATCGGCGGGCGATTCTGCCGGGCTGTGTGGGGGATGGCAAATGATGTAGAGACGCGCCTGGCAGACCTTGATGATGGATTACGTGCACCCGTAACTACTTAAGGGCACCATGAGCCAACTAATTCACGCGCACCTATTACCACCTAGCGTCAGCCTGCTCTAGGGATGGTCTGAAGTAGCCATGTATTTCCCCGGCATACCACCTAGCGCAACTTTTAAACTCGCCAAATGATCAAA
>JAHJYA010000027.1 GCA_018826895.1 Gammaproteobacteria bacterium
AAGAAAGGTGTGGCGCCCGTGAGGGGCGCAACCCAAACGTTCAGTACACGCGTTAATGGGCCATGCCAAGCCTTCGGTCGATACGCACACAAACTTGCCAGTCCGGTATGAACCAGCACTCTCACAAACTTACGAGAAAAGCAAAAAACCGGCCGTGCATGAAGCCACGGCCGGAACAATGCACCCAGGAGCAGGGGTGCCAGGAGGAGACAGGAGGAGCGCTGGTTATCAGGCCAGTTCGGCGAGCTGGGCCTTGGCACTGGCCAGGCCTCGTTCCATAAACTCAGGCCCCAGGTTCAGGCCTTCGGCATGCACGAAGCGCACATCATGGATGCCGATAAACGCCAGTGCCTGACGCAGGTAGGGTTCCTGATGATCCATGCTGCCGCCGGCGTAGATGCCGCCACGGGCAGTGAGGACGATGGCGCGCTTACCGCTGAGCAGGCCCTGGGGGCCAGTTTCGCTGTATTTGAAGGTCACTCCGGCGCGCAGCACATGGTCGAGCCAGGCCTTGAGCGTGCTGGGAATACCGAAGTTGTACATGGGGGCGGCAAGCACCAGCACATCGGCGGCCAGCAACTCATCGGTCAACAGGTTGGAGCGCGCCAATGCAGCTTTCTCGGCCTCGCTTTGCTGATCGGCCGGGGTCATCCAGCCGCCAAGCAGGCTGCTATCGAGATGCGGTACAGGGTCACGGGCCAAGTCGCGCACCGTCACGGTATCGGCCGGATGCGCAGCCTGCCAGTGGCTGATGAATTCGCCTGTCAGTTGACGGGAAACAGAACCCTGCGTGCGTGCGCTGCTTTCTATAACCAAAACCTGAGACATGCCCGTTACTCCATCGATAAGGTGTGTAAGAACGATGGGCACAGCGTATGTCTGGCTAGACCGATTAAAAAGCGTAAAAAACCACTGTTATCTATCGACTGTATTGATTTGTTAGAAACGACGCACTAGTCTCGACGGTCAGATACCGCACGTTAGCTCGACACGCAGACGAATGATGCTGCGGGCGAATTTCATCGTCAGGTTACTGCTGGCACCCGGCTCCAGGCTCACCTTACGGGTGCGTGGCGCTTCGGGGCCGTTGCGAAACACTGCCGAGCATTGCGCCTGACTCTGGCCGTAGTTGTAGAGCACCACGGCACCGATGTTGTGATCGACCTCCTGGGTGGAGACCGAAACCTCGGCGCCGTTGAGCTGGCGTTCTACATCAATCGGGTAAGCGAATGCGCTCAGGGGCAACAGGGCGATTAGTGCACAGGCAAGTTTTTTCATACGGCAGCCTCCAAAGGGGCTGCCAGTTTAGGGCGAGAATGCCGAGCTGTGCACCCGCCTGCGCGAATACCAATAGGAGAGCATCAGCATGAAGGCGCCACGCGTTACCCTCGATCAATGGCGCACCCTGCAGGCCGTTGTCGACCAGGGCGGCTTCGCTCAGGCCGCCGAGGTATTGCATCGCTCGCAATCATCGGTGAGCTACACGGTGGCGCGCATGCAGGAGCAACTTGGCGTACCGCTGCTGCGCATCGACGGGCGCAAGGCAGTGCTCACCGAGGCCGGCGACGTGCTGCTGCGCCGCTCGCGCCAGTTGGTCAAGCAGGCCAGCCAGCTCGAAGACTTGGCCCATCATATGGAGCAAGGCTGGGAGGCCGAAGTGCGCCTGGTGGTCGATGCGGCCTATCCCAACGCCCGTTTGGTGCGTGCGCTGACCGCCTTTATGCCGCAAAGCCGCGGTTGCCGTGTGCGCCTGCGTGAAGAGGTGCTGTCCGGCGTCGAAGAGGTGCTGCGCGAAGGTGTCGCCGACTTGGCCATCTGCGGCTATTCCCTACCGGGTTTTCTCGGTTCGGAAATGAATCCGGTGGAATTTGTCGCCGTCGCGCACCCTGACCACAGCCTGCATCGCCTGCAACGCACCCTGAATTTTCAGGACCTGGAAACCCAGATGCAGGTGGTGATTCGCGACTCCGGTCGGCAACAACCGCGCGATATGGGTTGGCTGGGCGCCGAACAGCGCTGGACAGTCGGTAGCCTGGCCACCGCCGCCACCTTCGTCAGCAACGGCCTGGGGTTTGCCTGGCTGCCGCGTCATCTGATCGAGCGTGAGCTCAAAGATGGCCTGCTCAAGCCCCTGCCCCTGGAAAAAGGCGGCACCCGCAATCCGCCGTTCTTTCTCTATGCGAACAAGGACAAACCCCTCGGCCCGGCCACACAGATTCTCGTCGAGCTGATCCAGCGTTTCGATGAAGCTCCACTGGGCGCTGCCTTCGCTGCGCCGCTACCGCCCGCCTGAACCTGCAAGGACGCTCGCCATGCCCTACTTCGACCAGGACGATTGCCAGCTGCACTACGAGGACTACGGTCAGGGAACGCCATTGCTGTTGCTGCATGGGCTGGGCTCGAGCGTGCGCGACTGGGAGTACCAGATCCCGGCGCTGGCCCGCCACTACCGTGTCATCGCCCTCGACATACGCGGCCATGGGCGCTCCGACAAGCCCCGCGAGCGCTACAGCATCGCCGGCTTTGCCAGCGACGTGACGGCCCTGATCGAACACCTGGCGTTGCCGCCCGTGCACCTGGTCGGTCTGTCCATGGGCGGCATGATCGGCTTCCAGCTGGGCGTCGACCAACCCCAACTGCTGCGCAGCCTGACCATCGTCAACAGCGGCCCGGAGGTCAAACCCAAGAGCCTGCGCGACTGCCTGGAGATCGCCCGGCGCTGGACCCTGTCCCGCGTGCTGAGTCTCGACACCATCGCTCGCGGCCTCGGTCGGTTGATGTTTCCCAAGCCCGAGCAGGCCGAGCTGCGGCGCAAGATCGAAACCCGCTGGCCGCAGAACGACAAGCGCGCCTACCTCGCCAGCCTTGACGCCATCATCGGCTGGAGCGTGCGGGAACGCCTGGCCCGTATCACCTGTCCTACTCTTGTTATCAGCGCCGACCATGACTACACCCCGGTGGCGCAGAAGGCGGCCTATGTCGCCGAGATGCCGAACGCACGCCTACTGGTGATCGACGACTCGCGCCACGCCACCCCAATGGATCAACCCGAACTCTTCAACAGCAGCCTGCTGGCCTTTCTCGCAGAGGTCGACAGTGCTGCCCAACCCGCCCCAAGGATGCCCTGACATGCTCAAAAAACTCGTGCTCACTGCCTGCTCGCTGCTGCTGGCCAGTCACCTGATGGCTGCTGAACAACCGCGCGTACTGCTGACCACCAGCCTCGGCGAAATCGAAATCGAACTGAACGCCGACAAGGCGCCGATCAGCGTGAAGAACTTTCTCACCTATGTGGACAGTGGCTTCTACGCCGGCACCCAGTTCCACCGGGTAATTCCGGGCTTTATGGTGCAAGGCGGCGGCTTCGATGCCGACCTGCAGCAGAAGCAGACCCAAGCCTCGATCAAGAACGAAGCCGACAACGGCCTGCATAACGTACGCGGCACCCTGGCCATGGCCCGCACCCAGGTGCGCGACTCGGCCACCAGCCAGTTCTTTATCAACCACAAGGACAATGCCTTTCTCGACCACGGCTCGCGTGACTTCGGTTACGCAGTATTCGGCAAGGTGACCCGCGGCATGGACGTGGTCGACAAGATCGCCCAGGTACCCACCGGCAATCGCGCCGGTCAGCAGAACGTGCCACTGCAGCCGGTGCTGATCATCGACGCCAAGCGCCTGTGACAACCTGGCGGTGTGGGCTCGCCTCACACCGCCCTCTGCCGCAAGGCGACCTGCGTAGTACACTCCCCCGCCCCAATCGGCAGGAAGCCCAGCATGTTGTTCCAGCGTTTCGAAGCCCTTATCGACGTATTCAAGCCCAGCCCGGACGTGGCTCCGCCAGCCGGCTTACTGCGCTTTTATGCCTATTACCTGCGGCAGATCTGGCCACTGATGCTCGCGGTGATCGTGGTCGGTTTCTTCGCCGCGCTGATCGAGGTGGCGCTGTTCAGCTTCCTCGGCCGCCTGATCGATATGACCCAGGCCACACCCAGCGCAGCCTTTTTCAGCCAGCACAGCGGCGAGCTGCTGTGGATGGCGCTAGTCGCCCTGCTCATTCGCCCACTGGTGTTCGGCCTGCATAACCTGCTGGTGCACCAGACCATCAACCCGGGCCTGACCAACCTGATCCGCTGGCAGAACCACCGCTACGTGCTCAAGCAGAGCCTGGGGTTTTTCCAGAATGACTTCGCCGGGCGCATTGCCCAGCGCATCATGCAGACCGGCCCCTCGCTGCGCGACTCGGCCATGCAGGTGGTCGATGCGCTGTGGCATGTCACCGTGTATGCCGGCAGCGCACTCTACCTGTTCGCCGCCGCTGACCTGCGCCTGGTGATCCCGCTGCTGCTGTGGATCATCGGCTACTGCGCCACGCTCTGGTACTTCGTGCCACGCATCAAGGATCGCTCCGCTGCAGCCTCGGCGGCGCGCTCGGCGGTCATGGGCCGGGTGGTCGACGGCTACAGCAACGTCAGCACGCTCAAGCTCTTCGCCCATACCCAGGTCGAAGAGAACTACACCCGCGACGCCATGCAGACCCTGCTCGAGCGCTTCCGCCTGCAGGGCCGCACCATCACCAGCCTGGACTTCACCATCACCTGCCTCAACGGCCTGCTGATCGCCGGCACCGCCGGACTGGCGCTGTGGCTGTGGCATCAGGAATTGATCAGCACCGGCGCCATCGCCCTGGCAGTGGGCCTGGTGATCCGTATCAACGGCATGGCCGAATGGATCATGTGGGTGGTCAACGGCATCTTCGAGAACGTCGGCACCGTGCAGGACGGCATGCAGACCATCGTCCAGCCGCGTCTGGTGCAGGACCGTGACGATGCCAAGCCGCTGCAGGTGCGCCAGGGTGGCGTGCGTTTCGAGGGTGTGCAGTTCCACTACGGCAAAGCTGGCGGAGTGATCGACCACCTGGACTTGCAGGTGGCACCCGGCGAGAAGATCGGGTTGGTCGGCCCATCCGGGGCGGGCAAATCGACCCTGGTCAACCTGCTGCTGCGCCTGTACGACCTACAAAGCGGGCGCATTCTTGTCGATGATCAGGACGTCTCTCGGGTCACCCAGGAAAGCCTGCGCGCGCAGATCGGTGTGGTCACCCAGGACACCGCCCTGCTGCACCGCAGCATTCGCGACAACCTGCGCTACGGCAGGCCCGAAGCCAGTGAAGCCGAGCTGCTGGAAGCCGCCCGCAAGGCTCGCGCCGATGCCTTTATCCCGCTGCTTGACGACGGCCAGGGCGGCCATGGTCTGGATGCCCAGGTCGGCGAGCGCGGCGTCAAGCTGTCCGGCGGACAGCGCCAGCGCATCGCCATCGCCCGAGTGTTGCTGAAGAACGCGCCGATCCTGATTCTCGACGAGGCCACCTCGGCGCTGGACTCGGAGGTCGAAGCGGCCATCCAGGAAAGCCTCGACAGCCTGATGGAGGGCAAGACGGTGATCGCCATCGCCCACCGTCTGTCGACCATCGCGCGCATGGACCGCCTAGTGGTGATCGACGGCGGGCAGATCGTCGAAACCGGCAGCCATGCCGAGCTGATCGCCCGTGGCGGCCTTTATGCGCGCCTGTGGCAGCACCAGACCGGCGGTTTTGTCGGCGTCGACTGAGGCCCGCTTAGGGGCACCCTTAAGCCTGGCGATACGGCAGTAAGGTGCGCGCCTCTTCGGCATACGCCAGCACACCGGCGCGCTCCTGACCGAGAAAATCGGCCACGGCGGCGCGCAGACCGGGGTGGCAGAGGTAATGCCAGGAACGAGTGATCTGCGGCTCAAAGCCGCGGATCAACTTGTGCTCACCCTGGGCGCCGGCATCGAAACGCTGCACGCCCTGCTCGATGGCGTAGGCCATGCCCTGATAGAAACAGGTCTCGAAGTGCAGCCGATCAAACTCGGCCAAACAGCCCCAATAGCGGCCGTAGAGGCTGTCGCCACCGATCAGGCTGAACGCCATGGCCACCGGCCGGCTGCCCTGGCGCGCCAGCACCACGCGGATTGCCTCGGGCATGCGCTCGGCCAGCAGGCTGAAAAACGCCCGCGTCAGGTACGGCGCCTGACGGCGCACCTGGTAGGTGTTGGCATAGCACTGGTAGACGAAATCCCACTCGGCCTCGGCAAGCTGATGGCCCCCGCGCCACTCGAACTCGATGCCCTGGCCGGCCACCTGCTCGCGTTCCTTGCGCATCTGCTTGCGCTTGCGCGAACTCAGGGCCTCAAGAAAATCCTGAAAATCCCGGTAGCCGCGGTTGTGCCAGTGAAACTGACAGCCGTAACGCTCCAGCCAACCCTCGCGCCCCTGCAACAACGCATCGGCTGCTGGGTCAGTGAAGTTCACATGCACACTCGACAGCCCCTGCGGCTCCAGGCTGGCGGTCAGTTCATCGAGCAACTGCGCCGCCGCCAACGGATCGCCCAGCAGGCGCGGCCCACTGACCGGCGAAAAGGGGATCGCGCCCAACAGTTTGGGGTAGTACTCAATGCCTGCGCGGTGACAGGCATCGGCCCACGCATGATCGAACACGTACTCGCCGTAGGAATGCTGTTTGACATAGGCCGGTAGTGCCGCCAGCGGTTTGCCGTCTACCCCAAGCAGCACCTGATGCGCCGCCTGCCAGCCCGTACCAGCGCCGATGCTGCCGCTGTCTTCAAGGGCGCTGAGAAAGGCGTGGCGCAGGAAGGGCTGAGACGAGGCGCTCAACGCGTCCCAAGCATCAACGCCCAGGCTGCTGATGGAGGTGGCAGAAACAATCGACATGCAAGGTTCCACTTCAAAGGAAAACGGCAGACAGCTGCAATATATCTCTAACAAAGGCCAAGCAAGATAGGCGCATCATCCCCTATCGAGGCGTCACTATGCATAAGTCCCTGCTTGCCCTGGGTATTGCCCTGTTCATGGGAAGCACCGCTGTCATGGCCGAAAAATCCATCGTCCACCCTTTTCACGCTGCCCAGGCGGAAAATGCACCGAGCGATGTGCATATGGTCGTGGAAATTCCGGCAGGCAGTTTCACCAAGTATGAAATCAACGAGGAAGGCTTGGTTTTCGTCGATCGCTTTCAGTCCATGCCGGTGGTCTACCCAGCCAACTACGGCTCGCTGCCGCGTACCCTCGGTGGTGATAACGACCCGCTCGATGGCCTGGTGTTGACCCGTCAAGCACTGTTCCCCGGCGTGATGATCAAGTTCCGCCCCATTGGTTATTTGAAAATGATCGACGGCGGTGAAGCGGACGAAAAGATCATCGGTGTACCGAGCAGTGACATTGATCCGACTTACGACAACATCCAGGACATCGACGATCTGCCTGCCATCGAACGCCAGCGCATCGAAGCATTCTTCCGGGTCTACAAACAGTTACCGGAAGGCCGCAAATCAGTCGAGCTGAACGGCTACGGCAATGCCGAAGAAGCACGCAAGATGATCCAGCAGGCGCTGGACGCTTACAAGAAACAGTCCTGAATCTTAGGGGCTGAGTGCAATAAACCCCGCCGCAGCGGGGTTTATCGTTTTATCGGTGCCATTTATCGGCTCAACGCGCAGCCTTGTACTGAATCATATAACCCAGTTTCTTGCTGGCCATCTTGCTCAGCTCCTTGCGGTCGACACTGCTGTAACCGCCCAACTGGCGCGGGGTGAAGCCCGAGTCGCCGAGCGCTGCATCAGGCTCCTGAGCCACCATCAGTTGCGCCGCTGCGGCCACTGCATCGCGATATGAGCCTTGCTCATCGAGCGCGTAATCCTGCAAAGACAGGCGCTGACGCAGCCAGTTGCCCCAATAGAACTCGAGAAACTCCGGCGCCACTTCACCCGAACGCGGCTTGTCGTAGGCCACTTCGCGGGTGAAATACACCAGCGCGCGGTAAGGGTCATTGCCCAGGCTGGCAAAGCCGAGTTGCGCTGGAATCTGTTCCGGCGTGATTGCCTGGCCCTGGCCATCCTTGAGCCAGACCTTGCGCTCGGCCTGCATGCGCTGCCAGAAGCTGGCCATATCCGAGCTGTCACTGAAGTTGTCGGTAACCCTGACCCACATCTGCAACTGCGCACCGCCTTGCCCCTGCTCCCACAGCGTAGTGAAGGTGTGGTGGCCATCGGTTAAATACAGCTGGCCTTCAGGACCAACCACCACGGTTTTCATCTCGCTACTGCGCGAGCCAACCGCGCCCTGACAACTGAAGCTATCGGGCTGATGCAGGCTGGCACCCTTTGGCACCTTGCTGCTCTCGCCCTGGCCATTGCCCTCGCAGTACTCATCGAAGAGTTTGTTCGGCTCTTTGACAAAACGCCCGAGTTTGTAAAAAATCTGGTCATAACCCACCACGGCCTGGGTCGGGTGCAACTGTTCAAGGCGCACCTGCAACAACTCACCCGGTTTGGCCGCACGGTAATCCTCAGCCACAGCCGCAGCACTCATACCCGCCATCAGTAGCAACACAGCACAAACGCGCATCGGTCCTTCCCCACATAAAAATTGCGAAAAAAAGCCCCGCACTAGGCGGGGCTTAAAGATAGGAGCAGCAGTTGAGCGGTGTTACTTAGAACACGTACTGAGCTCGCAGGCTTATTGCATCGCCATCATCATCGCCATTGGCGTTCTCAATATCGTCGGCACTAGCTTTCAGGTAGTTGGCAGAAATCTTGACGGCTTCGTTGACATACCAATTCACACCTAAAGTATGCACTTTGGCACCAGCATCGATGCTGTCTACGGTCAGACCAGCGACAGCCCCAGCAGGCAACCGAGGTGTTTCATCTACAGTGATGTTGTCGTAGCGATAGAACACTTCCCAAGCGCCCAACTGCTTATCGTTTGGCTTGATCTTGTCAAACTTGCCGCCATCGATTTTATAGCTACGCGATTCGCCAGTCAGGGTGTAGGCCAGCTGTACGTTGTAGCCGGATGCTTCCAAGTCTTTGTCATTACCGTTCAGCGCCTCGGAACCCTCCGCAGTGCGGCTGAGGTACTCACCCTGGACGGAGAATGGGCCCATCATGTAAGCGGCTTCCAGGCTATAAGCACTGTCATCACCGTCCAAAAAGGCATCCCCATAGGTGCCGCGATTGCCGTTTACAGTGTCTTCAGTAGTGCCGCGTACGGACAAACGTGAACGAATGCGTTCGCGATAGCCTTCTTCTACGTCACGCGTGGCGTAGTTGAGGCCGAAGTGAAGAACCTGATCCGCTTCGACGATCGGTGCAAACACACCACGCATAACGAAAGCATGGTTGTTCTCGCCATCTTCGTTTTGGAAGAACTCGTTGTCATCGCCGAGGTTTTGACGGTAGGCACCGATTTCCCCGTGGAATACGTCACCCAAGGTTGTGCGCAAACGAACGCCTTCACCATTCATATGGTCGTTGACCCAGGACGCAAGGTCATAGATGGCCGAGCGTTCGATGGCCGTGATCCACTTAGAGGTGACAGCCTCTTCTAGACCGAAAGTCGGATTCATCCGGCCAATGGTCAGCGTCACAGGCTTGAAACCGGTGTAGGAAATGGATGCTTCGTTCCAATCGTCATCGGTACCGCTGTCGCCGAAATTACGGTTGAACGTGTATTCGAAATCTTGGTAGGCAACACCAGAAATTTCTAGACGGGCGCGGCGGAGATACGTCTCGTCCGCGCGGTTACCGTTTGCGGTATACAAACCATCGAAGCTGTCAGCATCCACCTGCAAGCGGCCACCAATTTTGAAGGAAAAGGCCTTGTCGGTAGTCCCAACTTCCAGGCCACCCTTGGTCTTAACCACGATGTCGGCGCCGTCAGTGGTAACGGTACCGGCGAAAGCCTGGGCGGAAACGGCCAGGGCCAGAGCGCTGGTTGCGAAGCCGGCCATTACTCCACGAAAGCTGTGCTTACGGATCATCGAGAATTCCCCTGTTGGACTTTAAGTGCTGAAAACACCCGAGCGTTGGCGCTCGTTCGTGCTGGGGGAATCTTGGCGAGGGCATATTTCAGCCCGGTTGCCGATATATAAAGATTTGGTTACAAGGGAACTTTTTATTTCTTTTGCGTATATAGCGATGGTCAGCGCTTGCGCAGCCGCCGTGCCAGCCAGTCGTCCACACTCAACCAGCGCCCGGCGCCGCTGAAGAACAGCGCCACCAGCATCACCAGATAGGTCGCCGCAAACTCGATGCCGTTGTTCAGCACCACCAGCTTGCCGCTGCTGGTCAGCCAGTCGTAATTGCCGTGCTGCTTGAGCAGTTCGCGGGCGCGTTCCAGCTTGTCCACCGACGCCATGACCCGCTCGTTGGCGAACGGCGCACTGGCATCGGCAATCGCCTGCCAACCGTAGGGCAGGTGCACGGCAAAGATCGCCACCAGCATGGTGATAATCAGCGGGATGCTGACCCAGCGCACTGCAAGGCCGAATAACAGCAATAGCGCCCCACCCGTCTCGGTCAAGGCGGCGGCCCAGGCCAGCAGCTCGGGGAATGGCAAACCCAGGCCCCAATCCGGATTACCAAACCAGGCCGCCGTAGCGTCTATATCCGCCAGCTTGTGCATGCCAGCCATCCAGAACACTGGCACCAGATAGAGGCGCAGCAGCAACGGGCCGATAAAATCCAGGCGACGAGAAGCATCCAGGGCGTCCTGGAGACGATTGAAAAAGCTCAGCATGGCCACTCTCCACAAGCCGGCGCCTGGCGCCGAGGGTCAGATACAGCGAGGGGTTAAGGGCGCCAGATGCCCTGGCGCTGCCAGTCATCCAGCACGATCTGGGCGTTATTGAAATACTGCGTGTCGGCCCTCAGGCCATGCTGCTGGGCCAGTTCCAGCAGAGCCTGCTCTGCTGCCTCGCCGGCCTGCAGACGTATCGCCAATTGATAGGCGAACGGGCTGAGCTGCATAAAGCGCACCTTGTCCTGCCCATCCCGCCAGACCAGCAAGCAGGTAGGCCCCGCAGGCGGCTTGGTCGGTTGAAAATCCACACCAATACGCTGCACCGGCCACACGTAAGCCAGCGGCCAGGCCAATGGCGACCAGCCCTGCTGCGGCCCCTCGGCTTCGCTGACATCCAGCGCCAGCTCGACCCATTCGTAATGCGCCAACTCCAGAATAAACGGCGGATCGCCGGCCTCGGCGACATAGCCCTGCTGCAACCAGGCAAGAAACTCCTGGCTGATCTGCAAGAAATACGGCGTGCGCGCCTGATGCTCGGCGATAAAACTGCGCACCAGGCGCTGCCAGCGACTGGCCTCGATCAGTCGGTGCAGCACCGGAAAGGCACCGCTGATAAAGCCTTCGATATTGTTGAAGAACAGCGCTTCATACACCGCCATACGCTCGGCCGTAACACCCGCAAGCAATGGCTGCTCTGCCGGCTGGCGAATCCGCGCAGCAAAGGCACGTTGTGCGTCAACGCCACTCATGTGCCGTAGCTCCGCAAAGGCGCCGCAGCTGCTTGCAGCTGACGAATCTGCGCCACCTCGGCATACAGCTCGGCAATCGGCGGGAAGTTGAAGTCGCGTTCCAGCAAAGTCGGGCGCACGCCATGCACGGCGTAGGCCTGCGCAAGCAACGCCCACACCGGGTCGATCACCGGTGCGCCGTGGGTGTCGATTTTCAGATCGCTGGCCTGGTCGTAATGCCCGGCCACATGCAGATAGGCGATGCGCGCACTGGGCAGGCTGGCGATATACGCCGGCGCATCGAAGTTAAAATTGATGCTGTTGACGAAGACGTTGTTCACGTCCAGCAACAGCTGGCAGTCGGCCTGTTCCAGCACCGCGCTGACAAACGTCGCTTCATCCAGCTCGCCCGGCAACTGCGCATAAGCCGAGACGTTCTCGATAATCAGCGGACGTTCCAGCACGTCCTGCACAATGCGCACGCGCTCGGCAATACGCAGCACCGACTCCTCGGAAAAGGGCAGCGGCATCAGGTCGTATAGCTGGCCATGGTCAGCGCAGGCCGACAGATGCTCGCTGTAACCGCGAATACCGTGCTGCTCAAGAAAGCCCTTGATGGCCTTGAGCAGCTCGATATCCAGCGGGGCAAAACCACCCAGGTTGAGGGACAGACCATGACAGAGCAGTGGCAGGCGCTCGCTCAGGGCACGCAACTGCTTGCCCAGGCGCCCGCCGACACCGATCCAGTTCTCCGGCGCCACTTCGAGGAAATCCACCTCGCTTGCACTGCAGTCCTGCAGCGCGCCAAGCAGGCCGCGACGTAGACCCAGCCCGGCACCGTTAACGAAATCCCTCTGCATGTTCTGCCCCCGCACTCGCTCAATTACTCGGCTTTTTTCTCGCCGCCGCACTTGCCTTCACCGCATTTGCCCTCGCCTTCGGCCTTGGCTTCACCACCGCACTTGCCTTCGCCACACTTGCCTTCGCCTTCGGCTTTCTTCATCTCGCCGCCGCACTTGCCCTCGCCACAGCTGCCTTCGGCAGATTTCTCGCCGGCCGCCAGGCTGTAACCGCTGCTCAGCTCCTGGGCAGCAAAGGGGTTCTGTGCAGCCTGCGCGGAGAACGCAGTCGCGCTCAGCAGTGCAGCACCCAGGGAAGCGACAACGACATTGAGTTGTTTCATGGCCCATCTCCACAGTGATTGGGACGGTGCCGACTGGCACCCTCGCATCACTAGACGGGGACCTTCGCTGCGCGTTACAGGCCCACTGATAATTTTTCTGTAGGGCGCAGTTGAAGGCATACGCACGCCAAAACGGGCCCGGCTTGGAAGCAAGCAGAACGAATGCAGGGTTAGCAGAAAGGGCTGCAGGGCAGGCCTGCAAGAAGACTCAGGGCAGCTCGCGACGGATCTCGGCCAGGCGGCTGGCGAGCGCATCGAGCTCGGCGCTGGCAGGTTTGTCCAGCTGCCGCAGCACCGCCTGACTCAGGCGCATCTGGCGGATGAAGCGCCGGCAATGCCCGCACAAGGCCAGGTGCGCGCGCACCGCCAGACGGCCGCGCAGGTTCAGTTGTCCATCCAGGTAGTCACTGGAATGCGCGACCAGCTCTTTGCACGTCAACATTGGCCGGTCTCCTCGAAGTGCTCCAGCGTGGCGAATACCTTCAAACGTGCGCGATGCAGCAGCACACGGACATTGGAGAGCGAGATGTCCAAAAGATTACAGATGTCTTGAAGTTCCAGCCCCTGTTGCTCACGTAGCTGCAAGACGCTGCCTTGCAACTCGGACAGGCTGGCCAAAGTCCGTGCCAGGCAATCGCGCAGCTCGGCCTCGGTCAGCAGCGCCTCGGGGGTGTCCTGATGCCAGGCATGGGGGGCGAGCAACCAGTGGCCGTCTTCGGCGAAGCGCGCATCGTCGATGCTGCCGTGAGGCGATGGCAGATCATCCATCAACACCTCACGGCGGTTGTGGCGCAAACGGGTCTTGGCGGTATTGGCAGTGATGGTCAGCAGCCAGGTCTTGAGACTGGCGCGACCCTGGAAGCCATCGAGGCTACGCACCACGGCCAGCCAGGCATCCTGCACCACTTCGTCGGCGTTACGGCTGCCGACAATGGCGAACGCCACCGCGCGCATGGCGCCCTGGTAAGTGGCAACCAGCTCACGGTAGGCCTTCTGCTCACCAGCCAGAAGACGCTTCAGCAGATCGACATCCGTCATGAAACTCCCGTGGGTGCGCGCACCACAGCCGCATCAATAGGTGCGCACAGCGCACCCTCCTGCGAGATCAGCGCTTGCGCAGGATCACGCTGCCAATCGAGTAACCCGCACCGAAGGAACTCAGCACGCCGATGCTGCCACTGGGCAGGTCTTCGTGGTTCTTGTGCAGGGCAATCACCGAGCCGGCCGAGCTGGTGTTGGCGTAGGTATCGAGGATCACCGGCGCTTCATGGGGCTCAGCGTCACGGCCCAGCAGTTTGCGGGCGATCAGCAGGTTCATGTTGAGGTTGGCCTGGTGTAGCCAGAAGCGCTTGACCTGGGCGACTTCCAGGCCATTCTCCTGCAGGTGCGCGGCAATCAGTTCGGCAACCATCGGACAGACGTCCTTGAATACCTTGCGACCTTCCTGCACGAACAGCTTGTCGCGGGTGCCGATCCCCTCTTCCGCCGCGCGGTTGAGGAAGCCGAAGTTGTTGCGGATGGTGTTGCTGAACTGGGTCAGCAGCTTGGTGCCGAGCACGTCGAACTGCTGCGCCGAGGTGGCCTGGTCGGCACGCTCGATGATCACGGCGGTGCAAGCATCGCCGAAGATGAAATGGCTGTCGCGGTCACGGAAGTTCAGGTGGCCGGTGCAGATTTCCGGGTTGACCATCAGGATCGCCCGCGCCTGACCGAGCTGCACGCTGTTGACCGCAGCCTGGATACCGAAGGTAGCCGAGGAGCAGGCCACGTTCATGTCGTAGCCAAAACCCTGAATGCCTAACGCGGCCTGTACTTCAATGGCCACCGCCGGGTAAGCGCGCTGCAGGTTGGAGCAGGCGACAATCACCCCATCGATGTCGGCGGCGGTCTTGCCGGCTCGCGCCAGGGCATCCTGGGCCGCGCCAATGGCCATCTCACAGAGGATGCCCCACTGCTCGTTGCTGCGTTCAGGGATACGCGGAACCATGCGTGTCGGGTCGAGGATGCCAGCCTTGTCGATAACGAAGCGGCTCTTGATACCCGATGCCTTTTCGATAAAGGCACTGCTCGACTCGGTCAGCGCTTCGACCCCACCACGCTCGATGGCGCTGGCATTCTCGGCATTGAACTGCTGCACGTAGGCATTGAAGGACGCCACCAGCTCATCGTTGGAAATGCTGTTGGCCGGGGTGTACAGGCCGGTACCACTGATGACGACGTTGTGCACGGTCATTCCTCTTGTTCTATGCCACACGGGCAGACAGTTATCCGGGCGGCGCAGGCAGCCTGTCCGGGAGCAAATAGGACGCTGGCGCCAGGCAGGAGCACATCCCATTTAAGGGCCCCTTTAAAAACGTAGGCGAGGCAGTCAGCACAAGGCAGAAACAAGCGAAAAAGAGCTGTAAATGAGCATTTGATTCGCTTCGCTCACCCCTTCGGGGCCGTGCTAAAGCACGTTCAGCCTTACGGCTGTGAGCTTGTTTCTAACGCAGTGATGGCAACGCAGGTAGTTTTTAGAGGGGTCCTTAGGCGGCAGAGTGTGCCACAACCAAACCCTTTCGCCCATGCCGCTCGGAGACGCTACAGCGCTGGCAATTGCTGGCGAATATGCAGGGCGAACGCCGCCACCAGGCTACTCGGCTGCTCCCGGTCAAAGCGCAGGCTGATGCCCACGGCCGGTAGCGGCGGTAAGCCGGCGCTGGCCGGCACTATTTGCAGGTCTGCCGGTACCGCAGTCTGGGTCAACACCGCAATCGCCTGGCCGGAGCGTACCAGCGCGGTCAATCCGGCCAGGCTGCTGCTGGCATAGGCCACGCGATAGGCACGGCCGACGCTGTCGAGCGACTGCCGCGCCGCCACGTGGTCAAGCGTGTCCAGGTGCGAAAGCGCCAGAGGCAGAGGCTCAAAGGCAGCGGCATCGGTACCGGAGCAGCCGACCCAGACCAGCGGTTCACGGCGGATCACGTCCGTGGCATCGGCGTCGGCCAGGGAAATCAGCGCCAGGTCCACAGCATGTCCCTCGATCCGCTCAAGCAGGCGCGGAGTGGGTGCACAGATCACCTCTACCAGCACCTGCGGGTGCTCGCGCGCGAAACCGCGCAGCAAATGCGGCAGAAACACCGCGGCGTAATCGTCCGGACAACCGAAGCGGATGGTGCCGCTCAAGCCCTTGCCCGTGAGATCGGCCAGGGCCTCGTCGTGACAGCGCAAGATGCGCTGGGCATGCACCAGCAGGCGTTCACCCTGAGGGGTGAGCAATACACCGCGACCGGTGCGTTGCAGCAGCGGCTGGTCGAGCACCTGCTCGAGGCGTTGCATCTGCATGCTCAAGGCCGACTGGGTGCGCCCGATGTGCGCGGCGGCGCGGCTCAAGGCGCGGGTTTGCGCGACCATCACGAAACTGCGCAACAGATCGATATCCAGAGACAGACCCACGCTATAAGCACTCCTGATAACTTACATAAGAACTATTCGATCCAATAAAACCTAAGACAGCCCTAGACTGCAAGCTCACTCAACGCTCACAGGAATCACCCGCCATGTCCGCCAATAACGATCCCATCTTCTGGCGCAATGCGCGTGAACACCTGATCCGCTATGGCGGCAGCTTCGAGCCGATGATCATCGAGCGCGCCCAGGGCAGCTTTGTCTATGACGCCGACAGCCGGCCGATTCTTGATTTCACCTCAGGACAGATGAGCGCCCTGCTCGGCCACGGCCACCCGGATATCTGTGCCGTGGTCAGCGAGCACGTCCAGCGCCTGGACCACCTGTTCAGCGGCATGCTCAGCCGCCCGGTGGTCGAGCTGGCCCGCAAACTCGCCGAAAAGACTCCGGCCGGCCTGGATCGCAGCCTGCTGCTGAGTACCGGGGCCGAGTCCAATGAAGCGGCCATTCGCATGGCCAAACTGGTCACCGGCAAATTCGAGATCGTCGGTTTCGCCCAGTCCTGGCATGGCATGACCGGCTACGCTGCCTCGGCCACCTACAGCGCCGGGCGCAAGGGTTATGGCCCCGCGGCAGTCGGCTCGCTGGCCATCCCGGCGCCCTTCCCCTATCGGCCGCGCTTCGAGCGCCACGGCGAGTTCGACTGGCAAGCCGAGCTGGATTACGCCTTCGACCTGGTCGATCGGCAGTCCACCGGCAACCTGGCCGCCTTTATCGCCGAGCCGATTCTCAGCTCCGGCGGCATCATCGAGCTGCCAGCCGGCTATATGCGCGCCTTGAAAACCAAGTGCGAGGAGCGCGGCATGCTGCTGATCCTCGACGAGGCGCAGACCGGCATCGGCCGCACCGGCATGATGTTCGCCTGCGAACGCGAGGGCGTAACGCCGGACATTCTTACCTTGTCGAAAACCCTTGGCGCCGGCCTGCCTCTGGCCGCAGTGGTGACCTCGGCTGCCATCGAAGAGCAGGCCCACGAGCGCGGCTTCCTGTTCTACACCACCCATGTCTCCGACCCGCTGCCAGCAGCTGTGGGCCTCAAGGTGCTGGAAGTGGTGGAACGCGACAACCTGGTCGAACGCGCCAATGTAGCCGGTGCACGCCTGCGCAATGGTCTGCTGGCCTTGCAAGAGCGCTTCGACTGCATCGGCGATGTGCGCGGGCGCGGCCTGCTGCTGGGCATGGAAATCGTCAAGGACCGCCAGACCAAGGAACCTGCCTCGGAGCTGGGCGCGGCCATCACCCGCGAGTGCATGCGCCTGGGCCTGAGCATGAATATCGTGCAACTGCCTGGCATGGGTGGGGTGTTCCGCATCGCACCTCCGCTGACCGTGCGCGACGAGGAAATCGATCTGGGCCTGGCGCTGCTTGGCAGTGCCATTGCTAACTGCTTGAGCAAGGGTGTGTGAAGCACGCAACGGGACAGCAACGCGCACGATGATACCCAGCGCGCAGGCTTTCTGGTTAAGTGTCGGCTGCGCGATCTTTCCGAGCAGCCGGCATGCCCCGACGCCCCCTCACCTGGTACTCCCTGGCTTTTGCCTGCCTGCTTCTGGTGGGCAAGGCAACAGCTGACGAACAACGACCGCTGCGTTTTTCCGTCAGCGATAGCTGGGCCATGCCGATGATGCAAATCGTCGAGGGTCAAGCGACTGCCGGCATCCTCTACGACCTGCAGCAGCGCCTTGCACAAAAGGTCGGTCGCCAGGCGGAGCTGTTGGTGCTTCCGCGTTTGCGCGTGCAGCAGATGCTGGTGCGCGGTGAAATAGACGTGCGTTGCTACGTCAACCCGGCCTGGCTGACCGAGTCCCATCATCAGTACATCTGGAGCGTGCCCTTCATGGTTCAGCACGACTTGCTGGTAGCGCACCAGCCAGATGCTGTGGAGCCAACGCAGTTGCACGGAGAAACCATCGGCACCGTACTGGGCTTTACCTACCCGACCCTCGAAGCACTGTTCAGCAGTGGCCAGTTACGCCGCGAAGACGCACGCAGCCAGGAACTGGTGCTGGAAAAACTAAAGGCCGGACGCCAACGCTATGGCATCAGCAACTCATTGACGTTGGCCTGGTTCAATCGCCACCAGTCACCTACGCAGCAACTCTACCCAGTCAAAGCGCTGGCTTCCGATCTGGTGGCCTGCATCGTGCGTGACGAGCCGGATGTGCCGACCATGCGCTTGCTGCGCGCGTTGGTGCAGATGAGCCAGGACGGCGAATTCGAAGAAATACTCGCGCGCTATCGCTAGGGTCTGTTGACGTATCGTTCGCGGCCGCGCCGGAGCCAGTTTTAGCGCGAGGCAAGGCACGAGATGCGAAGTTTAGCCGGCTAAATGAGCCATCGAGAAACGCAGCATCGCGCTAAAACGGGCCCGGCCCTGCGGGTTGCGCGTAAAATCTCGCCATGCGTTGCTGGAGGACTTGGCAAGGGAACAACCATTCCCTGCGTCCTCCGCCTAGCCTGGCGAGATTTTACGCGGCAACGCGGCTCGCAACGAAACTGGAACAGACCCTAGCCTAATCCACCCAGCGCTGCTTTGCTCTGTGTCAGTCAGGCGTCCTGTGTCAGGGTTTTTCGCCTTTTTGCCGGCGCAGGGCCACGTCATGCAGGGCCGGATCGAGTTCGTCGAGCTGATCGATCACCGCATGCACGCCCAGGCGATACAGGCTCAGGGTGGCATCGGTGCGCAGACGCTCGCGTTGCAGGTCGTCCAGACGCTGCCAATCCGCCAGGGACTGACCGCATAGCGACCCGCAAATAGCCAGGCCGATGGTCCATAGGCCTGCATTCAGGCCGGCCTGGAGTAACTTAGGGTCGCCGCTGATCAATACGGCGCCATCGAGATGCGGCACCTGCAGGTCGATCAATGCCTGCCAGCAGGCATCCGGCGCGGGCCAGGGGCGCTGGTCGTGCTGACCTGCAGTTACCAGCCAGGCGGGTAGGGGGGCTGCCAACTGGCTGCAGACCGCCGCGGGTAATGCGTCGAGCCAGGCGCAGGGCGTGCCCCAGGCCTGCAGTTGGTGCAAGGCTGCCTCGGTGCCAGGGGTCAGTACGGCCTGTGCCTGGGCAATGCCCAGCAGGTCAGCGTTGCTTGCAGATGAGCTCTGGTTGGCCGCCGCTTGGGTGCGGGCGCCAAAATCCACCAGGCAGCCGGAAAGGCCGAACAGAAAGGCGCTGAAGGAGCAGGGGGCAGGCATGACAGGTGTCCGTGGCTCGAAGAAGACAAGCCTATGGCAGTCAGGTGACATTGGTGTGACGGCGCCGGTGTCCGGGAACAGGGTGTAATCATTTTTCTGTGAGCCATTGCTCGGCTATGCTGCCCTTTTAACAGGGGCGCGCCTTATACTGCGCGCCTTCGAAGGCGGCCTGGGGTCGCCGTACCTGTATACCAAGGAGAGACTGCAATGCGCGTGATCGGTGCGAACTGGATTGCCCGTTTAGGTTTTTTGCTGGCCGGTGCCAGCCTTGTTGTGCTGCCGTTGGCGGCTCAGGCTGCCGAGGATGACCCTTGGGAAGGCGTCAATCGGGTGATCTTCCGTTTCAATGACACCATTGACACTTACGCCCTCAAACCGGTCGCCCAGGGTTACCAGGCCGTCACTCCGCAGTTTCTCGAAGACGGCGTGCATAAGGTCTTTGGCAATATCGGCGATGTCGGCAACCTGGCTAACAATGTGCTGCAGGGCAAGTTCCATAATGCCGGCGTGGACACCAGTCGGGTGATTTTCAACACCCTGTTCGGCCTGGCCGGGTTCTTTGATGTGGCCACCCGTATGGGACTGCAGAAAAACGATGAAGATTTCGGCCAGACCTTGGGTGCCTGGGGTGTCAACAGTGGCCCTTACGTTGTGTTGCCGCTGCTGGGCCCTAGCACCGTACGCGACACTGTGAGCCGCATACCAGACAGCTATACCGCGCCTTATGGGTATATGGATCATGTGCCAACGCGCAACGTTACCCGCGCCGTGGAGGTGGTTGATACCCGCGCCAGCCTACTTTCGGCCGAGCGTATGATCAGCGGCGACAAGTACACCTTTATCCGCAATGCCTACTTGCAGAACCGCGAGTTCAAGGTCAAGGACGGGCAGGTCGAGGACGACTTCTAAGGTCGTTGCACAAATGAAAAAGGCGGCCAATGGCCGCCTTTTTCATTTGTGCCTATTCAGTTCATCGAATGGATGGTTAAGCCCACGGCCTGACGGCCGCTCTCCAGTGGCGCTACGCGGACTACCTCGGCATCTGCCTTGAGTCCGGCGAGTTGGTTGTGTTCGCTGGCGATGTGCACCATTACCCGGTCACCCACGTTCAGGTCGGCGTCCACATCCAGTTGCATACCGGTGCTCGACAGGTCCAGGCAGACCGCCGGAATCTCACGCCCCGCGTGGTGCACGGTGACAGGTGCTTCCAGGCGCATGCGGATGTAATCGCGTTTTTCACTATAGTCGCGGTCGCTTTGACTCATGGGACGCAATCCTCTTGTAGTAGGGGCTCTCCTGCGGATCTTATAACCCTCGCCGATTTGAGGTGTAAAGTCGCATGACGACAATCGGCGTGCGCTTGAATCAAGAATCGGATGGGAGTACCGTCTGCGCCTTGAAGCTAACCGAGTCCGTGCGACCAGGCCTGCCTGGCGCGTATCGCCACCCAAACCCGGCGTAGTTTGCCTGGAAGCCCCATGCACAGTACCAGTGCCACGCTGCTGATCATCGATGACGACGACGTCGTTCGCGCGAGCCTTGCGGCCTATCTGGAAGACAGCGGCTTTACGGTCCTGCAGGCTTCTAACGGCTTGCAGGGGCTGGAAGTGTTCAACAGTCAGCAGCCGGATCTGGTGGTTTGCGACCTGCGCATGCCCCAGGTTGACGGTCTGGAGCTGATCCGCCGGATCAATGCCCTTGGCGTCAGTGTGCCGATTATCGTGGTATCCGGTGCCGGCGTGATGACCGACGCCGTCGAAGCCCTGCGTCTGGGTGCTGCCGATTACCTGATCAAACCGCTCGAAGACCTCGCCGTACTCGAACATTCGATACGCCGAGCGCTTGATCGCGCCCATCTGCGCCTTGAGAACCAGCGCTACCGCGAGAAGCTGGAAACCGCCAACCGCGAGCTGCAGGCCAGCCTGCATCTGTTGCAGGAGGACCAGAACGCCGGGCGTCAGGTGCAGATGAACATGCTGCCAGAAACGCCCTGGCAGGTCGAAGAGCTGAATTTCGCCCACCAGATCATCCCCTCGCTCTACCTCTCGGGTGACTTCGTCGATTACTTTCGGGTGGATGAGCGGCGCATCGCCTTTTACCTCGCGGACGTCTCCGGTCACGGCGCATCGTCGGCTTTCGTCACCGTCCTGCTCAAGTTCATGACCACGCGCCTGCTCTATGAGTCGCGGCGAGGTGGAACCTTGCCCGAGTTCAAGCCCTCTGAAGTACTGGGCCACATCAACCGCGGGTTGATTAATTGCAAGCTGGGTAAGCACGTCACCATGCTTGGCGGCGTCATCGACGAGCAGACCAATCGGCTGACTTACAGCATCGGTGGGCATTTGCCGTTGCCGGTGCTCTACAGCCAGGGCGACGCCAGCTACCTGACCGGGCGTGGTTTGCCGGTGGGGTTGTTCAACGAGGCAGAGTACAACGATCACGAGATCGAACTGCCGCAGTCGTTCAGCCTGACGCTACTGTCCGATGGCATCCTCGATCTGCTGCCGGGCGATACCCTGAAGGAAAAGGAAACCGTGTTGCCCGAGTTAATCAGCCGTGCCGGTGGCTCTCTAGACGGCCTGCGTCAGGTGTTGGGGCTGGCCAATATCGGGGATATGCCCGATGATATCGCCTTGCTGGTGTTAAGCAGGAACCTTGCATGAATCCTGGGATGAACCCCGGTAGAATCCAGTTTGCCGAGCAGGACGGGACCTTCGTTCTGAAGTTCGTTGGCGAAGTCCGACTGACCCTGTGTTCGGCGCTGGATGCCACAATCGAGCAGATTTTCACCTCGCTGAATTTCTCGGCCATCGTTATCGACCTGACGGAAACCCGCAGCATCGACAGCACTACCTTGGGCCTGCTGGCCAAGTTGTCGATTCTCTCGCGGCAGAAGATTGGTCTGTTGCCGACCGTGGTGACCACCCATGCGGACATCACCCGGCTGTTGCAGTCGATGGGCTTCGATCAGGTGTTCAATATCGTCGACACGCCGATCACCCGCCCGGACTCGCTGACCGACCTGCCATCTCAGGATCAGTCAGAAGCGGTGGTGCGCACCAAGGTGCTGGAAGCGCACCGCATCCTCATGAGCCTGAACGAGTCCAATCGCGAAGCCTTCCATGACCTGGTGAGTGCTCTCGAGCATCATTGAGAAACCAAGCAGTTGAAGCGAACGGGGCGCCTTATGGCGCCCCGTTTGCGTATCAGGCTTGTGTGGCCAACAGTTTCTCGAGATTTTCCTGGTCATGGGCGAATTGGCGAATGCCTTCGGCCAGCTTCTCGGTGGCCATGGCGTCCTCGTTCATGTCCCAGCGAAAGCGCGACTCGGGCAGGGCGGCCTCGGCGCTGCCGGCCACCTGAGCATCCAGCACACGTTGCAGGATGGCGTCATCATCAGCCAACTGCTGCAGCAGGTCGGGGCTGATGGTCAGACGGTCGCAGCCGGCAAGCTGTTCGATCTGGCTGATGTTGCGAAAGCTCGCCCCCATCACCACGGTTTTGTGGCCGTGGGCCTTGTAGTAGTTGTAGATGCGCGTGACCGACTGCACGCCGGGATCCTCGGCGCCCACGTAGTCGCGGCCTTCGGCCTTCTTGTACCAGTCGTAAATACGTCCGACGAACGGCGAGATCAGAAAGGCCCCAGCATCTGCGCAGGCGCGCGCCTGGGCGAAAGAGAACAGCAGGGTCAGGTTGGTTTGCACGCCGGCTTTCTCTAGTTGCTCGGCGGCGCGGATGCCTTCCCAGGTCGAGGCGATCTTGATCAGGATACGCTCGCGTCCGACGCCAGCCTGGTCATACAGCTCGACCAGACGCTCGGCACGGCGCAACGTGGCCGCGGTGTCGAACGACAGGCGCGCATCAACCTCGGTGGAGATGCGCCCCGGAATCACGTCGAGAATGGCCCGGCCAACCGCCACGCCAAAATGGTCGCTGGCCAGGTCCAGGTCGCCCTTGCCGGCATCGATGGCGCGTTGCAGATGCTCGCGGTAAAGCGGCAAGGCTGCGGCCTTGAGTAGCAAGGAAGGGTTGGTGGTGGCATCGACCGGCTTGAGCCGGGCAATGGCGTCGAAGTCGCCGGTGTCGGCGACTACGGTGGTGAACTGCTTGAGTTGGTCCAGCTTGGAAGTCATGACAGGCCCTTGTCGTTACGGATCGCCTGACCATAACCCAGGGGCCGGGCGCGCTCAACTGCTGGCCGGGTGCCGCTTGCTCTAGGGTCTGTTGATGTTTCGTCCGCGGCAACTCGGCTCGCGACGAAACGTCAACAGACTCTAGTGGCCCTGTAGCAGCTGCGCCGCCTGATCGAACAGACCCAGCGGGTTGTCGGCTTTATGAATGTCCACCGACAGCAATTGGCGGAAGCGCCGTGCACCCTTGAAGCCCTGCGCCAGGCCAAGCATGTGCCGGGTGATGTGGTGCAGGCTGCCGCCGCTGGCCAGGTGCGCCTCGATATAGGGGCGCATCGCCTGCATGGCATCCAGTCGGCTGAGCACCGCGCCTTGCTCGCCGAAGAGCTGCGTATCGACCTGGGCCAGCAAGTAGGGGTTGTGATAGGCCTCGCGGCCGAGCATCACGCCATCGAAGGTTTGCAGATGCTGCTGGCACTCTTCTAGGGTCTTGATGCCGCCGTTGAGGATGATCTCCAGCGCGGGAAAGTCCTGTTTCAGCTGCGCAGCGATTTCATAACGTAGGGGCGGTACTTCGCGGTTTTCCTTGGGCGACAAGCCTTCGAGAATGGCGATGCGCGCATGCACGGTAAAACTGCGGCAGCCGGCGGCGCTGACCTGGCCGACGAAGTCGCACAGCTCGGCGTAGCTGTCGCGACCGTTGATGCCAATGCGGTGCTTGACCGTCACCGGGATACTCACGGCGTCCTGCATCGCCTTGACGCACTCGGCAACACGCGCCGGATGGGCCATCAGGCAGGCACCGATCATGTTGTTCTGCACCCGGTCGCTGGGGCAGCCGACATTCAGGTTGACCTCCTGATAACCCGCTTCTTCAGCCAGGCGCGCGCAGGCCGCCAACTCATCCGCGACGCTGCCACCCAGTTGCAGGGCCAGCGGGTACTCGGCCACGTCATGACGCAGAAAACGCTCCCGATCACCGTGCAGCAGCGCGCCGGTGGTGACCATCTCGGTATAGAGCAGGGCATTGCGCGACAACAGGCGCATGAAGTAGCGGCAGTGGCGATCAGTCCAATCCATCATCGGCGCCACGCTGAAGCGGCGAGACAGGGGAGGGCGCGTGGTGTGTGCTGTTGAGGCTGATTCTAGAGGCATTTTGGACGGCGCGTTTCCGACGTATTAACGGGGTGTGAGCAATTGGCTATATGTCTGGCAAGCCATTGCGAGCGCATAGCACTCGTTGTGTTCAACTTCACAGGCCCTATCAGGTAGATAAAGGCGTAAGTCTATCAAGAGCGACAGGCTTTCACCCGTAAACGCGCGATATCAGACCAGGGGCCAGTTGCCTCGTTGCATATCACCGGCCCTAGGGTTGCTGGCTGGTGCAGACACATTCTCAGCCACCTCCGCAAGTGCGTGTGCTGCTGCGTCGGGAGGGTAATTGTATAATTTGTAAATGATCTTTACTTGCAAATGCTAACGAATATCATTCGGCGCAATTCCGGTGGGGAGCTCGGGCGCTGTGTGGGTTGCAGTGCTCATGGAGTACGAGTGCCCGCCGGCCCTCTAGCTATTTCGGAGAGACACGCCAATGCAGCCATGCTTCAAACTCAGCGCCCTGACCCTAGCCATGTTAATGGCCAGTGCTCCCTCAGCTTTTGCCGCAGAGGACGCCGAAGATGGGCGAGTGCAGCTGCAGGACGCCGTGGTGCTCGGTACTGCCGCAGACGAGCTGAAACAGGCACCGGGCGTGTCGATCATCACCGCTGAAGACATCAAGAAGCGTCCGCCGGTCAATGACCTCTCCGAGATCATCCGCAAGATGCCGGGTGTCAATCTCACCGGCAACAGCGCCACAGGCCAGTACGGCAATAATCGCCAGATCGACCTGCGTGGCATGGGCCCGGAGAACACGCTGATCCTTATCGACGGCAAACCGGTCAGCTCGCGTAACTCGGTGCGCATGGGCCGCAGCGGTGAGCGCAATACCCGTGGTGATACCAACTGGGTACCGGTCGAGGCCGTGGAGCGCGTCGAGGTGCTGCGTGGTCCGGCGGCAGCACGTTACGGTTCTGGCGCTGCTGGCGGGGTGGTCAATATCATCACCAAGGCCCCGACCACGAAACACAGTGGTTCTGTTACAGCCTATACCAACGTCCCCGAAGACAGCGCCGAGGGCGATACCCGCCGGCTGGGCTTCAATGCTGCAGGCCCGTTGACCGAGGCGTTGTCTTATCGCGTTTATGGCAACTTGAACCGTACAGATGCCGACGATCTGTCGCTCAACGAGGACTTCGCCAGCGCGCCAGGTGCGACGCCACCGGCAGGTCGCGAAGGGGTGCGCAACAAGGATATGAACGGCCTGCTGCGCTGGGACCTGGACCCACAGCAAACCCTGGAATTCGAGGGTGGTTTCAGCCGTCAGGGCAATATCTATGCAGGGGATCGCGCCGTTAGCGCAGCGGGTACGCCACTACTATCGGGGTTGGCCGAGGATGGCGAGGAAACCAACATCATGTATCGCCAGTCGGCTTCGGTGACCCACCGGGGTGATTGGGATTTTGGTACTTCGCAGGTGGTGGCCTCCTATGAAAATACCCGCAACCGTCGTCTCAATGAAGGACTTGCCGGTGGGCCGGAAGGCAGTATCAACACGACCAGCGAAATGGCTACCTCTGAGCTGAAGAGCTATCGCCTGGCGGGAGAAGTGAACCTGCCGCTGCAGTTGGGTTTTGCCCAGGTGCTGACGATCGGCAGCGAGGTGACCCGAGATGAGCTGGATGACCCCTATTCCATGTCGCAGAGCACCGACTTCGGTGGGGCGGTGCCTGGCGCAGACACTGGCACGCGTTCCAGCGAGTCGGAGGCCGATAACTACGCGCTGTTTATCGAGGACAACATCGAGATCGATTCGCGTTGGATCGTGACACCAGGCCTGCGTCTGGATCACCACAGCCAGTTCGGCAGCAACTGGAGCCCGAGCCTGAACAGTTCGTACAAACTGACCGATCACCTGACTCTCAAGGGTGGTGTCGCTCGTGCGTTCAAGGCACCGAACCTGTATCAGTCCAACCCCAATTACCTGTACTTCACCATGGGTAACGGTTGCCCCGTTGACCTGCCGAGCCTGGGCAACGGTTGCTACGTGCAGGGCAACGATAGCCTTGAGGCCGAGACCAGCCTGAACAAGGAGCTGGGCCTGGCCTTCGACAAGGCCGGCTGGGGTGCGGGGCTGACCTACTTCCACAACGACTACAAGAACAAGATCACGGCTGGTATGGATCAGGTCGGGCTAACCGGGGTCAACGGCCGGATCTTTCAGTGGGAGAACGCCCCCAAGGCTGTAGTCGCCGGTTGGGAAGGTTTCTTCAACGTACCACTGCTGGGCACTGAAGGCGAAATCCTCAGCTGGAACAACAACTTCACCTACATGATCGAGAACCACAATAAAGAGACCCGCGAGCCGCTGTCGGTCATACCGGAGTACACCCTCAACTCGATGCTGGACTGGAGCGTCAATCAGTCGCTGGATCTGTCGTTGAGCATGACTCATTACGGTGAGCAGGAGCCGCGCAAGCTCACCACCCAAGGCGGGCAGGCAGAAGGTGACGCGCTGCGTACTCGTGGTGGCTACACCGTATTTGGTGTCACCGCTAACTACCAACTGAATGACACCTGGAGCTTCTCCACTGGGGTCAGCAACCTGTTCGACAAGCAGCTGTATCGCGAGGCTAACTCGGGCGGTGAAGGCGCCAACACCTACAACGAACCCGGTCGCGCCTACTTCGCTTCGGTCACCGCCGGCTTCTAAGGCTTAGCTCCTGCCCATCTCCAGGCGCCAGTCGGACTTCATCCTGCTGTTTGCAGGCAAGCCTGGTGGTCTTGGTGATGGGCGCTCCTTTGCGCCGGGCTCGCGCCTGGCGTTTTTTTGTTTGGGATGCGCCGGATGACGCTTTGGCAAGACGGTTACCTGACCTCAATTCCTTACCCGCACCACGTTCATCGCGAGCTTTCGCCGAGCTGGCTGGTGGCGGTACTCACGGCGCTTGGCGTACGTGCGCCGGTGCTGCGCGAAGGTTTCAGTTATTGCGAGCTGGGCTGTGGCCAAGGCTTGAATAGCCTGCTGCTGGCGGCTGCCAACCCGACTGGGCGTTTTCTCGCGGTGGATTACAACGCCCAGCATATCGAGCACGGCCGTAGCCTGGCCACGGCGGCAGGGCTGACAAACCTGGCGTTTCGCCAAGCCAGCTTTGCTGAACTGGCCGAGGAAGAGACGCAGGAGGGTTTCGACTTCATCGTCCTGCATGGCGTCTATTCCTGGGTGTCGCCGGATAACCGTGCGGCTATCCGGCGCTTCGTTCAGCGCCGTCTGAACCCGGGCGGAGTGCTCTATCTCGGTTATATGAGCCACCCAGGTATGTCCGCGTTCATCGGCGCTCAGCGCCTGCTCTGGCAGGTTGCCCAGGGTGCCGCAGGCGGCCCGCGGGAGCGTCTGCGTGCTGGTCTTGATGCGCTCAAAGCCTTGCAGCAGTCGGGCGCCGGCTACTTTGCCGAGCACCCTGATGTGGCGCGCCGGCTAGCGGGTGCCGACGATGCCGACCTGGCGTTTCTCGCCCACGAACTGCTCTGTGAACATTGGGCGCCGATGCATTCAGCCGAGGTGATCGGCGATATCGCCGCGTTTGGCGGGCAGTTTCTCGGTAGCGCTACGCCCCTGGAAAACATTGATGCGCTGTCGTTGCCGGGGCACTGCCTGGCGCTGTTGCAGGGGCTGGAGGCGCCTGCTCTACGCGAGACAGCCAAGGACCTGGCGCGCAACCAGGCGCAGCGCCGCGATCTGTTCCAGCATGGGCCGCAGTCGCTGGACGCGGAGCACCATCGCCAGGCGCTGCTCGCCAGTTGCTGGGCGGCGCTGCCTGGTGCGCCGGCAAGTGGCGCCCTGGTATTCGATACGCGTATCGGCCCGGTACAGGGCGATGCTCAACTGTTCAGCCCCGTGCTGCAGGCGTTGGCTGCAGGGCCGCGCAGCTTTGCCGAACTGCTGCGCCAGCCCGCCCTGGCCGCACAGCCGGGCAACCTCAGCCCGGCCCTGCAGATGCTGCTGTGGGCCGGCCATGCCCACCCGCTGCTGGATGCACCGGTGGCGCCAGGCGCCTGCCAGGGGCTTAACCGTTTGCTCGCCGAAGGCGACCTGCAAGGTGCGGGCTACGGTCATTTGGCGGCGCCGAGCCTGGGCGCGGCGCTCCCCGTGAGCCGCCTGGAAATGGCCGCTGCACGTGTGCTGCTGGAGCATCCTGAGCTTAGCGGCGAGCTTCTGTACGAAACCGTGCTGGCGCTGCTGCGACGCTTCGACCTGGCCGCCGCTACGCCGGAGCGCGAGCAGTTGCAGCGGTTCGAGCGGCACACGTTGCCTGTCTGGCGACAACTGGGTGTGGTGGAGTGATGAAGGCATTACTGCTGTGCCTGGCGTTAATGCCGCTGTTGGCGTTGGCCAGGCCTGAACTTGAACAGGCACTGGGGCCTAACCTGGCGGACGAAGGATCGGCGTATTACCGCTTTGAGTCGTTCGAGCTGACGTCTGCCGACGGTGCAAGACAGTATCGGGTACGCCTGGCCATTCCTCGGCGTGAAGCGCCAGTCAACGGTTATCCGGTGCTCTATCTGCTTGACGGCAACGCGGCGCTGATGGCCCTGCGCGAGGATTGGCTGGTCGAAGTGCAGCAGGGCCAGCCACCGCTGTTGGTGATGATAGGGCCGGCCAGTGACCTGCGTCTGGATCTGCCGGCGCGGGTGTTCGATTACACCCCGCTGCCGCCAGAGGGCGTGGCAGCGCTGGACGTCAGCCTGGGTAACCGGGCCACCGGTGGTGCGCCGGCGTTCCGCGAGTTGCTGGCCAGTCGCATCAAGCCCGAAGTGGCCAAACGGGTGCGGGTGGATGCCGCGCGCCAGGGTATCTGGGGCCATTCACTGGGTGGTCTGTTCGTGCTCGACACTTTACGTGTCGAGCCAAATGCTTTTCGCTTTTACATCGCCGCCAGCCCGTCGCTTTGGTGGCAGTCCGGGTTGTTGCTCAAACGCTTCGAAGGCTTTGCTGGTGGCTTGGGACAACTCTTGGTGTTGCAGGGCGGCGCCGAGCGCGGCGGTCTGCGCGCTGCAGACGATTCGCCGCGTGCACAAGCCATGGCCGCGGTGCCGGCGCATGCCGCGCGCGAGCTGAGTAAGCAGCTGGGTCGATTGCCCGGTATGCATGCGCAGTATCACGAGTTCGCCGGCCTTGGCCATGGCCCCATGCTTGCCGCGTCGCTGCGACCAGCCTTGCGCCTGGCTGCCGGCTTGGCGCCTTTTGTTGAGGATTGACCTATGGCGATCATTGCGCCGGCCTGGTGGCCGGTGGTTTGCCGAATACTGGCGGCGATTGTGGGCGGCTATGCCTTCACCTATGCCTTTACTGCAGCGCTGGCGCGGGTGTTGCCCTTGCCGGCGGTCGATGCGGTGTGGGTCGCCTCGTTGCCGGCATTTGCCCTCTATACCTTGGCCATGCTCTGGGCCTTCGCCGCGCGCAGCCTCTGGCGGGCCTGGTGGGGCGTCGCTTTGGCGCTGCCGCTGGGATTGCTTGGCTTCTGGCCGCAACTGATGGAGCGCCTGGCATGAAGCAGACCCTGACGCAGTCGATGGCCTGGCTGCACACCTGGGGCGGCCTGGTGTTCGGCTGGTTGCTGTTCGCTATCTTCCTCACCGGCACCCTGGCGGTGTTCGACAAGGAGCTCGACCTGTGGATGCGCCCGGAAGTCCCGGCGCAGAAGGTCGAGCAGAGCCAGGCCTTGCAGCGCGCGCTGGCGTATCTGCAGGCCAAGCACCCGCAGGCCGAACGCTGGAACATCAGCCTGCCCAGCGAGCGTTCGCCGACCCTCGGTGTCTCGGCCGGTAACCAGCGCCGCGGTGGTGGCGAGCAACTGGATCCGCAGACGGGCGAGCCGCTGGCGGTGCGTGAAACAGCCGGTGGCGGGTTCTTCTTTCGGTTTCACTTCACCCTCAATATGCCGCGTACGCTCGGCATCTGGCTGGTAGGGTTGGCCGCCATGGCCATGCTGGTGGCGTTGGTCAGCGGCATCGTCATCCACAAGAAAATCTTCAAGGAGTTCTTCACCTTTCGCCCCGGCAAAGGCCAGCGCTCCTGGCTCGACGGGCACAACGCCAGTGCGGTGCTGTTGCTGCCTTTTCATTTGATGATTACTTACACCGGCCTGGTGATTTTCCTGCTGATCTATATGCCGGCGGCGGTCGATGCGCTGTATGGCGACCGCGAGGCGTTCGGTCGCGCGCTACGCGGCGCGCCAGTCGAGCAACAAGCTGCGCGCGGCGGCGAGCAAGGCGCCCGGCAGGAACGCGCTGAACGCCCGCGTGCGGCGCCGGCCCCATTGGCTGCACTCGGCCCGCTACTGGCAGAGGCCGAGCAACAGATGGGACCGCTGGCCGGGCTGTCGATTGATCACCCCGGGCGCAGCGATGCGCGTATTGAGGTCCGGCCGATTCTGGGCAACCGCATCGAACTGACCAAGGGCCGTAGCATGCTGTTCGATGGCGTCAGTGGCGCGGTCTTGCGCGCGCCGGCCGAGAGCCGACCGAGCCAGTTGACCCAGCGGGTAATGGCTGGGTTGCACTTTGCCCAGTTCGGCGGCTACCCGATGCGCTGGCTGTATTTCCTTTGTGGCCTGGTCAGCAGTGCGATGATCGCCAGCGGCCTGGTGCTGTTTTGCGTCAAACGGCGGCGCAAATATGCCAGTGAGGCGCCCGCTGCGCGGCGCGTCTCTCACCTGATCGAGGCGCTCAACCTGGCGGCGGTCGCCGGCCTGAGCCTGGCATGCATCGGCCTGCTCTGGGCCAACCGGCTGCTGCCTGTGGAGCTGGCGCAGCGCGCCGCCTGGGAGGTCAACGCATTCTTCGTGGTGTGGTTGCTCAGCCTGCTGCATGCGCTGTGGCGCCCGACGCTGCGCGGTTGGGGCGAGCAGCTTGGGCTGGCTGCGCTGCTTTGTATGGCGCTGCCGTTGCTCAGCCTGTTGACGTTGCCACAGCCGTGGGCGCAGCCACTGCACCAGGCATTGGAGTTGACCAGCCTGGCGTTAGGCGTGGCGTTGGCTTGGTTGGCCTGGCGCGTTTATCGACGCCAGGAGGTTGCGCCGCCGCTGCCCAGGCGCGGCGCTGTCATGCGGGAGGCGCTCTGATGATGACTTCGTTTTTCGCTGGGCTTTTGTTGGCCTATGCCGGCATGGCGGCGCTGTGCCTGGGCATGGAGCGGCACTTCAAACAGGTCTGGCAGCGCTTGCCTTCACCCGGTCAGCGGCGGGCCTTGCGCCTGGCCGGCTGGGTGCTGCTGGCGGGCAGTTTTGCCGCGTGCGTCCGGGCCTGGGGCTGGGCGATGGGGCCGGTCGGCTGGCTGGGTCAGGTGTCGTTGGGCGGCTTTTTACTGCTCATGCTGCTGCCGTATTGGCCGCGTCTGGCCGTGCTGCTGCCGCTGTTCGCAGCGCCCTGGGTGTGGCTACTTGGCGTGATTTAGAGCCAAAGCTACGTGCTCGCTCTAAGCGGGGTGGCGCTGATAGGCTTTGGCCAGAGCTTGACGGGTAAAGTTGGCTGTCGCAGATTTCACTATTCATAATTCGATTACGCAATTACCTGCGTGGCCTGCCATGACTCTTGAACTGCATACCTACTACCGCTCCTCATCCTCCTACCGCGTGCGTATCGCGCTCGCCTTGAAAGGCTTGAGCTATCGGTCTGTGCCGGTCAACTTGATCCGCGATGGTGGTGAGCAGCGCATGCCGGCCTACCTTGCTTTGAACCCACAGGGCAGGGTGCCGATGCTCTGCAGCGAGGAGGGCGCGCGGCTTATCCAGTCGCCTGCGATTATTGAATACTTGGAGGAGCGCTATCCCGAGCCGCGGCTATTGCCTACCGACCTGCTGGCCCGCGCTCGGCATCGCGCTGTGGCCGCATTGATCGGTTGCGATATTCAGCCGTTGCACAACTCTGCCGTGCTCAATCACCTGCGTGGGTTACAAATTGCCGAGGACGATGTGCAGGCATGGATCGCTCATTGGCTAGGCGAGGGGCTTCGGGCCGTCGAAGCCCTGATCGGTGACGAGGGCTTCTGCTTCGGTGAGCCCGGCCTTGCCGATGTCTATCTGTTGCCGCAGCTCTATGCGGCGCGACGTTTCAATGTCGATTTGACAGCGCTGCCGCGAATTCTGCGTGTAGAGCAGTTGGCCTTGGCACATCCTGCGTTCCAGCAGGCGCATCCTGATGTCCAGCCGGATACGCCTGCCTGAGTCATTACTGCGCAGATCAGGATTTTCGTCCAGGCCGCGGTATGCAGGCCACGTGTATCAATGCGCCATCTGCGCGCCCATACGTGCGCTGATCGCCCGAGCCACCGCCAGCAAGCGCTGCGCAGCTTGGCTATCTGCTTCGGCCATAAAGCCTGGGGCTGCTCCAACGATCGTAATAACGCCGGCCAGGCGCTGGTCGCCACTGAACAGCGGCGCCGATAGCGCGTTGACGCCGGCCATCAGTAAGCCGTGCACGGGCTGAATATGGCTGCGCTGCAGCTCACTCATCGCTGCCGTCAGTGCGGCACTGGAGGGGGCTGAGGGCAGTTTCAGCTCCTCTTCACGCAGCGCTGCTGTCTCGGCATTCGGCATAAAAGCGTTGAACACCAGCCCGGTGGACGAGCCCAGTAGCGGTAGCACCGAGCCCACTTGGGTGACCAGGGTGACAGCCCGTATTGCCTGCTCAACATGCACCACGGTTGGGCCGCGATTGCCCCACACCGCGAGGAAACAAGTCTCGTTGAGTTCATCGCGCAGGTGCGTCAGGTGCGGTGTAGCGAGCTTGACCACGTCCAGTCGGCCGAGCGCCGCCAGGCCTACGAACAGCGCGGCACGGCCCAGACCGTAGTGGTTGGTTTGCGGGTCCTGCTCGGCGAAGCCGCTGGCGATCAGTGCCTGCAGGTAACGGTGAACCTTGCTGGCAGGCATGCCGACGTGTTCGGCCAGGCGCGAAAGCGACGTGGCCGGGGCCAGCTCCGCGAGCGCCGTGAGTATGTCCGTGCCTACCTCTGCCGCCTGGACTTTCTGTCGCCGGGGCGCGTTGCTGTCTGTCATCGGGCGGCTACCTGTGGGAAAGGCGCTTTTTATAGCTTGACGCTCAGTTGAGTTCAAATTACTTTTTGCGTAATCGTGTTACGCATAGTAGGGCGGCCATGCAATCACAACAACAAGCCAATGAAGCCACTGCTTATCTGTCCGGTTTCGGCAACCAGTTCAGCAGCGAGGCTTTGCCGGGTGCGCTGCCGGTCGGGCAGAACTCGCCGCAGAAAGTACCTTACGGGCTCTATGCCGAATTACTCTCGGGCACTGCATTCACAGTGCCACGCGCTGAAGCGCGGCGGACGTGGCTGTATCGCATCCGCCCTTCGGCCTGTCATGGCCAGTATCAACGGCTGGACAGGCAGTTGAATGCCGAACTCGGGCCAATAACCCCCAATCGCTTGCGTTGGAATCCGCTGACCATTCCCGAGGTGATAATCGATTTCCTCGATGGCCTGAGGTGTATGGCAGCCAACGCCGAGCCGAGCCAGACGACGGGGGTGACCCTTTATACCTACGCGGCGAATCGGTCGATGCAGCGGGTGTTTTTCAACGCCGATGGTGAGTTCTTGATCGTGCCCCAGCAGGGCGCGCTACGCCTGGTCACCGAGCTTGGCGTGCTTGAAGTGGCGCCGCTGGAAATCGCGGTGATTCCGCGTGGTATGCGTTTTCGTGTCGAGTTGCTCGACACGGTCGCGCGTGGCTACGTTTGTGAAAACCATGGCTGTGCCTTGCGTCTGCCGGATCTCGGGCCAATTGGCAGCAACGGTCTGGCCAATCCGCGTGATTTTCTGGCCCCTGTTGCGCGCTACGATCTCGACGAGCCGGTGCAGCAGGTGCAGAAGTTTCTTGGCGAGCTATGGGCGACCGAGCTCGACCACTCACCGCTGGATGTCGTTGCCTGGCATGGCAATAACGTGCCGTACAAATACGATCTGCGTCGCTTTAATACGATTGGTACGGTCAGTTTCGACCATCCCGATCCTTCGATCTTCACGGTGCTGACCGCGCCGAGCGCGGTCCCGGGCATGGCCAACATCGACTTTGTGATCTTCCCGCCGCGCTGGATGGTGGCGGAAAACACCTTCCGGCCACCCTGGTTCCATCGCAATCTGATGAACGAGTTTATGGGCCTTATTACGGGTGCGTACGATGCCAAGGCTGATGGTTTCTCACCTGGCGGTGCATCCCTGCATAACTGCATGAGCGCCCATGGCCCGGACAACGCGACGACGGTGAAAGCCGTCGAAGCAGAGCTCGTCCCGCACAAGATCGATCAGACCATGGCCTTTATGTTCGAGGCCGGCAGTGTGCTACGCCCGACCGCTTACGCACTGGAGTGCCCTGAACTGCAGCGCGACTATGACGCCTGTTGGGCCGCTATGGGCAAGACCTTCAACCCGGAGATCCGTTGATATGACTACGCCCATTTACCTACGCAGCTGGGTCGAATCGGCTAACGCCCACCCTGACTTTCCCCTGGAAAATCTGCCGCTGGGTATCTTCAGTCAGGGCGGCAAGCCTCGACAGGGCGGCGTCGCCGTAGGTGATTTTATATTTGCCCTACGTGCCGCGCTTGATGCCGGTTTGTTCCAGGGGGATGCCGCGTATGCGGCGCAGGTGGCCAGTGCTGACAGCCTCAATGATTTCTTCGCCTTGGGGCCTGGTCCACGCCGCGCGCTGCGTGAAGCGTTGCAGAACCTGCTGGGCAAAAACAGCCCGCACCGCGCGGCGATGCAGGCGCTTGGCGAAGCACTGCTGGTGCCAATGTGGGCGTGTCAGTTACACCTGCCCGCACGGGTAGGCGACTACACCGATTTCTATGTGGGCATCCACCACGCGAACAATGTCGGCAAATTATTCCGCCCGGATAATCCGTTACTGCCGAACTACAAATATGTGCCCATTGGCTATCACGGTCGGGCTTCGACCATCTGCGTCTCAGGTACGCCAGTACGCCGACCTAATGGCCAGACCTTGGCGGCCGATGGGCAAACACCTCAATTTGGCCCGAGCAAGCGTCTGGACTATGAGCTCGAGCTCGGTATCTGGATCGGTCCCGGCAATGCCATGGGCAGCGCCATCGCGATTGAGCAGGCTGCAGAGCATGTGGCGGGTTTCTGCTTGCTCAATGACTGGTCTGCTCGAGATATTCAAGCCTGGGAATACCAGCCGCTGGGGCCTTTTCTGTCGAAGAACTTCGCCAGTAGCGTATCGCCCTGGGTGGTGACCGCAGAGGCGCTGGCGCCATTTACTACTGCGCAGCCGAAACGTCCTGCAGGTGATCCGCAGCCGTTGCCTTATCTGCTCAGTGAGCGCGACCAGGCCAGTGGCGCCTTCGCTATCGAGCTGGAAGTATTGCTGCTTACCGCAGCCATGCGTGATCAGGGTTTGCCGGCTCAACGCATCGCCTTGAGCGGCACCCAGCACATGTACTGGACAGTGGCGCAGATGGTGGCTCATCACAGCGTGGGCGGCTGCAAGCTGCAACCCGGCGACCTGTTTGGCTCCGGCACGCTTTCTGGTCCAGAGCCGCAGCAGTTCGGCAGTTTGCTGGAAAGTACGTTTGGCGGGAAACAGCCCATCCAGTTGCAAAACGGTGAGCAGCGTACCTTCCTGGAAGACGGTGACGAGGTGATCATGAAGGCGCGCTGCCGGCGGGATGGATATCCCAGCATTGGCTTTGGTGAATGCCGAGGTGTTTTGTTGCCGGCAAACTAGTGTCGCGACACAGAATAATCTGTCGCTCTCTTAGGAGCGTAGGAGCGAATTTATTCGCGATTGATCGTAGAAGCGCTGCAAACGTCGCAGCTAAAGCGGAGCCCCGCCCGGCCCCTCCCACATAGCCTGGCATTGACCGACATTTGATGCATGGCGCGACACTAGGACTTATCGCCACGCTGCATTTCACAACGATGCTGTGAGATGACGTCTTAGCTTGCTAGTGATGCCTGCTCAACGCCTGTCGTTTGTTTGAGTGCTCTCTTCTTGACGCCCGCCATGGTGCGCGGCTGTTTTCTAGCCGAGTGGCTGTGTATAGTGCATGCCCGTTTGATAGATGGGTGCGATTTATTCGCCGCTCAGTTTGTCAGGCAAGTGATTCGCTGAAAGTATTCTTGCAGTTCTCGTTACGTTCAACTCACCAGTGACTCCGGTTCGTTCTGGTCGCCTCCGGGCCCCTGCCATTGTAAGGCGGGTACACCGCCGAATCGCTTACTGGCTCATCCCAACCCATGTGGCCTTTGGTAGAGGTCACCACTAGGAGAGGAGGCGCCATGCCCATCATTACTCTTCCCGACGGCAGTCAGCGTTCGTTCGA
>JAHJYA010000028.1 GCA_018826895.1 Gammaproteobacteria bacterium
CCGTAGCGGCGGTTTTTTAATGGCTATCGCCTAAGTTGGCTGTTGCCGCTCTGTTGCCGCTAACGCCTACACGAGCAACCTCGAGTTGTAGCAGCCAACTTAACCATCCCCGCGAATTACAGACGCGGGTAGTCGATATAGCCGACCGGGCCTGAGCCGTAGAAGGTCTCTGGGTGCGGTTCGTTCAACGGTGCATCCTGCTGCAGGCGGTCCGGCAGGTCAGGGTTGGCGATAAACGGGATACCGAAGGCCACCGCATCGGCCTTGCCGCTGGCCAGCCAGTCGTTGGCCTGGGCCTTGGTGAAGCGCTCGTTGGCGATGAATACGCCGCCGAAGGCTTGCTTGAGGCTAGGCGACAGGCTGTCGTCGGCTTCCTTCTCGCGGGCGCAGATAAAGGCGATGCCACGCTTGCCCAGCTCGCGAGCCACATAGGTGAAGGTCTCGGCACGCTGGCTGTCACCCATGTCGTGGGCGTCGGCGCGCGGCGCCAGGTGCATACCAACCCGGCCTGCTGGCCACACCGAGAGCACGGCGTCGGTCACTTCCAGCATCAGGCGCGCACGGTTCTCCAGGGAGCCGCCGTATTGGTCGGTGCGCTGGTTGGTGCTGTCCTGCAGGAACTGGTCGAGCAGGTAGCCGTTGGCACCGTGGATTTCCACACCGTCGAAGCCGGCTGCTTTGGCGTTCTCGGCACCTTGGCGATAGGCCTCGACGATCTCGGCAATCTCTTCGGTTTCCAGGGCGCGTGGGGTCACGTAGTCCTTCAGCGGGCGGATCAGGCTGACGTGACCCTTGGCGGCGATGGCGCTCGGCGCGACCGGCAGTTCACCGTCGAGGTAGCTGGGGTCGGAAACACGGCCGACGTGCCACAGCTGCAGGACGATCTTGCCGCCGTTGGCATGCACGGCCTGGGCGATGTTGTGCCAGCCACGGACCTGGTCGTCGGACCAGATACCGGGGGTGTCGGGGTAGCCCACGCCCATCGGCGTGACCGAAGTGGCCTCGCTGATGATCAGCCCGGCGGAAGCGCGTTGTACGTAGTACTCGGCCATCAGCGCGTTGGGCACGCGGCCGGCATCAGCGCGGCAGCGGGTCAGTGGCGCCATGATGATGCGGTTTTTCAGCTCCAGTTCGCCAATGGTGATCGGGTCGAAAAGAGTCGTCATATCGTCTCCAGGTGGGTCATTCAGGCGGTGCCTGAGGTTAGTCAGAAGTCGCCGGTACAGGTTCAGCCTGTGTGCGGCGGGTGTTAAATGTCGGCAGCGTGGCAATCAGTGCTGGGGCAGGCTGCGGCCCCTAAGTCGGGCGTTATAAGGTTTGACCAAGCTGTTGGATAAAAGCCTGAAGGGCCGCTTCGTCGCGCTTGAAGAAGTGCCACTGGCCGACTTTGCGGCTGCTGATGAGTCCGGCGCGCTGCAACGTGGCCAGGTGCGCCGAGACCGTCGATTGCGACATGCCGGTGCGCAGGACGATCTTGCCGGCGCATACACCAATCTCCAGCGGATGATCCTGCTCGGCAAAATAGGCCTCTGGGTCTTTCAGCCAATGCAGGATGTCGCGACGCACCGGGTGGGCGAGGGCCTTGATGACATCATCGAAGTCGGGCGGCATGGAGATCCTTTGAAATCTTGGCATATCGGAGTGGGGCGAACTTTATATCGCTACCTGCCGATATACAGATCGTTCGTGACGATAGTGCTCATTGATCGGCGTGATGGCACAAGGCTTTTGAGGTGTCGTCGTGCTTGCGTTGCCCGTCCAGGTACGTGGTGCAGGATGCCGGCCGGGTTGTGGTGTAATAAGCCCAATGTGTAGGAGCGAATTTATTCGCGATGCTGTTGCTGTCGCGCATAAAGGTTAGTCGCCCACTTCAACAGACCCTGAGTGGCTGCCATGAACTACCTCGCACACCTTCATTTGGGCGGCGATGCGCCAGCCCAGTTGCTTGGCAGCCTGTATGGCGATTTCGTCAAAGGCCCGCTGGATGGGCGCTGGCCGGCCGATATCGAGGCGGCTATCCGCCTGCATCGGCGCATCGATGCCTTCACCGACAGTCACCCGCTGCAGGCTGCGGCGCGGGCGCGCTTCCCGCGTGAGCGGCGGCGCTATGCCGGGATGCTGCTGGATGTGTTCTTCGACCATTGCCTGGCCTGTCACTGGCCGGCGTATGCCGCTGAACCGCTGGGGCAGTTTACCGCGCGGGTCTACCAGGTGCTGGCTTCGACCCCGACGCTACCCGGGCGCCTGGCACTGATCGCGCCACGCATGGCGGCCCAGGACTGGCTGGGCAGTTACCGTGATTTTGCGGTGCTCGAACAGGTGGTGGCAGGGTTGCAACGGCGCCTATCGCGGCCCGAAGGACTGGACGGCGCCATGGCCGAGCTGGAGGCGCTGTACCAGCCGCTGCTGGACGACTTCCATGCCTTCTATCCACAGCTGCAGGCCTTCGTCGCGAGTGAGCGCGCTTAGGCCGCTGCGCCTTCCTCTTCCTCGGAGACTTCGGCCACCACCTCGGCCTCCAGCACCACGGCACTGATCACTGCCTGGGCACGCCGGGCCAGCTCGTTGCGGTTCAGGCCATGACTGGCAATCGGTGGCAGTAGGGTGATTTCAACGTCGCTGACCTCACAGGCTAGCAGGCGCAGCAAGTGAGCCCCCATGCTGTCGTCGCCGATAAACGGTGCCACATCATCACGCTCGCCGTTGCGCCGGTAGCGGATCGCCACCGGCTGCACGGCGACCTGGTTGTCGATGGCACTGCTCAGCAGGCGACCATGGAAGGTGCGTACAGCGCGCCCGTCGGTGGTGGTGGCCTCGGGGAACAGCAGCGGCGAATGGCCGGCCTGCAGGCGTTCACCAAGCTGGGCATTGAGGGCGCTGCTGTCACCGGCACCGCGGCGAATGAACAGGGTGCCGGCCTTGTGCGCCAGCCAGCCGGCCAGGGGCCAGTCACGCACTTCGGCCTTGGACAGGAAGGATAGCGGGGCGATCAGCCCGAGCAAGGGGATGTCGGTCCAAGACACGTGGTTGCTGACCCAGAGCATGGCCGTTTGCGGGCGCTCGCCCTGCAGGTGCACGCGAAACGGCAGCACCGCGGCCAGGCGTGCCAGGTACCAGCAACTGATACGCTGACGCAGTGCCAGCAGGTCGTGGCGTGCCAGGCGTTCACCCAGGCTGATCACTGCTGCGAGCAGGGCGCCCAGGGCAATGACCGCAAACAGGTGCAGCAGGCGCAGAACAAGACGCAGTGTGCTCATCGATTTCCCCAGGGGCTGTCGGCCAAGTGGTCGGCATTGTCCCCAGGCTGCGGCCTGTGCTGCAAGCCGTGGTTCACACGGCGGCTTTGAAGTGACGAGCATAGCGCGGACAGAGCTCATCGCGTTTGAGCAGGATGAACACGTCGGCGACCTGGAAATCGCGGTCCCAGCACGGCTCGCCGCAGATCTTGGCGCCCAGGCGCATGTAGGCCTTGAGCAGTGGCGGCATCTCGGCGATCACGTTGCTCGGCACGTCCAGCTTGGGCAGCGGGTGGCGCGGTTCGGCGCGCACATGCTCGGTGCACAGGTAGCGTTCGCGCAGGCGCTGCATGATCGCCTGAGCCTGGATGCCGCCGTCTTGCATGGAGATGCTCGCGCAGCCCATCAGATAGCGATAGCCGCCTTCGTTGAGCACCTCGGCCAGTTCGCTCCACAGCACGGCGATGGTCGCGCCGTTGCGGTAGGCCGCGTCTACGCAAGTGCGGCCGATTTCCAGTACCGGGCCTTCAAGCTCGGGCAAGCCATGCAGGCTGAATTCTTCTTCACTGTAATAGCTGCCCAGGCCCGCGGCAGCGCGGTGGTCGAGCAGGCGGGTGGTGGCGACCAGCGCACCGGTGTTCAGGTCGCGTACCCCAATGTGCTGGCAATGGGGATCGTAGGCATCCATGTCCAGGCCCAACTCGGCGCCCTGCATCTCGGCCGCGAATTCGCTACTGAAAACGCGGTAGCGCAATGCCTGGGCTTCACGCAGGGCGTGGGCACCGTTCAGGCGTTCGGCTTGCAGGTGACGCGTGCGGGGGACTGCGATCTGGGTCATGCCTTATTCTCCATGGTCTGGCGACTGGGCCTTGCAACCGATGACTGCGGTTGGGCAATCTCAGGCTAGGTGGCCGCCGTGTCACCCCCGTGACGCTTTTTTGATGCTTATGTGACGGTGTTGCCGTTGCCTGCCGAGGACATGCCCATGCCCTGGACCCACCTGTTGCGCCGTGCGCCCCGCCTGACTGCCGAGCAGGGGCTGGATACCTGGTATGCCAGCCTGCTGACGCCCCTGGGCGGCAAGCCGCAGCCGTTCGACCTGGCGTTGCATGGCGGACGCTGTGCGGCAACCCCAGGGTTGGCGTTTCTCGCCGGCTACCAGGCTGCGTTGCGCGTGCTCTGGCCCGCTGCCCCCTGGTCAGTGGGCGCGCTGTGCGCCACTGAGCAACGCAGCACGCGGGTGGCGGACATGAGTACCCGGATCGACGGCTTGCACATCAGCGGTCGCAAGGATTTCGTCACCGCTGCCGAATGCGTCGACTGGTTACTGGTGGCGGCCCGTGACGAGGCTGCGGGCGAGGCGCCTCGGCTGGTGCTCGGCGTGGTTCGCCAGGGAGCACCCGGGGTGCGTATCGAGCCATTGCCAGCCCTGCCCTTGATGCCGGATATCGGTCACGCCTGCCTGCATCTGTCCCAGGCCCAGGTCGAGCGCCTGGCCGGGGATGGTTGGAGCGATTATGTGAAGCCCTTTCGCACCATTGAAGATGTGCATGTACTGACCGCGGTGGGCGCCTGGCTGTATGGCATCGGCGATGAGTGCGGCTGGCCCGAAGCCCTGCAATTGCGTTTGCTGGCGCTGCTGAGCGGCTGCGCCGAGGTGGCCCGGCTGAGCCCGCATGAGGCCGCGACGCACCTGCTGTTGGCGGGGCTGTTCGCCACGCAGCAGGCCCTGACCAAGGAGCTGGACGCAGCCTTCGCTGCGGGTCCTGCGCATTGGGCCGCACTCTGGCAGCGGGACCGAGGGCTGCTGCAGATCGCCGCGGCAGCGCGCGGCAAACGCTTGGAAAAGGCGCGGCAGATTGTCGCTCAGGGTTGATCCATATCAGTACGCGCTGCCTGGCGTCGCACTAAGGTTGCCTCGCGTTCCATCTATGAGGTTTCCATGCGCCGCGAGCCCATCGTGCTGTTCGATAACGGCAGCCACCAATGCCTGATGTTCGATGATCTGGTCAGCGGCGAGGGCGTGCAGTCCAACCAGTTTCTGATCACCGACCATGAGCAGTCGCTGCTGCTCGATCCGGGTGGCAATCTCACTTACACGCCGCTGTCGCTGGGCTTGTCGAAGTTCATGTCGGTGCAGGACCTGACCTACATCTTCGCCTCGCACCAGGACCCGGACATCATCGCCTCGCTGGACAAGTGGCTGCTGCACACCCGCGCGCGGGTGATCTGCTCCAAGCTGTGGGCGCGCTTCTTGCCACACCTGACCGCCAATTACCTGGCCATCAACCATGGTATTTCCACCTACGACCGGATCATCGCCCTGCCAGACCGCGGCCAGTCCTTTGCTCTGGGCCAATGCACGCTCAAGGCGCTGCCAGCGCACTTTCTCCATTCGGTGGGTAACTTCCAGCTGTACGACCCGGTGAGCAAGATTCTATTTTCCGGCGACATGGGTGCCTCGCTGGTCGACGACGCCAGCCCGGTGCAGTCCTTTGCCGCCCATGTGCCGCACATGGAAGGTTTCCACCGGCGCTATATGGCCAGCAACAAGGTCTGCCGGCTGTGGGCTGGTATGGTGCGCGAGCTGGACGTGGCGATGATCGTGCCGCAACACGGGCGGCCTTTTGTCGGGCAGGCGATGATCGACGCCTTTCTCCAGTGGATCGAACAGCTCGAATGCGGTCTCGACCTGATGGGCCCGGAGGATTACCGCGTACCACGCTGAGGCACTACTTTTGGTGTCATCAACGGCGTGCTAGGTTCTCTTGCCGCACTCGCGGTGCGACCGAGAACCCGTGATGTCCCGAGCTTTATTACGTCATTGCCTTCTGATACTGGCGCTGCTGGCGCCTGCTCCTGCCCTGTTGGCCGAAACCTGGCCGGTGCCGGACTGGACGCCTGGCCCTGCATTGAGCGGCGAAGCCCTGGCAGCGCTGGAAACCTATGCTTTCCCGCCCCGTGATGACACTACCCGCAAGGGTGTGCGCACCGATGCGCTGCTGGTGATCCGTGACGGTCAGATTGTCTACGAGCGCTATGCGGCGCCGACCACGGCGAGCAGCGCCCACCTGAGCTGGTCGATCAGCAAAAGCCTGTTGGCGACTGTGCTGGGCGTGGCTTACGGCGAGGGCCGCTTTCAGCTCGATGCGTCCGTGGCCCGTTACTACCCGCCGTTTACTGCACACCCGCAGATCAAGGTCGGCCACTTGCTCAACTGGGCCTCCGGCCTGGCCTGGCAGGAAGGCTATGAATACGCGCCGCTACGCTCCTCGGTGGTGGCCATGCTCTACACCCGTGGTCGTGCGGACATGGCGGCCTTTACCGCCAGCCACGACGCCGACGCGGCGCCTGGCGCGCGCTTTCGCTACTCCAGCGGCGACAGCAACGTATTGGCTTCGGCCCTGCGCGGCATGGTCGGTGACGCCGCCTATGCCGACTATCCCTGGACGGCACTGTTCGAGCCGGTTGGCGTCAGCAGTGCGGTCTGGGAGCGCGATGCCGCCGGCACCTTTATCGCATCTTCGTATGCCTACCTGAGTGCCCGCGATTTGGCGCGCATCGGCTTGCTGATGCAGCGCGAGGGGCGCTGGCAGGAACGGCAACTGATCCCACCTGCGTGGATTGCCTTTAACCGCACGCCGTTCGCCAACTACCAGGCGAGCGCGTTGGGGACTGAGCCTGTACCCGGCGGGCACTGGTGGCTCAATCAGGGCGCGGATGGTGCGGCTACCGCTTGGCCGGATGCGACGCCTGCGACCTATGCGGCGCTCGGCCACTGGGGCCAGGGGCTGTACATAGTGCCGGAAGACAACCTGGTGATCGTGCGCTACGCCGATGACCGCGATGGTCAGTTTGATGCCAATACCCTGCTGCGCCTGGTGCGCACCGCCGTCCGTGAGGTGCAACCATGATTCGCCGTCGACCCTTGCGCAGCCTGGCTTTGCTGGCGCTGGTGTTATTGGGCGTGCTGGCTTGGCAGCAGCGGGTTCATCTGCAGGCATTCCCCGGTATCCTGGGCGCCTACAGTGCCAAGGAGTATTGCTCCTGCCGCTATGTGACTGCGCAGCCGGCCGAGTATTGCGCCGGCTATGTGACCCAGTACCTGCCATTGAGTGAACTGCATGATGATGCATCGCTCAAACGCGTGACCGCTCGTGCCCTTGGCCGCAGTGCCCAGGCGCAATGGCTGGGCCAGCGCCAGGGTTGCCAGTTGCTGCCCTGATTGTCCTGACCGAGGTTTCATGTTCGCGCTCCCTGTCGTTGTTTCAATCACCCCGCGTAGCTGCGGCCACGCGGTCGTGCGCGGAGCTGGCGCATGAGCGCTGGACCGATCTTCCCCTGGCGGCGGGGCAATCGCTTCGAGTTGCTGATCGACGGCCCGCTGTTTTTCCCGCGCATGCTGGCGGCCATCGACGCCGCCCAGCGCCAGGTCGACCTGGAGCAATACCTGATCGAAAGTGGTGCCTGCACCACACGCCTGGTGGATGCGCTGTGCGCGGCTGCCAAGCGTGGTGTGCCGGTGCGCTGCCTGTTCGATGATTTTGGCTGCCAGAAACTCTTGGCCGACGACCGTCAGCGCCTGCTGAGCGCCGGCGTAGTGATCCGCTGGTACAACCCGCTGCGCTGGCGCCGCGGCGTGCGCAACCTGTACCGCGATCATCGCAAGCTGCTGGTGGTCGATGGCGAGGTCGGCTTTGTCGGCGGCACCGGCTCCACCGACCAGTTTTGGGACCCGGCCGCATCCGTCAGCCCCTGGCACGAGGTCATGGTCGCCATGGCTGGGCCCTTGGTAGCGGACTGGCAACATTTGTTCGACCGCCAGTGGCAGGCTTGTCATGGGCGCTTCGCCTGGCGTCCGCGCCCCTCGCCGGGGTTGGCACGCTTGCCCCTGGCGCCAGCAGTGGGCACCGGTCTGGGGCGCGTGGCTTACGCTGACGCCCAGCAGCACCGCGATATTCTGCAGTCCCTGGTGCGGGCGATACGCGGGGCGCAGCAGCGCATCTGGCTGGCCACGCCTTATTTTCTGCCGACCTGGAAGGTTCGCCGGGCACTGCGTAAAGCAGCGTCGCGCGGCGTCGAGGTGCGCTTGCTACTCAGTGGCCAGCACACCGATAACCCGCCGGTACGCTTTGCCGGTCAACGCTATTACCCGCGCCTGCTCAAGGCCGGCGTGCAGATCTTCGAGTACCAGCCGCGTTTTATGCACCTGAAGATGGTGCTGATCGACGATTGGGTCAGCGTCGGTTCATGCAATTTCGATCACTGGAACCTGCGCTTCAACCTGGATGCCAACCTGGAGGCGCTCGACCCTGAGCTGACCGCCGCGGTGGCCGAGAGCCTGCGTGCTGACTTTGCCCATAGCGAGGCTGTGACCCTGGCACAGTGGCGTGCCCGACCGCTGTGGCGACGGATTCAGCAACGCCTGTGGGGCTGGCTGGATCGGTTGGTGGTCAATGTGCTGGATAGGCGGCGCTAGCGACACGCTTCACTGCGCAGGGTTGGCGTCTCTGGACAGGTACTCGCGGCGAATACGCTCGACTTCGCCACTGTCCATCAGCTTCTTCAATGTTGCGTTGAGTGCGGGCAGTTGGTCGCTGAACTGGCGCTGCAACTTGATCACCAGAGGCGCATCACTCAGTTGCACGCTGCGGGTGATGAGCTTTGGGTCGAGTTGGCGGGTCGCGAGCAAGTTAGCCAGTACGTCGTCGGCCATGGCGATTGCATCCACCCGGCCGCGCAGCAGCAAATCGAGTAATGCCGCGTCCTCCGAGGTTTCGACTACCTGCAACTGCATATCCGCGAGCCGTGGATAGCTGTAGCCGCGGATCAGGCCAATGTGCAGCCCCTGCAACTGCACAAGGGGCGAGTGGCGCTCTGGATGAGCACTGAGAAAGTAGAGGTATTCGCGCACCCGCAGGTAGGGGCGCGAATAGACAAAGCGGGTGCTCGCGTCTGGTGCATTCCAGGCCGGCGAATCGGCGTAGTTAAGGTCCAGGGTGCCGTTATCGAGCAACAGGTTCAGGCGGTTGGCCGGGTAGAACAGGAACTCCATCTGCAGGCCGTTCTGCGCCATGGCCTGTTTCACCACATCCACGGCGATGCCCTTGGCTTGTCCCTGATCATCCTCGTAGCTGTAGGGGTACCAATCGGTACCGCCACTGCGCAATGGCTGCGCTGTGCTCGATGCGCTCCAGAGCGCAATCAGCACCATGCAGCCATAACGCCAGCTGCGAATCCCCATAGACACCCCTATCCGTAAAGGCCAAGTGCCATAACTTTACAGCACGGCTAAGACAGATAGAGGACAGACATGTCAGCCTGTGACTAAGTGCCGCTTTCATCGGCTGGTTGCTAGGGTCTGTTCCCGTTTCGTCGCGAGCCGCGTTGCTGCGCAAAATCTCGCCAGGCTAGGCGGAGGACGCAGGTAATGGTTGTTCCCTTGCCAAGTCCTCCAACAACGCATGGCGAGATTTTGCGCGCAACCCGTAGGGCCGGGCCCGTTTTAGCGCGATGCTGCGTTTCTCGATGGCTCATTTAGCCCACTAAACTTCGCATCTCGTGCCTTGCCTCGCGCTAA
>JAHJYA010000005.1 GCA_018826895.1 Gammaproteobacteria bacterium
AAAAAAGGCCACTCTTTCGAGTAGCCTTGATTGTTTGAATCTGGTTGCGGGAGCCGGATTTGAACCGACGACCTTCGGGTTATGAGCCCGACGAGCTACCAGACTGCTCCATCCCGCGGCGCCCATTCTATTCATTGGCGGGGGTGTGTCAACCTTTGTTTTTGAAAAAGTGTTGATTAGTCAGATGCTTAGCGATGCGATAAAGCGCTCCGGGCCTGCTGTAGCGGGCCTTTGCGGGCTTTCCACGGGGAGTGGCAGTGGGCGCTGTTTGTTAATTCCAGTGGGTGGCAGCCGATTCACCCGCATTTGCTGGGCTGGGTCGCATTTTGCCGTCATGCCAGAATGGCCACTGCAACCATTCGCGCTACCGCCCTTCAAAGGTAGATCGAGCCGGCGATGACAGCTCCGTTTTTGCAGAGTATCCAGTGATGCCTTTTCTTTCCCAAAGTCACGGCTGCCAGGGTTGGCGTGGCGAAATGTCCGAGCGTATTCGCGCCTTCGATTGGTCGACCACGGATTTAGGGCCGCTAGGCGCCTGGTCCGCAAGCCTGCGTGCTGCCGTGCAATTGCTGTTGGGCTCACCCCAGCCGATGGTGATGCTCTGGGGCCACCACGGCTACATGATCTACAACGACGCCTATGCGGTGTTTGCCGGCGGACGTCACCCGCAGTTGCTTGGCAAACCGGTTGAGCTGGGTTGGCCCGAGGTGGCGGACTTCAACCGTGAAGTAGTGGATACCTGTTTAGCTGGCGGGACGCTGGTCTATCGCAACAAGGAGCTGGTGCTGTTTCGCCATGACGAGGCGGAAACGGTCTGGCTTGACCTGTTCTACAGCCCGCTTGCCGACGACGATGGCGCGCCAGGCGGCGTGCTGGCGATTGTCGTCGAAACCACTGATCACGTGATCGCCGAGCGTCAGAAGCAACTGGCCGAGACGGCCTACCGGGTCGCGAATGAGCGCCTGCAACTCGCACTCAATGCCGGTGCCTTGCTCGGTTGTTTCGTCTGGGACATTGAATCGGGTTTGCTGACGGGTGATGAGCGCTTCGCTCGCACCTTCGGCTTTGTCCTGGCCGATGCGCAGAATGGTGTACCGATGGCCCGTAAGGCCGAGGCGATTCACCCGGACGACCGCGAGCGGGTCGCTCGCCTGGTGGATCTGACCATCCGCACCGGTGAGCCATACAGCGCTGAATACCGTATTCGTCGTGAAGATGGCGCTTACATGTGGGTCCTGGCCAGTGGTCGTTGCGAATACGAGGGGCATGGCCAGGCCCTGCGGTTTCCCGGTGTATTGATCGATATTCACGAACGCAAAGTGGCCGAAACCGCACTGCTGCAACTGACTCGCACCCTGGAGCAGCGCGTGGAGGACGAAGTGCAGGCACGCTCGCTGGCCGAAGAGCGCCTGCGCCAGTCGCAGAAACTCGAAGCCATCGGCGGCCTGACGGGTGGGGTGGCCCATGACTTCAATAATGTGCTGCAGGTAATCGGCGGCAATCTGCACATGCTCAAGCGCCAGCAAACCGATAATCCTGCCGTGCAGCGGCGGGTGGACGCGGCCATCGCCGGTGTCGAGCGCGGTGCCAAGTTGTCGGCGCAGCTGCTGGCCTTCGCCCGGCGCCAACAATTGTCGCCCCGGGTATACAGCCTGCAACGACTGTACGACGGCGTGGGCGAGCTGCTGCAGCGCGCTCTGGGCGAAACCATCGAAGTTCAGGTGCAGCTACCACCGGCGCCTTGGAACATTCGGGTTGACCGCAACCAGCTGGAAAATGCCGTGCTCAACCTGGTGCTCAATGCTCGCGATGCCTTGCAGGGCGAGGGCATCATCCTGCTGAGCGGTGAAAACATTTGCCTGGACGAGCCGGCCTGCAGGGGGCGCGAGTTGGCACCTGGCGAGTACGTGCGGCTGTCGGTGTGCGACCGTGGCCAGGGCATGTCGCCACAGGTGCTGGAGCACGCCTTCGAGCCATTCTTCACCACCAAGGCCGATGGCCATGGCACGGGTCTGGGGCTGAGCATGGTGTTCGGCTTCGTCAAACAGAGTGGCGGGCATATCGAGATCGACAGTCAGCTCGGTGTGGGAACCCGGGTCGATTTGTATTTTCCGCGCAGCCTGGCCAGCGAGCAGCCCGACAGGCCGCCTGCGTGTGTGGAGCCGCTGTGCGAGCAGGCGATGATTTTGGTGGTGGAAGACGATGTGAGTGTGCGCACGACCGTGGTCGAGTTGCTCCAGCACGCGGGCTATCAGGTACAGGTGGCGGGCAATGCCGATGAGGCCATGGCGCTGCTCGACAGAGGCCTGGCGGTCGACCTGATCTTTACCGATGTGGTCATGCCCGGCCATCTGAAGAGCGCCAACCTGGCGCAGTGGGCGCGTCTGCAGACGCCGCCCATTCCGGTGCTTTTTACCTCGGGGCACACCCGCGACATGCTTTCGCATAACCGCCAGTTGGCCCCGGAAGTCAATTTGTTAGCCAAACCTTATGCGCCCGACGCGCTGCTACGCAGGGTGTGCGATCTGCTCCAGCAGGCCGAGGCGGCTAAGTCAGCAGTTTGATCAGGCGGGCGCTGAAGGCGTCGGCAGTTTTTTTCAGGCTGAACAGTTTGGGGTCGAGCAGCCAGGTGTGGGTGACGCCCATCAGTGCGGTATAGAGCAGGATCGCGCTCTGCTCGCTGTCCTGTTCGGGGAGTTCGCCGAGGGTTTTGCCCTGATCGATAAGGCTGCTCAGGCTGCGCACGATCAGCCGCGTGAGTTTGCGTTCGCGGCGCACCGTGCCGGCCATTTCGGCGGTCAGCTCGGTCTTGTTCAGCAGAATCTCGAACGATTGGCGGTGCCAGGGGTTTTCCAGCAGCAGGCTGAACCAGTGCTGGCACAGGTACTGGATGGCCTGCACAGGTGTGGCCTGCAGCGCCATGCTCTGCGCCACCAACTGCTCCAGCGGTTCCTGGGAGTAATGCAGAACGGCCTCGTAGAGTTCGTCCTTGTTCTTGAAGTGCCAGTAGATGGGGCCACGGCTAAAACCGGCGGCGCTAGCGATCATCGCCAGGGTGGTGTGCGAGTAGCCATGTTTGCTGAACAGCTCAAGGGCCGCTTCGATGACTTTCAGGCGGGTTTTTTCGGCGTCTTCTTTGGTTCTGCGCATGCGGGTCTTCAGTCGGCGATGGTGACCCGCGGCGTTTTCACGCCGCGGGCCTGACGTTAGAGTTTGCCGTCGTGGGCCATCTGCATATAGGTGGTGTCGAAGCGCAGTTTGACGTTATCGGCATCGCCCAGCAACTTGCCCTTGGGCAGGCTGATGCCGATGAAATCGACACTCGAAGCACCCTCGCCGAGCAGGCCGTGGGCGAAGGAGAACTGGCGCACGCTGTCCATGGCGCTGAGCGCCTCCGGGCTTTCGATAAAGGCCAGGGAGTCGGCGGGGGTCCAGAACATCTTCATGCCCTTGAGCTGCGACTCGTAGCCGGCCTGGTCGGTGCCCGAGGCTTCGCCGAGAAACGCGCGGGCCTTGGCCCCTGCTTCGGTGTCGCTGGCGAGAATGCCCATGACTTCGTACCAGGCGCCGACCACGGCCTTGCCGAAGGCCGGGTTGTCGGCCAGGGTCTGGGTGTTGGCCAGGGTCAGGTCCTTGATATGACCAGGGATCTGGCTGGAGTCGAAGACCCGGTGGCTGCCGGGCATGGCCGCGACCTCATCGAGCAGCGGGTTCCAGGTCACCACATTGCGCACGTCCTGGCTGGCAAAGGCACCAACGATGTCGGCGTCCGAGGTGTTGACCACCTGCACGTCGCGCTCGCTCAGGCCGACGCTGTCCAGCGCATGGGCCAGCAGGTAATGCGAGACCGACAGCTCAACCAGGTTGACCTTCTGCCCCTTGAGGGTTTTCAGGTCGGCGCTGTCCTTCATCACCATGCCGTCGTTGCCGTTGGAGTAGTCGCCGACGATCAGCGCGGTGCTGTCAACGCCGCCGGCGGCGGGAATCGACAGGGCGTCCATGCTGGTCAGCACCACGGCGTCGAACTGGCCAGCGGTGAACTGGTTGATCGACTCGACGTAGTCGTTGATCTGGGTGATTTTCACCTCGATCCCGTACTTGTCGGCCCATTTCTTCATGATTCCCGACTCATCGGCGTACTTCCACGGCATCCAGCCGGCGTAGATGGTCCAGGCCAGGTTGAACTGTTGCTTTTGCTCGGCGTGCGCGGCGATTGGCAGCAAACTGGCGCAAGCCAGGCTGGTGGCGCAGAGCAGGGTTTTCAGCGTCTTGAACGGCATGGGGTGGCTCCTTGTGCAATCGAGAAAAGCATCAGAAGAATTTCAGGTAGCGCTGGATTTCCCAGTCGGAAACGTGGGTGTGGTAGGCGTTCCATTCGTCGCGTTTGAAGTCGACGAAGGCCTGGAACAGGCTGTCGCCGAAGACTTCGCGGCTCAGTGGGTCTTTCTCGAAGGCATCGATGGCTTCGCTCAAGGTGCGTGGTAGGCACTCGATGTTCATCTCGGCGACCTGTTTCTCGCTGTAGTTGTACATGTTCTCGCGGTGCGGCAAGCCGGGCTCCAACTGCTCGCGCACGCCTTCCAGGCCGGCGGCTAGGATCATCGCCGCGCCCAGGTAGGGGTTACTGGCGATGTCAGCAGCGCGGCATTCCACCCGGCCGCCCTGGGATGGGATGCGCAGCATGTTGGTGCGGTTGTTGTTGCCGTAGCAGACGAACACCGGCGCCCAGGTGGAGCCGGACATGCTGCCCTTGCGCACCAGGCGCTTGTAGCTGTTGACGGTCGGTGCGATCACCGCGCAGATCGCCTGGGCATGCTTGAGCACGCCGGCGATGAAGTGGTAGCCGAGCTTGCTCACGCCGCAGTCGTGCAGGTCGTCGCCGTTTGGCTCGAACAGGTTGCGCCCGGTCTCGCGGTCGGCCAGCGACATGTTGTAGTGCGCGCCGCTGCCGGTACGTTTGGCCGAGGGCTTGGGCATAAAGCTGGCGAAGGCGCCATGTTTGCGGGCGATTTCGTTGGCCAGCATGCGGAAGAACACGAAGCGGTCGGCCATGGTCAGGGCGTCGGCGTATTTGAAGTCGGTCTCGAACTGGCCGTTAGCGTCTTCGTGGTCGAAGGAGTAGACGTCCATGCCGATGTCGTTCAGCGCCTCGACCAGCTCGCCGATGATGTGCATGTTGTCCATCAGCCCGCGCGGGTCGTAGCAGGGCTTGGCCAGGTCATCGCGGGCGCTGATCGGCTCGAAGCCGCCATCGGCGCTGTCCTTGTAGATAAAGAACTCGGTTTCGATGCCCAGGTTAAAGGTGTAGCCCATGGCGGCGGCGGCATCGGTCTGGCGCTTCAACGCGCCGCGCGAGCAGGCGGCGAAGGGCTTGCCATCCAGGTACAGGTCGCTGGCGAACCAGGCCAGGTCCTTGTTCCAGGCACACTGGATAACGCTGGCCGGGTCGGGCATGGCGGCCACTTCGTTATCGCTGATGTCCTGGGGCACGCCGTCCAGCGCGGCGCCGGTGTACAGCTCGGAGCCGCCCAGCATCTGCCCGAGGTGCGACAGGGGCACGAACTTGCCCTTGATCACACCATGGATATCGACGTAGCTGGCCATGGCGTACTTAACGCCTTTGGCGTGCAGGCTGTTCTTCAGGTTCTCGGCTGCGTGGCTGTGACTCATGACTGGCGTCTCCATGGATTAGGTCGTGGCGCGGGGCGCCCTGGCACGAATCCTTCATTCAACATACATGCCAGCGTGTATATAAATTGGCGTCTTGGCGCTGTGGGCGAAACACACGGTTCTTCACGAGGTTTTGCGAGGGTTTGCTAGATGATTGAATTGATTAAAGAAAAACACTTTATGCAGCTCGGCGACCTGCCGCTGCAGAATGGCCAGGTTCTGCGCGATGCGCAGCTTTGTTACCAGGTGATAGGCCAGGCGAACGCGGCGCGGGACAATATCGTGCTGCTGCCGAGCTACTACGGCGGTACACATTGGGGCAATCTGCCCTTGCTTGGTGCGGGCAGCCCCCTGGCCAGCGGCGACTACTGCGTGGTGCTGACCAATATGCTTGGCGCGGGATGGTCCAGTTCACCCAGCACGGCCGGCGCGGGGCAGGGCGCGGCGGACTTCCCGCAGGTCACGCTTGCAGACAATGTCGAGGCGCAGCGCCGCTTGCTAGACGCGCTGTTCGGCGATTGGCACTTGGCTCTGGTGGCAGGCTGGTCCATGGGCGGCATGCAGGCCTTCGCCTGGGCCATGGCCCACCCGCAGCGGGTCGCGCGGATCCTGCCGATCTGCGCCACGGCGCAGTGCTGGCCGCACAACCAGGTGTTTCTTGAGGGCGTCAAAGCCGCGCTGTGCGCCGATGCCGCCTGGCAGCAGGGCCGCTATCAGCAACCGCCCGCTGCCGGGCTGCGTGCCTTCGCCCGGGTGTACGCCGGCTGGGCCTATTCCCAGGCGTTCTACCGCAACGGCCTCTACCGTGAGCTGGGTTTTGACACGGTCGAGGCGTTACTGGCTTATTGGGAAGACGACCACTTGCAGCAGGATGCCAATGACCTGCTCTGCGTGTTGCACACCTGGCAGGGGGCTTGGCTGGGAGATGAGCTGGCGGGTGCGCTGGGCCGCATTGAGGCGCGCACGTTAATCATGCCGGGCAGCAGTGATCTGTACTTTACCGTTGACGATGCGCGCTCCGAGGCCAGCCTGATTGCCGGCGCCGAGTTGCGCGTGCTGCAGTCGGACTGGGGTCATTGCGCCGGCGGCCCAGGGCGCGACCCACAGGCTATGGCGCAGATCTTCGCGGGTATGGCGCACTTGCTGGCGAGTTAAATGATTGGGCTGCCTGCCGTGTGAAACGGTGAAAACTTCTCGAACGCCGAGACCCGCGCCTGTCTAACAGGTAATTCAGTATTGTGCTCAATTAAAGGAGAGCAGCTCATGGCGCAATGGACCCTGACGTACAGCAAGGACAACAACACCTCGACGGTCGATATGGCTTCGGCCGACAAACCGAGCATGGACGAGGCGGTGGCCTTCCTTCTCGACTGGGCCGAAACGCACCTGGAACCTGGTGAGTTCGGCGACAGTCAGGACGACCCGAGTATCCCCACGGTGCGCCTGTTGACCCGCTTTGGCGTGACCATTACCGGGATTGCCAAGAGCTGAGTGCGGGACGCTCAGTCCAGCTCTTCCTCGTCTCGGATCAGCACGCAGCGCAGGCCGCGCTCGTCCCGCTTGCATTCGCTGACGTAGTACATCACCACCTCGCCCAGGCCGGGCTGTGCGGCCAGGTAATCGCCCTCGGCCGGCTCGAAGTAGCCGCGCTTGCCCGGCGCCGCTTCACTTTCGACATAGGCGATGACGAACAGCGCGGGATCAAGGTCGTCGTAATAGGCCTCACGAGTTGGCGCGTCCCAGTCCTGGGGCGGCTCGAACGGGCCGATGAACAGTACCTTGGCATCGCCCAGGTCGACTTCCTCTGCATCGGGATCCTGCTCGTCGGGGCGGTAAAGGGTGCAGTCCTGGGCCTGTGGATCAGCCAGCAGGGCAGCGCGGGCGTGCAGGGGTTGCAGGGAATGTTCAGACGGCATTGCGGTCTCCATATAGGCGTATAAGCCGGGGTAACAGTGTCGAGTAGTCGGCGCTGTGCTGCAATTGGTAGCTGCACATGGCTGGTGCGCAGCAGGGCAAACCTGCGATGCTCGGTGACTCGTTTCAGTAGCCCAGATGGTACTCCATGAAGATCAGTGCAGATTTCGACAGTGGCAATATCGAGGTGCTCGACGCCCGTGACCCTGTCCACGTTCACCTGGCTATTCGCCCCGACAGCCGCAGCGGGCATTTTCAGTGGTTTCACTTTCAGGTTCAGGACCTGACGCCGGGGCAGACCTACGGTTTCAGCCTGGACAATGCCGCGCAGTCGTCCTATCCGCATGCCTGGGAGGGTTACCACGCTGTGGCCTCCTACGATCAGCAGACCTGGTTTCGCGTGCCCAGCCGTTTCGAGGACGGCGCCCTGCGCTTCAGCCTGCAGGTGCAGCAGACGCAGGTCTGGTTTGCCTATTTCGAGCCCTACAGTCGGGTGCGCCATGACGCGCTCATCGCCCGTGCGCAAGCGGCCGGCATCGAGTGCCTGGCCGTCGGCCGCAGCCTGGAAGGGCGCGCCATCGAACTGCTGCGTGTACAGCGTAATCCCCAGGCCACCCGCAATCTATGGATCATCGCCCAGCAGCATCCCGGCGAGCATATGGCCGAGTGGTTTATGGAAGGGCTGATCGACGCAGTCGCCACGCCGGATGCGGAGCTGGCCGCGCTGCTGCAGCAGGCCAACCTCTACCTGGTGCCGAATATGAACCCCGATGGCGCCTACCACGGCCATCTGCGCACCAACGCCGCGGGTCACGATCTCAACCGCGCCTGGCAGTCGGCCAGCGAGGAGCAGACGCCTGAGGTGTGGTTCGTCCAGCAGCAGATGGAGGCCTATGGTGTCGATCTGTTTCTCGACATCCATGGCGATGAAGCCATCCCCCAGGTGTTCACTGCTGGCTGTGAAGGCAACCCCGGCTACAGCCCGCGCCTGGCCGCGCTGGATGCAGACTTCAAGCAGCGCCTGCTGGCCAGCGGCGCGGCTTATCAGACGCGCCATGGCTACCCGATCAGCGCGCCAGGGCAAGCCAACCTGACGCTGGCCTGCAATGCCGTCGGTCAGGCCCATGATTGCCTGGCCTTCACCCTCGAAATGCCGTTCAAGGACCATGACGACGCCCCCGAACCTGTGACCGGCTGGAACGGCGCCCGCGCTGCCCAGTTGGGCCGACAGGTGCTGCGCGTTGCCCTGACTATGGCCGATTCCCTGCGCCCGACTCGTTGAGCGCGTTTGCCCACCCTGGAGATCTCCATGCAACTGCTCTATGCCGCCGCTTCCCCCTTTGCCCGCAAGGTCCGCGTCATGGCCAGCGAGCTGGGTTTGCTCGATGCCATTGTGCTGATCGACAGCAGCGTGCTGCCAACGCGTGACAACCCCGAGGTCAGCCAGGCCAACCCGCTGACCAAGATCCCCGTGCTGCTGACCAGCGACGCCGGTGCGCTGTACGACAGCCGGGTGATCTGCGAATACCTGGACAATCTGCATCACGGTGAGCGTCTGTTGCCGCTGGAGCCGGCCAAGCGCTGGCCGGTATTGCAACTGGCAGCCTTGGCGGACGGGCTGATGGACGCGGCCTTGCTGGCGCGCTACGAAGGCAGCGCACGACCCGCCGAGCTGCAATGGCCTGCCTGGCTGGAGGGGCAACTGAGCAAGATCGAGCGCGCACTGGACCATCTGGAGCAGCAGCATGCGCGCTTGCACGGGCCGCTGGATATCGCCCAGATCGGCGTAGCTTGCGCCCTGGGTTATCTGGATTTTCGCTTTGCCGACCTGGCCTGGCGTGAAGGCCGTCCGAACCTGGCGGCGTTCTACGAGGGTTTTTCCCAGCGGCCTTCGATGCACGCCTCGAAACCGGTCTAGTGCCACGTACGCATGAGCCGTCGGCCAACTCCAGGTCTGTGGGAGGGGCCGGGCGGCGATCCGCTTTAGCCGCGATGCTGTCAGCGCTTTCAAGGATTATCGCGAATAAATTCGCTCCTACAGAGAGCGACAGATGACCTGTGATGCGTCACTAGAACAACTGCCCCGGCAACGCGCTGACCAATTTTGTGGCGCGTTGCTCGGGTGGCTCGACCGGCAGGTTGCAGTTATCCACCGTCCACCAGCTCGGCAGCAGACGTTGCACTTCGGGCAGGGTGAAGCGGTCGTCCATCAGGTAAACCACGCCGCGGTCATCCAGGGTGCGAATGACCCGTCCGGCCGCCTGCACTACCTTCTGCAGCCCCGGATACAGGTAGGTGTAGTCGTAGCCGCTGCCGAACATGGCCTGCATGCGTTCGCGCACCTGCTGGTTGATCGGGTTGATCTGCGGCAGCCCAAGGGTGGCGATAAAAGCACCGATCAGGCGGTCCCCCGGTAAATCGATGCCTTCACCGAACGCACCACCGAGAACGGCAAAGCCGATGCCCCGGCCCCCGCGGACGAATTGGTCGAGAAACTGCTGACGCTGGCTTTCGTCCATCTGTCGCGACTGCACCCAGACCGGCACACCCGGATTACGCGCGCGAAACACCGCGAGCACTTGCTCCAGGTAGGTGTAGCTGCTGAAAAACGCCAGGTAGTTGCCTGGCTGCTCGGTGTACTGGCGAGTCATCAGGCTGGCGATTGGTCCCAGTGACTGTTCGCGGTGCGCGTAGCGGGTGGACAGGTTACGCACCGCCTGCACCTGCAGTTGCTCGGCGTGGAACGGGGACTGCACATCCAGCCAGGGCGTACCTGCCGGCAAGCCGAGCAAGTCGGCGTAGTAGCGCGCCGGGCTCAGGGTGGCGGAAAACAGCGTGGTGCTGTGGGCGGCCTCGAAGCGCGGGGCGAGAAACGGCGCCGGCACCAGGTTGCGCAGGCACAGGGTAGAGAGCGGCCGGCCCTGTTCACTGTCATGCCGGCTGATGTCGAACAGCGAGTGCGGGCCGAAGGCCTCGGCCAGGCGGCAGAACAGCATGGCGTCGAGGTAGAAGCGCAGCAGCTCGCCGTGGTTGCCGGTGGGCTGGTCGGTCAGGTGATCGGTGATGACGCTGACGGCTTTTTGCAGCGCCATAAGAAACAGATCCGGCGCCGCCGGGTAGACCTGATAGGGCAACTGCTGGTCGGCATGCAGCTGGTTCCAGTGGCGGTTGACTCGCTCCAGCACGCCCTTGAGCGCATTCGGGGCTATGCGTCGCAAGGCGCCGAAGCTGGCTTGGCTCAGTTCGGCGGTGTACATGCTGCGGGCACGCTCGACCAGGTTGTGGGCCTCGTCTACCAGCACCGTGACGCGCCATTCATTGATCTGAGTGAGGCTGTAGAGCAGGGCGTTGAGGTCGAAGTAATAGTTGTAGTCGCAGACCACTACATCGGCCCAGCGACTCAGTTCCTGGCTCAGGTAATAGGGGCAGACCTGATGGGTTAGGGCGGTTTCGCGTACTGCCTGCTGGTCCAGCCACTGACGGTCGAGGGCCGCCTGGCGCGCCGCAGGCAGGCGGTCATAGAAGCCCTTGGCCAACGGGCAGGATTCGCCATGGCAGGCCTTGTCCGGGTGCTCGCAGGCTTTATCCCGGGCGACGTGCTCAAGGATGCGCACCGGCTGCGCCTCCCCGGCGCTGCGGCGCAAGGTCTGCAGCGCCTCCAGGGCCAGGCGCCTGCCTGGGGTCTTGGCGGTCAGGAAGAACAGGCGGTCCAGGCCCTGTTCGGCAAAGGCCTTGAGCTGCGGGAACAGCGTACCCAGGGTTTTGCCGATGCCGGTGGTGGCCTGGGCCATCAGGCTGTGGCCGTCGCGGGCGGCGCGGTACACCGCCTCGGCCAGTTGCCGCTGGCCCAGGCGGAACTGCGCGTGAGGGAAGGTCATCGCAGCCAAGGCCTGGTCTCGGGCCTTGCGGTGGGCGACTTCCTGCTCGGCCCAGACGATAAAGCGTTCGCACAATTGGTTGAAGAACTGCTGCAGGTCCTGGGCCTGGTGGCGCTCGTGAAACACGCTTTCCTTCTGGCTCAGCACATTGAAATAGACCACCGCCAGGTCGATTTCCGTCAGCTGCATCTCGTTGCACAGCAGCCAGCCGTAGACCTTGGCTTGGGCCCAGTGCAACTGCCGGTGATTGTCGGGAATGCGGCTGATGTCGCCCCGATGGGTCTTGATCTCCTCCAGTAGATTGGCCTGGGGATCGTAGCCGTCGGCCCGACCGCGCACACGCAAGCTGCGGTATTCGCCGCTCAGGGGCACCTCGGCGAGGTACTCGGGGCCTCGCCGGGCAACCACAGTAGCGTGCCCGGCCATGCCTTCCTGGGCGGTTGGCGAGGGGGTGAAGCGCAAATCGAGGTCGCCGACCTTGGCGGTGAACTCGCACAGCGCGCGTACTGCAACCTGATAGCTCACGCCTCGGCCTGCTCGGCGCCCGCCGCCCATTGCACGTAACAGACGTCGACCGGCATGCCGTGTTCAGCACAGAAGGCCAACCAGCGCCGCTGGTTGTCTTGCAGGCGATCCCCCGGCCCCTTGACCTCGATCATCCGATAGCGGCGTTGCGCCGGATAGAACTGGATCAGGTCGGGCATGCCGCTGCGGTTGGCTGCTATATCCGTTAGTAGACGTCGGAACCAGGCGCGCAGGTGCTCAGCGGGTATGCAGAGCAAGGCCTGATCGAGCAGGTTTTCACTGAGCGCGCCCCAGTAGACAAAGGGTGATTGGGTGGCGAATTTCTCGGTGTAGGTCTGGCGGATACTGTGCTGGTAGGCGTCACTATCGAGCTGCGCCAGGCAGCTGTCGAACAGCGCCGCGCGGCGACTGTGGAAGTCAGCGCTGAGCAAATCCGCCGGACCGCTCTGGAAGGGGTGAAAAAACGCCCCCGGCAGCGGCGCGAAGATCGCCGGCCAGCAGAGCAGGCCGAACAGGCTGCAGATCAGACTGTTCTCCACGTAATGCGCCGGCGCCAGAGGCTCATCCAGATGCGCCTGTACAGCGAATTCCACCCGGCAGTTCTCGTGACGCGGCAGGCTGAGGTCGATGCGATTCTCCGCCTCATTGCGGCGGCGCCGGGTTGCGGCGGACAGGCCAAGCTGGCGTTGCAGGCGGGTGATGGCCGGTTGCAGGGCCTGCACCTCGGCTTCGTTGTGCGGTGCGGCTAGTAGCGTGCAGGCCAGGGTGTAGGCCTCGCGGTAATGCCCGGCACGTTCCAGTACACGCACCTGGCGCGGGCGTGCCGCGGCATAACCACAGGCCTGGTATACCGCCAGTGCCGCCTCCAGACGTGGCTCGCGCTCGAGCTGCTGGCCTACGCGAAACAGCAGTTTGGCGCGGCGCTCTGCGACGTAAGTGCTGCTCGTCTGGCACGCGGCGAGGGCATCGAGCACGCTGTCGAGTGGCTGGCCAGTCTCGAACGCCTCCCGGCACCGCTGCAGGTACAGGTAATCCTCGACATCCTGGCGGCAGGCCAGGGCGCGGGTGCCCTGGCTGAAGGCGACTGGCTCATAGCGCAGGATACCGAGGTCGGCGAGGATAAATTCGCTCCAGTCTTGGCGCAGGTTGCCAAAGAACATCAGGCGCAGGCGCTCGCACAGCGCCTCAATGGTCAGGCTCAGCACCTGCTCGTTCGCGTCCGGGCACCAGTCAGCGAAGGGCCTCGGCTCAGGGTATTGCTCAACCAGCATGGCCAGGGCCTGTGATTTGCTGGCGCGCGTGCTGTCGAGCTGCTCGGCAAAGTTTGCCAGCACTTCCTCTTTACGCAGCAGCTTGCACAGCGTCTCGATCTCCAGCGGCGTCTGGGTGCTCAGCCAGCCGGCGGCGAGCAGTGGTTCGGCAGCGGCGGTGCAACAACCGATCTCCGGATATTGCAGTTTGCTCAGGCGAAAGTGCGGGCCTTTGCGCATGATCAGGCGTACCAGCAACGCCTGAGACACTACGGGCAGGGTCTGGAAGGCCGTCATAAATGCCTGCTCGTCAGCCGCCAGCAGGTCGGCATGGTGGCCGGTGAGCCACGCAAGCGCCTTTTGGAAGTTGGCGAGGTAATAAAAAGCCGGGTCGAGCGTCGGGTGCATGGTGGGGTCGAATACTGGTTTTATATACAGATAACAGCCTCGCGCTGCCCTGGCAACTGCGAACGGATCGAAGGGGTGATGGCATGACAAATCCAGCGCGGCTGGGTAACATGCCGCCCGGCTGACACCGAAGCGTGTCTGGCCCTTTGTCTCCTTAGTTCAATGGATAGAACAAGCCCCTCCTAAGGGCTAGATGCTGGTTCGACTCCAGCAGGGGACACCACACATAAAGGCTATGTCTGAGCTAACTGTTGAACACCCTGTAGGAGCGAATTTATTCGCGAAATTCGCTCCTACACAGGCCAGCTCCCAGCTACGGCATAACCAACAAAAAGGCTTACGCGGTGCGTAAGCCTTTTTTCGTTGCGCGCGGAGCTCAAACGTTCTGCGTACGCGCCTCGCCCAGGCACGCGGCGGCGGTGAAGAGTACGTCGGTTGAGGAGTTCAGGGCGGTTTCTGCCGAGTCTTGGACGATGCCGATGATAAAGCCGACTGCTACTACCTGCATGGCCACTTCATTGGGGATGCCGAACAGGCTGCACGCCAATGGAATCAACAGCAGCGAGCCACCGGCCACACCCGAGGCGCCGCAGGCGCTGATCGAGGCCAGCAGGCTGAGCAGCAGGGCGGTGGGCAGGTCCACGGCGATACCCAGGGTTTCGACAGCGGCCAGGGTCAGCACGGTGATGGTGATGGCAGCGCCCGCCATATTGATGGTGGCCCCCAGCGGGATGGAGACCGAATAGGTTTCCTTGTGCAGGTTAAGGCGCTGGCACAGCTGCAGGTTGACCGGGATATTGGCCGCCGAGCTGCGGGTGAAGAAGGCGGTCAGGCCGCTTTCGCGCAGGCACATAAACACCAGCGGGTAAGGGTTGCGGCGCAGCTTGCTAAACACTATCAGCGGGTTGACCACCAGGGCGACGAACAGCATGCAGCCGACCAGTACGGCGAGCAGGTGAGCGTAGTCGAGCAGGGCGCCCATGCCGGACTCGGCCAGGGTCGCGGCGACCAGGCCGAAGATACCCAGCGGCGCCAGGCGAATCACCAGTTTGACGATTGAGGTCACAGCCTGCGACAGGTCGCCAAGCATCTGCCGGGTGCCGTCACTGGCATGGCGCAGGGCGATGCCCAGGCCGATTGCCCAGGCCAGAATGCCGATGAAATTGCCGGTCAGCAGGGCGTTGACCGGGTTGTCGACGATATTCAGCAACAGGGTCTTGAGCACGTCTGCGATACCGCCAGGAGGCGATAGTGCGGCGCTGTTGCTGGCCAGCGTGAGGCTGGAGGGGAACAGGTGACTGGCAATTACTGCGACCAGCGCAGCACTAAAGGTGCCCAGCAGATACAGCATCAGAATCGGGCGGATATGGCTCTGTTCGCCGCGTTGGTGGTTGGCAATGGAGGCGGCGACCAGCACGAATACCAGGATCGGCGCCACAGCCTTGAGTGCCGACACGAATACCGTGCCGAGGAAGGCGACTGACTGCGCGGCAGCTGGGAGAAACAGTGCCAGAGCGATACCGGCGAGCAAGCCGATAAGGATCTGCAGAACCAGGCTGGTGCGGTTGAGTAGATCAATCAGCGGGCGTGCAATAGTGGGCATGACAGGTGTCTCGGCAGGTGTGCGAAATAGCCCGGCAACCGGTGCCCGTGAAATCATTCTGGGTGATTTGCACGGTAACTTGGCCCGGATTGCGGGTCGTAAACGACGACTGGGCTGGCGGTGCAGCGAGGCCGGGTATAGCCAAGTGGCTTGGCCCGGCAAAAACAGCGCGCGACTCTAGCACATGGCAGCAGGTGGAGCATGGGGCGTGGCGTCACACAGCTTCGACTGCACAGCGAGCCAGTTGTGGGCCAGAATGGCAGACGCGTTCTTACTATCAGGAAATACCCATGTCCGATCTCCCTGCCAGTGTATTCAGCGAATCGCCCCTGTCGGCCATCGAGGTGCGGGTACTGGGCTGCTTGATCGAAAAGCAGTTCGCCACGCCAGAGGTCTATCCCTTGACCCTCAACGCTCTGGTGCTGGCTTGTAACCAGAAAACCAGCCGCGAACCGCTGATGAACCTAGCGCCCGGGGCGGTTGGCCAGGCCTTGCGCAGCCTCGAAGGGCGCGGCCTGGCGCGCCTGGTGATGGGCAGTCGCGCGGATCGTTGGGAAGAGCGCGCAGACAAGACGTTGGAGCTGGTCTCCGGGCAGGTCGTGCTGGTCGGCCTGCTGCTGTTACGCGGCCCGCAGACGCTCAGTGAGCTGCTCAGCCGCAGCGCCAGGCTGCATGAGTTCGAAGACCTGGATGCTGTTCAGCACAGCCTTGAACGCCTGATCAGTCGCGGTTTTGCGCAACACCTGGGGCGCCAGGCCGGCCAGCGTGAGGACCGTTACACCCATGCCCTGGGTGATCCGGCCGAGCTGCAGGCGCTGCTTGAGGCTCGTGCGGCGCAGCCTGAGCGAGCGTCAGTGCAGCCTGTGGATGATGGGCGTTTAGCTGCGCTGGAAGCACGCCTCACAGAACTCGAAGCGCGCATTGCGGAGTTGGAAGCGGCTGGTGCCAAACCCCAGGCATGAAAAAGGCGCCTTGCTAGGCGCCTGTTTTCAGGGTGCTCTCAGACCGAACCATTAGCTGGTGCGGTTTGCACCTACGCGATCAGCACCGTCCGCGGCAACGCGATTGATGTTGGTGCGATCGAAACCGTCTTCAGCAACACGGTTGACGTTGGTGCGGTCGAAGCCGTCTTCAGCAACGCGATTGATATTGGTGCGATCGAAGCCGTCTTCAGCAACGCGATTGATGTTGGTGCGATCGAAGCCGTCTTCAGCAACGCGGTTGATGTTGGTGCGATCGAAGCCGTCTTCAGCAACGCGGTTGACGTTGGTGCGATCGAAACCGTCTTCAGCAACGCGGTTGATGTTGGTGCGGTCGAAACCATCTTCGGCGACGCGGTTGATGTTGGTACGGTCGTAGCCGTCTTCTGCCGCTGCAGTCAGGGAGAAGGACAGGGCACTTGCGGACAGGGTGGCCAGGATCAGGCTGGTCAGAATTTGCTTTTTCATCTCGGGCTCCTCGTGGGGGCGATCAGTGAGTACGGGGCCCATGTTACTCATGAAAATTCGATGAAGAAGTTCTGATAGGTAATGGTAATAATCGATGCTGTCGATAGTGGCTTGAGCCGCTTTAAATAAGGGGTTTGGCTGATTTTTCAGGTTGATTTCATATTGCGATGACACTGGGTTGTTCGATTCTAACTATCGATTAAATTGATTGATGTGTCGGAGTATGTCATCGAACGGTGGTTGATCGCCCTTTACTTGGAATTTTGGATACTCGGTTGGTTTGTTTGCGTTGGGCAAATTTGTGGGTAATCCACACTCGGCCAGGCGTGGCGCCAGGTAGCCAACTGGGCTGCTGCCGTACAGGCTCGAAGTACCCGAGGACTGCAGCTACCCTGTAACTTGCCTGCTGCGCTGAGTGAGCAAGAGCCTGATAGGGGTACTTGAACTGTTAGGTGTCGGACTCCTCGAATGCGAGGTCACCAGCAATGCCCTGACCCCAATGATGTGCCGGTGAAGTCATTCTCTTGTAGTGCTCGCAGTGCAGGCTATGAGGTTGCAACGTGACCACGAAGCTGTGCGGGTTGTCGCACGCAAGGGGCGACAAGTACGCGATGCGAGGTCAGACTGCCCGCCTGTTTCACCTTCATTAGGTCAAGGGCCGCCATGCTCGCGCAAGGCGGCCTCTTTTATTTCAAGGAGCCCTCCGCTATCCCATGCGCATGATCTGGAAATCCTTTAGTTCGCTGTATGTTGCCACTCTGCTGATGTTGCTAGGGTCCGGGCTGTTGAGTACCTACCTGGCACTGCGTCTGGCGGATACGGTCGATGGCTTGTGGGTGGGTGCCTTGATGGCCGCCAATTACCTGGGCCTGGTGTTGGGTGGCAAGGTCGGGCACCGGCTGATTGCCCGGGTGGGGCATATTCGCGCTTATGTTGCCTGCGCTGGCGTGGTGACTGCGGCGGTGCTTGGGCACGGTTTGACCGAATGGTTACCGGGCTGGCTGTTTCTGCGCATGCTGGTTGGTCTGGGCATGATGAGTCAGTACATGGTTATCGAAAGCTGGCTCAACGAGCAGGCTGAGTCCCGCCAGCGTGGCAAGGTCTTCGCCGGTTACATGGGGGCGTCTTACCTGGGCCTGATTCTTGGCCAGTTGGTGCTGGTGATCCATCCGACCCTGGGGCTTGAGCTGCTGATGCTGGTTGCCCTGTGTTTCGCCTTGTGCCTGGTGCCTGTCGCGCTGACGCGACGCCTGCACCCGGCGCCTCTGCATCCAGCACCGCTGGAGTTGCGCTTTTTTATCAAGCGGGTGCCTTTGTCGCTGACCACCATTGTCGTGGCTGGTCTGTTGATCGGTTCGTTCTATGGCCTGGCACCGCTGTACGCCACGCGCATGGGGCTGACAACCGAGCAGGTTGGTCTGTTCATGGGCTGTTGCATTCTGGCTGGGTTGGTTGGCCAGTGGCCGCTGGGTTGGCTGTCGGATCGCTATGACCGGGTCTGGTTGATCCGTGGCTGCGCGGCACTACTGGCGATTGCTGCATTGCCGCTGGCGCTGATGCCGGTGGCGCCACTGGAAGTGTTGGTCGGTGGCGGTTTTCTGGTCAGTTTGCTGATGTTCAGTCTCTATCCCTTGGCCGTGGCCTTTGCCAATGACCATGTCGAGGGTGATCGACGTGTATCGCTGACGGCGACCTTGCTGGTCACCTTCGGGGTGGGCGCAAGTATCGGTCCGTTGCTGGCGGGCGTGCTGATGCGCCTGCTGGGTGCGAACATGCTGTATGCCTTCGCCTGTGTCTGCGGGTTGATTTTGGTATGGCGTGTGCGGCCTGCCAATGTGACCCATTTGCACCAGGTCGATGACGCGCCGCTGCATCACATCGCCATGCCGGTGAACATGACCAGCTCGCCGTTGGTGGCCGCGCTCGATCCGCGAGTCGACGAGCAAGTGGTGCAAGAGCAGATGGTCGACCCACTGCCCGCCAGTGACGAGCCCGCCGCGCCGGATGAGAAGGCACCCGCGGCATGAGCATACGCTTGAGCGTGGTTATCCCTGCGCTCAATGAAGCTCAGGCCTTGCCGCTGTTGTTGGCTGACCTCGCGCCTCTGCGGCAGGCGGGGGCAGAGCTGATTGTGGTGGATGGCGGCAGTGGTGACGCTACTGTTGAGCTGGCCCTGCTGCAGGCTGATCACGTGCTGCAGGCAGGCAGTGGTCGTGCTCGGCAAATGAATGCCGGCGCCGCTCAGGCGCAAGGCGAATACTTGTGGTTTGTTCACGCTGACACCCGCGTCGGCGAGCCTGCCCTTCGCCGTCTGCTGGAGGTGCTGGATCGGGCGCCGCTGTGGGGGCGTTTCGATGTCCGTCTATCCGGGCGCGGATTGGCGCTGCGCCTGATCGGGGGCATGATCAGCCTGCGCTCGCGTGTCACTGGTATCGCCACGGGCGATCAGGGTATCTTCGTTGCGCGGCGGGCATTCGAGGCGCTGGGTGGTTATGCGAATCTGCCTTTGATGGAAGATATCGAGCTGTGCCGCCGGCTCAAGCTCAAGGCCCGCCCTCGCTGCCTGCGTCCGCCACTGTTGACCTCCAGTCGACGCTGGGAGCGCCATGGCATCTGGCGTACTGTCTGGCTCATGTGGCGCTTGCGGCTGGCCTACTACTGCGGTGCCGATCCAGCAGAGCTGGCGCGCCGCTACAGCGGAGGATCCTCCTCATGACCCTGTCGATTTCCTTGCATATGCTGGCTCGTTCGCCAATCCCCGGGCGGGTCAAGACGCGGTTGATTCCGGCCTTGGGCGAGGAGGGGGCCTGCGATATGCAGCGTCGTCTTCTGGCCCGCGCTTTGGCATTGCCGGCTACCGGTTTCAGCCAACGCTTCGTCTGGTTGGATGACTTGCCTGATCCGGAGCTGGAGGAACAGGCCGAACGGCATGGCTGGACCTTGGTGGAGCAGCCAGCCGGCGACCTGGGGGAGCGTATGCGGCGCATCGCTACCCTGGGCCTGGTCGCAAGCGATGCGGTGGTGCTGATCGGCAATGATTGTCCCGCACTGGATGGTGCCTATCTGCAAACAGCCCGAGAGGCGTTGCACCTGCAGCCAGTGGTGATCGGTCCGGCTGAGGATGGTGGCTATGTGTTGCTGGGCCTGCGTCAGATCGATCCCGCGCTATTCAGCCACCTGCCTTGGGGCACTGATCAGGTACTGGCGCTGACACGTCAGCGAGTCGAGCAACTGGGCTGGGGCCTGGAGTTGCTCAGTGAGCTTTGGGATGTGGACCGTCCTGAGGACCTGTCGCGGCTAGCCAGCCTGGGCATCGCGCTCGACAGTTAGCCGCGCGATTATGGGCCAGCCTCAGAAGAAGCCGTCTCCTTCCATGCGTCTGGCTTCACGCTGGACCTGATAGACGAAGCGTTCAACCTGACGCTGCACCAGGCCAGTCATACGATGGAAGCGAGCACCCACGTAGGTAATGTCGAGTTTTTCGACATATTGAATATGTCGAGCTTCAACCGGTGTGGTGATCTGCCCGAATGGCAGATGGAGGGTCAGTTGCTCATACACCTGGCCAGATTGCAGGCCCTGTGTGACGTCGCCCTGGAAGCGTAGCTTGCAGCCAGTTGCCGAGATATCGAGCATTTGCCCCAGTAAATTAGTGCGCAGCTTGTCGCCGGCCATTTCGACCTTGATCAGTTCGCTCTGCTTGAGCGGCGCGCGAAAGGCGTTGCGCCGCTGGTGATAGTGCACTTCCTGCGGGATCGCGCTGATGTAGCTGCGGGCGCCGTCATGATCGGTAATGGTCACCGGGTTCAGGCAGTCCCAAGCGATGCGAATACCGTCATGAAACGCTTCGACGCGAAACGGTTCGCCATTTTGCAGGAAACGTTCGCCGTCACTGGGAATCATCTCGTCGAGAATGACCCGATTGGTGGTGCGATCGATATCGATCAGGTAGCTCTGGAAACGCTGGCTGCGCTCGTGAAAGGCGATCACCAGCGGATCATGGCCTTGTTGCAGCAGGCGCAGGTTGGCAAAAATCTCCAGCGGCGCCTTAAGCACCCTGGGTGGTTGCGGACCTTCGTCCGGGATGAAGGGGTTGGACACGGTCCGTCACTCTCCGAGCATGGGCAGTGCGCTAGCATACTGGCCTGCAGCCGGTATGTCCCTGCGCGTATTGTTGTCGGTATCAGGCCTGGCTGAGGGGGCGCTGGCCGCCGATTCTAGCTGCACTGCCGCGGCTGTCATAGAGGCTTGGCGTTTCGCCGCCGCGCAGGATGCTCAGCATGCTGCCGGTCGCCACCTGGCTGGAGCGGATCAGCCTGCCATTACGCAGATTTGCAGCCTGGCAGCGCTCAAGCAGTTTGTTCAATTCGTCCCCTCGCGCCAGAAGTTCGGCGCCCAAGGGAGAGCGCTGCGCCAGTTGCTCAAGCCCAGCCTGGTCGACACTTAGTTGAAGGCTGCCGAGTAACTGGCTGCGTTGGCTGCCATGCTGGGAAAGTTGGGCAAGTAGCGGTTGCTTATCGGCGAGCAGGGTCTGCAGGCGTTCGAGGTCGCGCTCGCCGAGCGCTTGGTATTCGAGGTCGATCAGCTCAAGTAGCCGGGTGGCGTGGCCGATATCTTGGGAGAAAAGGTCAAGCAGGGTCGCGTCGTGCATGGTCTGGGCTCTTCTGGGGGCGACAGCCATAGGCCGTCAGGCGTCCAACACCCCCAGCGTAGCCCGTGGACTAGCGCTGGGATTCGAAGTTGAGCAGTTTGCTGGCGACGCGGTTGGCATCCACTTGGTAGGAGCCATCGGCAATCGCTTGCTTGAGCTGGGCGACGCGCTCCTTGTCAACGGTTGGTACATCGCGCAGCTTCTCACCAACCTTCTGCAATTGCTGTGCCTCCCGGCTCAGCTGAACGGACTCACCGCTCTTGCCGGTATTAGCCGACTGTTCTGCTGCAACCTCGGTAGGCTGCTTGGTCTGCGGGGCGATGGTCTCAGCCTTGCCGCTCGACTGAGCATTGCCGGTACGCCCCGTGTTAGCGGGCGTGGCGGCGTTGTTGAGCCGGTTGAAGTCGATAACCATGGTGAAAACCTCTGACGGTATGTGGACGCTTGCCTAGCTTTTCGGCCATCGTCAAAAAAACTTTAGAACAAATTTATATCGCTAACTCAGTGCTGATGAACGGTCGTTCTTTACCGGCGCAATGATAAACCAGACGCGCCTCTTACATGGCCACTTCTACTTGACCTGGGCCGGTTACTCTAGCTCTGACCACGCGTTGCGAGCGTTGGTTGCGTACGCTGATCTGCCGGCCTAAAGCCCCGTCCGACAAGGCCTCGCCGGGCATGCGTACGTTGATACCGGCCGTTCGCGCAGTGATCACGACTTGGTCGCCGCGGCGGATTAGTTCGGCTTGTTCGATGTGCTGTGGTGCCAGTACCTGATCAGGCATCAAGGGACGCGTCAATTTTTTGCCGATGGCCTGGGGTAGGGCGGATAGGTAGCCCTGATTGAGTTGCCCGACATCGCGTTCAGCCATGGTCAGGTCGGCTTCGCCGAGTACGGCTGCGCGTTTGAGCGGTCGGCTGGCAGTTACCACCTCGCGAAACAGCCTGACCTGGGCGGGTACGAATACTGTCCAGGGGGCGCTACCGGCGCAGCGAACACGCAAGGTCACGCGGCCAATCGGTTGGGCTGGGCTTTCCAGTGCTACGATCAACTCTTGATCACACAACGGCATACGTAGGCGCGGGTCGAGTTGGCTGATCTGGATTTCTTCTCGGCCCTGAATGTCGCCGCGTTGCAGATACTCTGCAACGGCCTGCTCAAGAAACTCTTGGCTGGCGCCGATAAGCTGTTCGGGCAGCGTGGCAACGGCCGATGCGTTGGTGCTATAGCCGAATGCGAGCAAAGCGGGTAGAACAGCCGTTAACAGGCGGCGTTTTGCCAGTAGGCGGTGGGATATTGTCGTTTTTGCGTTCATGTCGAGTAAATAGCAAGGCCCGTGCCGCCTGCTACGCTTGAACACAAGATGCGCTACTCAAACAGAGGAGTTTGGGCATGGCAGGTGTAATGGATTCGGTGAACCAGCGCACGCAGCTGGTTGGGCAGAATCGTCTCGAATTGCTGTTGTTCCGTCTCGAGGGCAAGCAGCTCTACGGGATCAACGTATTCAAGGTGAAGGAGGTGCTGCAATGCCCTAAACTCACCATCATGCCGCGCTCCAGTCCTGTGGTGCGCGGTGTGGCCAACATTCGTGGGGGGACTATTCCCATTCTCGACCTGTCCATGGCCACCGGCAGAACGCCTCTCAGTGACCTGAAGAACAGTTTCGTGATCATCACCGAGTACAACACCAAGGTGCAGGGCTTTTTGGTGCACTCGGTCGAGCGCATCGTCAACATGAACTGGGAAGAAATTCACCCGCCACCCAAGGGGACCGGGCGCGATCATTACCTGACGGCAGTGACGCGGCTCGATCAGCAGTTGGTAGAGATCATCGACGTGGAGAAGATCCTCGCCGAGGTGGCGCCTATGTCGGAAGTCATTTCTGAAGGTGTGATCGACGTCGAAACTCAGGGCAAGGCAGTCAGCAAGCGTGTGCTGATCGTTGATGACTCCTCGGTTGCGCGCAAGCAGGTTTCTCGCTGCCTGGAGACGGTCGGCGTCGAGGTGACTGCGCTTAACGACGGGCGCCAGGCGCTCGATTACCTGCGCAAGATGGCCGATGAAGGCAAGGCTGTGGAGCAGGAATTGCTGATGATCATTTCCGATATCGAGATGCCGGAAATGGATGGCTATACCCTCACGGCAGAAATTCGTGGTGATGTTCGCATGCAGAAGCTACACATCCTGCTGCATACTTCGCTCTCGGGTGTGTTTAACCAGGCGATGGTGAAGAAGGTCGGTGCCAATGACTTCCTCGCCAAGTTTCGGCCCGATGACCTAGCCTCGCGTGTCGTCGAGCGGATCAAGGAAACTGACAGGGGCTGATGGCAGGTCCCTAGGTAATGATTATGGCGGGTGAGGCCTCAGTAGTGTCTTCAGGCAATTTGGATTTCGAGCAATTTCGCATATTCCTGGAAAAGGCCTGTGGCATCCTGCTGGGGGCCAACAAGCAGTATTTGGTTTCCAGCCGTTTGAACAAGCTGATGGAACAGAACGGCATCAAGAGTTTGGGTGAGCTGGTGCAGCGCATGCAGAGCCAGCCGCGCAGTGGCTTGCGTGAGCAGGTTGTGGATGCCATGACCACCAACGAAACCTTGTGGTTTCGCGATACCTATCCCTTCGAAGTGCTCAAGACCCGTGTATTGCCGGAGTTGATCAAGGCTTACCCAGCTCAGCGCTTGCGTATCTGGTCGGCTGCCTGCTCGTCGGGTCAGGAGCCCTATTCGCTGTCGATGAGCATCGACGAGTTCGAGAAAAGCAACTTGGGGCAGCTCAAGGCGGGTATCCAGATCGTCGCGACGGATCTGTCACCTTCGATGCTGGCCAACTGTAAGTCGGGCGAATATGACAGCCTGGCGATGGGTCGCGGCCTCTCGCAGGAGCGCCTGCAGCGTTACTTTGACCCTAAAGGACCTGGTCGTTGGGTGGTCAAGGCACCGATCAAGAATCGGGTTGAGTTTCGTCCGCTGAATCTGCTCGACAGCTATGCGAGTTTGGGCAAGTTCGACATCATTTTTTGTCGCAACGTGCTGATCTACTTCTCCGCCGATGTGAAGAAGGACATCCTCACGCGTATGCACGCCATGCTCAAGCCAGGCGGCTACTTGTTCCTCGGGGCGTCCGAGGCGCTCAATGGGTTGCCCAACCATTATCAGATGGTGCAGTGCAGTCCGGGCATTATCTACAAGGCCAAGTAAGCGGCCTGACAACGGCTCTGCATGAGCCGTTGGTCCTTCTTTCTGGCAGTGTCTCGCTGCCTTGTTCCGCGCGTATTTATCGCTGCGCCTAGCTTTCTAAGCTATGTCCAATTGGCTGTTGCCACGCTGATAAGGCGTGTGCAGCCGCGAAGGGGAGGCGCCTGGCTTTTATTCGCGATTGCGTCGTGATTATCGCGAATAAATTTGCTTCTACAGGTGCAGCAGCCAGTTGTGGCATCGCCTTTGTCTACGTCATCGATGTCGTAGCGGCAGGCGGCAAGGCCAGGTCAAGCTTGCCGCTTTGCTTTGCCATCTTGCGGTAAGGCCTTGCCGCTTTTGCCGTTCCGGGCTTTTATTTATTCCTAAATCATTGAAATAAATAGATTAAATTTACTGGCATGCACTTTGCTAAATGTCTTGCACGGAAAACAGGCAAGCCACTTGGCAAAGGTTCCTGCTCATGAGCATCAGTTTCGCAAACGCACTCGGCATTCACGAACAGGCCCTCGGATTTCGCGCACAGCGCGCCGAGGTGCTGGCCAACAATATCGCTAACGCCGATACCCCGAATTTCAAGTCGCGTGATCTCAGCTTTGCCAATGTTCTGGCTGAGCAGAGCGCCAAGTCTCAGCGTGGCCCGGTGAATTTAAAACTCACCGATACCCGGCACATTGCAGCCGAGGGTCTGTCCGCGGGTGAGGCCAGCCTCGAGTACCGCAACCCATTGCATGCCTCGATTGACCAGAACACCGTCGACCTGCAGATCGAGCAATCGAACTATGCAGAGAACGCAGTGCAGTTCCAGGCCAGTTTCACTCTGCTCAACAGCAAGTTCAAAGGGCTTGTCAGTGCCCTGCGCGGCGAATAAGGAGCTCAATCATGTCGTTAGCCAGTGTCTTTCATATTGCCGGTAGCGGGATGAGCGCCCAGAGCACTCGCCTGAACACTATTTCCAGCAACATCGCCAACGCCGAAACCGTCTCGTCGAGCCTCGACCAGACCTATCGGGCACGCCATCCGGTGTTCGCCACGGTGTTCCAGCAGGCTCAGGGCGGTGGCGGGTCGCTATTCGCCGAGCAGGACGAAGCCGGGCGTGGCGTGGAGGTGCGCGGCATCGTCGAGGACGACAGCACGCTGATGCCGCGTTATGAGCCCAATCATCCGGCGGCTGATGAGCAGGGTTACGTGTATTACCCCAACGTCAACGTGGTCGAGGAGATGGCCGACATGATTTCCGCCAGTCGTGCCTTCCAGACCAACGTGGAAATGATGAACACCGCCAAGCAGATGCTGCAGCGTGTACTGACCCTGGGGCAGTAACCCAGCGAGGACGATGACGATGACGACAGTAAACGGCACCAGCTCGGTTCTGGATCAGTACCAGATGCAGCAAGGCAGTACTGCGCAGAATGATGAGCTCGGTAGGAATGAATTTCTCAATTTGCTGGTTGCGCAATTGAATAATCAGAACCCGCTGGAGCCTCAGGGTAACGGCGAATTCATCGCTCAGCTGGCGCAGTTCAGCCAGGTCGAGGGGATCGAGAATCTCAATACCAGCATGGAGGCTTTGCTAACCGGCTATCAGTCGTCCCAGGCGCTGCAGGCCTCGTCCCTGGTGGGCCGTAAGGTCATCGTGCCGACGGACAAGGCAGTGGTCGACACCAGTGAGAGCTTCAAGGCGAGCCTGGTCCTGCCTACTAGCAGTAGCAACGTCTACGTCAACGTCTACGACAGTGCTGGGACAGTGGTTTCGCGGGTCAATCTGGGTGAGCAGAAGGCTGGTAACGTTAGCTTCATCTGGGACGGCAAAGACAGCAGCGGCAATCTGATGCCGCCTGGCACCTACAAGTTCGAAGCGCAGGCGACTTACGAAGGTGAGGCCAAGCCCAAAGGGCTTTACACCCTGTTGCCTGCCAACGTTGACAGTGTGGTTCTCGGTGGTAGCGAGCTGATGCTCAACCTGGCTGGGCTCGGCAGTGTGCCGTTGTCTCAAGTGCAGGTCATTGGTCAATAACTTACAGGCTTAGCCGCCGGTGTGCCGGCAAAGGAGACATCCATGGCGTTCAATATCGGTCTTAGCGGCCTGCGTGCAGCGACCAATGATCTAAACGTGACAGGTAACAACATCGCCAACGCCGGCACTGCGGGCTTCAAGCAGTCGCGCGCCGAGTTCGCAGACGTGTACGCCTCTTCGGTGCTGGGCACCGGCAGCAACCCCCAGGGTAGCGGTGTATTGCTGGGGGATGTGTCGCAGCTGTTCAACCAGGGCAACATCAATTACACGCAGAACGCGCTGGACCTGGCGATCAATGGCAATGGTTTCTTCCAGGTTAATAACAATGGCGCCCTGAGCTACACCCGCGCCGGTTACTTCGGTACGGATCGCGACGGCTTTATCGTCGACAACTTCGGCTACAACCTGCAGGGCTACACGACCGATGCCAATGGCGTATTGCAGCAGGGGGTGGTGGGTAACTTGCAGGTGCAGACTGCCAGTCAGGAGCCCAAGGCTACGACCAGTATTTCTCAGGGGTTCAACCTGAACTCGACCCTTGCGAGCCCGACCAATACGCCATTTGATCCGAGTGATCCGACTACCTACAACTCGTCGACTTCGACCAATATCTATGACACGCAAGGTAATGCCCACGTTCTGACGCAGTACTTCGTCAAGGACGATGCGAACCAGTGGCAGATGAATATCTTGATCGACGGCCGCAGCCCGTCCGACCCGGCCGCTGCGGCGCCGGCAGGTACCGAGCCGGACCGCTATCAGCTGAATTTCAATGCGGCCGGGCAAATCAGCTCGTTGGCGCCGATCACTGATGTCACTACTGATCCACCAACGCTCGGCGCTGCCATCACCCCGGCTGGGCAGTTCACCATTGCTACTTGGAACCCGGCCGCGCCTGATACCGACTCGCCGACTGGTTGGTCGCTCAACGGAGCACAGAGTAATCCGGGTGGCTTCACTTTCGACATGCGCGGTTCAACCCAGTTTTCCAGTGCGTTTGCGGTTAACCGTGTCAGCCAGGATGGCTACACCACGGGTGAGCTGGCCGGATTGGAGATCGATGAGACCGGTGTGATTTTTGCGCGCTACACCAACGGTCAATCCAAGGTGCAAGGGCAGGTGATTCTGGCGAATTTCGCCAACGTCCAGGGTCTGACTCCGGTCGGCAAGACCCAGTGGGTACAGTCGTTCGAGTCCGGTGAGCCGGTGCGCAACCCGCCTGGCAGTGGCACGCTGGGCTCGTTGCAAGCAGGTGCGTTGGAAGACTCCAACGTCGAGCTGTCGGACCAGTTGGTCAACTTGATTGTGGCCCAGCGCAACTATCAGGCCAACGCCAAGACCATTGAAACCGAGAGCGCGGTGACCCAGACCATCATCAACCTGCGTTAACGCCGGAACATTGGCGTAGCGCTTGCCGGTGGATTGCCGGCAGCGGCAATAACTCGCCAGCACCCTTTAAAGAAGGCTCCTCCGGGAGCCTTTTTGTTTTATTAATTTCAATTAAATCAATGTTTTGAATGTTTTTCAGAGCGCTGGCACAGGGCTTGCTTTATTACCTGTAATAGAGCGAGTAGATGCCTAGGCATCGCGGAGAGAACCATGGACAAGATGCTGTACGTCTCCATGACTGGTGCCCACAACAACACCCTGGCCCAGCGTGCCCACGCCAACAACCTGGCGAACATTTCCACCTCAGGCTTTCGTCGTGATTTTGAACAGGCACGTTCGATGCCGATTTTCGGTGATGGTTTCCCGGCACGGGTCTACGCGATGAGCGAGCGTCCTGGTACGGATTTCACCCCGGGCGCCATGCAGGAAACCGGGCGTGATCTTGATGTCGCGATTGGGGGCGAGGGATGGATTGCGGTACAAGCGCCGGATGGCGGTGAAGCCTATGTGCGCACGGCGAGCCTTAATGTCGATGCCCTGGGTGTGCTGCGTACCGGCAATGGCTTGCCGGTCATTGGCAATGCCGGGCCGATTGCCGTGCCGCCGGAGCAGAAAATCGAAATCGGTCAGGACGGCACCATCAGTATTCGTGCCCTCGGTGAGGCCCCCAACGTGTTGGCCGAAGTGGACCGGATCAAGCTGGTCAATCCCGATCTCAAGCAGATGGAGAAGGGCACCGATGGCCTGATTCGCTTCAAGGGGGCGGAGCCATTGCTGGCTGATGCGACTGTCCAGGTCACCTCGGGCTTTCTCGAAGCCAGTAACGTCAACGCCGTCGAGGAGATGACCGCCATCCTCTCGCTGTCCCGTCAGTTCGAGCTGCAAGTGAAGATGATGCGCACCGCCGAGGACAACTCCTCAGCCATGGCGCGTGTCTTGCAGATGAGCTGATTACCACCACGTCGCGCCGTGAAAACGACGCCACAGGAGACTAACTATGCTTCCGGCACTATGGGTCAGCAAGACCGGTCTGTCCGCCCAGGACATGAACCTGACGACCATTTCCAACAACCTGGCCAACGTGTCCACCACCGGCTTCAAGCGCGATCGCGCCGAGTTCGAGGACCTGCTGTACCAGATCCGTCGTCAGCCGGGTGGCCAAACCACTCAGGACAGCCAACTGCCTTCCGGTCTGCAGCTGGGTACCGGTGTACGTGTAGTCGGTACACAGAAAATCTTTACCGCTGGCAGCTTACAGACCACCGAGCAGCCCATGGACATGGCCATCAATGGTCGCGGCTTCTTCCAGGTGCTGATGCCGGACGGCACGGTGTCCTATACCCGTGACGGCAGCTTCCACCTCAACTCCGACGGTCAGGTGGTGACCTCTCAGGGTTTCGCCCTGGAACCAGCCATCGTGCTGCCGAATGAGGTGCGTACCTTCACCGTGGGTGAAGACGGTACTGTCTCCGTCACCACGGCTGGCAACCCGCAGCCGCAGATCATCGGCAACCTGCAGACCGCTGACTTCATCAACCCGGGTGGCCTGGAAGCGATCGGCAATAACCTGTTCCTGGAAACCGCCTCCAGCGGTGCGCCGCAGGTTGGCACCCCGGGTCTCAATGGTTTGGGCCCGACGCTGCAGAACACCCTGGAAAACTCCAACGTCAGCGTGGTCGAGGAAATGGTCAACATGATCACGACCCAGCGCGCTTACGAAATGAATTCGAAAGTGATTTCGACGGCCGACCAGATGTTGGCTTTCGTGACGCAGAACCTGTAACGCTGTGAGGGTGTGGTTATGAACCGGCTCGTCTATCCGCTGTTGTTGTCCGGCCTGATCGCCCTGAGTGGTTGCGTGGCCCCGGCGGCCAAACCCAATGATCCTTATTACGCGCCTGTACTGCCGCGTACGCCGCTGCCGGCGGCGCAGAACAACGGCTCGATTTATCAGGCCGGGTTCGAGAACAACCTGTTCGGTGACCGCAAGGCTTACCGGGTGGGTGACATGATCACCATCACCCTCAATGAGCGTACCCAGGCCAGCAAGAATGCCGGCTCGCAAATCCAGAAAGACAGCACCGCCAATATTGGCCTGACATCGCTGTTCGGTGGAGCGGTCTCGGCGGCCAACCCGTTCTCCGACAATCAACTGTCGCTGGGCGCCGAGTACGACGCCTCGCGTGATACCCAGGGCAACAGCCAGGCGGACCAGAGCAACAGCCTCACTGGCTCGATCACGGTGACCGTGGCCGAAGTACTGCCTAACGGCATTCTCGCCGTGCGCGGCGAGAAGTGGATGACCCTCAATACTGGCGATGAGCTGGTATGCATTGCCGGCCTGGTGCGGGCTGATGATGTGGCCACCGATAACACCGTAGCCTCGACGCGTATCGCCGATGCCCGTATTACCTACTCCGGTACCGGCGCCTTCGCCGACGCCAGTCAGCCGGGATGGCTCGACCGCTTCTTCATCAGCCCGCTGTGGCCATTCTGAGGCTGACCCCATGACTTTTCGCACTTGGCTTATCGCCGCCCTGACCTTGCTGCTAAGCGCTGCTGCTCAGGCCGAGCGTCTGAAAGACCTCGCCTCGATTCAAGGCGTGCGCAGCAACCAGTTGATCGGTTATGGCTTGGTGGTGGGGCTCAACGGCACGGGTGACCAGACCACCCAAACGCCGTTCACCGTACAGACCTTCAATAACATGATGGCGCAGTTCGGCATCAAGGTCCCGGCTGGCGGCAACGTGCAGTTGAAGAACGTCGCGGCCGTCTCCATCCATGCCGACTTGCCCGCGTTTGCCAAGCCTGGGCAGACCATTGACGTGACCATCTCATCGATCGGTAACGCCAAGAGCCTACGCGGTGGCAGCTTGCTGATGTCGCCGCTCAAGGGCATCGATGGCAATGTCTATGCTGTCGCCCAGGGCAACCTGGTGGTTGGCGGGTTCGATGCCAGTGGCGCTGATGGTTCGCGTATCACCGTCAACGTGCCGTCGGCAGGTCGTATTCCCGGTGGAGCCATGGTCGAACGGCCAGTGCCGAGCGGCTTCGATCAGGGCAATACCCTGACCTTGAACCTCAATCGCCCGGATTTCACCACGGCCAAGAATATCGTCGACCAGATCAATGGCCTGCTCGGCCCGGGCGTCGCCCAGGCCGTCGATGGCGGTTCTATTCGGGTCAGCGCACCGTTGGACCCCAACCAGCGGGTCGACTACCTGTCGATCCTGGAAAACCTCGAGGTGGAGATCGGCCAGGCAGTCGCCAAGGTCATCATCAATTCGCGTACCGGTACCATCGTCATCGGCCAGAACGTTCGCGTGCAGCCGGCTGCAGTGACCCATGGCAGCCTGACCGTGACCATCACCGAGGACCCTATCGTTAGCCAGCCGAATGCGCTCGCCGGCGGCGATACCGCAGTGGTGCCGCGCTCGCGGGTCAATGCCGAAGAAGAGGCCAAACCCATGTTCCGGTTTGGCCCAGGGACTACGCTGGACGAGATCGTCCGCGCGGTTAACCAGGTGGGCGCAGCCCCCTCGGACCTCATGGCCATCCTGGAGGCGCTCAAGCAAGCCGGCGCTCTGCAGGCCGACCTGATTGTGATTTAAGGAGCCGCCATCATGGACTCTCGACTCTCCGCAGGCCTTGCCGGTACCAGCACGCTGGACAGCGGCGCCTACAGTGACCTCAACCGCCTTAACCAACTCAAGGTTGGCGGTGACAGCGAAGGCAATATTGGCAAGGTCGCCAAGGAGTTCGAGTCGCTGTTTCTCAACGAAATGCTCAAGGCCATGCGCTCGGCCAACGAAGTGTTCGGTGAAGGCAACTTCATGAACAGCAACGAGAGCAAGACCTACCAGGACATGTATGACCAGCAACTGTCGGTGACTCTGTCGAACAACGGTAACGGCATAGGTCTGGCTGAAGTGCTGGCCAGGCAGATGTCCAAGATGACTGAAGCCGCTCCGCGTGCTAATCCTTTTGCCCAGGTTGATGAAGCGGCACCACGGGCACCGAGCAAGCCTTTGGCCAAGGTCGATGCCTCGCGTGACGACAGCGGTGTGATCAATCAGCGGCGCTTGGCTCTGCCGGGCAAACTCACCGACCGTCTGCTGGCCGGTATCGTGCCCTCTGCGGAGGCCACAACATCGCCATCAGGCCTCGCGCAAGCTGACTGGGTGCCTGCCAAAACGTATGCCGCACCGAGTGACAAGGCGCTAAGCCTGGCCGACAGCGACGCCATAACTGGTCGTCGCGTGGCGCAGCCACCTCTGGCTCCGGGCAAATCCGCGTTCACCTCCAAGGATGACTTCATCGCTGCGATGTTGCCGATGGCTGAGCAGGCAGCCGAGAAGATCGGCGTTGACCCGCGTTATCTGGTGGCACAAGCGGCGCTGGAAACTGGCTGGGGCAAGTCGATTATTCGTCAGCAGGATGGCTCCAGCAGCCACAACCTGTTCGGCATCAAAACCCATAACAGCTGGGACGGTGACTCCGCTCGGGTGCTCACCACTGAGTACAAGGACGGCAAACCGGTAAAAGAGGCCGCGTCCTTCCGTGCCTATGAGTCCTACGCCCACAGTTTCGATGACTACGTCAGCTTCCTGCAGGATAACGGGCGCTATGAGAAAGCGCTGGCCAGCACCGAAAACCCCGAACAGTTTGCCCGTGAACTGCAGAAGGCCGGTTACGCCACCGATCCGCAGTACGCCCGCAAGGTCGCGCAGATTGCTCGGCAGATGTCGACCTACCAGACCATCGCCGCCAGCGGCATCGCCTCGACCCAGGGATGACATGAACCATGGCTGACTTGCTTAATATTGGCCTGTCTGGCCTGTCCGCGAACAAGACTTCGTTGGCGGTCACCGGTCATAACATCACCAACGTCAACACGCCTGGTTACTCGCGCCAGGATGCCGTGCAGGCCACGCGCGTGCCGCAGTTCAGTGGTGTGGGCTTTATTGGCTCCGGCACCACTCTGGTCGATATTCGCCGTACTTACAGTGAGTTTCTCAGCACGCAGGTGCGCAGCAGTACAGCACTGAGTGCCGATGTAGAAGCCTACAAAGCGCAGATCGAACAGCTCGACTCCTTGCTGGCAGGTTCTACCACGGGCATTACGCCGTCTCTGCAGTCGTTCTTCTCGGCCCTGCAGACCGCTGCCGAGGACCCTGCCAACATTCCAGCGCGGCAGTTGGTGCTCTCCGAGGCCGAAGGTTTGGCCAAGCGTTTCAACGTGGTATACGACCGCGTCAGCGAGCAGAACGAGTTCATCAACAAGCAGATGACGGCCGTGACCGAGCAGGTCAATCGCCTGGCCACATCGATCGCCAGCTACAACGATGCCATTTCCATTGCAGCGGCCAACGGCAAGCAGCCCAACGACCTGCTCGATGCGCGTGACGAGGCCGTTCGACAGCTGTCTACCTATGTGGGTGTGACGGTCGTGGCGCAGGACGATAACGCGATCAACGTGTTTGTTGGCTCTGGTCAGCCACTGGTCGTCGGCAGCACGGCAAGTCGCCTAGAGGCTGTTGCTGGCAGCGATGACCCCACGCGTTTCGAGATCGAGTTCGTCAGTGGCGGCTCGCGGCAGGGCGTGACCTCGTTGCTGACCGGCGGTGAACTGGGCGGCCTGATCCGCTATCGCAGCGAAACCCTCGACCCAACACTCAACTCCATCGGCCGCCTGGCCCTGGCTGTCTCTGATCAGGTCAATAGCCAGCTGGGGCAGGGGCTGGACTTGAAAGGCCAGGTGGGCGCAGCACTGTTCGGCGATTTTAACGATCCGGCGACGGCACAACTGCGGGTGCGTGCGTTCAGCACCAACACCAGCAACGTACAGCCGGCCTTGAACATCACCGATACGAGCATTCTGACGACCAGCGACTACCGTCTGGAGTTCGATGGCACCCAATATTCGGCCCGGCGCCTGAGCGATGGCGCGACCCTGACCGTCAACCCCAACCCTCCAGCTACCTACCCGGCAGCGCTGAGCTTCACCGATTCCAGCGGCCGTGACCAAGGTTTTGAGATCGCTCTGGATTCCGCACCGGCAGCCGATGATCGCTACCTGCTGCAGCCCACCCGGCGTGGGGCGACGGCGATTACCGCGGTGCTCGATCAGCCCGACCAGTTGGCCTTCGCAGCACCAGTGAGGTCTGACGCCAACGTGCAGAACCGCGGAACCGCGACTATTGGCCAGCCTGCCTTGCAAAGCACCGGCAGCGATATCGACCCCACCACGTTGCAAGCAGCGTTACCGGTTACCCTGACCTACGATGCTGTCGCCGCTGACTTTACTGTGCCTGCCGGGGCCACCCTGACACGCATCAACCCCAATGATGGTACGCCGGCGACACCGGCCACCTTCCAGTCTGGGCAGCAGAATACCTATGAGCTGGAGCTGAGCGACGGCAGCCGGGTACGTATGACCCTGAGTGGTCGTCCGGAAAACGGCGATACCTTCAACCTGTCGTTCAACCAGAATGGTGTCTCGGATAACCGCAATGCCTTGGCCCTGGCGGACCTGCAGAGTAAGGCAACAGTTGGCGTTGACCCAACGATTACCGGTATAAGCACGGGGAGCAGCTTTGTCGACAGCTATGGCGATACGGTCGAGCGTGTCGGCACCCTGACCGCTCAGGCACGACAGGACAGCCTGGCGACTGCCTCGATTCTCAAGCAGGCGACTGATAACCGCGACTCGCTGTCGGCCGTCAACCTTGATGAGGAAGCCGCTAATCTGATCAAGTTCGAGCAGTACTACAACGCGTCGGCGCAGGTCATTCAAGTTGCGCGCTCGTTGTTCGATACCCTGATTGGTGCCTTCAGGTAACGGCAAAGACGGCAGTTCACTGACGATCAGCTAACGGACGGCGGGTGTTGCCCGCATATCCATGAGGTAAGGTTTCATGCGCATCTCCACGATCCAGGCATTCAACAATGGCGTCAGCGGCCTGCAGCGCAACTATGCCGACGTGACGCGCACGCAAGAGCAGATCAGCACCGGCAATCGCATTCTCACGCCGGCCGACGATCCGGTCGCGTCCGTGCGTCTGCTGCAACTCGAGCAGCAGCAGAGCGTGTTGGGGCAGTACAACGAGAACCTGGCCGCGGCCAACAGCAGCCTGACGCAGGAGGAAGTCACGCTCAACTCGGTCAACACCGTCCTGCAGCGCGTGCGCGAGCTTACGGTACAGGCGGGCAACGGGGCGCTGAGCCAGGAAGACCGAAAATCCATCGCCGCTGAGCTGGGTGAACGTGAAGAGGAGCTGTTCGCGCTGGTTAATACGCGCAACGCGCGAGGCGAATACCTGTTCTCGGGGTTCCAAGGCAAGACCCAGTCGTTCGTACGAGATGCAGACGGCTCCTACAGCTACCAGGGCGACGAAGGCCAGCGAAAGCTGCAAATCGCCAGCTCCCTTCAGGTACCCATCAGTGACAGCGGCAAGGCTATTTTCGAAGATATCGTCAATGCCGGCCGCCTCGACGGCGCACTGGATCTTACTGGCGCACCCGACTCTACGCTTAGCGCCTCGGCCCCCCTTGTACAGGATGAGGTGGCCTTTGGCAGTACACCGCCGTTTCCGGAAGCCGGTGTCGAAATCATCTTCGGCAACCCCGATGCCAATAGCTATGAAGTCTTTGAGATCGGCGTACCCGCACCGGCCCCGGTGTTGGCCAGTGGCGCCCTCGACGATGACCCGGACACCAGTGATCAACTGGTCTTTCGTGGCGTTAGCATCCTGTTTGACGGCACCGCTGTAGGGGGCGAGAGTCTGCAGGTCACGGTCGACCCGACGCGGCAGAAACAAGGCATTCTCGATACCATCGCCACCCTGCGCCGCACCCTGGAAGATCCCGCCAGCACCGACGCGCAGATCCGCGATAGCGTCGCGGTGGGGCTCACCAACCTGGATAACGGCATGATCAATGTCGACAGCGTACGCGGTGCTATCGGCGCGCGGCTTAACGTGATCGAGACCACCCTCACCGACAACGAGGACGTTGCTCTGGTGAATCAGGGTATCCAGGCCGACCTGCGTGAGCTGGACTATCCTGAAGCCTTGTCACGACTGTCTTTCCAGTCGATCATTCTAGAAGCGTCACAGCAGAGTTATGTGAAGATTGCCAGTTTGAATTTGTTCAGCAAAATGTGATGTTTACTCGCTGTACTGATGGGCGATCGCTTTACTCGACAACCAGCATTATTCAGGTCGTCCCTTTAGTGCCCGGTCTGCTTCTTTATACAGAAGACATAAAGAGACTCGAATGTTCAATGACAAGACCATCCTCGTAACCGGCGGCACAGGTTCTTTTGGGCGTACCTTCGTGCCGATGACGCTGGCACGCTACAACCCCAAGAAAATCATCATTTTGTCCCGTGATGAGATGAAGCAGTGGGAGATGGCAAAGGGCTTCGATCGAGATCCGCGGGTGCGCTTCTTCATTGGTGATGTTCGCGACAAGGAACGCCTTTATAGGGCCTTGGATGGCGTTGATTATGTGGTGCATGCGGCGGCGACTAAAATAGTTCCGACAGCTGAGTACAATCCCTTCGAGTGCGTCAAAACCAATATTATCGGTGCGATGAACCTTATTGATGCCTGCATCGATAAAGGCGTCAAAGGCGTGGTCGCACTATCCACTGATAAGGCCAGTAGCCCGGTTAACCTGTATGGGGCCACGAAGTTGGCGTCGGATAAGTTGTTCGTAGCGGGCAACTCTTATTCGGGTGAGCATGGTTGCCGCTTTTCCGTTGTGCGCTATGGCAATGTCATGGGCTCAAGAGGTTCCATTATTCCGCTTTTCCTGTCGTTGAAGAATAGTGGTGTATTGCCCATTACCGACGAGCGCATGACACGCTTCATGATCTCGCTGGAAGAGGGGGTCGAGCTGGTATGGCAAGCCTTCAGTGATATGGAAGGTGGCGAGATCTATGTGAAGAAAATTGCTTCGATGAAAGTGACGGATATCGCGGACACGCTGGCGCCAGGTGCTCGCCATGAAATTATCGGTATTCGTCCGGGCGAAAAACTGCATGAGCAGATGATTGGCACTGAGGACTCTTATAATACTTACGAGTATGACGGTTTCTATAAAATTCTTCCGGCAATCAATAATTGGAATACCTGCAAAAAACGGATCAAGGATGGTCGAAAAGTGCCTGAAGGGTTCGTTTATTCGAGTGAGGCCAATAGCGAATGGATGAGCACAGAAGCACTAAAAGGCTGGCTGAGTAAGTACGAGGCAGCCCGTGGTGAGACCTCACTGTGAGCGAATTTATATCGGGCAAGATGCTTTCGGGGAGCGCTAAGGTTAATTTGCGAGTTCTCAAAGAAGCCTATGAGCGTGGTGAAAACATTACCAAACTACTCAGGGATGCCTGTGGAGGTCCTCAGGGCGTCAATGATATTGACACCATTGAAATCGCTTACGAATTACAGGCAGGCAGTTATAGCCAGGGCGCGCTTAACAATTACGCCCAGCTTTCACTGCGTGCGGAAGAGCTTGCGCTGCATCTGTCCAACCACCTTCGTCCGCTTGACGTAGTCCTTGACTGCGGTACAGGTGAAATGACGACGCTGTCATGTGCCAGCCAGAAGCTGCCCGCCAGTATCAAACTCATGGCATTCGATCTGTCACCCAGCCGTTTGAATATCGGCCGACGCTTTGCTGCACGGGCCATGCGAGGCGATCTCTTCGCAGGCCTGGAAGTCTTTGTCGCTGCCATGGAGCGCATTCCGTTACCCGATAATTCCGTGGATATCATTACCAGCAATCATGCGCTTGAGCCGAACTTTGGCCGAGAAGTTCAGTTGTTGCGCGAGATGCTGCGCGTTAGCCGGCGAAAACTGATTCTGTTCGAGCCATCGTACGAAGATAACTCTGCGCAGGGGCAGCAGCGAATGCGCGAGCTCGGTTATATTCGTGGGCTGGCAGAGCATGTCGCAGCGGCGGGTGGTGTTCTGGTTGATAAGGTTGCCATGCAAAATATTGCCAACCCGTTAAACCCGACGTTTTGTTATGTCATACAGAAAGCTGAGTGCCAGAGCAGCTCGACAATTGCCTCCACTCGCTTCATCTGTCCCGTCTCAGGGAGCGTGCTCGATGATCGAGGTGGTTATCTGTGGAGCGCCGCGGGGTATGCCTACCCGAAGATCAACGGTATGCCGTTGTTGCGAGAAAAAGACGCCATTCTGATGTGTTATGAATAATGGCTATTATCCCGTATGGGCGGCAGGACATTACAACGGCGGATATCGATGCTGTCGTCGAGGTTCTGCAGTCTGACTTTCTGACTCAGGGGCCAATGGTGCCTCGGTTTGAGCAGAGCGTGGCCGAGCATGTGGGAGCAACCCATGCAGTAGCCGTCAATAGCGCCACATCCGCCCTTCATATCGCGTGCTTAGCGCTCGGGCTAGGTCCTGGAGACAGTCTCTGGACGACGCCAATTTCCTTCGTTGCATCAGCCAACTGCGCTCTTTACTGTGGCGCACGCGTGGATTTCGTCGATATTGATCCACGTACCTATAACCTGTGCCCATTAGCGCTGGCGCGCAAACTGGAGGCTGCCGAACTGAGTGGCCACCTACCCAAAGTCTTGGTACCTGTGCACTTGGCTGGTCAGCCATGTGACATGCAGGCCATTCACGCGCTTGCCCAGCGATACGGTTTCAGTGTGATTGAAGATGCGTCCCATGCCGTGGGCGGCAAGTATCAGGGCACATTCATTGGTGATGGGCGTTACAGTGATATCACCGTGTTTAGTTTTCACCCTGTGAAAATCATCACCACCGCCGAAGGCGGCCTGGCAGTAACCAATAACCCTGAGCTCTTTCAGCGCATGAACCTGCTGCGCAGCCATGGCATTACCCGTGATCCTGAGCACATGCAGGGCCTCGCTCACGGGCCGTGGTATTACGAGCAGGTCGAACTGGGTTTCAACTATCGCATGACGGAATTGCAAGCCGCGTTGGGCGTAAGCCAGATGACGCGACTCGACGACTATGTTGCGCGCCGACATACGCTCGCTGCACGTTACGATGCGTTGCTGGCGGATCTTTCGCTGACGCTGCCCTGGCAGCATCCGGACAGTTATTCAGGACGGCACTTGTATGTGATACGCCTGAAACTCAACGAGATTGAACGTACTCACCTTGAGGTATTCGAGGCGTTACGTGCTGCCGATATAGGGGTAAACCTGCACTACATCCCGATTCATATACAGCCCTATTATCAGCGGATGGGTTTTGCCGCGACTGATTTCCCCGAGGCGCTGCGTTATTACCACGAGGCGATCAGCCTGCCCCTGTATCAAACGCTCGAAGAGGCGCAGCAGGATCGAGTCGTAAATGCCCTGGGTGAGGCGCTCGGCCAATGAGTGTCCTGGTGATCCCCGCACGGGGCGGTAGCAAGCGAATTCCGGGCAAGAACATCCGCCCCTTTTGCGGTAAGCCAATCATCGCCTGGTCCATTGAGGCCGCGCTTGGTAGCCAATGCTTCGACCGAGTGATCGTTTCTACGGACAGTCCGGAAATCGCCGCCGTGGCCGAGGCGTGGGGAGCCGAAGTGCCTTTTGTGCGCCCTGCCGAGCTGAGCGGGGACTATACGGGGATGCGAGACGTGCTTCGCCATGCGCGCCTGTGGCTGCAAGCGAACGACAGCAACCCCCATCTGCTGATCGGTGCGCTATTGGCCACCTCACCCTTTATCAGCGCGCAGCGCATTCGTAAGGCGATCGAAATGCTTGAAGCCTGCGATAAGCAGCGTGCATTTCTGGTCTGCGCATTCAACTACCCGGTGCAACGTGGATTTCGCCTGAGCCGCGATGGCTCCCCAGAAATGCTGTTTGCAGAGCACCTGAGTACTCGCTCGCAGGACCTTGAGCCTGTCTACCATGATGCGGGTCAGCTCTATTTGAGCAAACTATGGGGGCATGACGGAGACGACGCACCTTACCTTGGCGAGGGGAGTTTACCGATCGTTTTGCCGGGCCACCTGGTTCAGGATATCGATACTGAGGAAGACTGGGCACGCGCCGAGCTGATGATGCGTGTGCTCCTGGAAATGGGTGAGTTGCAATGAGTCTGCCAGCCGTTCTGTTGTGTTGCGATGCGTCTGCGCAGAAAGGCTTGGGGCATTTGCAGCGTTGCATGGTGCTGGCCAAAACCTTTGTCGACGGGGGCGGGCGGGCATTCATCCTGTGCAATGGCCACGTCGACCTGACGCTTTTTCAGCCGCTATCAATCGAGTTGCGGGTTTTGGAGCTTTCCCCAGAGCAGGAGCGGCAGGAGCTGGTCGAGTTGGTTGCCTACATCGGTGCGAACCTATTAGTGATCGATCACTACCGTGCCACACCCGCTTATCAGCAGATGGTGCAGTCCCTCGGCGTGCCCTGGCTGCAATTCGACTACCGGCATGCGTTTACTATTCAGGCACGCTGGGTCGTCAATATCACCCCCTGTGCCCAGGTAGCGGACTATGCCCCGCTCACGGAACCTGCCTGTACGCTATTGCTGGGGCCCCGTTTCGCCATTTTACGAGCGGAGTTCATCAACCCTGAGCCCTTGGCCGTAGGGCCGCTGCGCTGTGTGTTGATCATGCTGGGTGGGGGTGATGACGCGGGGCTGGCCGAGAGATTTATCGACTGGCTGAGTGATGTGGCCATTACCGTCTGTGTGGTCACCACAAGATCAAATCCGGGCATGCCAAGGCTAATGGCGCGCGCTGCCGCATTAGCACATGTCGAGGTGTTGGTTGAGCCGAAGAATATTGCCGAGTTAATGCGTAGCGCTGACCTCGCCATATGTGCAGGGGGCACAACGACGTTCGAGCTGGTTAGTCAGGGGGTGCCCTTTCTTTCTGTGGCCATGGCAGACAACCAGGTCGAACTGTGTCACGCCTGGCATGCTCGTGGTGTCTGCATCCATATGGGGCTGAGCCGTTCGTTGAATCAGGAAGCGTTTCGGGCTCACTGGGAAAAAATAGAGCCTGTAGCGATGCGCCAGGCTATGCGCGAGAGCGGTCGTGGTCTGGCTGATAACCAAGGCGCGCAACGCATTCGAGAGGCTGTTGAAAAGTGTCTATGAACGAAACTGCACAGCACAAGCCCGCCCTGATTGTGATTCTGGGCGGAACCGGTAATGGCCTGGTGGCCGCGCAAGTTATCAAGGATATGCAGCGTGCCGGTCAGGCAGTCGAGATGCTCGGTTTTCTCAATGACCACCAAGGGCAAGGCGAGCACATTGGCGGTTATCCCATTCTGGGTACCACCCGTGAGTGGGCCTCATTAGCCGAAGATGTGCTGTTTCATTGCAGCTTGCTTGGTGTCGGTAACGTACAAGCGCGCGCCGCGCTGTTTGAAAGTCTGGAAATCCCCGAGGAACGCCTTGCCACTCTTATTCACCCCACGGCATGCATTGCTGATGATGTGGTGATAGGTCGGGGCGCCATGATCTGTTCATTCGTGACTTGCCAGCCCGGTGTGCGCATTGGTCGTCTGGGCAGTATTCGCGCAGGCGCGAACATTGGCCATGATGCGACCTTGGGTGACTATGCTTATGTAGGGCCCAATGCGACCCTTTGCGGGTATGCGACTGTGGGTAAGGGAGGCTATGTGGCGCCGAATGCGGTATTGAGGGACCGAACGGAAATGGGTGAGTACGCAGTACTGGCGGCAGGCGCTGTCGCCTTCAAGGATATCGAGCCACATTCGACCTGGATCGGTAACCCGGCCAGACGTGCAGTTTGATTCGTATGGGGACAGGCCAATGAGTACCGTGCTGCCGCTATCCTTCAAGGCCGAGCGTCGTTACTTGCATGGGAGTGATTTTTTCCAAGTACTGAGCGATTGGGCGGTTTCGGAATACGGCAGCGAAGCCTATCTCAGCCGCCTGTCTTTTCGACGCCTTGCCCGTAATTGTTGCTTGGTGGTGCTTGAAAAATCTTCGGCCGATCTGCTGGTCGGTGAGGGGGAAGTCACTTCTGCGCAAGGGCGAAGTCCTTTCTGGTTGATCGAAACCGATAAGCCGGTTACCGAGCGCTGTCCATTCGAAGAAACAGGCATTACGGCAGGTATGGTGCTGCGGGAAAAAGAACGTGTCGCAGAGCTCTCTGAGATTAATGGCAACGCGATTGACGAAGTCATCTTTTTGACCAAACAGCTCAACTATGCGATTTCGCCCGAAGTGGATGGGAACTGGTTATTCGGGCAGCTCCAGCTTGAAATGCCCCTGCAGAGGGCGGGACGTCCTTTACGTATCGTGATGCGCTCGTTGCTGGCTAACCGCTTCAGCGTCAACGATATTTATTATGGCGACCAGCGGGTTGGCAATATTCGCTTCATCGTCGGGAAACCATAATGATCGGTATCAAAGCTATAGCCAGCTATTTACCTAGCGCGTCCATCGATAACCTGCAGCAGGGTGCCAAGTTCGGTGAGGACGAGGCATTCATGCGTAGCAAGATTGGGGCGTTGCAATTGCCCCGTAAAGGCGAGGCTGAAGATACATCTGATCTGGCCGCCTCCGCAGTAAAAGCGTTGATGCTGAAACAGCCCGCTTTCGATTTGGCGAGTGTGGATGCGCTCGTTGTGGTGACTCAGAACGGTGATGGTAGCGGCCTGCCGCATACGTCAGCCATTGTGCAGGAAAAGCTGGGCCTACCTAAGACCGTCGCAGCGTTTGATATTTCGCTGGGCTGCTCAGGCTACGTCTATGGGCTGTATGTGCTGAAAGGCTTTATGCAGGCTAGCGGCCTTTCCAACGGCGTGCTGATAACAGCCGACCCTTATTCGAAGATCGTTGACCCTGAGGACCGAGTGACCTCGCTATTGTTCGGTGATGCGGCTACAGCGACCTGGTTGGGCACTGACCCTTATTGGGCTTTGGGTGATGTGGCCTTTGGTACTGATGGCTCAGGCGCTGAGCACCTGCGAGTAGAAGGCCAGACCTTGCAGATGAACGGCCGCCAGGTCTTCAATTTTGCCGCCTTGCAAGTGGCGCCTCATTTGAACAAGGTACTGGAGCGTGCCGGTTTGACGGCCGATCAGGTCGATGCATTTTGTGTTCACCAAGGCAGTGCAGCCATTGTTGAGGCGATTGCAAGGCGCTTCCCCACGGTCTCCTCTCGTTTCATTCTGGACATCGAGAAAACAGGTAATACCGTTTCGTCATCCATACCCTTGCTGCTGGAGAAACACGCGTTCGGCAACGAGTGGAAGAATGTGGCCATCAGTGGATTCGGTGTGGGTCTTTCCTGGGCCTCCGCGCTGTTGAAAAGGTAAAAAATATGTTGACTGAAGAGCAGGTAAGAGCGGCCATGCGGGCAGCCGGCATCAGTGTCGATATTGATGCGATCGAGCTGAACGACAAGTTTCGTGATCGCGGGCTCGATAGCCTGGATGTGTTCAACCTACTGATCGAGCTGCAAGCCGAAACCGGGCGAGAGGTGCCGGATAAGGATGTACCGTTACTGGACAGTACGGCGGCGATCCTGAATTACTTCAAGTCCTGATCCCCATGAAAAGCCGCAATGGCAGCACATTCATAATCGCCGAAATATCTGCCAACCATGGCAGCTCATTCGAGGTGGCGGCTAAAACTGTTAGGGCCATTGCGGACAGCGGTGCCGATGCCGTGAAGGTGCAGACCTACAAGCCGGAGTCGTTGTGCCTGGATGTCGACAATGAATATTTCGGCCCCAAACGCGAGGGGGCCTGGAAAGGCATCAGGCCCTGGGATCTCTACCGCGAAGCGGCCATGCCATACGAGTGGCAGCCCCGGCTCAAGGACATTGCCGATGAAGTCGGACTGCTGTTCTTTTCCAGTCCCTTCGATTTGCACGCGGTGGACTTTCTCTCGGGCTTGCAAGTGCCCTGTTACAAGATTGCCTCGTTTGAAATCACCGATATTCCTTTGATTCAAAAGGCTGCGAGCATGGGCAAGCCGCTGATCATGTCTACAGGGGTCGCGGATGAGTCCGATATCCAGGCGGCCATCGCCGCCTGTCGCGCTGTCGGTAACGATGACATCACCTTGCTCAAATGTACCTCGGAGTACCCGGCGCGAATTGATCAGGCCAACCTGAGCATGATTGCGGATATGCGAGCGCGGTTTGGCCTGCCGGTTGGCATATCCGATCACACCATGGGTAGCCTGGTACCCACGTTAGCCGTTGCGCTTGGGGCGACAATGGTGGAGAAGCATTTCATTCTCGATCGTGCTCAGGGAGGCCCGGACTCGGCGTTTTCCATGGAGCCTCTGGAGTTTGCGCATATGGTCGAGCAGGTGAGGGCGACCGAGCAGGCGCTGGGTGTGGTGGATTATCACGTCAGTGAAAAAGACCGGCTTCGGCGCAGGTCGCTGTTCTGGGTCAAAGCCATCGCTAAGGGCGACGTGATCACTGCCGAGCATCTGCGTTCTCTACGACCGGGGCATGGCTTGCCGCCTCAGCATCTTGATGCGCTTATCGGTAGACGGGCAGCCCGCGCCGCCTTGTTGGGTGAGCCTACTGACTGGACCGATATCGAGGGTGGCGAGCATGGCTGCCAAGCGAGTTGAAGGCTCAATCCTGACTGGGAGAATGGTATGTCTTTGACGGCTATTACGTACGGCACCTTTGACATGTTCCACATTGGCCACTTGCGCCTACTCGAACGTATACGCGGTATGAGTGATCGGCTCATCGTTGGGGTTTCCACGGATGAGTTCAACGCACTCAAGGGCAAGAAGGCGATGATTGCCTATGAGGAACGGCGCGATATTGTTGCTGCGCTGAGGTGTGTAGACCTGGTCATTCCTGAGCACACCTGGGGACAAAAAGCCGCCGATATCGAGCAACACGGTGTGGGGCTCTTTGCCATGGGCGGCGATTGGGCAGGTCGCTTCGATGAGCTGAAGACGCTTTGCGATGTTACCTATCTTGAGCGCACCCAAGGCGTGTCCTCCACCGAACTTCGTACCTCGCTCAAACGCGTATTGGAAAAGGAGCAGGACTTGGCGGACATGTTCGAGCTGCTCAAGTCCCTGCGCCGAGGTATGGACTGAATGGGCGCGCATGTAGTGACGGATAAACAGGCCTACGAGCTAATGCACGCGCACCATTGGAGAGAGGCCTTCACTTACTGGCAAACATCATACCGATCAGGCGCTGTGCTTCAGAGCGCGCAGCTCAACGCCTTCGCCAAGTGCTGTGAAATGCTTGATGAGTGGGAACTGCATGAAGCAGTAATAGAAGAGGGGGTGCGACGTTATGCCGAGAACGCTGATTTGCAGGCGCGTAATCGTTATCGGCACGCGCTAAAACTTTACCAGGCCGAGCGCTGGGCATCGGCGTACGAGCACCTTGAGCAACTGCGTTCTTGTAATCCAGCTGAGTGGCCATTCGCCCTTAGTTACTATCGCTGGCAAGCACTGCTAATGATGCAAGTCTCAGCGTTGCCTACCGAGCAACTGCAGCGCTGTGCTATTGCCGAGGCTAGCCTCTTTAAGAATGCCTGTATTTTTTCTCGTCAACTGGCCGGCTTCGAATGGGTCATAAGGCTGTCTGGCTGGGATGCTTCGATCAAGTGTGATTTTCTGCTTGTTCATCAACAACTTGTTGAGGTCTTCAAAAATCATGACCGGCAACTCGCTGCATTACTGACAGAGCCTGTGGCCGCAGCTGTCGGCAAGCTAGCCGTTTTTTTGCGTGCTCATCCATTGTTGACTGATGAAATACCGGCCGGTTACCTGTATTTCTACTCTCGACTACTGCTCATGCATGGATTCACCGATCTGTACGGCTACTACCGTCAGGCATTTATCACGCGCATGGCTGCTGTCGCTGATGCGCGTGCTCCCAGTGTGGTCGAACTGCTGTTCAGGATTGCCTGCGACAACGAGCGTGATGCTACACAGGCTGAAGTTTTCGTACGTGATCTCTTGGAACAGGTCGATGCGAGTGCGGGCGGTGCACTCGGCAAAGCCCTGGCTGTTTCTGAGCTTTACCGTCAGCCTACTACGGATAGTGCTTACCTTCGGCTTAGTGAAAATCATGCCTTCGCTTCACTGATCGCTGGTAAGAGTGTTGCTATTGTTGGGCCAGCTGATGTCGGGCTCGACAATGGCCAGGACATCGACAGTTTTGATCTGGTCATTCGCTTCAATCATCGCACTGAGCTTCAGTTGAACCCCGTTCAATTTGGGTCGCGCACCGATATCAGTTACTACGGCAGTACTACTTTGAATTTGCATCAACGTTATCTTGAGTCTGATAACGGTCTGCAATGTATGGTTGTTGAGGAGTTCGATCTAGCGCGTTTCGAGTGGTTGAGAAACGTGCAATTGCCAATCCGTGAACACTTGCGTGCATGGAGCTTCGACAGTCCCTTTCTGTTCGGTGCGCCTAGTGCGATTCAGCGTACGCTGATGGATATCCTACGTTTTCAGCCGAGACAGGTTAAGGTTTTCAACATGAACTTTTACCTTAATATTGGCTACGCCGGCGGCTATGGTCGTCAAGATTTCAACATCTTCCCAGCACTTTCCATCCATGATCCGCTCAGTAACTTCGTCTTCGTGCAAAAGTGCGCGGCAGCCTGGGGTGTGGATACGGATGCGGTGTTATCGGAGATCCTGCAGCTTACGCCCGCGCAGTACCTGACGCGCCTGTGGGCGTCGCACAGTCGGTTTGTCAATTGATGCATACACTAGACCGTTGTTCTTCTCATTCTTGGGTCGTTTGCTTTTTGGACCCTAAGGAAACGCTGAAAACGTCTCTGCTTCGCAAAATCATCGCCCTGCAACCTGCATGGTTGCAGGGCTGTATTTTTCGGGAAAGGATTTTTCAGACCATCCCTAAAGGTAAAGCGTGTGGCAATTAAAGTTCTGGTTTTCCCCTGCGGCTCGGAAATTGGTCTGGAAATTCACGCTGCGCTGAAGTACAGCAAAGCCGTAGAGCTGTATGGCGCCTCATCGGTGTCCGACCACGGAGAGTTCGCTTACCTTCGCTATCGCCAGATTGATGCGCACGTACAGTCGCCGCACTTTATTGAGCAGTTGAATGAGTTAATTCAGGAGTGGGGGATCGACATGATTCTACCTGCTCACGACAGTGTGGTCCTCAAGTTGGCCGAGTGCCGCGATACGCTGTTGGCGACGGCGGCGGTACCGAGTGCTGCGGTTGCAGGCGTCTGTCGAAATAAAAACAGCACCTATGCTCGATTGAGCGAGGCCGGGTTTGATTTTATCCCGGCAGACATTAACGGCCTCTCCGATGCCTATCCCATTTTTGCCAAGCCTGCTGTTGGACAAGGCTCCCAAGGTGCTGAAGTCGTGCGCGACTATCAGCGTCATCAGCAATTGCTGGATTGCGGCATCGAGTATGTGTTCTCTGAGTATCTGCCAGGCGCTGAATATACGGTCGATTGTATTAGTGATTCAGCGGGGCGCCTGTTGCACTTGGCACCCCGCGAGCGGAGTCGTGTCAAGTCCGGTATTAGTGTTCGTACGCGCCCGGTTCGACTTGGCCAGTCAGTCGAGCGGATCGCTGACGGTATCGCGAGTACTTTTTGTTTTAAAGGGGCTTGGTTCTTCCAGATCAAGTGCGATGTGCAGGGGCGCTATAAATTACTTGAAGTCGCCCCACGAATAGCGGGCTCAATGGGGCTATCTCGCAATCTAGGGATCAACTATCCGCTACTCAGTGTTTACGCCTATGCCGGGTTGGTATTTGAGGTGTTGCCTCAGGATTATCCTCTTGAGATGGATCGCGCCTTACAGAGTCGTTTCAGGACGGGCCTGCAATATGACTGCGTTTACCTCGATCTTGATGACACACTGGTCATCAAGGGTTCGGTGAATACACTACTGATGGCATTACTGTATCAATGGGTAAATCAACAGGTCACTGTCATTCTAATCACCAGGCATGCCCAGTGCCCGCGGGCTACGTTGGCGCGGCACAAAATCAGTGAGCACTTGTTCAGCCAGATTATCCATATCGTCGATGGTTCACCTAAGAGTGATGTGATCGAGCGGCGCCAGGGTGTTCTTTTTATCGATGACTCCTATCGGGAACGCTTGGATGTCAGTCGCCAGGTAGGCATTCCCGTGTTTGATCTGGATGCTGTCGAACAACTCTTGGATTGGCGTGCCTGAGCTGTCCTTGGAGAAGCCCAATGCAACCGCTGCTTTCCATCGTGGTACTGGTGTACAACACCGCTGAATATCTACCGGCCTGTTTCGATTCGTTGCTTGGCCAGAACTATCGAAACGTGGAGATCATCGCCATTGATGACAGCAGCACCGACGATAGCCTTGCAATCTGCCGTGATTATGAGCAGCGCTATCCAAACTTTCGCTGCCTGACTCAAGCCAATGGTGGTGGTGCCGTTGTTGGCAATCTGGGGATTTCCCTGGCGCGTGGCGACTATGTGGCGCTGGTCGATTCCGACGATGTGGTTACTGAGGAAGGCTATAGTCTGCTGATCGCTGAAGCCATGGCCAGTAACGCGGACATCGTCATCGGTCGGGCCACGCGCTTGATCGACGGCCAGCTTTCTGCCGCAGGGTTTCTTTATGAGCCTTTGGTTTGGAGTCAGCATCGGCGCGTCTCCTCAGTTGATGAGTTTCCCGAACTGCTGCATGACGGCTTCTACTGGAACAAGATCTTTCGACTGGCGTTCCTGCGCGAATACGGCCTCGGTATGGTGCCGGGGTTGCTCTATGCTGATCGCGAGTTTGTACACAAGGCCTACTTTTATAGTCGCAAGACCTCAATCATTACCGCGCTGGTCTATAAGTGGCGTACTCGCCCTGTCGGTGCAGGTGCCTCCATCACACAGAGCACCACACAGGTATCTAACTTTCTTGATCGCATTCGTTCTGTGGAGATCGAGTGGCACGACTTCGATGGCATACCTGCCGCAGAGACATACCGTCGGTTGATCGCCGTGACTAATCTGCAGCGAGCGCTGCAAGTGATCAATGCGATCATCCCTTCACCTGAGTTTCGTCGCGTATTCATCACCGCCATTCAGCGTTTGCTAAGTCTGTTCGGAGATATTGATTACCGTGCATTAGGTGTTCGACGTGTGCTCTACCTGGAGCTGATCAAGCGTGATGAGGTCGCTGGGCTCTGCTATCTGCTGGCGCTGCCGTTCCATGGTGACGTCCTGGCGATTGATGGTCACGGTTACTGGCAACAACCCTTTCTCGACAATCCTGAACTAGGCTTGTCACCTGAGAGCTCTCGCATAGACTTTCCCACGATCGGCTTTTTTCGAGTGGGGGGATGGTCGCTGATCAGCTCGCACTTAGCGCTTGAGCTGGAAATACACGAGACGATCATGGCGCATTGTGAGGTCGATTTTACCTTGCAGGCATTAGACGGTGGCGCTGACATTCCCTTTCAATCCCTTGGATTAAAAGGGGCTGGCAGGTATCTATTCAGTGTGCAATTAGATAGCACACGAAGTGATTCCTTATACGGGCTTGCTCTGCGTTACCGCAGTAGTGTCGGTAATGGCCAGTACCGTCTCGGGGGGGCACTGTTGACCGATTCAGGTGCGGCCGTTCTACCGATGAGTGCCGACAATGGCTATCAGTTGCTCTATTCTGCGCCAATGGGGGGGGTCAGCTTGCGCACCCCCTGATCAGTCAATGCAGGAGTGGGTATGTTGCTTGCACAGTAGTCTCCAACGGGCCGTTACCGGCAAGCTGATGTCATTTTTATGACGCCTTCCAGCCCTAGGTTTTCTCAACTGAAGATTCCACGTTTATGGCCAGCCTATGAAGAGCATTCCCGTCACCAGCCCACTGCTACCGCCGCTAGAGGAGTTTCTTCCGTATCTGGAGGAGATCTGGCACAGCCGCATGCTGACCAATGGCGGCAGCATGCATCAGGCGCTGGAGCGTGAACTTTGCGAGTACCTTGGGGTAGAGCACATTGCGTTGTTCGCCAATGGCACTTTGGGGCTGGTTACGGCGTTGCAGGCACTGCGTATCAGCGGAGAAGTGATCACTACGCCTTATTCGTTCGTGGCTACGGCGCACTCGTTGCTTTGGAATGGCATCAAGCCCGTATTTGTAGACATTGATCCGCTCACCATGAACCTGGATCCTGCCAAGATCGAGGCAGCCATTACGCCTCAGACTACTGCGATCATGCCGGTGCATTGCTATGGCACGCCCTGTGATGTTGAGGAGATAGCCCGCATCGCTGACATATACAACCTGCGGGTGATTTACGACGCGGCCCATGCTTTTGCTGTCCGTGACGAAGGGGGTAGCGTTCTGCGGCATGGTGATCTCAGCGTACTGAGCTTTCATGCGACCAAAGTATTCAACACCTTCGAGGGCGGGGCGATCATCTGCCCCGATGCGAAGACGCGTGAACGTATCAATAACTTGAAAAACTTTGGATTCGTCAACGAAACGACCGTCGTTGCCCCAGGCATCAACGGCAAGATGAGTGAGATCAACGCCGCCTTCGGCCTTCTTCAGCTCAAACACATCGACCAAGCGCTTGAGCGTAGACGAACCATCGCAGAGCTTTATCGCTCACTGTTAGACCCCGTGGTTGGTGTCAGATGTCCTACGCCCTTCACCAAAGGGGTTGCGAACAACGCCTATTTTCCGGTTTTGATTGATGATGACTATCCCGAGACGAGGGACGTGTTGTTCCAGCGTTTGCGTGCGCAGGGTGTCATGGTTCGTCGATATTTTTATCCGCTGATTAGCGAATTTCCGATGTACCGGGGTTTGCCTTCGGCTGCTTCGGCCAATCTACCTGTGGCTTCTGATGTGGCTCAACGTGTGCTTTGTTTGCCTATTTATCCGGATTTGTCTCTGGCTGACGTGCGACTGATTTGCGAGCTTGTCACTGCTGCAAGTGACATATGAGTCACGCGATGGAGTGTCTATTCAGTTGAGTGGTTTCTGGCGTCAGGTCATCGCTTCAAAGGTATTGGTCGAGCGTCTTATTCTGCCTCTGTGGGCTATTTTCGATAGATTTGTACCCAAGCGCAGTGAGCGGTGGGCGTTTTTTGTTCATCCGCTGAAAACAAATCAGTTTGTAGAAAATGCCCGAGCGGTTTACGAGGAAGTGAAAAACGATCCTGGAATCTGCAAGCTGATTTTTTGCCGGGGCTGTGACGCGGCGTCGTTACGACTGGAGTTGGGACCTAATACCCGTTTGATCGAGTTACAGACGCTATCCGGCTTGCTGCAGTTGTCACGCTGCGGCGTCTATGTACTGACTAACTCTATCGCTATGGACATCTCCTGGCGCTGTCTCGACGGTGGTTTCTCCGTGCTGAGGGCCAATCTCACTCGTCGAATAGTGATCAATCTCTGGCACGGTATTCCACTCAAGCGATTATTCGCCCTGGTCAGCCCCGAATTACAGCAGCGTGCCGACCGGACGAACTATCGACGCCTTGAGCGTGCGCACTATAACGGGCTGGTCTGTTCGTCAGACGTCGACAGTTATGCAATGGCCACGATGTTTTATCCCATCGAGTATTCCCGCCTATGGATTACCGGCCTTCCACGCAATGATTTTCTGCGTATGGCCTATGCGGATTTGCCTGGCTTTCTGCGTGACGATGTCGACGCCATACGTCGTTGGAAAGGCAGCCGGCGATTGATTACCTATGCGCCGACGTTCCGCGACAGTGAGGTGTTGGCCTCTCAGTGCTATCAGTTCAGCGATGATGAGATCGCGCAGTTGCGTGCATTGATGGTCAAGCACAATGCGATCTTTGGCTTTCGTATGCACTATTTCCGCAAAGGTGAGCAGCTGTTCAATATGGAGCGCTTTATCGATGCTGAGAACATCATCGACTTGGGGCATAGGGCGATTCAGGAGATTGCGCCCGTGTTGCGCGAGTCGGATGTGGTGGTGACCGATTATTCGTCTGTCTATATCGATGCGCTGTACATCGATAAACCCGTGCTCAGCTTTGCCTATGACCTCGAGCACTACCAGACCCAGCAGAACGGCCTGCTTTACGACATGGCATTAGCCTTTCCAGGACCTGTGGTCAGTGATTTTAGTCATCTCCTTGAGGCATTGGACCGAGAGCTGTCCTGTGCACAGCAGGTTGAAAGCGACCGCTATCAGATGATCAAGAAATTATTCTTCAACTTTCAGGACGACCGTAATTCCGCGCGAGTGGTGGAGCGCCTGAAAGCACTAACGGCAAAGGGGCAGTAAGTGGCAGAGAACATGAGCAAGGCGGGTAATCCGCTGGTCAGCGTCGTCATGCCGGCCTACAAGGGCGTTTATCTGACGGATGCGCTTGAGAGTCTTCAGCGGCAGACGTATCGCCCGCTCGAATTGATCATTTGTGACGATGCCCGCTCGGATGAAGTACAGGACGTTGTCGATGCCTTCCGGCCTTTTGCCGATTTCCCCATCCAGTACCAACGTAACGAAACTCGGCTATGGGAAACCCGTAGTACGGCGCGCGCAGTCGCGCTGGCCAGTGGTGAGTACGTCAAGATTCTGCATGACGACGACATGCTGCACCCCGACTGTATCGCCTCGCTGGTCGCCGTTATGCAGGACGATCCAGGGATTACTATTGCCAGCTCGCGCCGCCGCCGTGTGGATGAGGAGGGCAATCCTTTACCCGACACGCTGGCGACGGTGTATCCCTTTCGAGACGATGTCGTCATCAACGGTGAAGACCTGATCTCCTTTCTTGCCGACCACACAATTAACTTTATTGGCGAACCCAGCACCGTGCTTTGCCGCCGCAGGGATCTGCTCGACTTCGGTGATCAGCTGTCGGTGCTCAATGGCGTTCGGGTGACCTGGGTCGCTGACCTGGCGCTGTATGTAAAGCTATTCAAACGCGGCCATTTGGCCATGCTCGCTCGCCCATTGACAGACTTTCGCGTATCCCGTGATCAGTTCAGCCAGCTGGGCCGCGACAAGCCTGGTGTCGGCGATAAGGGGCACCAGGATTTTCGCCAGGGTATTCGCGACCTCGGTTGGTACCGCAGCGGCAGTAAGACACGCATGGTCCAGGTGGCGCCTATCACCCGGCTGAAAACGCGCGTGTTCAAACCCCTGGATATACTCGCAGCGATTTACAAAGCGGCCGGGCAGAGCGGTACGTCACTGAGTGCCTGGCTCGCTGCGCGCAAGCCCTCGGCGGAACAGATGCCATTAATCGAGCAGCGCCTGCAATCCCATGGCGGCGGCCCGCGTTTTGGTGTGCTCTTGCTGGATCGTACCGGTGATATCGACGCGCTGGAACGCAGCCTGGTCAGCCTCGAAGAGAGCAATCTATATCGCAATATCGACGTTCAGGTTGTCTCGCTAGCAGGCCTGGCAGCCTTGCCTAGCCGTTCGCTTACGATCACCCCAACCGGCTCGCTCTCCGCGGTCGAGACGCTCAACCGCGTCATACAAGCACTACCCGTGCACTGGTGCCTGTTGGCTGACAGCGGGGTGACGTTCACCAGCAGTGGTTTGCTGATGACGGCCCTGGAGCTGATTGGCAGTGAAGAGTGCGTTGCACTTTATGGCGATGAGTTGGTGCGTGGGGACGATGGTGAGGTGGGTGTTGCCCTGCGTCCTGACTTCAACCTTGATCTGTTGTTGAGCTTTCCTGCCAGTACAGCACGCCACTGGCTGTTTCGCCGGGATGAGTTGTTGGCGTTGGGCGGCTTCAATGTGCAGTTTGACGAGGCGTTTGAGCTGGAATACATCCTGCGCCTGATTGAGCAGCGCGGCTTGAATGGCTTGGGTCATGTCAGCGAGCCGTTACTGGCCGCTGACGCGTTCGCCCTACGGGACAGCCCGCAGGAGCGTGAGGTGATTGAGCGTCACCTGCAGGCCCGTGGTTATCAGCAGCCACAGGTAGCGTCGTCTCAAGCGGGGCGCTATCAGCTTGAATATGGTCACGATCAGCAACCGCTGGTCAGCATCCTGATTCCGCTCAAGGATCAGCTGGTGCGTGTGCAGCGCTGTGTAGAAACCGTGCTGGAGAACACCGATTACCCGCACTACGAGATTCTCCTGCTGGATCTGGGTAGCGAGGAGCAGGCCACGCTCGAGTGGCTGAAGGCAATCGAGCAGATTGGCGAAGAGCGCATCCGCGTCTTGCAGTTTAGTGGCGACACGTCACGTCAGTTGGCCTGCAATGCAGCGATTGATTACGTCCGTGGTGAGGTGCTGCTTTGGCTGGATGCCGGGTCTGCTGTTGTCGACGGTGACTGGTTACGGCAGTTGCTCAATCACGCGCTACGGCCAGAAGTCGGCGCGGTGGGGGCGAAACTGTTGTCGGCAGACGGGCGTATTCATCACGCCGGTTTACTGCTCGGTTTACTCGGGCCGGCCGGGCGGGCATTTGAGGGCCTGGAGCATGACGCAGCAGGCTACATGCAGCGGTTGCAGGTCGAGCAGAACTACTCGGCACTAAGTGGCGAGTGCCTGATGATCCGTCGAGCGCTTTTTGTCGAGCTGGGCGGCTTTGATCAGGACCCGCTGATGGCGCGCTGGAGCGATGTCGATCTATGCCTCAAGGCGCGGCAGGCGGGCTACCTGAATGTCTGGACGCCCCGGGTGCAGCTATTGATAGACAGTGAGCGCTCTGCCTCTGCCAGTCGCGAGCAGGAAGACGCAATGTACGCTCGCTGGCTGCCCGTCCTGGCGCGCGATCCTGCCTACAACACCGGTCTTTCTCTACAAGTCGAGCAGGGGTTCAAACTGGCCGACCCTCAACTGGCCTGGCGGCCGCTGCAGGCTTGGCGGCCTGTTCCGACTATTCTTGCGCACCCGGCTGATCTCTTCGGGTGCGGTAACTATCGGGTTATTCAGCCGTTCTCGGCGATGAAGCAGGCGGGCTTAATCGACGGTGCCTTGTCGGTGGGTTTGCTGCACGTGGCAGACCTGGAGCGTTACGAGCCCGATGTCGTGCTACTGCAGCGTCAGATCGGCGAGGCGCGCTTGGAGGCGATGCGCCGGTTGAAGGCTTTTTCCAGCGCCTTCAAGGTCTACGAACTCGACGATTACCTGCCCAACCTGCCGCTGAAAAACGTCCATCGCCAACACATGCCCAAGGACATTCTCAAATCCTTGCGGCGCGGTCTGGCCTATGTTGATCGTTTTGTTGTGTCCACCGCGCCTCTGGCCGAGGCATTCGCGGATTTACATGCGGATATTCGAGTGATTGAAAACCGCCTGCCGGTGCAGTGGTGGGGTGGTTTGCAGAGCAAACGCCGGGTATCTGCGCGGCCACGCGTCGGCTGGGCGGGCGGTTCCAGTCATACCGGTGATCTTGAAATGATCGCTGACGTAGTCAGTGAACTGGCAAATGAGGTCGACTGGGTATTTTTCGGCATGTGCCCTGACGCACTGCGGCCCTATATGAAGGAAGTGCATGCCGGGGTGGAAATAAACCGTTACCCGCAGGCCCTGGCGAGTCTGAACCTTGATCTGGCCTTGGCCCCTGTAGAGCAGAACCTGTTCAACGAATGTAAAAGTAACCTGCGCCTGCTTGAGTACGGGGCTTGCGGTTTCCCGGTGATCTGCAGTGATGTGCGCTGTTATCAGGATGGGTTACCTGTCACACGGGTCAAAAACCGTTTCCGCGATTGGGTGGATGCCATACGCATGCACTTGGCCGACCTCGATGCCTGTGCACAGGCGGGCGATGACTTGCGCAGGGTGGTACTGCGCGACTGGATGCTTGAGGGCGATAGCCTGCAAGCCTGGCGAACGGTCTGGCTTCCTGATTGACCTGCAAACGCATCAGGCCGCTTACGAGCGGCCTGATGCGTTTTAAGCAATGGCTAAAGCTAGGCCTGATTGTGCCGATAGTACTGACGTGGATTAAGGGGGTGGTGGTGCTGTCAAGGTAGGAAGAAAATTTTTTTCACACCGCCCTAAAGCTCCTGCCACACACGCCGATAAGTAGTACGAACGCGAACTCAATGGCTGCCTGAGAACTGCAGGACAGGGTTTCGCAGCATCAGGCAACTAAGCTAGGTCCGATGGAGGACATACATCATGGCTCTTACAGTCAACACGAACATTGCGTCCCTCAACACTCAGCGCAATCTGAACACCTCTTCCAAGGCCCTGGATACCTCCCTGCAGCGCCTGTCCACTGGTTCGCGTATCAACAGCGCCAAGGACGATGCGGCCGGCCTGCAGATCTCCAACCGCCTGAGCAGCCAGATCAACGGCCTCAACGTTGCAGTGAAGAACTCCAACGACGGCATCTCCATGGCGCAGACCGCTGAAGGCGCACTTCAGCAGTCCACCAGCATTCTGCAGCGTATGCGTGACCTGTCCCTGCAATCCGCTAACGGTTCGAACAGCGATGACGAGCGCAAGGCGCTGAACTCGGAAGTGACTGAGCTCAAGAAAGAGCTGAACCGTATCTCCAACACCACCACCTTCGGTGGCAAGAAGTTGCTCGACGGCTCCTTCGAGACCACCACTTTCCAGGTGGGCAGTGCTGCGAACGAAACCATCAGCGTCAAGATCGACGAGATGAGCACCGAGTCGCTGGAAGGGACCTTTAGCTCTGGTACGATCACTGCGGGCAGCGTTGCTGCCGGTGCGGCATCGGCGTCCGGTGCCATCGCTGTATCGATCACCATGGTCGGCGGTGAGGCACGTACTTTCAGCGCAACCTTCGCCAGCGGCGCCACTCAGGCTGAGCAGGTGCAGGCTCTGGCAACTGTGATCAACGATGCCAACATCGGCGTTGGTGCATTCGTCAACGATGATGGCGACATCGATCTAGTGACCTCGTTGGGTTCGGGTTCAGAGGCAGGGCAAATTGAGTCGCTGTCTTTCGGTTCAGGGGCGACTGTATCTGCAGCTAAGACTGCTTCTGCCGCAGGTACCGGTACTGACATCGATGTGGCTGAAGTTACAGAAGGCAACCTGGTCGACGATATCGACATCACCGACGTAATCGGTTCGCAGAAAGCAGTCATCGTGATCGACGATGCCATCGCCGCGATCGATGCGCAGCGAGCGGATCTTGGTGCGGTGCAGAACCGCTTCGAGAACACTATCGGTAACCTGCAGAACATCTCGGAGAACGTATCGGCAGCCCGTGGTCGAATTCAGGACACTGACTTCGCAGCGGAAACAGCTAACCTGACCAAGAACCAGATCCTGCAGCAGGCAGGTACGGCGATCCTGGCCCAGGCCAACCAGCTGCCGCAGGCAGTGCTCAGCCTGCTGGGCTAAGCATCGGGTAGCATCAATGGGGAGCCAGGGTAACCTGCCTCCCCATTCCCTCTTTCTGAGGATAAGACTATGGACATTGGTTCAGTACGCGATTCGATGAAGCAGGGCGGTTTGGCGCTAGATCCAGCCAAGCCGCGTGCAGCTGAAGCAGCCGAAACAGGCGGTAAGCTACCCGCCAGTGCCGACAAGACGCAGGCGCAAGCAGCTGCCGATAAGCAGCAAGCCGAGACCCCGCCGAGTCGGGCGGAGCTGGAAGCGGCCATGAACAACATGCAGGAGTTCGTGCAGTCGGTGCGGCGCGATATTAACTTTGCGCTCGACGATGGCAATGGTCGCGTTGTCGTGAAAGTAACCGATGCCACCTCTGGCGATGTGATTCGCCAGATTCCATCGGAAGAAGCGCTCAAGCTTGCGGAGAACCTCACCGAGGTTCGCAGTCTGTTGTTCAAAGCTGAGGCATGATTGCGGTGGCATGAAACTTGTTTACCGTTTAGGTAACAGGAATAGGGTGTCAACCCTTTGGCGAGGCAATGCACATGGCAAGTATCACAGGTATAGGATCCGGGATCGATATCGACGCGATCGTCAAGGCGTCAGTGGCGGCTGAACGGGCGCCTAAAGATGCTCAGCTGGCACGGCTGACAACCAAGATGACGACCCAGATAACGTCTCTGGGTACGTTCAAAAGCGCCTTGAGTGAGTTCCAGACAGCAGCCAAGGCGCTGAATGATGCCAGCCTGTTCGGTATTCGAAAGGCCTCGTCCTCTGACACCGCGCGTGTGACTGCCAGTGCCGAAAAAACGGCGCTTACCGGTACTTACCGCGTCGAGGTCGAGCAGCTTGCCAGCGCCTCGAAGATCGCTTCTGGCAGCGTCGCAGGCGGTTCTGGCCTTGCCTTTGCGTCAGGCGGTTCGCTGACTATCGGTTTGGGTGACGACAGCTTTGATGTGTCGGTTACAGCAGGTGCCACGCTCAAAGAAGTCCGTGATGCCATCAACACTCAGCTCAATGATAAAGGCATCAGTGCCAACATTGTCACTGACCCAGCCAATGGCACCTCACAGTTGGTGTTGTCATCCAACAAGACGGGGGCGGGTAATGATCTGAGTCTTGAAGCGAGTGGTGCGGACTTGGAAGCCTTGGTAACCAACATGCCGCCCGCGTTAAGCGAGGCAAAAAATGCCAAGTTCAAGATCGACGGACTTGAGTTGCAAAGCGCCACCAATGCGGTAAGTGGGGCAATTGAAGGTGTAACCTTCACCTTGGTTAAGGCTGAGGAAGGGGTCAGCACAACGTTGACCGTGGGTGAAAACACCACAGCCGTTAAAGACAGTCTGAAAAAATTTGTAGACGCCTACAACAAGCTTATTACCACGACCAATAGCCTGACCAGCGTTGTGTCCACGGGTGAAGGTAACGAGCCTTTGGTCGGCAAGTTAGTGGGTGATTCGTCGGTACGCAATGTACTGAATGGGCTCCGTTCGGAGCTGACGAACACTGCGGCAGGACAAAGCGGCGATGCGTTCCGTGCCCTCGCTGATCTAGGTATCACAACTCAAAAAGACGGCAAGCTGGCCATCGACGATAGCAAGCTTACAGCTGCGCTCGAGAGTAACTTTGATGCGGTTGGGTCATTTGTCACCGGCGACAATGGATTAATGAGTCGTCTCAACAAACGCATCGATGGCTATGTCAAATCAGGTGGGGTCTTGGAGCAGCGCATTAGTGGTCTGCAAAAGACCGATGCGGACATCAAAGAACAGAAAGCTGATCTGGAACTTCGTGTGGCTGCCATTCAGGCGCGCCTTTATTCACAGTACAACGCCATGGATACGTTGGTTGGTCAGTTGAGTCGCACCAGCGATTCGCTGGCCAGTGCGTTATCCAGCTTGCCCGGTGTCGTATGAAAGGATCGTTCATGAACAACCCCATTGATACGTACAAGAAAGTCAAAACCAGCCAGGAAGTCTCTCAGTACCGTGCCGTCGCATTGCTGCTTGATGGCGCGATTGAGCGCGTCAAGCTGGCGCGTCAGGCGCAGGCCGAGGGCAACAGCGAGGTGCGTGGGCTGGCGGTGGGTACTACCATCACGATTCTTGGTGTACTGCAGGCCAGTCTGGACAAGCAGCTTGGTGGTGAGATTGCCGAGAATCTCGATGCACTCTATGCCTACATGACCCGTCGTCTGGCAGGCGTGGCCATTGAGCGCGAGGCAGGCAGTCTTGAAGAAGTCGAAGCCCTGCTGGTTCAACTCCAGGAAGCCTGGACGGCGATAGAGGCCGAAGTAGAGCCATCTGCGAGCTGAATGCGCTAAAGTTTCCTGACTGGGCGTCGATACACAAGTATCAGCAGCCCAGCACAGCGAGACGTGACAATGAACGCAATGGCAGCCCTGCGCCAATACCAGCATGTGAACACCCACGCACAGGCCGTTGAGGCGACCCCGCACCGTCTGATTCAAATGCTCATGGAGGGTGGCCTGACACGGCTGGCCCAGGCTCGCGGTGCTATGGAGCGCGGTCAGATTGCCCTCAAGGGTGAGCTGATCGGTAAAGCCATTGGTATTATCGGTGGTCTGCGTAATGGCCTGGATCTCAATGCCGGCGGTGAGCTGGCGGCCAATCTGGACAACTTGTACGAGTACATGGTGTCCCGCCTGATCGAAGCTAATGTGAAGAATGTGCCTGAGCCGCTCGACGAAGTTGCGGACCTGCTGCGCGATGTAAAATCCGGCTGGGACGCTATTAGCCAATAAGTCGCCAGAGCCTTTTGGGAGCTTTTCGATGACAACTTCTGTCCAGCGTTTGCAAGATACCGGTACTGCTCTGCGCGATGCCCTGGCTAGCCGAGATTGGGCAGCGATTGCCGAGTTGGACGTGCAGTGCCGCCAGGCGATCGATGAGTCGATGATTGATCCTGCCGATGAGGTGGCGCTACGCGCGCGGATGCAGGAGCTGCTCGATCTTTATCGTGAGCTGGTGACTCTGTGCCAGTCCGAACAACAACGCCTGGCGGGTGAGTTGGTGCAGCTTAATCAGGCGCAGCAGGGTGCCAAGGTCTACCAACTATTCGGTTGAGTCGCGTGGTCAGTTCCCAGCCCGCGCTCGTCGGGCTCGCTGATTCGTCTGCCATCTTTCTTGTGCCTCATCCCCAGTTTTTTTGTGGATATGCCTAGTGATCAAGCAAGATGGTGAAACCAAAGCACGCCATAAATTTGACTGCGTCCAAAAAATTGACTTTACTACTGGCTAAATGCCGGCGCAGCAGTCCCATGACTTCGCAGACCTTCGTTCAGCCCCTCGGATAGACCAGACATTATGTGGCGTGAAACCAAAATCCTACTGATTGACGACAACCGTGAGCGCCGTCGTGATCTGACGGTCATTTTGAATTTTCTTGGCGAAGAATATCTAGCATGCGGTAGTGAGGACTGGCATGAGGCCACTGCAGACTTGCCGTCCAGCCGCGGCGTACTCAGCGTATTGCTAGGCGATGTGCAGCTGCGCGGTGGCACGCTGGAGCTGATCAAGCAGATCGGTGTCTGGGATGAGTTCCTCCCGATACTGCTGATGGACATGCAAGCGGCCGCAGAATGGCCGGAAGACATCCGCCGGCGTGTGCTGGCCAGCTTGGACATGCCGCCCAGTTACAACAAACTCCTCGACTCTCTGCATCGCGCTCAGGTTTATCGGGAAATGTACGACCAGGCCCGTGAACGCGGCCGCCATCGTGAGCCCAACCTGTTTCGCAGCCTGGTCGGCACCAGCCGTGCGATTCAGCATGTGCGGCAGATGATGCAGCAGGTTGCCGATACCGAGGCCAGCGTCCTGATCCTGGGCGAGTCCGGTACGGGCAAAGAAGTGGTTGCGCGTAACCTGCACTATCACTCCAAGCGGCGCGAGGCGCCTTTTGTGCCGGTCAACTGCGGTGCAATCCCCGCTGAGTTATTGGAAAGCGAGTTGTTCGGTCACGAGAAAGGCGCATTCACCGGGGCAATTACCTCGCGGGCAGGGCGCTTCGAGCTGGCCAACGGCGGTACCTTGTTTCTCGATGAGATCGGTGACATGCCGCTGCCTATGCAGGTCAAGCTGCTGCGGGTGTTGCAGGAGCGAACCTTTGAGCGGGTGGGCAGCAATAAAACCCAAAGTGCCGATGTGCGAATCATCGCGGCCACCCACAAAGACCTCGAAAAGATGATCGAGGACGGCAGCTTCCGCGAAGACCTGTATTACCGCCTCAATGTCTTCCCCATCGAGATGGCACCGCTGCGTGAGCGCATCGAAGACATCCCCTTGTTGATGAATGAGCTGATTTCGCGCATGGAGCACGAGAAGCGCGGCTCCATTCGTTTTAACTCCGCGGCCATCATGTCGCTGTGTCGCCATGATTGGGCAGGCAACGTCCGTGAGCTGGCCAACCTGGTGGAACGCATGGCGATCATGCATCCCTACGGGGTGATCGGCGTCGGCGAGTTGCCGAAGAAATTCCGCCATGTCGATGACGAAGATGAACACCTGGCTGCCAGCCTGCGTGATGAGCTGGAAGAGCGTGCGGCCATCGTCGCCGGCCTGCCAGGCATCGACACGCCGGCAATGCTGCCGCCCGAAGGGCTGGACCTGAAAGACTACCTGGGTGGGCTGGAGCAGGGGTTGATTCAACAAGCGCTCGACGATGCCGGCGGCGTGGTCGCTCGTGCAGCAGAGCGCCTGCGGATTCGCCGCACCACGCTGGTGGAGAAGATGCGCAAGTACGGCATGAGCCGGCGTGACGAAGAAGGGCAGTTCGACGACTGATCGCGAGTCAGTGCCTTGGCGCCGACTGCTGGAAAAGAGCCGGGACTTTGACGAAAGTCCCGGCTTTTTTATTAAGATGCTGAAAAATAAGGATTATTTTTTAGGCACGGGTATTGCTATCTCTCTAGCAACTGACTGTCCCCTGACGGCTCGCTGCGCGAGAGAGATGCCATGACCCGCCACGCCCTACCCAGCGCTGTTCCCACGCCATTACCTGTGCCACCGGCCGAGTCGGGCGAGCGTGTTCATCTGGAGCATGCCTTTGCGCGTTTCAGTCAGATGTCCACGCAGCTCAGCGAGTCTTACAGCCTGCTCGAGTCGCGGGTGTCCGAGCTCAAGGGGCAACTGGCGCTGGTGAGTGCCCAGCGCATGCAGGAGCTGGCGGAGAAGGAGCGCATTGCCCATCGCCTGCAGAGCCTGCTGGACCTGTTGCCAGGCGGGGTTATCGTGATCGATGGGCAGGGTGTAGTGCGCGAGGCCAACCCGGTTGCCTGTCAGCTACTCGGCCGGCCCCTGGTCGGCATGCTCTGGCGTGAAGTGATTGCCCGTAATTTCGCCCCACGCGATGACGATGGTCATGAGGTGTCACTGAAAGATGGGCGTCGACTGTCAATCGCTACGCGCTCGCTGCATGGCGAGCCGGGTCAGCTGATTCTGCTCAATGACCTGACGGAAACCCGTCGCCTGCAGGATCAGTTGTCGCGCCATGAGCGCTTATCTGCGCTGGGGCGCATGGTGGCCTCTTTAGCCCATCAGATTCGCACACCGCTGTCGGCGGCCATGCTTTACGCCAGCCACCTGCATGAGCAGGCATTGCCGGTTGAGCAACAGCAACGCTTTGCCGGGCGTCTCAAGGAGCGTTTGCACGAACTTGAGCACCAGGTCCGCGACATGCTGGTGTTCGCCCGCGGTGACCTGCCGCTGCCGGATCGCTTAACGCCTTCGGCCTTGTGCGATGCCTTGCGCTCAGCCGCGGAAATCCATGTGGCCGGCCTGCCGGTGCGCTGGCAGTGCGACGTGCGCGACGGCGGGCTGTTGTGCAACCGCGACACCCTGGTCGGCACCTTGCTGAACCTCTTGGAGAATGCCATCCAGGCCGGTGGCCCCCAGGTCGGGCTCAAGGTGCACCTCTATCGGCGTGGCGACAACTTGCGTATCTGCATCAGCGACAACGGCCCGGGGATGGATGCGGCTACGTTGGCGCGCCTCGGCGAGCCCTTTTTCACCACTCGCGCCACCGGGACCGGTCTGGGACTGGCGGTGGTCAAGGCCGTCGCCCGCGCTCACCGCGGCGAGCTGCATCTGCAGTCCCGGCCGGGGCGTGGTACCTGCGCCCTGTTGACTCTGCCGCTGCTTGACGCGGCCTCACTGATTAATCCGGAGTAACCGTCATGGCTGCCAAAGTCTTGCTGGTCGAAGATGACCGCGCGCTGCGCGAAGCGCTTGGCGACACCCTGTCGCTGGGTGGGCATGCCTACCGTGCGGTGGATTGTGCAGAAGCCGCTTTGCTGGCGCTGGGTGAAGAGGTGTTCAGCCTGGTGATCAGTGACGTCAATATGCCCGGCATGGACGGTCACCAGTTGTTGGGGCTGATTCGCCGGCGCCAGCCGCAATTACCAGTGCTGCTGATGACGGCGTTCGGTGCAGTCGAGCGAGCGGTGGATGCGATACGCCAAGGCGCTGCGGATTACCTGGTCAAGCCGTTCGAGCCCAAGGCGCTGCTGGCGCTGGTGGACCGCCACGCCCTGGGTCGCTTGCCGCAGGGTGAGCTGGAAGGGCCGGTGGCCTGTGAACTCGCCAGTCAGCAGTTGTTGGCGTTGGCCAGCCGTGTGGCGCAAAGCGATTCCACTGTGCTGATTACTGGCGAGTCCGGGACTGGCAAGGAAGTGCTGGCGCGCTTTATCCATGAGCAATCGCCGCGCACTGGTGGGCCCTTCATTGCGATCAATTGCGCGGCGATCCCCGACAACATGCTCGAAGCGACGCTGTTCGGTCATGAGAAGGGCGCCTTTACCGGGGCCATCGCCAGTGCGCCGGGCAAGTTTGAACTGGCCGATGGCGGCACGTTGCTGCTCGATGAGATTTCCGAAATGCCCCTTGGCCTGCAGGCCAAGCTATTGCGCGTATTGCAAGAGCGCGAAGTGGAGCGGGTGGGCGCACGCAAGCCGATCAGCCTGGATATCCGTGTGCTGGCGACCAGCAACCGTGACCTGGCTGCCGAGGTCGCCGCAGGGCGCTTCCGGGAGGACCTGTTCTATCGCTTGTCGGTGTTCCCTCTGGCCTGGCGACCGCTGCGTGAGCGCCCGGCGGATATCGTACCGCTGGCCGAGCGACTGCTGGCCAAGCATGCGCGCAAGATGAATCACGCGCCGATTCGCCTGTCGCCACAAGCCCAGGCCAGCCTGGTCGCCTACGCCTGGCCGGGCAACGTGCGTGAGTTGGATAACGCCATTCAGCGGGCCTTGATTCTGCAGCAGGGTGGCCTGATTCAGCCTGAGGATCTATGCCTGACTGCGCCCATCGGTTTTGCCTGTGCACCAGTCACGCCACTTTTGACGGCTGTGGCGAGCGTGCCAAGTGCTGATAGTGCGGCTGTGATGGAGGCCGGCGCCCTTGGCGAAGACCTGCGCCGGCATGAGTTTCAGATGATCGTCGATACCTTGCGGGCCGAGCGCGGCCGGCGCAAGGAGGCTGCCGAGCGGCTGGGTATCAGCCCGCGTACCCTGCGTTACAAGCTGGCGCAGATGCGTGATGCCGGGATGGATGTCGAGGCTTACCTCTACGCCAGCTGAGGTGACGGAAGTCAGGCGTGGCAGACTGCGGGTGATTCCCTGAGGTTCCAAGGTTTTTTCTGCTAATTGACGAAAGCCCCGCACTGCGGGGCTTTCGCGTATCTGGCACCCTTGTTGCAAATATCCACTTATCGCGCCGCACTGCGTCAAAAAACTGCGGCCAGTGGAGGAAAGGTCATGAGCCAAGGTATTGAATTCAATCGTCTGATGCTGGAGATGCGCTCCATGCAGGCCGATGCCATGGCGCGTCATACGCCTGCCGTGAGCGCGCCTGAGCCTGGTGCTCCGAGCTTCTCCGACATGCTCGGGCAGGCGGTGAACAAGGTGCATGAAACCCAGCAGGCCTCCGGTGAACTGGCCAAGGCATTCGAGATGGGCAACAGCGGCATCGACCTGACCGACGTGATGATTGCTTCGCAGAAAGCCAGCGTGTCGATGCAGGCCATGACCCAGGTGCGCAACAAGCTGGTCCAGGCGTACCAAGACATTATGCAGATGCCGGTTTAAGGGTAGGGGTTTTCAATCATGGCTGACGCACTCGCCGCCAACATGCCGGCTACTACCGGTAACGACCAACCGAAGAAGCCGTTGTTCGGACTGACGTTCCTCGAGAACCTGTCCGACATGTCGATGCTGCGCCAGATCGGCCTGCTGGTTGGCCTGGCTGCCAGCGTGGCGATCGGTTTCGCTGTGGTGCTCTGGTCGCAGCAGCCGGACTACCGGCCACTGTACGGCAGCCTTGATGGCATGGATGCCTCCCAGGTGATGCAGACACTGCAGGCCGCCGACATTACCTACACCGTCGAACCCAATTCCGGGGCATTGCTGGTCAAGGCCGATGACCTGGCCCGTGCGCGGATGCGCCTGGCTGCGGCCGGCGTTGCGCCCAGCGACAAGACCGTCGGCTTCGAGATCCTTGACCAGGAGCAGGGCTTGGGCACCAGCCAGTTCATGGAAGCGACCCGCTACCGTCGTGGCCTCGAAGGTGAGTTGGCGCGCACAGTATCGAGCCTGAACAACGTCAAGGGTGCCCGTGTGCACCTGGCCATTCCGAAAAGTTCGGTGTTCGTGCGTGATGAGCGCAAGCCCAGCGCTTCGGTGCTGGTTGAGTTGTATGCCGGTCGCGGCCTGGAGCCCAGTCAGGTGATGGCCATCGTCAACCTGGTGGCCACCAGCGTGCCTGAACTGGAAAAATCCCAGGTCACGGTGGTCGATCAGAAGGGCAACCTGCTGTCCGATCAACAGGAGCTGTCCGAGCTGACCATGGCCGGCAAGCAGTTCGATTACAGCCGCCGTATGGAGAGTCTGTTCACCCAGCGCGTACACAACATTCTGCAGCCGGTGCTGGGCAGCGGCCGCTACAAGGCTGAGGTCTCGGCGGATGTCGATTTCAGCGCCGTGGAGTCCACCTCCGAGAGCTTCAACCCCGACCAGCCGGCGCTGCGCAGCGAGCAGCAGGTTACCGAGCAGCGTACCAGCAGCCAGCCGCCGCAAGGTGTTCCCGGAGCGCTTGCTAACCAGCCGCCGGGTGCTGCAGCCGCGCCGCAACAGGCCGGTGCAGCCGCAGCGCCCCCTGGCGCGATTGCCCCGGGCCAGCCGTTGCTCGATGCCAATGGCGCACAGGTGGTCGATCCGGCCACTGGCCAGCCGATGCTCGCGCCGTATCCGGCAGACAAACGCGACCAGTCCACGCGCAACTTTGAGCTGGATCGTTCGATCAGCTACACCCGCCAGCAGCAAGGCCGCCTGCGTCGCCTGTCAGTGGCGGTGGTGGTCGATGACCAGGTGCGTGTCGACCCGGCCACAGGGGAGGCGACTCGTGCGCCCTGGAGCAGTGATGATCTGGCTCGCTTCACCCGCCTGGTGCAGGACTCGGTCGGTTTCGATGCCAGCCGTGGCGATAGCGTCAGTGTGATCAATACGCCGTTCTCGGCCGAACGCGGCGAAGAGTTCCTTGACCTGCCCTGGTACCAGAGTGAGCTGTTCCTGATGGCCATGGGCGGGCTCAAGCAACTGGTGCCGGCACTGCTAATCTTCATTCTGGTGTGGTTCGTACTGCGCCCGGTGATGAAGAACATCGCCAATCCTGGTGGCGGTAAAGAGCTGGCGGCAGGTGGGCGTGATGGCGATATCGATCTGGGTGAAATGGGCGGTCTGGACGGCGAGCTGTCAGCTGATCGCGTCAGCCTCGGTGGCCCGCAAAACATCCTGCTACCGAGCCCGAGCGAGGGGTATGATGCCCAATTGAACGCGATCAAGAGCCTGGTCGCGGAAGATCCGGGCCGCGTGGCCCAGGTCGTGAAAGAGTGGATCAACGCCGATGAGTGATAACCGCACTGTTGCCAAGATGAGCAAGGTCGAAAAGGCCGCCATCCTCCTGCTTTCGCTCGGCGAAACCGACGCCGCGCAGGTCCTGCGCCATCTCGGGCCCAAGGAAGTGCAGCGCGTGGGTGTGGCCATGGCCGGCATGCGCAATATTCACCGCGAGCAGGTCGAGCAGGTCATGGGCGAGTTCGTCGAGATCGTCGGTGATCAGACCAGCCTGGGCGTCGGTGCCGATGGTTACATCCGCAAGATGCTCACCCAGGCACTGGGCGAGGACAAAGCCGGCAACCTGATCGACCGCATCCTGCTCGGCGGCAGCACCAGTGGCCTGGACAGCCTAAAATGGATGGAGCCGCGTGCCGTGGCCGATGTCATCCGTTACGAGCACCCACAAATTCAGGCCATCGTCGTGGCTTACCTAGACCCGGATCAGGCCGGTGAAGTGCTCGGGCATTTCGATCATAAGGTGCGCCTGGACATTGTCCTGCGCGTGTCATCGCTTAATACCGTGCAACCGGCGGCGCTCAAGGAACTCAACCAGATCCTCGAGAAGCAGTTCTCCGGTAGTGCCAGTACCACCCGGGCGACCATGGGCGGGGTCAAGCGCGCCGCTGACATCATGAACTACCTCGACAGCTCGGTTGAAGGTCAGTTGATGGACTCGATCCGCGAAGTGGATGCGGACCTGTCGTCGCAAATCGAGGACCTGATGTTCGTCTTCGACAACCTGGCCGATGTCGACGACCGCGGCATCCAGGCGCTGTTGCGCGAAGTCTCCTCCGACGTGCTGGTGCTGGCCCTCAAGGGGGCGGACGAAGCGATCAAGGAGAAGGTCTTCAAGAACATGTCCAAGCGTGCTGCCGAGTTGCTGCGCGACGACCTCGAAGCCAAAGGTCCGGTGCGGGTCAGCGACGTGGAAACGGCGCAGAAGGAAATCCTCACCATCGCCCGGCGCATGGCCGAGGCGGGCGAGATCGTTCTGGGCGGCAAGGGCGGCGAGGAGATGGTCTGACCCGGCGCTGCCACGGCGCCGGTTGCTCTGGCACAATGGCGCCCCGGCAGACTGTTTGCCCCGACCGTTTTTACTGACCCAGGGGGATACCCGACATGGCTTCCAAGGACGCGTCCAGCGACCTGATTCGCGCCAAGGACATCGCCGGTTTTGACCGTTGGGCGTTGCCCAGCTTCGACGCCGACAGCGGTGAAGCGCCGCCGGACGACGCACCGCTGCAGGCCGATGCCGCACCCGAGGAGCCACAGCCCGAGCGGCCAGCCGACAGCGAGGAAGTGCAGCTCGAAGATGTCAAACCGCTGACACTCGATGAGCTTGAAGCGATCCGCCAGGATGCTTACAACGAAGGTTTCGCCGCCGGCGAGAAGGACGGCTTCCATGCCGGCCAGCTCAAGGCCCGGCAGGAAGGCGAGGTGGCTCTGGCACCGCGCCTGACAGCGTTGGAAACCCTGATGCGCCAACTGTTCGAGCCAATCGCCGAGCAGGACCGCCAGCTTGAAGCCTCATTGGTCGAGCTGGTGGGCCACATGACTCGCGAAGTGATTCAGCGCGAGCTGGTCATCGACTCCAGTCAGATCCGCCAAGTGTTGCGCGAAGCCCTGAAGCTGTTGCCCATGGGCGCAGAGAATGTGCGTATCCACCTCAATCCCCAGGACTTCGAGCGGGTCAAGGCGCTGCGTGAGCGCCACGAAGAAAGCTGGCGCATCCTTGAGGATGACAGCTTGCTGCCTGGCGGATGCCGCGTGGAGAGTGAACACAGTCGCATCGATGCCAGTGTCGAAACCCGTTTGACCCAAGCGCTCAAGCAACTGTTCGATCAGCAGCGCGAACATGCCACGGCGCCGCCAGAGGCCGACCTGCAGGTCGATCTCGACGCCCCTGCCACCGAGCCTGCCGATGCGCCTTGAACGCACCAGCTTCGCCAAGCGCCTTTCGGTCTACCGTGACAGCATCAGTCTGCCCGGTCAGCCCGTGGTCGAAGGCCGCCTGCTGCGCATGGTGGGCCTTACCCTGGAGGCTGAAGGCCTGCGCGCCGCCTTGGGCAGTCGCTGCCTGGTGATCAACGATGATAGCTATCACCCGGTGCAGGTCGAGGCCGAGGTGATGGGTTTTTCCAATGGCAAGATCTTCCTGATGCCAGTGGGCAGTCTCGCCGGTATCGCCCCTGGCGCCCGTGTGGTGCCGTTGCCGGATACCGGGCGCCTGCCCATGGGCCGCTCCATGCTCGGTCGGGTGCTTGATGGCACCGGGCGTGCGCTCGACGGTAAGGGCGGCATGAAGGCCGAGGACTGGGTGCCGATGGATGGTCCAACCATCAACCCGCTGAACCGCAACCCGATCAGCGAACCGCTCAATGTCGGTATTCGCAGCATCAACGGCCTGCTCACCGTCGGCCGCGGCCAGCGCCTGGGCCTGTTCGCCGGTACCGGGGTGGGCAAGAGCGTGTTGCTTGGCATGATGACGCGCTTCACTGACGCTGACATCATCGTGGTGGGATTGATTGGTGAGCGGGGCCGTGAGGTCAAGGAGTTCATCGACGAGATTCTCGGGGAGGAAGGCCTCACCCGTTCGGTGGTGGTTGCCTCGCCAGCTGACGATGCGCCACTGATGCGCTTGCGCGCGGCCATGTACTGCACACGCATCGCCGAGTATTTCCGCGACAAGGGCCTCAATGTGCTGTTGCTGATGGATTCGCTCACCCGCTTTGCCCAGGCGCAGCGAGAGATCGCCCTGGCCATCGGCGAGCCGCCAGCGACCAAGGGTTATCCACCTTCGGTGTTCGCGCGGCTGCCCAAACTGGTCGAGCGCGCCGGCAATGCGGAGCAGGGTGGGGGGGCGATCACCGCGTTCTACACCGTGCTCAGTGAGGGTGATGACCAGCAGGATCCGATTGCCGATGCGGCGCGCGGGGTGCTCGACGGGCACATCGTGCTGTCGCGGCGGCTGGCCGAGGAGGGGCATTACCCGGCCATCGATATCGAAGCCTCGATCAGCCGGGTCATGCCGCAGGTCGTCAGTGCCGAGCACCTCAAGCATTCCCAGCGTTTCAAGCAGCTGTGGTCGCGCTATCAGCAGAGTCGCGACCTGATCAGCGTTGGCGCCTATGTACCTGGTGGTGATGCCGACACTGACCTGGCCATTGCGCGCATGCCGAGCATGGTGCGCTATCTGCGCCAGGGCCTGCATGAGAGCGAAAGCCTTGAACAGAGCAGTGCGCTGCTGGCCGCCACCGTGACCGGCGGCGCGGCTTAATCCATGGCGCAGAGTCGTGCCGCACGTTTGGCACCTGTGGTCGAGATGGCGGAGCGTGCCGAGCGCGAAGCGGCCTTGCAGCTGGGCCATCAACAGGGCCTGGTTGGTCAGGCCGAAGGCAAGCTGGGTGAGTTGGAGCGCTTTCGCGGCGACTATCAGCAGCAGTGGATCAATGAAGGCCAGCGTGGGGTTTCCGGTGAGTGGCTGATCAACTACCAGCGTTTTCTTTCGCAATTGGAAGTCGCCATTGGTCAGCAGCGGCGCACCCTGGCCTGGCACCGTGGCAATCTGGAGAAAGCGCGTGCGCAGTGGCAGCAGCACTATGCCCGTCTGGAGGGGTTGCGCAAACTGGTGCAGCGCTACCGGGACGAGGCGCGTATCGCCGAAGACAAGCGCGAGCAGAAGCTGCTCGATGAACTGGCGCAGCGCTTGCCACCGCGGTATTAGGGGCTGTTCAAGCCCCTATGCTGAAAAGCGTTTGCCCTCTTGGCTATGGGGTGCTAAATCTTCAGGCACGCCGACCGCCATTGGCCGCGCTACACTGCCACCACGGCGCTGTTCTATGCGCCTCGCCATTGACGGTTGAATAGAACTGACTAAGGAGTTTGTATGGCCATTACCTCGCAGCCCTCGGAAGATGGGCAAGAGCTGACCATTGTGATTCAGGGACGTTTCGATTTCGGTGCCCACCAAGAGTTTCGCGATGCCTACGAGCGTATCAACCAGCGCCCCAAGCGCTATGTGGTTGATCTCAAGGGCACGACCTATCTCGACAGCTCCGCGTTGGGCATGCTGCTACTGCTGCGTGACCATGCCGGCGGTGACCATGCACAGATTCGTCTGGAGCACTGCAACCCCGATGTCCGCAAGATCCTCGCCATTTCCAACTTCGAACAGCTATTCAAGATCGCCTGATCGTGTCTGCGCGTTTGTCCATCCTCATCGCCGAGGACAGCGCCGCTGACCGCATGCTGCTTTCGACCATCGTCAGTCGTCAGGGCCATCGCGTGCTGACGGCAGCCAATGGCCTGGAAGCACTGGCCCTGTTCGAGCAGGAACGGCCGCAGTTGGTCCTGATGGACGCGTTGATGCCCATCATGGACGGTTTTGAAGCAGCTCGGCGGATCAAGCTATTGGCCGGCGAAGCGCTGGTGCCGATCATCTTTCTCACCTCGTTGACCGAAGGCGAAGCACTGGTGCGCTGCCTGGAAGCCGGTGGCGATGATTTCCTGGCAAAGCCCTACAACCGGGTGATCCTGGAGGCCAAGATCAACGCCATGGATCGCTTGCGGCGGCTGCAGGAGACGGTACTGCAGCAGCGCGATCTGATTGCCCGCAACAATGCGTTTCTACTCGATGAGCAGCGTGCGGCCAAAGCGGTATTCGACAAGGTGGCTCATGCTGGCTGTCTGGATGCGCCCAATGTGCGTTACCTGCAGTCGCCTTATGCGTTGTTCAATGGTGACCTGCTGCTGGCCGCCTTTCAGCCGTCTGGCGATATGCATGTGTTGCTGGGCGACTTTACCGGCCATGGCTTGCCTGCAGCCATTGGTGCCATGCCGCTGGCCGAGGCGTTCTATGGCATGACGGCCAAGGGGCACTCACTGCGCGAGGTGTTACGCGAGGTCAATGCCAAGCTCAAGCGCATACTGCCGATGGGTATGTTCTGCTGTGCGACCCTGCTCAACATCAGTTTTCAGCGCAAGGTCGTGGAGGTCTGGGCGGGCGGCCTGCCGGATGGTTATCTGCTGCGCGGCGCTGGCCGTGAGCACACGCCTCTGGTGTCGCGGCATCTGCCTCTAGGGGTGCGCGATGCGCGCTCTTTCAATGATGCGCTGGAGGTCTACCCGCTCGAGATGGGAGACCGGGTGCTGCTGCTGTCCGACGGTGTGCTGGAGGGCAGCAACGCTGAAGGTGAGCTGTTTGGCGAGCAACGCCTGCTCGAGGTGCTTGCCGCTAACCGTGATGACCAGGCCCTTTTTGACGAAATCCAGGCAGCGCTCATCCGTTTTCGTGGCACTCAACAGGACGATATCAGCCTGGTCGAGATCGGCCTGGTCGAGCCCACGAGCCTGGGGCGTCCGCCCGTACCCCAGGGCGGCAGCGTAGAAAATGCGCCGCTGGACTGGTCGGCTACCTTCGAGTACCGCGGGGCAACCTTGCGCCGCCACAATCCGGTACCTCAGGTTTTGCAGTTACTGCTCGAAGTGCCCGGCCTGCGGCTGCAGGCAGGCGCGCTTTTCAGTGTGTTGACCGAGCTCTATGCCAATGCCCTGGAGCATGGAGTGCTGGGCCTGGACTCAGCGATGAAAGCCGATGCCCGTGGGTTTGCTGATTACTACCGGCTACGCACGGAACGTCTGGCCGCACTGGTCGAGGGCTATGTGCGGTTTGATCTGCGGATTTGTCCCGAGCCGGGCGGTGGTCGTCTGACGCTACTGGTCGACGACAGTGGTCCTGGTTTCGACGGCCAGGCTGTTATGGACCACCAGGCGCAGCCGGAGCGTTTCAGCGGTCGCGGGCTGGCCCTGGTTCGTCAGCTCAGCGAGCGCTGCACCTGGCCTGCCGATGGCCGCGGTGTGAGCGTGGAGTTTTCCTGGCGGCTTGAGGCATAATCCAGGCCCTTGGGCTCATGGAGTGACCTGGTGTCTGATCCCCACCTCGACAGCGACGTGCTGGCTGCCTTGCAGGACGTGATGGAAGACGAGTACCCGGTTCTGCTCGATACCTTTCTGGCCGACTCCGAAGAACGTCTGCGCGTATTGCGTGACGCACAGCAGGCTGGTGATGCCCAGGCGATCCGCTTGGCGGCGCACAGCTTCAAGGGCAGCTGCAGCAATATGGGCGCTACCTTGCTGGCGGGTTTGTGCCGCCAGCTCGAGGAAGCCGGTCGCTGTGAGGACCTGAGTGTGGCGCCTGCACTGCTCGAACAAATCGAGCGAGAATTTGCCATCGTGCGGATTCTTTTCAAATCCGAGCGCCAGCGTTATCGCCACTGATAGCCTGTGACAGTGGTCCGCCGGGTAGGCTGCAAACAGTCACGGCCACCCGTAATGCTGCAGCGCTGCAAACCATCAGATTGGCTCCCGGCAAGTTGGCCCGCCCTTTGCAGAACCCTCCGCACGAACCGAGCCCCGTGTGGAGAGTGTCCATGTCCGTCCCCGATCTGCTGCTCAAGTCGGCGCCCGAAATAAAACCGCGTCCGGCAGCGCCCAACAACGCCGCCAAAGCGCCTGAGCCCCGTAAGAACGAGTCTTCCAGCTTTGCTGATGTGTATGCCAAGGAGCGTCAGGCCAAGGCGGCGCAGCGCAGTGATGACGCCGCCAAGGCCGAGTCGCGCGAGAGCGTGGCCGAAGAGGCCGCCCCAGCGGACCCTGCCGCCGAGGAGCCGGTACTTGCCGATAGCGGCAATGCCTTGCCGAGTGAGCTGCAGCCGGACCCCGTGGTTGAGGATCCCGCGTTACTGTTGAGCTTGTTGGGGCAGGCGCCGGTGGTCGATGTTGACCCTGCGGCGACGCTGACTGAAGAGGGCATGCTGCCCACCCAACCGGCTACGCTCACCAGCAGTGGGCCGGCCAGTCTTACCGAAGCCAGCTTCGATCCGGAAATCGATGCGCTCAATCAGTTGCCTGCTGTGCAGATGGCGCTTGAGCAGGGCGCCAAGGCGAGGGCTGCAGAGGCGTTGGCCAAAGAGGGCAGTGGCGAGTCTGCCAAGCAGACCACCTTGACCACTGGTCAGGGCTTCGCGTCGGCCATGGCCGCGATGGGGGCGCAAAAAACCAGCGATGTCGCCAATGTGGTCGAAGAGCCGGCTCTGGAGCTGAGCGCGGTGGGGCTTGAGGCGCTCAAGGAAAGTTCGGTCGATAGCGCGCCGGAAAACTTCGTCAGCAAGCTCAGTGCCCTGAGTCAGGCAGTGAATCAGCAGGTGACCCAAACGCCTCGCGTACCGCTTGCCGGGCAACCTGTGCCGATGCAGCAGGCAGGCTGGAGTGAGGCGGTGGTTGATCGGGTGATGCTGATGTCGAGCCAGAACCTCAAGTCTGCCGAGATCCAGCTCGATCCGCAGGAGCTGGGACGCTTGGAGGTGCGTATCAGTGTCAATCAGGACCAGACCCAGGTGACCTTTGCCAGTGCCCATGCCGGCGTGCGTGAAGCGCTCGACAGCCAGATGCATCGCCTGCGTGAGCTCTTTACTCAGCAGGGTATGAATCTGGCGGACGTCAACGTTTCTGACCAATCGCTCAACCGCGGTTGGCAAGGGCAGGAAGGCGACTCGGGCAAGGGCCAGCGCAATGGCGGCGGCGAGGGGTTGGCGCAACTTGAAGATGACAGCCTAGGGCCGCTGACGGAGATGCGTTCGAGCATTAGCGGCGGTCGCGGCATGGTGGACTTTTACGCCTGAGGCAGAACCTTCTGTAGTCCATCGTCGCTCTGTTCTAAACTGCATTCGCCCGGCCTCGCAAGAGCGCCGGGCGAATGCGTTCAGGCGGTACGGATGTGTTGATCTGGCTGCGCGCCGCCGCGGCGTTGTGAGAGCCTGACGCATGCGTCGAAGAGCTGGCACAACCCTTGCTCCTGACCCTTTGAAAACCGATCGAACTCCGATCAGTGACGGATTATTGGCATGGCTAAGAAAAGTGCACCGCAAGACCCGGCAGCGGCTGCCGAGGGCAAACCTGCGGGCAAGATGAAACTCATCATTCTGATCGTCGTCGGTCTTTTGCTGGCAATCGGTATTTCGGTGGGGGCTACCTGGTTCTTTTTGAACAAGTCGGCGCCTGAGGCCGAAGCGCCGGAAGCGGTCGAAAGTCAGGAGCCGGTCAAACAGGCTGCCATCTATGAAGAGCTGGTGCCGGCCTTCGTGGTCAACTTCAACCACAAGGGGCGGGCGCGTTATATGCAAGTCAGTGTGGCATTGATGGCCCGTGACCAGGCTGCCCTGGATGCACTCAAGGTGCATATGCCGGTGCTGCGCAACCGCCTGGTGATGCTGTTCTCCAGCCAGGATTTCGAGTCGCTGATTACACCTGTCGGCAAGGAAATGCTACGTCAGCAAGCCACCGCCAGCGTGCAGGAGCTGGCGCAGAAGGAAACCGGCAAGCTGGCTGTCGAGCAGGTACTGTTCACCAATCTAGTGTTGCAGTAGGCGAGGGTCGAACATGGCTGTGCAAGACCTGCTTTCCCAGGACGAAATCGACGCGCTGCTGCATGGGGTGGACGATGGCTTGGTCGAGCCTGAGGAGGCCGCTGAACCTGGCTCGGTCAAACAGTACGACCTGACCAGCCAGGACCGCATCGTCCGTGGGCGCATGCCGACCCTGGAGATGATCAACGAACGCTTCGCCCGCTACACCCGTATCAGCATGTTCAACCTGCTGCGGCGCTCGGCTGATGTCGCCGTCGGTGGTGTGCAGGTCATGAAATTTGGTGAGTACGTGCACTCGCTGTACGTGCCCACCAGCCTTAACCTGGTGAAGATGAAGCCGTTGCGCGGCACCGGGCTGTTCATTCTCGATGCCAAGCTGGTGTTCAAGCTGGTGGACAACTTTTTTGGCGGCGATGGGCGCCACGCGAAGATCGAGGGGCGGGAGTTCACGCCCACCGAGCTGCGAGTAGTGCGTATGGTGCTCGATCAGGCGTTTATCGACCTGAAGGAAGCCTGGGCCGCCGTGATGGATATCAACTTCGAGTACGTGGGTTCTGAGGTCAACCCTGCGTTGGCCAACATCGTCAGCCCCAGCGAAGTGATTGTGGTGTCGACCTTTCATATCGAACTCGACGGTGGCGGTGGCGACCTCCATGTAACCATGCCTTATTCGATGATCGAACCCATCCGCGAGATGCTCGACGCCGGCTTTCAGTCCGATGTGGATGACCAGGACGAGCGTTGGATCAAGGCGCTGCGTGAAGACATTTTGGACGTCAGCGTACCTCTGGGCGCCACCGTGGTCAGACGCCAGCTCAGGCTGCGCGACATCCTGCATATGCAGCCCGGGGATGTGATCCCGGTAGAGCTGCCTGAGGATGTGATCATGCGGGCCAACGGTGTTCCCACCTTCAAGGTCAAGCTCGGCGCACACAAGGGCAACCTGGCGCTCCAGGTGCTCGAGCCGATTGATCGGCAACGCTAACCACAGGCGCAACTGCGCCTCATGAAACCGCTACCCGCCAGCCGAGGAACGACGATGGCAGACGAAAACGAAAACACCTCCCCCGAGGAGCAGGCGCTCGCCGATGAGTGGGCTGCGGCACTCTCTGAGGCAGGTGATGATGCGGCAGGCCAGGACGATATCGACGCCATGCTTGCCGCTGGCGGCGTCACGGCTCCAGCCGCCCCGCGTGCGCCCATGGAAGAGTTCGGCAGTGCGCCGAAATTCAATCAGCCGGTAAGCCTGGACGGCCCTAATCTGGACGTCATTCTGGACATCCCGGTGTCGATCTCGATGGAAGTCGGCAACACCAACATCACCATTCGCAACCTGCTGCAGCTCAATCAGGGATCGGTGGTCGAGCTCGACCGTCTGGCCGGTGAACCGCTCGACGTGCTGGTCAACGGCACGCTGATCGCCCATGGTGAAGTGGTCGTGGTCAACGAGAAGTTCGGCATCCGCCTGACTGATGTCATCAGCCCGAGTGAACGCATCAAGAAACTGCGCTAACGCCAACCGAGCCCGCCATGTTCAAACGCCTCACTGCTATCCCGTTGTCGTTCGTATCCCTGCAGAGCCTCGCTGCCGAGCCGGTTACCCAGGCTGCGCAGACGTTGCCGTCGGTTGGCAGCGGTATTACCGGCCAGTTGGTCCAGTTGTTGTTGGGGCTGGGGTTGGTGGTGGGGCTGATCTTCCTGTTGGCGTGGCTGATGCGCCGCGTGCAGCAGATCACCCCACGTGGCGGGCAGGTCATCAAGATTGTCGCCAGCCAGACCCTTGGCCCACGCGAGCGGCTGCTGCTGGTACAGGTCGGCGACGAGCAGGTGCTGCTTGGCTTGACCGCCGGGCGTATCAGCCCATTGCACGTAATGGCAGAACCGGTGCACCTACCCGATGCGGAGCCCGCCTCGACCGAATTCGCTCAGCGTCTGATGGAGTTGCTGGGCAAGGATCAGAAGGATAAATCGTGATGCCTTGGTTGCGCCTGCTGCTGCCTGCTCTGTTGCTGCTGGTGCCGACGCTGGCGTTCAGCGCAGACAACCCGCTGTCGATTCCGGCCATCACCCTGAGTACCGATACCGAGGGGCAGCAGGAGTATTCGGTCAGTCTGCAGATTCTGCTGATCATGACCGCGCTGGGGTTTATTCCGGCATTCGTCATGCTGATGACCAGTTTTACCCGCATCATTATCGTCTTCTCCATCCTGCGTCAGGCACTCGGGCTGCAGCAGACACCGTCGAACCAGATTCTCATTGGCCTGGCCCTGTTTCTGACGATGTTCATCATGGCCCCAGTGTTCGATCAGATTAACCGCGAGGCGTTGCAGCCATACCTGAACGAGCAGTTGCCGGCGCAGGAGGCAATCACCCGGGCAGAAGGACCGATCAAGAACTTCATGTTGGCGCAAACCCGAGAAAGCGATTTGGAGTTGTTCGTGCGGCTCTCCAAGCGCACCGACATCCTTCGTCCGGAGGACACACCGCTGACGATCCTGATCCCGTCATTCGTGACCTCGGAGTTGAAGACTGCGTTTCAGATCGGCTTCATGATCTTTATCCCGTTTCTGGTGATCGATCTGGTGGTGGCCAGTATTCTCATGGCGATGGGCATGATGATGCTGTCGCCGCTGATCGTGTCGCTGCCGTTCAAGATTATGCTGTTTGTGCTTATCGATGGCTGGGCGCTGATCATGGGTACGCTCGCCGCCAGTTTCGGAGGTATCTGAGATGACCCCGGAAGTCGCCGTTGACCTGTTTCGTGAAGCCCTCTGGCTGACCGCAGTCATCGTTGCCTTGATGGTGATGCCTAGCCTGCTGGTTGGCCTGATGGTGGCGATGTTTCAGGCCGCCACGCAGATCAACGAGCAGACTTTGAGCTTTTTGCCGCGTTTGCTGGTGATCTTGGTTACCTTGATCATCGCCGGGCCCTGGTTGGCGGCGACGATGATCGAGTACACGCGAGGCCTGATCATGAATATCCCCATGCTGATCGGCTGACATGTTCGAGCTCAGTAATACCCAGATTGGCGGCTGGGTCGGCGCGTTCATGCTGCCGTTGTTTCGTATCGCCGCGATGCTTATGGTGATGCCGATCATCGGTACCCAACTGGTGCCGATGCGCGTGCGCATGTATTTCGCCCTGGCCATCTGCGTAGTGCTGGTGCCCAATCTGCCGCCGATGCCGGTGGTGGATGCGATCAACCTGCAGACGTTCCTGATGATCGCCCAGGAGATTCTCATAGGGGTGATGTTCGGCTTTGTTCTGCAGTTGTTCTTCCAGACCTTCGTGGTTGCCGGGCAGATCGTGGCCATGCAGATGGGGCTGGGTTTTGCCTCCATGGTCGACCCGGCCAACGGCGTTTCTGTGGCGGTGATCGGGCAGTTCTTTCTGATGCTGGTGACCTTGCTGTTTCTGGCCATGAACGGTCATCTGGTGGTGTTCGAGATACTGGCCGAGAGTTTCGTCACGCTGCCGATCGGCAGTGGGCTGATGGTCGAGCATTACTGGGAGATCGCCACCAAGCTGGGCTGGGTGTTTGGCGTTGCGTTGATTCTGGTGCTGCCGGCCGTGACGGCATTGCTGATCGTCAACATTGCCTTCGGCGTGATGACCCGCGCCGCGCCGCAGCTGAATATCTTTTCCATCGGTTTTCCACTGACTCTGGTGCTCGGGCTGGTCATTGTCTGGATTGGTATGGCCGATATCCTCTCCCAGTATCAGGTCTTCGCCACCGAAGCCTTGCAGTTGCTGCGCGAGATGGCGCGGATTCCATAGGAGTTAGGGGCTGTTGCCGTTTCGTTCGCGGCCGCGCCGGAGCCAGTTTTAGCGCGAGGCAAGGCACGAGATGCGAGGTTTAGTGAGCTAAATGAGCCATCGAGAAACGCAGTATCGCGCTAAAACTGGCCCGGCCCTTCGGGTTGCGCGCAAAATCTCGCCCTGCGTTGTTGGAGGACTTGGCAAGGGAACAACGTGGACGGCGAGTCCATTACCTACGTCCTCCGCAATCCCCATGGATGGGGTGAATGCCGCAAGCCCGCCGGGAGCGGGCGCGGCCTAACCTGGCGAGATTTTTCGCGGCAACGCGGCTCACGACGAAACGGGAACAGACCCTAGCCATGGCAGAGTCGGAAAGCGGTGCAGACAAAAGCGAGGAACCCACAGAGAAACGCCTGCGCGAGTCGCGTGACAAGGGCCAGATTGCCCGTTCGCGTGAGCTCAACACACTGGTCGTGACCTTGGCCGGTGTGGGCGCGCTGCTCGCCACCGGCGGCAGCCTGGGCAATTCGATGCTGGAAATCATGCGCGGCAGCTTCTCGCTTACCCGCAGCGCGATCATGGACGAGAGCAGCATGACCACCGGCTTGCTGGGGGCCAGTTACATGGCGCTGGAAGCCATTGCCCCCTTGATCGTCGTGCTGTTCATCGCCTCGATCATCGGCCCTATCGGTTTGGGCGGCTGGCTGTTCTCAGCCAAGGCCATGGCGCCCAAGTTCAGCCGTATGAACCCATTGGCCGGACTCAAGCGGATGTTCTCGGTCAAGGCGCTGGTGGAGTTGCTCAAGGCCTTGGGCAAGTTCACGGTCATCCTTGTGGTCGCGCTGGTGGTGCTGGCGATGGACCGCGACGACTTGCTGGCTATCGCCCATGAGCCACTCGAGTCAGCGATCATGCACGCTGCTCAGGTCGTCGGCTGGAGTGCTCTGTGGATATCCCTGGGGCTGATTCTTATCGCAGCAGTTGATGTGCCGTTTCAGCTCTGGGACAACAAGCAGAAGCTGATGATGACCAAGCAGGAAGTGCGCGACGAGTACAAGGACAGCGAGGGTAAGCCCGAGGTCAAGCAGCGTATCCGTCAGTTGCAGCGCGAAATGGCCGACCGGCGCATGATGCAGGCTGTGCCCGAGGCTGATGTGATCATCACCAACCCGACTCACTTTGCCGTGGCTCTGAAATATGACCTGACAAAAGGCAATGCGCCGGTGCTGCTGGCCAAGGGCAGTGACTTCACCGCCCTGAAAATTCGTGAGATTGGTCAGGAGCACAAGGTGATGTTGCTGGAGTCTCCAGCCCTGGCGCGGGCGGTGTTCTATTCCACTGAGCTGGACCAGGAGATTCCTGCCGGCCTGTACCTGGCCGTGGCGCAGGTGCTGGCATACGTTTATCAGATTCGTCAGTACCAGGCGGGCAAGGCCAAGCGTCCCGGCCCCTTGCCCGACCTGCCAATTCCGCCGGATTTACGCCGCGACGAGTAGGGTCTGTTGCCATTTCGTTCGCGGCAACGCGGCTTGCGACGAAACGGCAACAGACCCTATCGAATCACCCCGCAGGCAACGCGCGCACCTCCACCGCCCAGAGGCTTGGGGTGGTCGGCATGGTTGTCGCCGCCGGCGTGCACCATCACCGCCAGATTGCGTACCTCATCCAGTGTCTTGATCCGTGGTGCCAGCACCGGTTGAGTGGCGTTGCCATCTGCAGTTACCAGAAGGGCAGGCAGGTCGCCGAGGTGGCCGTTACCCCAGGGCTTGTTGTGTTTCCCGGTCGCCTTCGGGTCCCAGTGCCCTCCAGCGGCTTCGGCTGCTGACAGTTGACCGTCCTTCTCTGCCGCCTCGCAGCTCGGTTGTGCATGCAGATGGAAGCCATGTACGCCGGGCTCCAGGTCATGCAGCTTAGGGGTGAAGACCAGGCCGTAGGGACTCTGTTCGATATGCAGGGTGCCTACCGAAGGCCCTTGGCCCTCGGCGCTGACCCGGTGCAGGGTGACATCCAGGCTGGCGGCCTGGGCGCTGAGAGTGGTGAGACCGGCGAATGCTGCGATGAGCCAGGGTTGCATGGGGATCTCCTGCGTTGATGAATGATACGTCTTAGGGTCTGTTCCCGTTTCGTTCGCGGCCGCGCCGGAGTCAGTTTTAGCGCGAGGCAAGGCACGAGATGCGAAGTTTAGTGGGCTAAATGAGCCATCGAGAAACGCAGCATCGCGCTAAAACGGGCCCGGCCCTACGGGTTGCGCGCAAAATCTCGCCATGCG
>JAHJYA010000029.1 GCA_018826895.1 Gammaproteobacteria bacterium
AGGGCCGGGCCCGTTTTAGCGCGATGCTGCGTTTCTCGATGGCTCATTTAGCCGGCTAAACTTCGCATCTCGTGCCTTGCCTCGCGCTAAAACTGGCTCCGGCGCGGCCGCGAACGAAACGTCAACAGACCCTAAGGGGTCGCTTGCTCGAACACTCGTATAACCGAGTAGAGAAACGCTTGCATCCAATCCACGCAGGGTTGAATAACCCCACTGTGCATCGCCGCTAACACGACGGGCTATTGCACCTTGGTCGTAACAGACTCGGTGAACGCAACAAACCAGGGCTCCAGGCGCCGTCCGAAGGCAAGATCGGCGCTAAAGCGCTTGTAACGGCTCGAATAGTCGATGCTAGGCGCGCCCTCCTGCAATGGCAGGCCGGCGAAGGTTGCATGCCAGTGCTGCGGCAGATTGAGGCGCTGCATGCCAGGTGCGGAGGCCGTGCCGCCCAGGTGCCAGGTCCAGCGCGGGGGTTGCGAAGGGTCCGTCGACTCAGCAGCCAGATTATGGGTCTGTACCTGCACAACGGCGTGGACCAGGGCATAGCGCTGGCGATCCGGGTAACGCGCCCGCAGTACCTGCGGATCCAGCCCGACATCGACCACCAGCAGGCGACTGGCCCGTTGAATTTCATACTCAAGAGCATTGGCGGCGCTCACCCGCGCATTTTGCAGTTTTTCACTGTCGGGAACGGCTTTTTGCAGGCGCAATGCCTCCGCATGAGCCGTGCGCGCCAACGCCACCTCGTGTTCATAGGCGGGGCCATTGAGCTCCAGCACCAGCACGGCATCACGCGACAACTGACGGCGGTAGCGCTGCACGCTTTGCTCAGTCAGCGCCTGCGGAACCTCGAAACCCAGCTCGCTCATCTTCTCGGCGCTGATGGGCAAGTAGCGCAGGTCATCGTTTGCCCGGCTGGGCCAGCGGTAATTCAGGCGCAGCGCCAGGCCACTGTTGTCCTCGTGCCAATAGGTCGTGGTCGTCCCCAGCTCACGTTCGGAGAGGTGCAGGCGGCTGTCGAGCGGTGGCTGCCGATTCCATACCACGCCTGCCAGCACGACAGCATTGGTCAGCCCGATCAGTGCCAGGCCAGCGATCAGATAACGGCTCATCATGGGCGACCTCCGAGCAGACCGTGACGGCCGCGCAAACGGCGCAGTACCAGCAGAATCAGCACCGCGCCCAGGCCCAGTAGCAGAAAGAACAGGGATTTGGGCATGCTCTCCCACCACCAGTCGAACAGCCGGCTATAGAGCAACAGCACCAAGAAACTCAGCGCCGTGTTCACCACCTCCGGCCATTCACGGCGTACCCCCAGCCAGATCATCAGGGCGCCCAGGCTAAACCCGGCAAACTGGTAGGCCCACTCGATGGACGCGGTCGAGTACGCCAGGTAACTGCCCTCTCCCCAGTGCGCCAGCCAAAACACCGGTGCGAACACGCCGAGCAGACCGAACACCCGGTAGGTCACGGCAAAGCCCTCGAAACGGCGCTGATCGACAAGTAGCGGCAACAGAAAGATCAGCACGGCCGGCACCATGAAGTTTTCCGGGCGCTCGGCAAAACCTAGCCAGTAGATCCCTTGCCAGTTGCCGATCTGCGTCGCAGCAAAGGCCAGCAAACAAGCGAGCCCCGCGGCCAGCAGCAGACGCGCGTGACAGGCGTAGGCTAACAGCAACGCGTAAAGCGCCCAGACCAGCAACGCATGGTTGGACGGCGCGATATTGAAGATTTGCCCGAGCATGCTGATGTTCAGGACAAAACAGGTAAAAGCCAGTAGCGCCGCCAGCTTGCTGAAGTACCCCGAGCGGTCCAGGCGCCGCAGCCATAGCGTCAGGCCGAAGGACGCGATACTTGCCGACAATAGAATTGCCACCTGGCTCAGCGAGCCGAACAACCCCCAGAATTGGTAGAACAGAAAGAACACACTGGCTGCCAACGCCAGCGCTCCCAGGAAAGACGCGACCCGCATGCCCAGTGACAACTGCCGAGCCTGGCTGTCGTGATCGATATCGAAGGCAGCCAGGTAGCTGTTGAGCAATCGCTCCTGATAACTGTGCAGACGGCTGTACTGCTCATCACTCAGGCTCAGTACCTGCTCCGTCTCCAGGCGTTTCAGCTCGCGGTTGAACACACTGATGTCATCGGCGCGCTGCTGGGCATCACTGCGATTTAGGGTTGGCATGGCATTCCTTGCTGGGCGTTGACTGCGTGCCACACTCTAGCGGTAAAAGCGCAGCGGTACATCGACACGCGCCACAGGAACTCCATCACAACAGATGAAATCAACGGCAGCAGCTACAAAGTCGTCAGCAGCGAAGTAGCAGTCACCGCCAGTGCGACACTGGTCGACCTGCGCAGCGGTAAGGAACTGTGGAAAGGCGTGGCACGTGCCAGCACTGCGGAGCAGCAACAAAATAACGGCGGCGGGCTTGCGGGCATATTGATCACCGCACTGGTCAATCAAGTGCTCAACACCCTGAGCGACCGAGGTCACGAAATCGCCGGCATCGCCAGTCAGCGCCTACTGACCAGCAACCCGGTCAACGGCATTCTGCCAGGCCCCAGAGCACGGCCGATCAGCGCACGCTAATAGGCTCGGCACCTGCACCTGCACCTGCACCTGCACCTGCAGGTGCAGCACTCGCGACTGAATGCCCCCATTTCCTTCACGCACTGCCGGCCTCGCAGCCATAAAGGCCACGCCAGCACAGACTCACGACTAAACTGCCCTTGCCAGTCTGGCACTCCACCCAGCTCGCGGAACAGTCGATGAATAGCCGGCACGCCGCCTTGCTACACAACGCGCCCCACAGCCACATGCCCGCCGACACCTGGGCCAGGCTCTGCTGTGAGCAGGCCCTTTTGGCAGTTGAAGACGGCTGCTACGGCGTCGGTGCCGTGCTGGTCACGGGCGCCCAGGAACTGCTGTGCAGCGCACGCAATCAGGTATTTGCCGACGGTCACTACAACAGCGCCGGGCATGCCGAGATGCTGCTGCTTGATCAGTTGGAAAACGAGCACCCGGCCCAGGACCGCAGCGCACTTAGCCTTTATGTCAGCCTGCAACCGTGCCTGATGTGTTACGGCCGCATCTTGCTCGCGGGTATCACCTGCGTGCGCTACCTGGCCCGCGACAAGCCGGGTGGCTTTATCAACAAGCATCTACCCGCGGCCTGGACCGAGCTGAGTGCACGCACCTGCGTGCGCCAAGCCGATGCGGACCCCTACTGGATCAACCTGGCGGAGCAGGCAATTAACCACCTGCAGGACCGCCAGGCACTGCGCCAGCGCGTGGTCGCCGCTTGGCATGGCCAGCCACCGGAATAAGCGCTACTCCTTGCCCAAACCATGCTGGCGCAGCTTGTTGGCGATGGTGGTGTGCGATACGCCGAGGCGCTTGCCCAATTGTCGACTGCTCGGGTGCTCGTGGTAGAGACGCTCCAACACAACCTTCTCGAAACGCCCGAGAATCTCATCCAGCCCGCCCTCGACCGAGAACTCGCCCAGCGGCTGCGGCGCACCATAGTCCGGCAGGCGAATATGCTCGAGCTTGACGGTCCCCCCGTCGCACAGCGACACCGCCTGGAACAGCACGTTCTCCAACTGGCGCACGTTACCCGGCCAGTGGTAATGGCTGAGCTTATCCAGCACCGGCGGTGCCAGTTTGGGTAGCGGGCAACCAATTTGCCGACTGGCCTGATCAAGAAAGTGCTCGACCAGCGGCGCCAGACCGTCCAGGCACTCGCGCAGCGGCGGGATATGCAGGCTGAGCACATTGAGACGGTGATAGAGATCCTGGCGGAATTCGCCTTTGCCGCACAGCTCGGATAAGTCCACCTGGGTCGCGCAGATCACCCGCACATCCAGGTACACCTCTTCATCACTGCCAACCCGGCGGAAGCAGCCATCCTGCAGAAAGCGCAGCAGCTTGGCCTGCATACGTGGGCTCATTTCGCCAACACCATCGAGAAACAGCGTGCCACCGGCGGTCAGCTCCAGCAGGCCAAGTTTGCCCTCTGGGCGTGCGCCTTCGAAGGCACCCGGGCCGTAACCGAACAACTCGGTCTCAGCCATGGATTCCGGCAATCCGGCGCAGTTCAGCGCCATAAACGGCGACTGCCCACGCGGGCTGGCCAGGTGGCAGGCGCGCGCGAGTAATTCCTTACCGGTGCCAGTCTCACCCTCGATCAACAGCGGCGCATCCAGCGGCGCCATACGCCGCGCTTCGCGCACTACGGCAGCCATCACTTTGGAACTCTGGAATATGCTGTCGAAACCACGCAGCTCCTGTTTACGCACGTTATAAATGCGTTCGCCGACGCGGTCCGCGCGGTGCAGAGTCAACACCGCCCCCGCCAGGGCATCGCTTTCATCATGCTCGGTTTGCAGCGGCGCGATATCGGCGAGAAACACATCGCCCTTGACCTTCACCCGTAACCCATTGATCCGCGACTTGTTGGCACGCACCAATTCCGGCAAATCGAAGTCTTCCGCATAGCGCGACAGGGCAATGCCTGGCACCTCATCTACCCGCACACCCAATAGCTGTGCGGCGCTGCGATTGGCGGCGACGATCGAGCCGCCCATGTCGATCGACAGCACGGGAAAATCCAACGCGCCGAGCAAAGCATTCAGCTCCAGGTTACGTCGCTCGCTGGGCATTAGGCCCACCCGTTTGACCTCGAATACTCCGGCAATGCCGGCGAACTTGGGCTTGAGCGCCTGAAACTGCAGGTTGATCAGGTTTGGGCAGTGCAGGTAAATGGCGTTACCATGCTCGCCCCCCACCTCACCACGGGCAACGTTGATACCGTAGTCGACCAGCAGGTCGAGGATGTCGCGCAGAATGCCAACGCGATTCTGGCAGTGAACCTTAAGGCGCATGCAGTACCCCAACACGATGTACCGCTGGAGTCTGGCACGCCAATCGCACCCTGCCTGTCATGTCATGTGTCGCCATCAGTGGCCTATGTCCTTATGTCAGAGGACGCCCCTGCATTAACGGGGCATCTCATGGCTATCTTGCGAGCGACTCTCCAGCCCGCCCCTTATTCAAATCTGTGCCCCCCTTCGCGCGGCCTGTCGCCTGCATGTGCGTGGCAGGCGAGGTACAGCGCCGGCAAAAAGAACAAGGTTAAAACCGTGGCAACCACAATGCCGCCAATCATTGCGTAAGCCATCGGGCCCCAGAATGCCTCCCGCGCGATCGGGATCATGCCCAGGCTCGCCGCGGCCGCTGTCAGCAAAATCGGCCGGCATCGATGCTCGGTTGCCTTGACCACTGCTGCTGTTAACTCGTCCCCTGCCTGCCTGAAAGCCTCGATCTGACTAACCAGGATCACGGAGTTGCGAATGATGATGCCGATCAGGGCCAACACCCCCAGTATCGCCACAAAACCAAGTGGCGAACCGGTCAATAACAGGGCTGCCACGACGCCGATCAGCCCCAAGGGCGCCACACTCAAGACCAACAAAACCTGCTTCACATTCTGCAACTGGATCATCAGGAAGGTCACAATCAACAGCAGCATCCAGGGCACCACGCGCAGGATCGGTTCCTGAGAGCGAGCACTCGCCTCTACTGCACCACCCACCGTGACGCTATAGCGGGGTGGCAACTGCTCCTTGAAGACCTCTATAGCGGGATGCAATTCCTCAACGAGTGCATCAGGTTGCAAATTTGCGACGATATTCGCTTTTAGCGTAATAGTTGGTAAACGGTCACGCCGCCAGACTAACGGTTGTTCCTGTTCATAGCGAATAGTGGCAAATGCCAGAAGCGGAATCGATTCACCTGTGCGAGAAGACGGAATCTGCAAACTGCCAAGCAACTCTGGCGACTGCCGTTCCTGAGTCTGTGCCCGCGCAACGACATCGACCAGGTAGATGCCATCACGGACCTGAGTGATGGTTGAGCCGGAGACCACGCTGTTGAGAATCTGCGCGATGTCCTGGGAGGACAGACCGAACTGCCGCGCCTTGTCCTGCGCGATATCGATGCGCAGGACCTTGCCGGGCTCATTCCAGTCATAGATCACCTGACCAATATTGGCATTGGCGTCGATGATCGCCGCCAGGCTCATGGCCTGCCGGCGCACCTCATGCAGATCAGGGCCGCTGACCCGATACTGGACCGGCCATCCCACTGGCGGCCCCATGTTCAATGGTTGTACATAGGCCCCGATCCCCACGAAGTCCTTTCGCAAGAGCGCTCTGAGCCGTGTGATCAGCCGCTCGCGCGCTTCACCTCCGCGGCTGACAATCACCACCTGCCCATAAAACGGGTGGCTCAACTGCTGATCCAGCGGCAAGTAGAAACGCACCGCCCCTTTGCCGACATAAGAGCTCCAGCGCAGCACGTCGGGGTCGTCTTGCAGGCTGCGCTCAAAGCGGTCCATCGCCTCACGCGTGGCACTGATCGAGCCATGCTGAGGCAGGTGGAAATCCACCAGTATTTCCGGGCGGTCCGAATCAGGGAAGAACTGCTTCTGCAGCAGGCTGGTGGCCCAGATCGATACCGCGAATGCTGCGAGCGTCAGGCCGATGGTCCAGTTGCGGTGGCGCAGCGCCAGCGCCAACCAGGTGCTAAATACCCGCATCCAGCGGCTGCTCGACTCCACCACTGGCTCGCTGGGACGCTTGAGCAGGTAGACACCCAGCAGTGGCGCGAACACCACAGCGACCAGCCAGGACAACAGCAGCGCCACCGCGATCACCGCGAACATGGTGAACACGTACTCCCCGGCCGAACTTGCGTTTAGCCCGATGGGCACAAAACCGGCAACCGTCACCAGGGTGCCGGTCAGCATCGGGAAAGCGGTCGAGGTGTAGGCATAAGTCGCAGCCTTCGACAGGCTGTCGCCCACTTCGATGCGCTTGATCATCATCTCCACCGTGATCATCGCATCGTCCACCAGCAACCCCAGGGCAATAATCAACGCACCCAGGGAGATGCGCTGCAGGGTGATACCGCTGTAAGACATGAACAGGAAGACCATCGCCAGCACCAGGGGAATGGAGCAGGCCACTACCAAGCCAGCGCGCATGCCCAGGCTGAGAAAGCTTACCAACAGCACGATCAACACAGCCTCGAACAGTGCACGGGTGAAGGTGCCGATGGCCTGGTCCACCACCTCCGCCTGGCTGGATACCAGGTGTACATCGATCCCTAACGGCAGGGTCTGGGTCAACTCATCAACGCGCTGCTGCAAGCGCTCACCAAACAACTGAATATTGCCCCCTGCCTGCATGGCCACTGCCAGACCAATTGCGGGTTGGCCATTGAAGCGGAACAGCGATGCGGGCGGCTCCGCATAACCGCGCTCGATACTCGCCAGATCACTCAGGCGCAGCAGGCGATCACCAAACCTCAGGCTGACCGCCCGCAGGTCCTGCTCATCCTGAAAAGGTCCGCTGGCCTGCACCACGATGCGCTCTTCACCCGCCTCGACAAGCCCGGCAGGCGTGACGGCATTTTGCTCCTGCAAGCTCTGGATGACCTGGCGTAGATCAATCCCCAGCGCAGCCAGCTTGCGAATGGAAAAATCCAGGTAAATGACTTCACGCTGACTGCCGAGCATCTCGAACTTGCCCAGCCCGGGCACACCCTTGAGGCCAATGCGCATCTGCTCGGCATAGTCACGTAACTGGCGCAGGGACAGCCCGTCACCGGTCAGGGCATAAATGCTGCCGAAGACATCACCGAACTCATCATTGAACGCCGGCCCTTGCACATCGCTCGGCAACTCGCCGCGCACATCCAGCATTTTCTTGCGCACCAGGTACCAGGCCGCAGGAATCTCGCGTGCCGGCGTTTCACTCTTGAGAAAGACGAACAACGTGGACTCGCCCGCCACGGTGTAGCTGCGGACATAGTCCAGGGCATCAACCTCCTCCAGCTTTTTTTCGAGGCGATCAGTGACCTGCTGCAGGGTTTCCTGCAGATTTGCCCCTGGCCAACGCGCCTGGATGACCATGGTCTTGATCGCAAACGAAGGGTCCTCCTCACGCCCCAGCTCCAGATAGGCATAGGCACCCATCAACAGGGTGACCAGCATGCTGTACCAGACCAGCGTGCGGTGACGCAGCGCCCAGCCCGACAGGTTGAATCGCTCCACCATCAACTGCCCCGCTTATCCAAAGCTACCCACTGTCCTTCCTGCAAAGCATGCACCCCTGCGCTTACCACCCGGTCGCCAGGCTGCAGGCCACCACGCAACCGTACCCAGTCCGCGGAGCGTTCCAGCACCTCGACCCGCTGTGCACGCACGCGGGCGCTCTGAGCCTCGATCAGCCAGACAAAGTCCTGCCCTTTATCACGCCAAAGTGCCGATGCCGGTACGCTCGGTTCATTCACCTGCGGCTCAGACACGAGTTCCACAACAACCATGCTGCCCAGGCGAAAACGCTCAGGCAGTTGCGCTGCCGACAACCGAACACGGCGCATCCGTGTCGCGACATCCAGCATCGGATCGACCTGACGGATCTCGGCCCACGTGCTCTGCGCCGCATCGAGCATCGAGGTCACACGGATACGTGGTACCCCTGCGTCCTTCTGCGCCTGTGTCAGCCACTCGGCAGGCAAGTCGACCCAGATTTCCAGGCTATCCAGCCGCGCCAGGCTCACCACCGGCGTACCCGCCGCGAGGACCTGGCCGACCTCGGCGTGCCAGGCGGTGACAACGCCCTCTAGGTCGGCCTCTATGCGTGCCTGCTGCAAGCGCTCCCTGGCCTGACGTAATTCGATCCGCGCCTGCTGCAATGCTGCAGCACGCACGCGCACCTCGCTGGAGAGCTGCTCGAGGCGGGCCAAGCTACCCACACCCTGCGCATGCAGACCCTGATAGCGAGCGGCCTCATCACGAGCATTGCGCCACAGCACCTCTGTGCGGCTGACATTCCACTGGCTGCTGCGCACATCGTTCTGCTGATCGCTCAGCTCCAGGCTCGCCAGCAAATCACCCTTGCGCACCTGCTGGCCCACCTCTACCTGTCGGCTGGCCAGACGTCCGCCTTGGCAAAACGCCGCTACCAACTGATGCCGCGGCTGCACAACCCCGGTGAAACGCTCGGTCACACCCACCGCCTCAGCGCCCACCTCGATGTACAGGACCGGACGCCCAGGCGAAGTCGGCAGCGACTCATCGAAACAGGCACTGAGCAACAGGCAAATCATCAAGACGAGGGAATGATGTCTGAGCCTCATTCGGTCGCGCTTCCCTGCTGCGCCTCGCTCATGTTGGCAACCTCCACCGCCTGGCCGGGGTAAAGCAGTTGCCCACCATGGGCCACGACCCGATCCCCCTGCGCCAAACCAGAGGCCAGTAGAACCCGGCCGGCTTCAAAGCGGACAACGTCAACCACTGTCAGCCGCGCCCGTTGCTGATCATCGAGACGCCAGACAGCTGGTAGATCTCCATCACGGGTCAGCGCGGGCCATGGCAGGCTCACGATTGCCTCTGTCGGCGCCGGCAGGCGCGCCACCACTGTGCTGCCCAGGGGCCATGCAGGCGCCTCTGCCGGCAGGGTCAAACGCATGCGCAACGTACCAGCGTCGGCAGACACCATCGGGGCGATCTCACGCACATGCCCTTCGACCTCATGCGCAGGGTCGCCCAGAGCGTGCAGTCGTATGGAGGCTCCGACGCCAGCCATGGCAGGCATCCCTTCGTACAGGTCGAAAACCGCATCCCGCGCGCCTGCATGGGCCAAGGACAGTACCGATTGGCCTGCCTGAACCACTTCCCCTGGCTCAGTAGCCCGCGCCACGATGAGGCCATCGGCCACAGCGACCAGAGCCGCGTCTTGCAAACCATCACTGACCACCTGACGTCGCGCCTTGGCGGTCATCAACTCAGCCTCGGCACTCTGCAAGGCAGCGTGCGCCCGCTCATAATCATTGCGGTTGGTATACCCCTTGGGCATCAAGCGTTGTTGTCGCCGATAATCAGCACGCGCCAACTTCACACGGGCGTCCAATGCCTCAACTTCCACATTGCTGATATCCAAGGCAGCCTGTTGCTCAACCGGATCCAGACGGGCCAGTACCTGCCCAGCTGTTACTTCATCGCCAATATCGACGAAAAGCGCCGACACCTTTCCTGAACCGCGAAACGAAAGCTCGCTGACAAAGCGGGCCTGGATATCGCCGGTCAGCAAGGTGCTCGGTGTGTCAGGCATATAGCCGACGACCTGCACGGCGACCCGTGGCAGCGGCTTTTCTGGCGGCGCAGGCGCCGTGCACCCTGCAACCAGAGCAACACAGGAAAAAACAGACGCACGCCACCTCGGTAGCCGACATGGCGCACGCATTCCGTTAGCAGGCGCTGAGTTCGTGTGCCTCATGCGAGCGAGGGAGACAGTTCACTCATCTGTGGCGCAGCCTCTTCGACGCCCATGAAATCAAGCACACTGCGGCGTGAAGCCAACCATGCCGCCTTGCTTTCGAGATCGAGGAAGTGCCCCGCGTTGGGAACCACGACAAACTGGCTTTTGGCAACATAGCCGGCGAATTGCCGCGCATCCTCTGCGGTTGTGTACTCGTCACGTTCACCATTGACGAACAATACCGGTATTTGTATCCGCGCAAAGCGCTCCACATAGTTTTTGGCACTTAACTGACGAATCTGGGTTATGTGGAAATCGATTTGCTCATACTCATGCTCAGCCAGGCTGATCAGGTGCTTGTAGTTGTATAGCTTAAACAGCCTTGGCAGGTATTTACCTACGGTATCGTTGAGCAAAGAGCCGATTTTCCGCTTGTCGCGCGCCGCCAGATAAACCTGCCCTTTATCGATGTAATCAAGCATCGCCTCATTGATCACCGGCGAAAACGAACTGATGATGGCTCGCTCCACCGAAGGGGGCGACTCCGCTAACGCCAACATAGCCGAAACACCACCCCAGGACACCGACAATAAACAATTAACTTGAAAGCGCTCAATCAACTGCAGAATTATTTTGACTTCGTCTTCCTTGGTCACGACATACCCGCCAGGGTTGTGGTCGCGAGATTTACCGGCAAACGGCAGATCAAAAAGAACCAAATTGAAATGCGGTTGTAAGTACTTAACTGTCTGCCCGAAAGATCCAGTGGTTGACAGTGCACCATTGATCAGCAGCAGTGTTTTTGCCCCATCCCCTCTCCAGTAAGTTTCTGTGTAGATAGCGAATCCTTCCACGCTCAGTATTTGCGTTTCCATACCTGCGGCACTCCATAAAAATTAGAATTAACAACACGCATTCTCATTTGTGAAAAAGCCGGATTCGTCAATAATACGTCACAAATCCTGTCAAATACCGACTGAAAGCTTCGTGAAAGGTTGAGAGCACATGCATCCAACAATCTTCAGGGAGAATTTCTAGCGCAACACAGGTATGACCGACAAGTCACTGACGCCACATTTGTGACTCACGCAAGGCGTGAAACCTGTCTGAAACGTCAGGCAGATTTCCTTACGCAGAGCGTGCCAGCTGAAAAATGATAGCGGTACCTACCAAAATTCAGCGCATTAGCGACGCAACCTGGCTAGGGGGTTGGCAAACCGCCGCCAAAAATCATGAAATAATTTGTTACGAGTATTTTTGAACCAAAATATGGATGCAGGAGTGAAATAGCGAAATGCACGAATGGACTCCCTCGATAACCGAGAGGTGTAACGTTTTTATTACGTAAAGATAAGGTTACGAATTCTTCGCAGACCTACCTCACCCTTGAAGCGACTCATATATCGTACACATACATTTACAGCCTAAATAACGGTCTTCTCAGCAAGTCACCTAGCTCTTTTATTTGAACCATTTATTTGAAAGTCATCAAATTCATTTTTATATTCATGTCCCTGCACACGAATATATTTCTCTGGCAATAACACGCTTAGAAGTTTCCAACCACTTAATTAATAAAATCACGCATAACTGTTTTCGAGAAAAACCACCCCGAACATTAACAGCCACAAAATTAACTACTAAAGTTATGCGTGAGCTAACTGTTGAATACCCCGCAGGAGCAAATTTATTCGCGAAATACGCTGCCTATCGCGAGCAAAGGCTAGGCGCCCCCTTCGCTCCACACAGGCCCAATCGGCGCAGCAACAGTTGGGCATTGGCGCTCACGTGAAAAATCCGTAAACAAAAGGTTACGCACAGCCCCGCTGGCACGGCCAAAAAATCGACCACTCAAGGCATCTGTAATAAATTATTTACAGAAGATCGATCCGATTGGCTCGCTCGCATTCGATCAGGAGCTGCATAGCTCTGGCGCCTGGCGTATTCATGGCTCAGCACAACAATAAAAGCCCCGACAGGAGGCCATAGATGAAGAGCACGCACTACGTGGCGCGCGAAGCGGACGAGCGTGGTTTTATCCATTACCCGGAAATAGAGCACGGCGTATGGAATACCCTGATCACCCGCCAGCTCAAGGTGATCGAAGGTCGCGCCTGCCAGGAATACCTGGACGGTATCGAACAGCTCGGATTACCCCATGAACGTATTCCACAGCTGAGCGAGATCAACCAAGTGCTCGAAGCCAGTACGGGTTGGCGCGTGGCGCGAGTACCAGCGCTGATCCCTTTTCAGAGGTTCTTCGAGCTGCTGGCCAGCAAGCAATTTCCAGTGGCCACTTTTATCCGTACACCCGAAGAACTGGATTACCTGCAGGAGCCGGATATCTTCCATGAAGTATTCGGCCATTGCCCATTACTGACCAACCCCTGGTTTGCCGAATTTACCCACACTTACGGCAAGCTCGGCCTAGCCGCCAGCAAGCAAGAACGCGTCTGTTTGGCCCGCCTGTACTGGTTGACCATCGAATTTGGCCTGGTTGATACCAGCCAGGGACGACGCATCTACGGCGGCGGTATCCTTTCTTCACCGAAAGAAACGCTGTATAGCCTGTCAGATGTGCCCGAACACCAGGCCTTCGATCCTTTGGAAGCCATGCGTACGCCCTATCGCATCGATATCCTACAACCACTGTATTTTGTTCTGCCCGAACTCAAGCGCCTGTTCGAGCTGGCTCAACAAGACATTATGTTGATGGTGCAGCAGGCCATGCGCTTGGGCTTGCACGCGCCCAAGTTTCCCCCGAAAGCCGCCTAACTTATTGCTGGCGGCCCATTGCGAGCCCCCGCTCACACTCAATCACTCTGGAGAAGCCTGATGTCCCTTGCCCAAGCCCAATGCGAAGCCTGCCGCGCCGATGCGCCGCAGGTTAGTGATGACGAACTGGCTGAACTGCTTCGCGAAATCCCTGACTGGCATATCGAAGTGCGCGGCGACCATATGGAACTTGAACGGGTTTACCTGTTCAAGAACTTCCGCCACGCCCTGGCCTTTACCAACGCCGTGGGCACAATTGCCGAAGAGGTCGGCCACCATCCGGCATTGCTCACCGAATGGGGCAAGGTCACGGTGACCTGGTGGAGCCACGAGATGCGCGGTTTGCACCGCAACGACTTCATCATGGCGGCCCGTACCGATGTACTTGCCGCCAGCGCCGAGGGCCGCAAATAAGCGACTCGTGCGGGCGCCCGACAGGCAACCCTGAACAGATCGGGCAGGCAAGCCTGCCCTTGAGCCCGTTATAGTGTGGCCATCGCCTTCCTTAATGCGGATTGTCCATGGCCACACCAAACAACATGCTGTTTCGCGCCTACCAACGGATCATCCACAGCCTGGCGTTCTATCCGACGCTAATCGCTGTCGGCTTCTTCCTGCTGTGCCTGCTGACCATGTCCGTCGAATACCAAAGCTGGATGATGGCGATCAAACGGCATGTAGATCTGGGGCTGGTGCGCAACGCCGACAATGCCAGGCTGATTCTTGGCACCTTGGTCGCCGGTATTCTCTCGCTGATGGTGTTCAGCTTCTCCATGGTCATGGTGGTGCTCAACAACGCCGCTGCATCCCTGTCCCCGCGGGTGATTCCGGGGCTGATCAGCAGCAAGGGCCACCAGAAAACCCTCGGTGTTTACCTGGGCACCATCCTTTATGCCCTGCTGCTGATCACCACCATAGAACAAGGCAACAGCTCACGCGTGCCCAGCCTAGGCGTACTGATTACCCTGGCCTTGGGTATCACCTGCCTGGGCCTGTTCGTGCACTTTATCCGCTCCATTTCCCAATCGATTCAAGTCGAGCACATTCTTAACACGCTCTATACCACCAGCCTGGCAAAGCTCGACCGCTGCGCCGCCAGCCTGGCCACCTGCGAGCCACCACCGAACTGGCCGGATGACAAGGGCTGGGTCACCATCCACGCGCAACGCAGTGGCTATTTCAAAGCGCTCAATGTCAGCGAAGCCAACAAACTACTGAGCCAACATCAGTTGCGCATGAGCGTTCTCGCGCACCGCGGCTTCTTCGTCGTACAGGGGCACCCGCTGTTCAAGCTGGAGCGCCCGGTGGACGAAACCATCACCCAGGAACTGCTCGATTGCTTCGACTTTTTCATCGAGGAATACGTCAGCGCGCATTACTTCTTCGGCTGTCGGCAGATGTCCGAAATCGCCGTCAAGGCCTTGAGCCCCGGCATCAATGACCCCGGCACGGCGGTCAAGACCATCGACCTGCTCAGTGTGTTGCTCGGCCGACGCCTGGGCTTGCCTGATCGGGATTTCGCGGCATTGCCCGACACCCCACCGCGCCTCTACTACCACGAGCTGACCCTGGATCAATTGCTATTGCAGTTACTCGGCCCGATACGCGCATACGGCGCGAACGACGCCAGCGTATTGGTCAGCCTGTTGCAGGCGTACAAGAACATGCTCTACCTGACTCACGACAAGGCGCAACAGAACGAGTTACTGCGCCACGCCCGCAGCGTACGAGATACCGCCGACCGCAACCTTTTCGAGCGCCGCGAGCGAGAGGAAATCAACCAGTTCATCGCCCGGATCAATCATGCGCGCGCAGCAAAAAGTGCCACCATGCCCCCTCTGGAAATAGAGGAAAACGCTCCATGATTGGGCACTTCTAGTCATCAAAAAACCGAACGACCATTTATCAGAAAAAATAAACATTAAAAATCAATAACTTAAAAACAACCCTCAATATCCATGGCATACACCCTGCTTGCCATCATGGGCATAGTTCCTTAGGGTAGTTCCCATGTGGTCCTTGATTGCCCCTATCAGCTCGTTGCTGGGTGGGGTCGCGTTACTCCTGCTCGGCAATGGTCTGCTCAACACTCTACTGACCCTGCGTGGTGTCGCCGAAGGCTACTCCACGGGGATGCTCGGACTGATCATGTCCGGGTACTTTGTCGGTTTTCTCCTCGGTACCTGGCTGGCGATTCCGCTGGTGCGCCGCGTGGGGCACATCCGCGCGTTCGCCTTTTGCGCATCACTCGCCGCCATCACCGCCCTGCTGCATTTACTCTTCGTCGACCCCTGGGTCTGGCTCGGGCTGCGAGTGCTCTACGGTCTGGCGCTGGTCAGTCTGTATATGGTGATTGAAAGCTGGCTCAACGCGCAGGTCCCCAATGACAAGCGTGGTCAGGTGTTCGCCGTCTACATGGCCGTCAACCTCGGCGCCCTGGCGGCAGCCCAGCAACTGCTGAACCTGGCAGAGCCCACCGACTTCTTGCTGTTCGTCCTGGCGGCGATGCTGATCAGCGCCGCGCTGATGCCCATTACCCTGACCCGCCAGGCCCAGCCAAGCTTGCCCGAAACCCTACACACCAACCTGCGTCAGCTGGTCGGCGTGGCGCCGCTGGCGATCGCAGCGGCGGCACTGTCCGGCCTCGCGCTAGGTGCGTTCTGGGGCCTGGCGCCGGTATATGCCGCACTCAGTGGCTTCGACGCCCCCGGCGTCGGTCTGATGATGAGCGGCGCGATCCTCGGCGGTGCACTGCTGCAGCTGCCCATCGGTCGCTACTCGGATAGCCACGACCGGCGCCTGGTGCTGTTCTGGGTAGTGCTGCTGGCCGTGCTGGTGGCGCTGGTGATGAGCCTGCTACCTGCCGGGCGCCTGCTGCTTGTCGCCATGTTCCTCTGGGGCGGATTGGCGTTTGCCATCTATCCCATCGCGGTAGCCCAATTGATCGACCAACTACACAGTGACGAAATTCTCGCTGGCTCCGGCAGCCTACTGATGATCAACGGTATTGGTTCGGCCTGTGGCCCGCTGCTGGCCGGGGTGCTCATGCAACACCTCGGCGCCCAGGCCCTGCCGCTGTATTTCGCGGCCACCCTGGGCCTGCTTGCCGCCTACACCCTCTATCGCCTGCGCCACGTCAGCGACTTGGTCAGCGAGCCAGCCGGCCACTTCATGCCGATGCTGCGCACCAGCCATACGGTACTCGAGCTGATGCCCGATGCCCCCGAACACCCGCAGGAGGAAACGCCTCCTGCGGCTGCAGGCCCTCACTAGAAGGGCCGCCACATCAAGCACGTCGGCACCTCGTCGGCGCGTCAACTGCACCACAACAATGGACAGGGAGACAGCGCATGCTACTTGCCACCGATCTGGATGGAACCTTTCTCGCCGGTGATCCACAGGATCGCCTCAGCCTTTACCAGACCATCGCCGCTCACCCGGAAATTCGTCTGGCCTACGTCACCGGGCGTAGCCTGGAAGCGGTACTGCCGCTGCTGGCGGACCCCACCTTGCCGCACCCGGACTTCATCATCTCCGATGTCGGTGCCAGCTTTACCCATGGCGACAGCCTGCAACCGCTGCACCCGCTACAGAGCCAGGTCGACCAACTCTGGCCCGGCGAAAGTCAGGTTGCCAGTGCGCTAGAAGGCTTCGACCTAGAACGCCAGGATGTACCTCAGGTGCGCCGCTGTTCGTACTTCTGCAGCCCTGAACAAGCCGCCGACCCGGCCCTGCGCGAAGCCGCCGACGCCCTCGGCTGCGACCTGCTGTATTCCGCCGATCGCTACCTCGACTTCCTCCCGCGCGGCGTGAACAAGGGCAGCAGCCTGGCCGCCCTCGCCGCCCATCTGGGGCTGGACGAAGACCAGGTGTTGACCGCCGGCGATACGCTCAACGACCTGAGCATGCTCAATGGCCGCTTCAAGGGCGTCTGTGTCGGCGCCTCCGAGCCGGGTCTGCTTGAGGCAACCCAGGCCTATTCGCGCATCCTGCATGCCCAGCGCCCGGGCTGCGGTGGCATCCTCGAAGCCTTCGCCCACTTCGGTTTTCTTGGCGAGCACGGCATCGCCGCCTTACAGCCGCAAACCGCCCAGCCGGGCAAAGCCGAACTGGTGATGGTCTACCACCGTCTGCCGTACGAAGAGCACCGGGTCAACGGCGTGCTGCAACGCCGTCGGCCCACCTCGCCCAATGGCATCATCCCGACCCTGCTGAGTTTCTTTGGCGACGGCCGCCCTGGTTCCTGGGTTGCCTGGGCCGTGGATGACGACAATGGTGAGGCCTTTGAAACCCACACCACGGTCGACGCCGAGCGCTACCCGAAGCTCACTGCAGCGCGGGTGGCGCTGAGCAAGGAAGAGGTCGACATCTTCTATAAGCGCTTCTCCAAAGAAGCCTTCTGGCCGACGCTGCATACCTTCTGGGAACGCGCGGTATTCAACGAGGATGACTGGCAGGTGTACCTCAAGGTCAACCGCGCCTTTGCCGAGCGTACCGCCCTGGAGGCGGCCGAAGGCGCTACCGTGTGGCTGCACGACTACAACCTGTGGATGGTCCCAGGCTACCTGCGCGAACTGCGTCCGGATCTGCGCATCGCCTTTTTCCACCACACCTACTTCCCCTCCGCCGATGTGTTCAATGTGCTGCCGTGGCGCCGGCAGATCATCGGCAGCCTGCTGCAGTGCGACAGCATCGGCTTCCACATCCCGCGCCAGGTGGAGAACTTCGTCGATGCTGCGCGCGGCGTAACGCCACTGGAAACAGTCAGCCGACAAAACTGCGCGCCGCGTTTCGTCACCTACGGCTGTGCGGTTGGCCTGGAACGCATGACCACGGCAGTCAGTACGGGTAGCCGTGTAGTGCGCCTTGAAGCCAACCCGGTAGGCCTGGACATCGATCGCGTACGCACCGCCCTGGATGACCCGAAGATCCGCGAGATGATGGCGCGCCTGCGTCAGGAGCTGGCCGGCATCAAGCTGATCCTCTCGGTCGAACGTCTCGACTACACCAAGGGCACCTTGGAAAAGGTCCAGGCCTTCGAGCGCCTGCTCGAAGAAAACCCCGAGCTGCAGGGCAAGGTCACCCTGGTCTGCGTCTGCGTGCCGGCAGCTAAAGAGATGACCATCTACGACGCCCTGCAAGCGCAGATCGAACAGGCCGTGGGGCGCATCAATGGCCGCTTCGCCCGTGTCGGCTGGACACCGCTGCAGTTCTTCTTCCGCAGTTTGCCGTTTGAAGAAGTCAGCGCCTGGTACGCCATGGCCGATGTGATGTGGATCACCCCGCTGCGCGACGGCCTCAACCTGGTGGCCAAGGAGTTCGTTGCCGCCCAGGGCCTGCTCGGCGGGCGTGGTGTGCTGGTGCTCTCGGAGTTCGCCGGCGCCGCAGCCGAGCTAAAAGGCGCCCTGCTGACCAACCCGCACGACCCGATGGATCTGGCGCAAACCTGCTACCTGGCGCTGAACATGCCCAAAGCCGAGGCCCAGGCGCGCCTGCGAGAACTGTTCGACATCGTCACGCATCATGACATTCGCCGCTGGGGCGAGGATTGCCTGGCAGGCGTAAGCGCACCAGCCGAAGCACCACTGAGTGCAGTTCTCGAACAGGCCTCGTGAGCTGAGGGCATAGTCTGTTGCCGTTTCGTCGCGAGCCGCGCGGCTTGCGACGAAACGGCAACAGACCTAGCAGCGCAGTGGCGGGGTTGAACCAAACCACTGCCTGCCACTCTGAATCCATCAGCGTTTCGGCTGTCTACTATGCAGCGCCGAACTGATCCGGTTAACCTGCCTGCATGAGGCTGCAGCCCTAGCCTGTGCGCTACAGCGTCATGCAGGACGGGAACCGTGCCACGCCCCTTTTGCACACCGAGGCCTCCATGGATTCGACTGGCTCCACCCCTGCCCCTATTTCGACCGAGCGTCATTACGAGCTGCTGGTGCAGGCGGTGAGCGACTATGCGATCTATATGCTCGACCTTCAGGGCCGCATAACCTCCTGGAATACCGGCGCATCGCGGATCAAGGGCTACAGCGCCTCCGAAGTGATCGGTCAACCGCTGGAGATGTTCTACACCGAGGAAGACCGTGCTGCGAACAAGCCCGCCTTACTGATGCAGCAGGCGCTTGCCCATGGCCGCGCGGAAGACCTCGGCTGGCGCGTGCGCAAGGACGGCTCGCACTTCCGCGCCCAGGTCGTGCTGGACCTGATTCGTGATGCCAATAATCAGGTCATCGGCTTCGCCAAGATCACCCGCGACATGACCCAACCCCATGAGGCTGAGCAGCGCATGGAAGCCATGCGCGAACAGTTGTTCCAGGCGCAAAAGCTCGAAGCCCTGGGCCAACTGACCGGTGGCATGGCGCACGACTTCAACAACCTGCTGACCATCATCATCAGCGCGGCTCGCCTGGCCAGTCGTACCGATAACCCGCAACGCCGCAGCGAGCTGCTGGAAAGCATTCACAGCGCCGGCCAACGCGGCAGCCAGATGACTCAACACCTGCTGACCTTCGCCCGCCGTGGCAACCTGCAGGCCCGTGTACTCGACCTGCATGAAATCCTGCCGGCCACTCAGACCTTTCTTGCCCAGGCCCTCCCCAAACACATCCACCTGAGCGGAGAACTGGACGCTGATCTGTATCCAGTAAAGGCCGATCCCAGCCAGCTGGAAATGGCCCTGTTGAACCTGGTTTTCAACGCCCGCGATGCCATAGAAGGTCATGGCGAAATCTGCCTGCGGGCAGTCAATCGAACCCTCAACGGAGAATGGGACGGACTTCACGGCGACTTTGTCGTCATCAGCATCGCCGATACCGGCGTCGGTATCGACCCTGCGGTGCAGCCTAGAATCTTCGAGCCGTTTTTCACCACCAAGGGTTTTGGCCAGGGCACTGGGTTGGGCCTGAGCCAGGTATACGGCCTGCTCAAGCACCTCGATGGTTCTGTTCGGGTCGACAGTGCGCCGGGCCGCGGCACTACCGTGAGCCTGTTCCTGCCGGCCGCGATTGTGACCCCATCGGCCTGACCACTGGTAGACCTTGGATATACTGCGAACTGGTACAGGCCAGGGTATGCCCGTTATCATCGTAACCAGTCACATCCGCTGACCGTCTCAGCACCGCCACTTTGCGGTGATCGCAGGCACTCACGGCCCATTTTTTATAAGGCAGACCCGATAGTGGAACAGCTAAAACGCCTGCAGAGCGGCATCGAAGGCCTTGACGCCTTATTGAAAGGTGGTCTGGTGGCAGGCGCCTCCTACATCGTTCAAGGTCGTCCCGGCTCGGGCAAGACGATTCTGGCCAATCAGATTGCGTTCAACCATGTGCGCAATGGCGGCCGTGTTCTGGTTGCAACCCTGCTCTCGGAATCCCATGAACGGCTATTCCAGTTCCTCTCTACCCTGAGCTTCTTCGACAAGACCCGCATCGGTGCGGAAGTCCAGTTCGTCAGCGCCTTCGACACGCTCGAGAACGAGGGTCTGGATGAAGTGGTCAAGCTGTTGCGCCGGGAAATCAGCAGGCAGAAAGCTACGGTATTAATCGTCGACGGCTTACTCAACGCACGGATCAAAGCTGACACCCAGCTCGACACCAAGAAGTTCATTTCCGAGCTGCAAGGGCACGCCGCCTTCGCCGGCTGCACGGTGCTGTTTTTGACCAGCTCGCGCCTGGATGATGGCAGTCCCGAGCACACCATGGTCGATGGCGTGATCGAACTGGGCGAAGAACTGTACGGCACCCGTTCGGTACGCCGCATTCAACTGCGCAAGACCCGCGGCAGCGGCGCGCTGTCCGGGCTGCACGAGTGTGAGATCACCGATGATGGGCTGGTCGTCTACCCGCGCCTGGAAAGCCTCTACAGCCGCCCCTCGTGCGCTGAAAGTGACGAGCTGACACGCATCCCCAGTGGCATACCGCGCCTTGACAGATTAATTGGCGGCGGCCTGCCAAGCACGTCCGTGACCTTGATCATGGGCCCCTCTGGTATCGGCAAAACCAGCCTGGGCATCAACTTCCTGGCGCAGGCGACACCGGAAGCGCCGGCGTTGCACTTCGGCTTCTACGAAACCCCGCAGCGCCTGCGCCTCAAGGCACGGGCCATCGGCCATGACCTGGCCGCCATGGAGGCCAGCGGTGCCCTGCACATGATCTGGCAACCCACCACTGCCGGGCTGCTCGATGCCCTGGGCGCGAAGCTGCTCGACACGGTACGCACCCTCGGCATCAAGCGCTTATTGATCGACAGCCTCGGCGGTATGGCCCGGGTCACCACCAATACACCTCGCTTGGTCGAGTTCTTCAGCGCTTTGATGAATGAACTGCGTGCATTGGGTGTCACAGTCTTTGCCACCTGGGAAATGCGCGATCTATTTGGCGCGGAAATCAACGCACCGGCACCGGAATTGTCGAGCATCGTCGACAACCTGATCCTGATGCGCTTCGTCGAACTGGACTCCGAGCTCAAGCGGCTTTTTTCCATTCTCAAGATGAGAGACAGTTTTTACGACCCATCTCTACTCGAAGTGGTCATCAACGACCACGGCATTGATCTGAACAAGGCCTTTAAACATGCAGCGGCAGTATTATCAGGTTCCGCTACGCCCCTCCCCGACGCCTGATCGCAGCCAGCGGGTCGAGTTCGCATGACAACTATCCTGGTTGTGGATGATGAGTATCTGATTGCGGATATTCTCGGCTACGCGCTGGAAGACGAAGGCTACATGGTGGTCAAGGCAGGCAATGGCCGCAAAGGCCTTGAGGTGCTCGACCGTGAGCGGCCAGAGCTGGTGATTACCGATTTCATGATGCCACTGATGGATGGCCTTGAATTCGCTCAAGCAATTCGCTCACGCCAGTCGCCTCAGGCGCTGCCGATCATTCTGATGAGTGGCGCCCAAGGCAGTGTCGGACGCGCCAGCCCCGAGCTGTTCGCCGCCGTTTTCGACAAGCCGTTCGACATCAACGAGATCATCGATAAGGTGCGCGAGCTGATCGGCCCCGGCCACAAAGGCCCGCTCTAACGCAGCGCGCCTGCGCTCAAGCCGGGCTTGAGTGCGGCTGTTCTTTGCAGTATTCGCCCACCACCACGCTCACCAGCGTTACCAGCGATAGGCCTGTCCCCGGCGAACCGACCTTAGAGGTCAGTTCGCCTTTGGCGATGTAACGGCCGTCTACACCACGCCGAGCACAAGCAGCACCAGCACGATCACCAGCACCGCGCCCAGTCCGCCACTTGGACCATAGCCCCAGCTTCGGCTGTGCGGCCAGGCAGGAATGACACCGATCAGCAGTAGGATCAGTACGATCAGCAGTATGGTTCCAACGCTCATGTGAATCTCCTTGCAAAAGATCGCGCCCTGAACCCCGACAGCAGACCCAAGCACACGATTACCGCAACCAAGACCTCTCAGCTGCGAAGCCGGACACGCTGCCCTGTGGACGGCGCCCGACCCGACTCTTGGTGGACTGGCTAGCGCAGGCAAAAGTGCAGACTATTTAGCGCCCAAGAAAAAGGCCCTGGCGCTTACGCGGCAGGGCCTTTTTCTTGGCTAAGCGCCGGTCAGGGTGCAAGCAACTGCAAAGCCTCGCGGCTGGCTTGCTCGATGCGCGCCCAGTCGCCGGCCTTGATCCACTGGCTGTCGAACATCCAGGTCCCGCCTACGCACATGACGTTGGGCTGGTCCATATAACGCACCAGGTTATCCGGGCTGATTCCGCCCGTCGGGCAGAAGCGCACCCCACCAAAAGGCCCGCCGAGCGCCTTGAGTGCCGCAACCCCGCCGCTTACCTCGGCTGGGAACAGCTTGAAGCGCCGGTAGCCCAAGGCGTAACCGAGCATGATGTCCGAGGCACTGCTGACACCGGGCAGCAACGGAATCGGACTGTGCAGCGCCGATTCCAGCAGTGCGGCAGTCGAGCCTGGAGTGACGATGAATTGCGCACCGGCCGCCTCGGCCGCATCCCAGGAAGCCTGATCGAGCACGGTGCCTGCACCGACACAAAGCTCTGGGCGCAGCTCGCGCAAGCGACGAATCGCGGTTAGCCCATGGGGCGAGCGCAAGGTAATTTCCAGCACCTGCAGGCCACCGGCCGCCAGAGCATCGGCCAGCGGCAGAATGTGGTCCTCATGGGCAATGGTGATCACCGGCATGATCCGCGCCCGCGCGCAAAGGCTGTCGAGCTGGGCGATTTTCGCGTCCATCGGGACGGCGGGAACAGACGTTTGGCGTGTCATGCAAGGGTCCTTCGGGCCATCAAGGGCACCAGTAGATCTCAAGGGGCGCGTGGAGGAACGCACGAATCGGAAGTTGTAGCGGGTCGTCGCCAGCCAGGGCCTGCGTCAGAGTCGCGAGCTTGCCCGGTCCCTGGATCGCCAGTAGCTGGGTACGCGCGGCCGCCAAACGTGGCAACGTCAGACTAAGGCGCTGGTGTGGCGAGCTGGGTGCCTGCATGGGCAGGCAACTGCGCGGGCATTCCTGTGACAGGGCATCAGCCAACAAGGGGTTGCCGGGAAACAGCGAGGCGGTATGACCGTCATCGCCCATGCCCAGCACCAGCACATCGATCGGGGGCAACGTAGCGAGCGTGATCTCGGTTTTTTGCGCAGCGCCCTCAAGGCTGGCGTCAGCCTGATACAAGCCAACAAAACGCGCTTCGGCCGCGCGGCCCTGTAACAGATGGGCACGCACCAGACTTTCATTGCTGTCGGCATGGCCCAGCGGCACCCAGCGCTCATCGGCCAGGCTTACGGTGACCTGGGACCAGGCCAGCTGCTGCTGCGCCAGAGCGCCGAAGAAAGCGATCGGGCTGCGCCCGCCCGATACCACCAGGGTCGCCTGACCATGGCTGTCTATCGCCGCAACCAAGGCTTCAGCTACCCGCTGCGCCAGGGCTGCAGCAAGATGAGCGGGGTTATCCAGGCTGCGCGCCAATACCCCTACGGGTAAATCCAGTTTAGAGATCGCCATACCAAGCCTTTCCATCACGGGTGATCAGGGCAATCGAGCTCATCGGCCCCCAGGAGCCGGCGGCATAGGGCTTGGGCGAGTCGCCGAGGCGCTTCCAGCCGGCAATCAATTGATCGCACCACTGCCAGGCGTGCTCAATCTCATCCTTGCGCACGAACAGGTTCTGGTTGCCACGCATCACTTCCAGCAACAAGCGTTCGTAGGCATCCGGGACCCGATCACGGCGGTAGGTATCGGAAAAATTCAGTTGCAACGGGCCGCTGCGCAACTGCATGCCCTTGTCCAGGCCCTGGTCCTTGGTCATCACCTGCAGCGCAATACCTTCATCCGGCTGCAGGCGGATGATCAGCTTGTTGCCGATCAGCTCGCGCTGCTCAGGGGCGAAGATGTAATGCGGCGGCGCCTTGAAGTGAATCACGATCTGCGACAGTTTTTGCGGCATGCGCTTGCCGGTACGCAGGTAGAACGGCACTCCTGCCCAGCGCCAGTTGCGGATATCGGCACGCAAGGCAACGAAGGTTTCGGTGTCGCTCTGGGCATTGGAGTTTTCTTCTTCCAGATACCCCGATACGGCCTTGCCATCACTGCTGCCGGCGACGTACTGACCGCGCACCACCTGGCGATTGAGCTGCTCGGCAGTGATAGGCGCGAGGGCCTTGAGCACCTTGACCTTCTCGTCGCGAATGCTGTCGGCAGACAGTTCGCTGGGTGGGTCCATGGCGATCAGACAGAGCAGTTGCAGCAGATGATTCTGGATCATGTCGCGCAGTTGCCCGGCCTGGTCGAAATAGCCCCAGCGCCCTTCGATGCCAACCTTCTCGGCCACGGTGATTTCCACGTGAGAGATGTGGTTCTGGTTCCACTGAGTCTCGAACAAACTGTTGGCAAAGCGCAGGGCGATGAGGTTTTGCACCGTCTCCTTGCCCAGGTAGTGATCGATCCGATAGACCCGCGACTCGGGGAAATACTGAGCGACGGCATCATTGACCGCCCGCGAGGATTCCAGGTCATGACCAATGGGCTTTTCCAGCACCGCCAGCGCACGCTCAGCCAGGCCAACGGCCGCCAGGTTGGCGCAGATGTCGCCATATACCGACGCCGGCGTGGCGAAGTACGCCACCACGCGTTCGGCCTGGCCGACGCGTTCGGCCAGGGGCGCATAGTCAGCGACCTCGCGAAAATCCATGGTCAGGTAATCCAGCCGCGCCATAAAGCGCATCAGCACCTGCTGCTCGACTTCGTGCGCCGGGACATAGCGGCGCAGATGCGACTCGATGGTGCCCAGATGGTGCGCGGTATCGCCCACTTCACGGGCCAGGGCCAGCACCCGAGTGTCGTCATGCAGCAAACCGGCGCGGTCGAGCTGATAAAGCGCCGGAAACAGCTTGCGCAGTGCCAGATCGCCCAGGGCGCCAAACAGGGTAAAGGTGCAGGAATCAACAGTTATGCACGGCATGATGTACGTTCTTTTATCAAGTTGCATTAGAAATACCGGGTTAACCCGGATTAATCAAGGCTATATGTTGTAATTAAAACAACATATTCATGCATCCCATATTCCAGTGGTCGACAACCGGGTCCCTCAGTACGATAGGCCGGCCTTTCTTTACCCTACTCAAGGAATTCCCATGGATCGAGTGCGCAATCTGCTGGAGCAGATCCAGGGCCGTCTCGACAGCCTGAACAAGGCCGAGCGCAAAGTGGCAGAGGTGATCCTGCGCAACCCGCAGCAAGCCACCCGCCTAAGCATTGCCGCCTTGGCCCAGGCCGCGCTGGTCAGCGAGCCAACGGTCAACCGTTTCTGCCGCTCCTTCGGCGTAACCGGTTATCCGGAGCTGAAGATGCAACTGGCGCAAAGCCTGGCCAGCGGCGCGGCCTATGTCAGCCGCGCCGTCGAGGCCGACGATGGCCCCGAGGCTTACACACGCAAGATCTTTGGCAGTGCCATTGCCTCGCTCGACAGTGCCTGTCAGGCCCTCGATCCGCAGCTGATCAGCCGCGCTGTCGACCTGCTGATCCAGGCCCGGCAGATCCACTTCTTCGGCCTGGGCGCGTCCGCCCCGGTGGCCCTCGACGCTCAGCACAAGTTCTTCCGTTTCAACCTGGCAGTTTCCGCCCATGCCGATGTGCTGATGCAGCGCATGATCGCTTCGGTGGCCCATACCGGCGACCTGTTCGTGATCATCTCCTACACCGGCCGCACCCGCGAGTTGGTGGATGTCGCACGGCTTGCCCGGCAAAACGGCGCCTCGGTACTTGGCCTGACTGCCGAAGATTCGCCCCTGGCGCAAGTCAGCACCCTAAGCCTGAACATTCCGCTGCCCGAAGATACCGACATCTATATGCCGATGACCTCACGCATCATCCAGCTCACCGTGCTCGACGTGCTGGCCACCGGCGTGACCCTGCGCCGCGGCGTGGATTTCCAGCCACACCTGCGCAAGATCAAGGAAAGTCTGGTCGCCAGCCGCTACCCGGCTGACGAAGAACCCAACTGAAACCGCTACCCTAGTCTCACGACACAAATGATTGGTCGTTATCTGTAGGAGCGAAGGGGGCGCCTAGTCTTTATTCGCGATAATCTTTGAGAGCGCTCAAAGCGTCGCGGCTAAAGCCCCTCCCACGCAGCCTGGCATTTATCGTCACTTGATCCGTGACACGAGCCTAGTAGCGGTCACCGCTCAGGCGTTATTTCCACCAATACTCGACCTGCGCACCAAAGTTGGAGCCGTGCCGCGCATTGCCGAAGGCACCGGTATCGGACAGCGCGCTGCCGGCCACCAGCTCACTGGCAGCACGTTGTGCGGCCTGGTTCCAGCTGGCATAGGTGTAATACAGACGGAATTCCGGACGCTCCCAGAAGCCCGGACCGGCCGGTGACCATGTCGGTGCAATGGTGAATTTGGTCAGTTTACGAGTACCGTCACTGGCCTCGACCTGATCACGGCCCAGCTCGCCGACCAGCTTGAACTGCTCGGTAAAGGCATAGCTGGCGCGACCACCGACAGACAGCCAGTTCTGGTCGTCACCTTCAGGCCGCTTGTCTTTCTGATAGACCAGCTGCAATTGCCCGCCAATACGCGGCGTGGCCTGGAAATCGAAGAACTCCACCAGGCGATAGCTCGTGTTGTCGCGATCCAGGCCTACGTCGCCGGTGTAGCCCAGCCCGGTACCTGGCCCTTTGCCGTATTGCAGGGCGAAGGTGTTGCCACCACCGAGGAAGTCCGCCTGCTTGTGCTGCGCGGTTACCGCCCAGCCGCTATTGGCGTCTCGGCTGTCGGGTTTGTCGATATAGCTCAGACCCAGCTCCAACTCACCACCGGGATTGACCTGGAAACCTGCAACGTTGAAGTCGTGGCGGTTGATATAGGCATCCTGGTCGTAGTTGTCCTTGCGCGAGAAGGCGTAGCTGTACTTCAGTCCGCCCAGCTCGAAGTCCTCGATACCGGCACCTGTGGCGCTCTGGTTCCAGTAGTAGAAGTCGCTGATATGGATGTCGTTGCGCTTGTAGAAGCGCCGCCCGGCCCATAGCGAGCCACCGTTGAGCGCCGGCACCTTGCTCCACTCGGCATACATCTGGTTCATCCGCGCAAAGCCATAATCGCCAGTAAATTTCGGCGTGTGGCCGTACTCGTTGTACAGCTGGGCCATGCCCTCCACGCTCAGCACAGAGCCATCGTCCAGGGTCGCCAGATCGTGGCGCAGGTCCAGCTCGATGTACTGCTCGCATTCGTTACCCAGGCGGTACTTGGATTGCGCACCAGGCAGTTGGAAGCACGACTGGGTGCCCCCCTCCACCGAGCCACCGACACCGCTGCGCACGTAACCGGTGAACTCGGTACCTGTGCCCAACTCCACGCCGTACGAGAGTCCCGGCAGCGCCATCAACACACACGGCAGCAACCACCCACTGTTCTTCGTTTTCATAGCCACTCCACTGGTTTTTATTGTTGTATTGCCTTGGATAGCTGGCCCGATACGCCGCGAAACGGCAGGCGGCGGCCGGGCCGCGGTGTCAGCGCACTCTGAACGGCGTCACGGTGGACGCGCGCTCAGCGGCGCTGGTCTTTCCCAGCAGCCCCAGCCGCTCCCCGCTTTGCGCGTCGAACAGCAGGGCCTTGTCGGGATCGAAGCGCAGGACCAGGCTCTCGCCGATCTGCGGCGCCGCATCGGGGGTCATACGGCAGCAGACCTTGGTCTGATTGAGGCTGACGAACACCAGCGTGTCCGGCCCGGTCGGCTCGGTGACTTCCACCTCGGCGCGGATCGACGGCTGCCCATCTACGGCGCCCAACAGAATCTGCTCGGGGCGCACACCGAGGATCACCTCGCGGTTTTCCATGCCGGCCTCCAGCGCGCCTAGCGGCAGCTCGCAGTGCGCCGAACCGGCAACTCCGACGGCGGAGTCGAGCAGGCCCCACACCTGGCCGTCGCGGCGCTGCAGGCGCAGCGGGATGAAGTTCATCGGCGGCGAGCCGATAAAGCTCGCCACGAACAGGTTGGCCGGCTCGTTGTAGATCTGTTGCGGGGTACCGAACTGCTGGATCACCCCGTCCTTCATCACCGCCACCTTGTCGCCCAGGGTCATGGCTTCGATCTGGTCGTGGGTGACATACACCGTGGTGGTCTTCAGGCGCTGGTGCATCAGCTTGATTTCGGTACGCATCTCCACGCGCAGCTTGGCGTCGAGGTTCGACAGCGGTTCGTCGAACAGGTAGATCTTTGGCCGCCGCGCCAACGCCCGGCCCATGGCCACGCGCTGCTGCTGGCCACCGGAGAGTTGGCCGGGTTTGCGCCCGAGCAGGTGTTCGATCTGCAGCAGCTTGGCAACCCGCGCCACTTCATCGTCGATGGCCGCCGGGGCCATCTTGCGCATCTTCAGGCCGAAGGCGATGTTGTCGCGCACGTTCATGGTCGGGTACAGCGCATAGGACTGAAAGACCATGGCGATATCGCGGTCCTTGGGGCTCATGCCGCTGATATCGGCACCGTCGACCAGAATCGCGCCACCGGTGATGTCTTCCAGGCCGGCGATGCAGTTCATCAGGGTCGATTTACCGCAACCGGAGGGGCCGACCAGAATCAGGAATTCACCGTCGTCAATCGACAGTTCGATGTCCTTGAGGGTGTCCGCCAGGCCGGAGCCATAGCGTTTGTTGACGTTGCGCAGTTCGAGGGTGGCCATGGTGATTACCTCAACCTTTGACGGCGCCGGCCGTGAGGCCGCGCAGGAAGTATTTGCCGGCCAGGATGTACACCAGCAGGGTGGGCAGCCCGGCGATCATCGCCGCGGCCATATCGACGTTGTATTCCTTGGCCCCGGTGCTGGTGTTGACCAGGTTGTTCAGCGCCACGGTGATCGGCTGGGTGTCGCCACTGGCGAACACCACGCCGAAGAGGAAGTCGTTCCAGATCTGGGTGAACTGCCAGATCAGGCAGACCATGATGATCGGCACCGACATGGGCAGCAGAATCCGCCCGAAGATGGTGAAGAAGCCGGCGCCATCCAGGCGTGCAGCACGCACCAGGGCATCGGGAATACTCACGTAGTAGTTACGGAAAAACAGCGTGGTAAAGGCCAGCCCATACACCACATGCACCAGCACCAAACCGCTGGTGGTGTTGGCCAGGCCAAGCTGGCCGAGGGTGAAGGATGCCGGCAGCAGCACCACCTGAAACGGCAGGAAGCAGCCGAACAGCAGCAGGCCGAAGAACAGCTGCGAGCCGCGAAAGCGCCACATGGCCAGCACGTAGCCGTTCAGCGCGCCGAGCAGCGTGGAGATCAGCACCGCCGGAATGGTGATCTTCACCGAGTTCCAGAAGTAACCGCCAACACTGTCCCAGGCCTTGATCCAGCCAATCGCGGTAAACAGCTCCGGCCACGACAGCAGGTTGCCGGTGCGGATGTCGTCCGGGGTCTTGAAGCTGGTCAAGAGCATGATCAGCAGCGGGATCAGGTACACCGCACAGGCCGCCAGCAAGGTGGCGTAAATGGCCAGGCGGCTCAGGCTCAACGCGCGCTTAGGCATGACGCTTACCTCGCAGTTCGGAGTACAGATACGGCACCAGAATCGCCAGCACGGCGCCAAGCATCAGGATCGCGCTGGCCGCACCCAGGCCCATCTGGCCGCGGGTAAAGGTGTGGGCATACATGAACATCGCCGGCAGGTCCGAGGCGTAGCCGGGGCCACCGGCGGTCATCGAGGCGACCAGGTCGAAGCTCTTGATGGCGATGTGCGCAAGAATCATCAGGGCGCTGAAAAACACCGGCCCCAGGCTCGGCAGGATGATCCGCAGGTAGATATTCGGCAGGCTCGCCCCGTCGACCTGGGCGGCGCGGATGATCGAGGAGTCGACCCCGCGCAAGCCGGCGAGAAACAGCGCCATGACAAAGCCCGAGGCTTGCCAGACGGCGGCGATCACCAGGCAGTAGATGACCCGCTCGGGGTCCACCAGCCAGTCGAAGCGAAAGCCTTCCCAACCCCAGTCGCGGAGCATCTTGTCGATGCCCAGGCCGGGGTTGAGCAGCCATTTCCAGGCGGTGCCGGTGACGATCATCGACAGCGCCATGGGGTACAGGAAGATGGTGCGGATAAAACCCTCGCGGCGAATGCGCTGATCGAGCAGCACCGCCAGCAACACGCCGACCAGCAGGCTGATGCCGATAAACAGCCCGCCGAAGACCATCAGGTTCTTGCTCGCCACCCACCAGCGGTCGTTGTCCAGCAAGCGTGCGTATTGCTGCAGGCCGACCCAGGAGTAGTTCGGCATAAAGCGCGAGCTGGTGAACGACAACACGAAGGTCCAGGCGATATAGCCATAGAAGCCGACCAGCACGATCAGCATGCTCGGCGCCAACACCAGCTTGGGCAGCCAGCGCTGCAAGGCATCGAGCGGTGAGGCTTTACTCAATACGGCAATTGAACTCATGGATGACTCCGTTACGTGGTCCATCTCTGCCGGTAAAAAACCGGCACGAACGCATCCCAGGTGCAGCCCTGGGGCTGCACCGGCAAGCGACGTTCGGGTGTGGGGCCGCTAAGCGGCCCGGGTGCTTACTGCACGGCTTCGATCGCGGCGGCCAGTTGCTGGGCGGCGCGGGCCGGGTCGGCCTTGGGGTCGTTGAAGAAGTTGGTGACCACGTCGAACACCGCACCCTGCACATAGCTGGAAGCGGCCATGCCGTGGGCCAGGCTCGGTTGCAGACCACCGCTGGCGGCCGCTTCCTTGAAGTCCTTCATCGAGGCCTGGGCGCAAGCGTCGAAGGTGCTCATATCCTGGTCCAGGCGGACCGGAATGGAGCCCTTGTTCTGGTTGAAGAACTGCTGGAACTCCGGTTCCATGATGGTCCGCGCCAGGTCTTCCTGAGCCTTGCGGTTATCGGCATTGCTCAACTTGAACATCGCCAGGGAGTCGATGTTGTAGGCAAAGCTGCCCTGGCTGCCGGGGAACGGCAGGCACTGGTAATCCTGCCCGGCAACCTTGCCGGCGGCGGTCCATTCGCTCTTGGCCCAGTCGCCCATGATCTGCATACCGGCCTTGCCGTTGATGACCAGCCCTGCAGCGGTGTTCCAGTCGCGCCCGGCGGCATCGGCATCGATATAGCCGCGCAGTTTCTGCAAGGCCGCAAAGACTTCGGTCATCTTGGCCCCGGTCAGGGTCGCCTTATCTTGCTCGACAAACGCCTTGCGGTAGCCGTCCGCACCCAGAATGCTGAACGCCAGGTCCTCGAACACGGTGCCGTCCTGCCAGGGCTGGCCGCCATGGGCGATGGCGATAAAGCCGGCGGCCTTGAGCTTGTCGGCGGCGGCGAAAAATTCGTCGAGGGTGGTCGGCGGCGTAGCCCCGGCTTTGGCAAATACCTCGGGGTTGATCCACAGCCAGTTGACCCGGTGCACGTTGATCGGCACCGCAACGTAGTCACCGTCGTACTTCATCACGTCGGCCACTTGCTTGGGCAGCAGGCTGTCCCACTTCTGCTCGGTGGCGACATCATTGAGGTCGGTCAGCAGGCCCAACTCGCCCCACTCCTGAATATCCGGCCCCTTGATCTGCGCGGCAGCGGGCGGGTTGCCGGATACGGCGCGGGTCTTGAGCACGGTCATGGCCGCCTCACCACCGCCACCGGCGACGGCGAAGTCTTTCCAGGTATGGCCTTTTTCTTCGACGAGTTTTTGCAGGGTATCGGCGGCGCGTTTTTCGCCGCCGGAGGTCCACCAGTGCAGGACTTCAACTTCGCCGGCATGGGCAGCCAGCGGCAGCAGTGAAGCCAGGGAAACAGCAGTGGCCAGGCGAGTGATCGCGTTCATCTGTGGGTCCTTTCTTGTTGTTATTCGCGGGCAAGTCGAGTGCTTGCTCTGGAATCGAGTCTAAACAGGGATACGGCAGCGCCGGGTAACGAAGGGATGCGCAAAGGTCACAGGCTGGTTACATAAGCGCAGCGCGCATGAATACGACCCTTCACTCGGCAAACCGCGGCAGCCACAGGGTCACCCGCAGCCCGCCTTCACGCAGGTTGCGCAGCGTCACTTCACCGCCATGGCTGTGGGCGATATTGCGCGCGATGCCCAAGCCAAGGCCGTAGCCCTGCTGCTGCGCCGCCAGGCGAAAATGCGGCTCGAACACCTGTTCCAGGCGCTGTTCGGGCACCCCCGGCCCTTCGTCGTCAACGTGCAGCACGAAGGCTTGCTCGTCGTCCTCAATATGCAGGTGCGCGCGCTCGCCATACTTCAGCGCGTTGTCCACCAGGTTGCCGATGCAGCGCTTGAGCGCCAGGGGCTTGCCCGCATAGCTCGCCTGCGCCTCGCCGGCCAAGGTCACCTGGCCATTGCCCTGGGGCGCCAGGTAAGGCTCGATCACGCAATTGAGTAACTGATTAAGGTCCACCGCCTCGATATTTTCGTGGATGTCGGTGTCCTTGACGCACTGCAGCGCGCCCTTGACCAGCATCTCCAGCTCGTCGAGATCGCGGCCGAACTTGGCCTGTACAGCTTCGTCCTCTAGCAGCTCGACGCGCAGTCGCAAGCGCGTGATGGGCGTGCGCAGGTCATGGGAAATGGCGCTGAACAGCTGGCTGCGCTCCTTGAGATAGCGGCCGATGCGCTCGCGCATATTGTTGAACGCGCGGCTCACCTCCACCACTTCGCTGCCGCCGGCTTCGGCCAGCGGCTCGACCTCGCTGCCCAGGGACATTTCCCGCGCCGCCCGGGCCAGGCGCTTGAGCGGGCGGCTCTGCCAGTGCACCAGAATGCCGATAAACAGCAGCAGAAAACTGCTGGTGAGGATGATGAACCACAGCTGTTGCGCCGGCAGCCCCTGCTGCTCCAGACCGGCATAAGGCTCGGGCAGCAAGGAGGCCAGGTACAGCCACTCGCCCTCGGCAATCTGGATCTGCGTGACCAGCACCGGCGGGTTGAGCGGCTCCAGACTCAGGGCGTAATGCGCCCAGGAGCGCGGCAGCTCATCGAGCTTCAGCGCGCTGTTGAAGATGCGCAGGTCATCCGGGCTGACGAACTGCACCGAGAGGTCGAGCTGGTTACCCAGACGCTCGCGCAGGGTCGCATCGACCGCCTCAAGCACCGCGCGCTTGCGCGGTGTTTCGGGGAGCACCTGCATAACCAAGGGCTTGTCGTTGAGTGACACGAAAAACCGCGTGCCGCCCATGTTGCGTAACTGGTCGAGCACCAGCGGGCGATAGCCCAAAGGCAGCGAGCGGAAATAACTGACGCTGGCGGCCATCGACTGGGCCAGGCTGCGCGAGCTGGTCAGCAGGCCCTCCATCTGGCTGGCGCGCAGTTGCGACACCCAGATCAGGCTCGACAAGCCCTGGGCCAACAGCACCACCAGCAAAGTCAGCAGCAACATGCGCCCAAGCAACGAGCGTGGCACCGGCAACCATTTACGCAGGCTATTCATCGCCGCGCCCCCGAACACATCCCGACTGTAGGCGCGAATTTATTCGCGAAATTCGCGGCACAATCGCGAATAAATTCGCTCCTACACAGGCGGAGTCGAGGCTGCAAAAAACGGCATAGCCAGAGAACGTCATAGGGCCAGCGCTTGTCTTACCCATGGCTATACGGGGTCACCGCCGCCGCCAGCTGATAGCCGCTGCCACGCACGGTACGAATCAGCCGGGCCGGTTTTTCCGTGTCGCGCAGACGTTGCCGCAGACGGCTGACCGCCATATCGACGATGCGCTCCAGCGGCATCACCTCACGACCACGGGTGGCGTTGCCGATGGTGTCGCGGTCAAGAATCTCTTGTGGGTGATCGAGAAACAGCTTGAGTAAGGCGAAGTCCGCGCCGGACAAAATCACCTCTTCTCCGTCGCGGTGGAACAGCCGGTGGCTGACCATATCCAGGCGCCAGTCATCAAAGGCCAGCACCTCGCCGCCCCGCTCCTGGGTGAAATGCGCGCGGCGCAGCAGCGCCTTGATTCGTGCCAGCAACTCGCGCGGGCTGAAGGGTTTGCCGAGGTAGTCATCGGCGCCCAGTTCCAGACCGATCACCCGGTCGGCTTCATCGGAGCTGGCGGTGAGCATGATGATTGGCACCTGGGCGAAACGCTGATGCTCGCGCACCCAACGGCAGAGGCTGAAGCCGTCTTCGTCGGGCAACATCACATCGAGGATCACCAGGTCGGCCTGCTCGGCGCACAGGCGCTGGCGAAAGCCCGCACCGTCTGCAGTCGCGCGTACCTGAAAACCAGCGCGGCTAAGGTAGGTATCGAGCAGTTCACGAATCTCCTGGTCATCATCAACCAAGAGGATGGATTTACCGGGCTGGCTCATTGTCCGCCGTCCTTGTTGTTATCTCGATTTATCTAGCAAAACCTCGCGGCTAAACCCCTCCCGCACAAGGGCTCATATTGTGGGAGGGGCTTTAGCCGCGACGAGCAAGCGCTACGAACGCGCCTGCTGCAACGCCACACCGGCACCGAACAGGCCCGGGTAATCGGCCGTCACCAGCCACACCGGAATGCCGGCAAGGTAATCGCTCATGCAGCCTTTGTCACGGAAGGCCTCGGCAAAGCCACTGGCCAGCAACAATGGGGCCACCCGCGGCAGCACACCACCGACCAGATACACCCCGCCACGCCCGCCGAGGGTCAGCACGTTGTTACCCGCCACGCGCCCCAGCCAGCGGCAGAACTGCTCCAGCACCGCCAGCCCCTGGGCGTCGCCGGCCAGGGCGGCTGTGGTGACTTCGGCCGGCGATTGCCAGCGCGGTGCCTGGCCCTCGAGGGCACAGAGCGCGCGGTGCAGATTGACCAGGCCGCTGCCACTGAGCACATCCTCGGCACGCACATGGCCCAGTTGCTGTTCCAGCTGCAGCCAGAGCGCGGCTTCATGGGCCGTGCCGATGGGCAGGTCGACATGCCCACCCTCCCCCGGCAAGGCCTGCCAGTGTCCCGAGGCGAGGGGCAACAGGGTGCCCACGCCCAAACCCGTACCAGGGCCGACAACCACGCATGGGCGATCAGCCTCGCCCTCACCCGCGCAGACCTGCAGGCAGTCCTCCGGCGCCAGGCGGGTCATGCCCAGCGCCATGGCGGAAAAGTCATTGATCAGCAGCAGCTCACGCACCTGCAGCGTCTCGCAGAACGCGCGACGGCTGATCTGCCAGTGATTGTTGGTGAAGCGAAACAGGTCGCCGCCCACAGGCCCCGCACAGGCCAGGCACACCGCATCGATGGCCCCTGCCGCCAGGTCGAGGCTGGCCAGATACGCCATGATCGCCTGTTCCGGGCCAGGGTAATCTGCGGTGGCCAGGACCTGTACCGAGACCAGATCGTTGTCCTGCCAGAGGGCAAAGCGTGCGTTGGTGCCGCCAATATCACCGACCAGCGCGCGCGTCACGTCAGCGACTCCAGCTCCGCACTGAATACGCTCGCGCCCTGCTCCGCCGGGCTGAACGCTGCACGCATAAAGCCGAACAGCTCGCGACCACAACCAATCCCAGTGCCCACAGGACGCGGGGCCGGCGTGCGTGCCGCCCAGGTGGCGTCATCCACCAGCACCGTCAGGGTGCCAGCGGCGCCGTCAACGCGCACCACATCGCCATCCTGCACCCGCGCCAACGGCCCGCCGTCCCAGGCTTCCGGGCTGACATGGATCGCCGCAGCAACCTTGCCTGAGGCGCCGGACATGCGCCCGTCGGTGACCAGGGCGACCTTGTAGCCGCGGTCCTGCAGCACGCCCAGGTAAGGCGTCAGCTTGTGCAGCTCGGGCATGCCATTGGCTTTCGGCCCCTGGAAACGCACCACGGCGACGAAGTCGCGTTCCAGCTCGCCAGCCTTGAAGGCATCGGCCAGCGCCGCCTGATCCTCGAACACCCGTGCCGGCGCCTCGATCACCTGATGCTCTGGCGCCACCGCCGAGACCTTGATCACCCCGCGACCAAGATTGCCGGCCATCGCCCGCAGGCCACCCTCAGCCGAGAACGGCTGCGCGGCGCTGCGCAAAATATTGCTGTCCAGACTCGCCTGCGGCCCTTCGCGCCAGGTCAGCACGCCGTCCTCAAGGAATGGCTCGCGGGTGTAGCGCGACAGGCCCTTGCCCATCACGGTGTTGACGTCCTCGTGCAGCAAACCGGCCTCAAGCAGGGTACGCACCATAAAGGGCACGCCGCCGCTGGCATGGAAGTGATTCACGTCGGCCTGGCCATTGGGGTAGACCTTGGCCAGGGTCGGGGTGACGGTCGACAGGTCGGCCATGTCTTCCCAGGTCAGCAGAATCCCGGCCGCGCGAGCGAATGCGGGGATGTGCAGGGTGTGGTTGGTCGAGCCGCCGGTGGCGTTGAGCGCGACCACGGAGTTGACGATGGCCTTCTCGTCGATCACCTGGCACAGGGGGATGTAGTTGCCACTTTGCTGGGTCAGCCGGGTGACCTGCTGCGCCGCCTCACGGGTCAGGGCATCACGCAGCGGTGTGTAAGGGTTGACGAAAGAGGAGCCCGGCAAGTGCAGGCCCATGATCTCCATCACCACCTGGTTGGTGTTGGCGGTGCCGTAGAAGGTGCAGGTACCCGGGCTATGGTAGGACTGCATTTCCGACTCCAGCAGCTCCTCGCGGCTGGCTTTGCCCTCAGCATAGCGCTGACGCACTTCGGCCTTCTGCTTGTTGGGGATGCCCGAAGGCATCGGCCCACCAGGCACGAAGATCATCGGCAGGTGTCCAAAGCGCAAGGCGCCAATCATCAACCCCGGCACGATCTTGTCGCAGATCCCCAGCAGCAACGCGGCGTCGAACATATTGTGCGACAGCGCTACCGCAGTGGACATGGCGATTACCTCGCGGCTCGCCAGACTCAGTTCCATGCCCGGCTCGCCCTGGGTCACGCCGTCGCACATGGCCGGCACACCGCCGGCGAACTGGCCGACCGAGCCGATATCGCGCAGGGCCTGCTTGATCTGCTCCGGAAAATGCTCGTAAGGCTGGTGCGCCGACAGCATGTCGTTATAAGCCGAAACGATGGCCACGTTGGCCTGGTCCATCAGTCGCAGGCGCTGCTTGTCGGTGGCCGAACCGCAGCCCGCCACGCCATGGGCGAAGTTGGCGCATTGCAGGCTGCCGCGGTGCGGCCCGTCGCTGGCCGCTGCGGCCATTTGCGCCAGGTAGCGCTCACGGGTGGCGCGGCTGCGCGCGATCAGACGGTCGGTTACCTCAAGAATGCGGGGGTGCATGACATTGACTCCAGGCTGGCGGACAGCAATATTTTGTACTTAATACAAAAATACTGCCACGCAAAAGGCTTGATTTCTACAGCTAGGCTAATAATCTTGTAATTCCAACAACAAATTAAACGGTCCTCACCTATGACTCTGCGAATTGCCATCAATGGTTTCGGACGTATCGGCCGCAATACTTTGCGCGCGCTGTACACCGGGACCTACCGTCAACAGTTGCAGGTCGTGGCGATCAACGACCTCGGCGACAGCGCGATCAACGCGCACCTGCTCAAATACGACAGCGTACACGGGATTTTTGACGGCCAGGTCGAGGCCGATGCCGACAGCCTGACCATCAATGGCGACCGTATCGCCGTGAGCGCCATACGCAACCCCGCCGAGCTGCCCTGGAAAGACCTGCAAATCGACGTCGTCTTCGAGTGCACCGGGCTGTTCACCGAGCGCGACAAAGCCGCAGCTCATCTGAGTGCTGGCGCGCGCAAGGTGATTATCTCGGCACCAGCCAAAGGCGCCGACGCGACCATCGTCTACGGCGTCAACCACGACAGCCTGCGCGCCCATCATCAGATCATCTCCAATGCCTCCTGCACCACAAACTGCCTGGCCCCGGTGGCCCAGGTGCTTCAGCGTGAGCTGGGCATCGAGAGCGGTCTGATGACCACCATCCACGCCTACACCAACGACCAGAATCTTTCCGACGTCTACCACAGCGACCCGTTCCGTGCGCGCTCGGCCACCCAGTCGATGATTCCGACCAAGACCGGCGCCGCCGAAGCGGTCGGCCTGGTGCTGCCCGAACTGGCCGGCAAACTCACCGGCATGGCCGTACGTGTACCAGTGATCAATGTGTCGCTGGTCGACCTGACCCTGCAGGTACAGCGCGAAGCCAGCGCCGAGACGGTCAACGCGCTGCTTAAGGAGGCCAGTGAGCAATCGCCGGTGCTCGGCTACAACAGCCTGCCGCTGGTGTCCTGCGACTTCAACCACAATCCGTTGTCGTCGATTTTCGATGCCAACCACACCAAGACCAGCGGCAAGCTACTCAAGGTCATGGCCTGGTATGACAACGAATGGGGCTTCTCCAACCGCATGCTCGACACCTGCCTGGCGCTGTGCAATGCGCCCGAGTAACAGCACTCCGCGCGAGCCACGCCTATGAGCCGGATCAGCTTTACCGAGGGCCAGATGCCGGCGCGCAAGCGCATCGCGCTGATCGCCCACGACCACTGCAAAACCTTCCTGCTCGACTGGAGCCTGCGCCAGCGCGAACGCCTGGCGCACCACGAACTGATCGCCACCGGCACCACCGGGGTGCTGCTGGCCAAGCACCTGGGCCTGCCGGTGGAGTGCATGATCAGCGGCCCCCTGGGCGGTGACCAGCAGATTGGTGCGCGCATCGCCGAACGACGCATCGACCTGCTGGTGTTCTTCTGGGATCCCTTCGAGCAACAGCCCCACGACCCGGACATCAAGGCCCTGCTCAGGGTCGCCGCGGTCTGGAACATCCCCCTGGCCTGCAACGAAAGCAGCGCCGACTACCTGATCGGCAGCCCGCTACTCGACCAGGCACATAGCTGCCGCATTCCCGACTACAGCCGTTATCTAGCTGGGCGCACCTGACACCTGCGGTTACCCCAGCGTAACCGGTGGGTGCAACGCGCATTCGCGGTTATCCAACGCCTCCAGCAGCCGACAGTGCTCGGCCTCGGCAGCGTCACAGGTTGCCAGCTTGCTCAGGGCGACCTGCATGCGTTGCAGGTCGGCGATGCGTACCTCGATCGCGGCCAGGTGCTCACGCACCAGCCGGTCGGCCTCGACGCAAGGGCTATGGGGTTGGGCATCCAGCGCCAGCAGCGTGGTGATTTCCTCCAGGCTGAAACCCAACTCACGCCCGCGGCGGATAAAACGCAACCGGCGCACGTCGGCTTCGGCGTACTGGCGATACCCCGCGGCACTGCGCGGTGGCGCGGCGAGCAGGCCGCTGCGCTCGTAAAAACGGATGGTCTCCGGGTTGACGCCACTCTCGCGGCTCAACTGACCGATGTTAAAGGCTCGATTCATCGCTTGACCCTGTAGTGACTACAGGGTTTAGCGTACGCCTTGTCATCAATACGGAGAAGCCCCCATGAGTGCTCACTGCTGCCATCCCACGCCAAGCCAACGTCCACCTGCTGCAGGTTATCGGCGCATCCTGTGGATCGCCCTGCTGGTCAATCTCGGCATGTTCGTCGTCGAGATCGCCAGTGGGGTAAAGGCCGGTTCCGTGTCGCTACTGGCTGACTCGCTGGATTTTCTCGGTGATGCCGCCAACTACGGCATTAGCCTGTTCGTCCTCGGCATGGGCCTGGCCAGCCGCGCCCGCGCCTCGCTGTTCAAGGCCCTGTGCATGCTGCTGTTCGGCATTGGCGTGCTGGCGATGGCCGGCTGGCAGGCGCTGTCGGGCGAGGTGCCGGAAGCGATCACCATGGGCCTGATCGGCAGCCTGGCACTGGCTGCCAATGTGCTGGTGGCAGTCCTGCTGTTTGGTTATCGCGAGGGCGACAGCAATATGCGCAGCGTCTGGCTGTGCACGCGCAATGACGCCCTGGGCAACCTCGCCGTGCTGCTCGCGGCCTTTGGTGTATTCGGCACTGGCACCGCCTGGCCCGACCTGCTGGTCGCCACCATCATGGCCAGCCTGGCGATCAGCGCCGCTGTGCAGGTGATGCGCCAGGCACGTACCGAGTTGCACAGCGCGCATGCGGTCTGACTAGGCGCTGCCGAGGTGCTCGCTCAGGTAGTCGAGAAAGCAGGTGATGCGCGCAGCCAACGCCGTGTTGCGGTAGTACACCGCATGGATTGGCTGGCGCACCTCGACGGTGTCGCGCACCAGCACCTGCACCAGATCGCCCTGGGTGCGGTCGGCGGCGGTCATAAAATCCGCCAGGCAGACAATGCCCGCGCCCTGTAACGCTAACTGGCGCAGGGTTTCACCACTCGACGCGGTCAGCGCCGGAGCAATGGCCAGGCTGTCACCGCCAGCATGGCGCAGCGGCCACTGGTTGAGGTGCTCGGGCTGGGTAAAGCCCAGCAGGCTGTGTTGGCCGAGGTCGTCCACTGTGCGTGGCGTGCCATGGGCTTTGAGGTAGGCCGGACTGGCCAACACACGTAAGGCGTTGCTGCCCAGCGGCCGCGCATGCAGGGTAGAGTCGCGCAGCGGGCCGATGCGGATGGCCACGTCGGTGCGCTGCTCGAGCAGGTCGATGATCTGGTCGCTGCTGTGCAGCTCCAGTTGAATATCCGGGTATCGCTCGCGAAACCCCGCCACCAGCGGCACCACCGCATGCAGCATAAAGGGCGCGGCGGCATTCACCCGTAAACGTCCGGCGGGCTTCTGCCGGCGCACTTTCATCTGTTCTTCGGCATCTTCCACCGCAGCGAGAATCTTGCGTGCCTGGGCCAGAAAAGCCCGCCCCTCCTCGGTCAACTCCAGGCGACGCGTGGTACGGCGTAACAAGGTGACGTCGAGTTTCTCTTCCAGGCGACTAAGCGCCCGGCTGACACCGGAAGCGGTCTGCGCCAAATGCTCAGCCGCAGCACTGATGGAGGCACTGTCCACCACGCTGACAAAGGCCAGCAATTCATCGAGGGTCGTTTTCATTCACGCACTCCAGGGTAGGCAAGTAAGCCATCGCATGGCCTGCGGTAGCCTGGTTCGAGCGCAGCGACGAATAGCAGCCATTCAGCGGTATAGCAGATAGCCCAAAAGCTTCGCGCCGGGGCGGCGCTCCTACGGGCGTTGTGTTCTGGCCTGCGTGCGGCTGCAACAGACAACGGGGCCATAACCTCAAAAATCCACCCGCCCCCTGCCCGCTTTGATCGCCCCGCGCTTGGTCTTGCCCTCCAGGCGACGGGTTTTCGAGCCCAGGGTCGGCTTAGTCGGGCGACGGGCTTTTTCGGTTTTACCGGCGCTGCGAATCAACTCGGCCAGGCGCTCCAGGGCGTCGGCGCGGTTCTGTTCTTGGGTACGGTATTGCTGCGCCTTGATGATCACCACGCCTTCGGCGGTGATGCGGCTGTCGCGTAAGGCCAACAGACGCTCCTTGTAGAACGGCGGCAAGCTCGAAGCCTGGCTGTCGAAGCGCAGGTGCATGGCGCTCGATACCTTGTTGACGTTTTGCCCACCCGCGCCCTGGGCGCGAATCGCGGTCAGTTCGATCTCGCTGTCGGGTAGGTGAACGCTGTTGGAAATCACCAGCATGGCCAATCTTCGTGCTGCAAATGTGTCGCGATCATACCGCACTGCCCGGGCCAGGCGGCTCTTGCGCGGGCTAACCGACGAATTCAATGCTGCCTATCAGGGCGATATCTTTTTGCCATCACATTTTGCTGGCGCCATAACTTCGGCGCGCCCATTATGCGCATCCTGTATCAGCAAAACCCAGCGAGACAACGCACCATGCCTGCACACCTCACGATTGCTCAACGTCTGGGCCTCGGCTTCGGCCTGATCCTCTCGTTGATGATCCTGCTCAGCCTGATCGGCATTAATCGCGTCAGCTTTATTGACACCACCCTGAGCGAAGTCAGTGCGGGCGCCACCGTGAAACAGCGCAACGCCATCAATTTCCGCGGCAGCGTGCATGACCGCGCCATCGCCATTCGCGATGTGGTGCTGGTCGACGAGCCGAGCAGCCAGTTGGCCGACATCAAACGCCTGGACGGCTTTTATCAGACTGCAGCGCGCGACATGGATCAGCTGTTCGCCAGCCAGGGCGCAAGTGCTGACGAGCAACGCCTGCTGGGCGAGATCAAACGCATCGAAACCGCCACCCAGGCCCTTACCGCAGAGCTGCTGCGCCTGCGCCAGGCCGCTGACCCGGCGGCGACCAAGCGTTTTCTGCTGACCCAGGTTTCCCCCAGCTACAGCGCCTGGCTGAAGGCGATCAATGCCTTTATCGACTACCAGGAAGACGTAATCGGCAAGGACCTCGACCAGGTGCGCAGCACAGCGGGCGGCTTCCAGTTACTGATTCTGCTGGCCACCGGTATCGCCATGCTGCTGAGCATCCTGATATCGGTGCTGATCATTCGCCAGTTGATCAGCACCCTGGGCGCCGAACCCCAGGCCGTGGCCGAGGCGATCAAGCGCCTGGCCAAGGGCGAGCTGGGCCAGCGTATCGAAACCCGCCACCCCGACAGCGTCATGGGCGCTCTGCGCGACATGGCGGGGCACCTTGCCGAGACCATCAATCAGGTCCGCTCGGCCGCCGCCGAACTGGCCCGTTCGGCCGACCAATTGCTGAGCACCTCAAGCAGCAACAGCCAGCAGATTCGCCTGCAATCCAGCGAAGCCGAGCAAATGGCCGCAGCGGTGCACCAGATGGCAGCCACCGTCAGCGAAGTCGCCGGCTACGCGGCCAGTGCCGCCTCGGCCACGCGCAGCGCCCATGGCGAGGTAGCTTCTGGCAACCAGGTCGTCAGCGAAACGGCCAGCGCCATGCAGACGCTGGCGAAATCCCTGGAGGATGCCGCCAATCAGGTGCAGCAGGTGTCCAGCGACACGGCGAACATCGAGAAGATTATCGAGGTGATCACCGCCATCGCCGACCAGACCAACCTGCTGGCGCTCAACGCCGCCATCGAAGCTGCCCGCGCCGGCGAGCACGGCCGCGGTTTTGCCGTGGTGGCCGATGAAGTGCGCTCGCTGGCGACCCGCACCCAGGACTCGACACGGGAAATTCGCGGCATGATCGGCACCCTGCAAGAGGGCGTCGGCCAGGCAGCCGAGGTGATGCGTAGCAGCCGCCAACTCGCCCAGCAGACCGTGGAGCAGACCCACCAGGCAGAAACCGCGCTGAACAAGATCCGCACCGAGGTCACCGCCATCAACGACATGAACGCGCAGATCGCCAGCGCCTCGGAGCAACAAAGCCAGGTGGCCGAAACGGTCAATCAGAACATCAGCCGCATCCACGACGCGACCCTGGGCACCGCTGCCGGCTCCGAGCAAGTAGCCTCCTCCAGCCGCGAGCTTGCAGCCCTGGCCCAGCGCCTGACGGAGAAGGTCAGCTTCTTCAAGCTGTGACAGCCTTTACCGCCCAACGCGCAGGCGCCCTGCCTGCGCGGTCACAGGCCGGCGAGCGCCCAGCCCGCCAGCAACGGCAATAGCACTGCGCTGATCACCCCCAGCAGGCTCATGCCCAGGGCGGCAAAAGCGCCACATTCAGACCCTTCCTCCAATGCCCGCGCCGTGCCGATGGCATGGGCATTGATGCCATAGCTCAGCCCGCGCGCCGCCGGGTGGGTGACATTGAACAGGCCCAATAACCAGGGGCCCAATGCCGTCCCTATGACCCCGGTGAGCATGACGAAGACCGCCGCCAACGAGGCTAGCCCGCCGAGCTGCTCCGCAGCCAGCATGGCGATGGGCATGGTCACTGACTTGCCCGAGAGGCTCGCCAATACTGGCAGCTGGGCGCCCATGGCATGGGCAATCACCAGCGTCAGGCTAACCGTCAGGGTGCCGCCGACCAGCACGGTCAACAGCACTGGCGCGGCCAGTTGGCGAATGCGCTTGATGTTGTTGTACAAGGGCACCGCCAGAGCGATGGTTACCGGGCCCAGCAGAAAAGCGATAGGCGCCGCGCCCGCACGGTAGGTGGCGTAATCCATGCCGCAGGCCAGCAATACCCCCACCACGATCAGCATGGAGACCATCACCGGTTGCAACACCAGCCAGCCGCTGCGCCGGTACAGCCACAGAGCAAACTGGAACGCCACCAGCGTCAGCCCCACGGGAAACAGCGGGTGATCGACCACCAAGCGCCCTACCGTCAGCCACATCCCTTCACTCATGACCGCCCTCCACCCGCTGCTCGATACGCCGGGCCAGGCGCTGCATCATCCAGCCGCACAAGGGCACCGTGACCAGCAACGACAGGCACAACGCAACCAGGATCGCCGGCAGGTCGGCGAGCAACGCGTCGCTGGCGACCATGATCCCCGCCGCAGGTACGACAAACAGCAGCGGCAAGTACTGCAACAAGGTGCTGGTCGCCTGGCTCAACGGCTCACTGACCTGGCCACGCAGCAGCAAATAGGCAAACAACAGCAGCAAACCAATCACGCTGCCGGGCAGCATGGGCAGCAACAGTTCACTGACGAGACTGCCGAGAATCTGCAGCAGGACCAGCCAGGTCAGCCCTTTCAACACCATAAGAACACTCCTCTGTGTGAGCTATTAATCGCGAAGGGATGCAGCCAGCCGTTACACGCGAATAGGCTGCAAAATCGCGAATACATTCGCGCCTACCCGCGCCGACGAAACAACGGTCGCGGCTCGATTGCCGAGCGACCATATACCACACTCATGCCGGCCAGGCCCTTGAGTGCATCCTCGACAGACTTGTCTTCGCGCACGGCGAACGCATCAAACCCGCACTGGCGCATATGGCTGAGCTGATCACGCAGCACATCACCCACCGCGCGCAACTCTCCCGTCCAACCCAGGCGTGTGCGCAGCAGGTACGCCTGGCTATAACCGCGTCCATCACGAAAGCTGGGAAACGCGATGGCAATCAGCGGCAGAACCGGCAGGTAGGCCCGCAGGCTTTCCACCTCATCATCCGGAGCCAGGCAGATCCCATCGGCACTGGCCTGCTCGGCGCGCAAAACAGCCTCATCCTGGCGCGCGAGCCAGACATTCAACGGCACTATCTGTGGCCCTTGCACAGCGGGTTCAGCGACGTCACCCAGCAGTTGCCAAGGGTCGTTGCAGACAATACTCGGCGTGCCATCAAGCAGTCGGATCAGATTGTTCATGCTGGCACCTGCGGCTTGCGATAGACCTCTTCCTTGAACGGCTCCAGGCCGATGCGCTGCACGGTATCGACAAAACGTTCCTCGGCCTCGCGGTAGTCGGTGAAGGTGCGCACCAGCCCATCGATTACATCGGGGATCTGCGCCGCACTGAACGCCGGACCGATCACCTTGCCCAGCGCGCTGTGCTTGCCCTGGGCGCCGCCGATGGTCACCTGGTACCACTCACTGCCGTTCTTATCGACGCCGAGAATGCCGATATTGCCAATGTGGTGATGGCCGCAGGCATTCATGCAGCCGGAGATATTCAGGCTGATATCGCCCAGGTCATGCAGGTAATCCAGATCATCGAAACGCTGCTGAATCGCCTGGGCAATCGGGATCGATTTGGCGTTGGCCAGGGCGCAGAAATCACCGCCGGGGCAGGCAATCACATCCGTCAGCAGGCCGATATTTGGCGTCGCCAGCCCCACCTCAGCTGCGGCCTGCCAAAGCGCATGCAAATCCGCCTTGCGCACGTCGGGCAGCACAATGTTCTGCTCGTGGGCGATGCGCAGCTCGGCAAAACCAAAACGCTCGGCCAGGTCGGCCAGCGCTTCCATCTGCTCGGCGGTGACATCGCCCGGTGGCGCACTGATGCCCGGTTTGGTCGACAGCACCACGGCGCTGTAGCCGGGCACCTTATGTGCAAGGGTATTGCGCGACACCCAGCGGGCAAATTCGGCGTCCTGCGCCAAGGCCGTGCCGAAACCCAGGTCGAGCTCAGACAGTTGCTCGTACGGCGGCGCGACGAACGCATCGGCCACGCGCTGGTACTCCTCCTGGGTCAGTTCGGCTGGGCCGTCCTTGATGTGCTGCCACTCGGCCTCGACCTCACGGGCGAACGCCTCGATGCCCAGCGCCTTGACCAGAATCTTGATGCGCGCCTTGTACTTGTTGTCACGCCGGCCGTGGCGGTTGTACACCCGCAACACCGCCTCGACATAGGACAACAGGTGGCGCCAGGGCAGCGCCTCACGAATCTGCTGACTAAGAATCGGCGTGCGTCCCAGACCGCCACCCACCATCACCCGCAGCAGCAACTCGCCCGCCTCGTCGCGGTACAGATACAGGCCGATGTCGTGCATCATCACCGCGGCGCGGTCCTCCTCGGCGGCGCACAGGGCGATCTTGAACTTGCGTGGCAGGTAGAGAAACTCCGGGTTGATGGTCGACCACTGACGCAGAATTTCCGCCAGCGGGCGCGGGTCCAGCAGCTCATCGGCCGCAACCCCGGCAAAGGCCTCGGTGGTGATATTGCGCACGCAGTTGCCGGACGTCTGAATCGCGTGCATTTCCACACCCGCCAGGTGCTCGAGAATATCCGGCACCTGCTCCAGCTCGATCCAGTTGAACTGAATATTCTGCCGCGTGGTGAAGTGCCCATAACCTCGGTCGTAGTGCCGCGCGATATGCGCCAACGCGCGCATCTGCCGCGCCGCCAACGTCCCATAGGGAATCGCCACGCGCAGCATGTAGGCATGCTTTTGCAGGTACAGGCCATTCTGCAGACGCAGCGGCAGAAACTCTTCCTCGCTCAGCTCATCCTGCAGACGGCGCTCGACCTGATCACGAAATTGCGCCACCCGCTCGCGCACCAGCGCGTGGTCATATTCATCGTATTGGTACATCGGCGGCCTCGGCTATTATCGGTGGCCACACTATGCCCAGGCACCTGATACCGAAACAGCGGCAGATTCAGCGGAAAAATACGGAGCAGATGGTGCCGCCAGGTGTTGGCAATCACCCAGCATTTCCACCCGCTGCAATCCAGGCTACCGTGCTGACTCCCCAGGCATACCATCCACCACGCGGCTGACAAAGTCGCCGGGTGCCACTCAAGCCATTGAATACACTTCACAAGGAGCCCGCCATGGCCACCCTCAGCGCCAAAAAACTGCATATCGACATCGTCTCTGACGTGGTCTGCCCCTGGTGCGTGGTGGGTTACCTGCAATTGGCGCAGGCCCTGCAAGCCAGCGGCACGGACTACGAAGTGCACTGGCACCCGTTTGAGCTGAACCCCGACATGCCTGCCGAGGGCCAGAACCTGCGCGAGCACATCGCCGAGAAATACGGCGCAAGCAAAGCGCAGTCAGACGAAAACCGCCGGCACCTGGTCCAGGCCGGCAACGACGTTGGGTTCGAATTCAACTTCGCCGATGACATGCGTATGCACAACACCTTCAACGTCCACCAGCTGCTGCACTGGGCCGATCAGCAAGGCCGCATGCACGACCTGAAACAGGCGTTGTTTGTTGCCCACTTCACCCACCGGCAGAACCTCTCTGACAACGCCGTACTGGCAGACGTAGCCGCCGAGATCGGCCTGGACCGCACCGAAGCATTAGCCGTGCTTGCCGACCAACGCTTCGCCGACGAGGTGCGCGCGGCCGAGCACACCTGGGTCAGCCGAGGCATACGCAGCGTGCCCGCAATCATCTTCAACCACCGCCATCTGGTGAGCGGCGCCCAGGGCGTCGAGAACTTCAGCCGAATTCTGGAACAGTTAGCGACCGCCGAAGACTGAGCACGCTTAGGAACGCCGAGTGTCGCAACGCGAATCTCTAGCCGCTTTTTGTAGGAGCGAATTTATTCGCGATAGACCTTGAGGGCGCCGCAAACATCGCGGCTAAAGCGGAGCACCGCCCGGCCCCTCCCACACCCACAGAATCCCAATCGGCACATCAACACGCCAGCCATTCAAAACAACTCAATGGTCGCCCTGCCCGTCTTTATGCACGGGCCCCAGAGGTACTGCGCGCGTGCTTCTTCTGTAGCACTATCGAGGCTTCGGTATAGGCCTGCTGAAAGGCATCGCCGCCGATCCACTACACGGCCGTGTCTTCATCGTGGTAAATGCCGCGATAGGTGATCAGCAGGCCCATCATAAAGTCGGTGGCGGCCTCTTCTGCTTCCTCCGCCACCACCAACTCCAGCACCGGGTACTGCAAGAACACCACACACATCGCCAACAGGCTGATGCCCTCGCCGAACTTCATCATCTCGAATAGATCCTCGAAATCCGCCGGGTCAAACCCGTTCTCCTCAATGTCCTTGAAATCGAAGGTGCTCAGGTCGATGGCCACATCATCGAACGGCTCATTGATCAGTGGATTGGCCAGCACCGGATGCACAACATTCACCTTGGCCCTGCCCGCTCGGTTCTGCTTGGCCTTGGCTTTGGCCCGCTGGGCACGTTTTTGCTGCTTATCTGAGGAGGCCATGGAGGCGGATTCCTTGTTCGCGGTGGCCAGAGACATGGCACAGGTGGGCGGGGGATAGTCTATTCAGTCTTGGCAAGGCTTTGGCAGGCGCGGGGAAGAATTTTCCTGCTGTGAATATCCTGTACGGACGAAAATCCAGCCTCCCCGCAAGAAATCTATGCCCTGCTCTACTGTGCTTGGTCATGTGTATGCGCAAACACATTGCCGCGCCCTACCAGAACCGATAGAAACGCCTAAACCTCAACAGCTACCCTTTGAGCACGACGGCGATAGCGGCGAAAACGACTAAAGCGCCACCCACTCGCAATAGACGCATGCCGCACGAATCGAGTAGTGTCTCAAGCACGATTACTGCCGTACCTGACCGAGCAAATAAGGCTGTCCAGCTATGGTGTATAACGCCCTTATACGCTCATCAAAACGCTGAAAGCCCCAGCCTAGACAGGGAAAGGAATGTTATACACCACGCTCGTCCAGGGAGTTATGCACCAGTTGGTGTCTATTTATAGTTATGCGTAATCGAGCATGAAGAATAAATTGAGCTCAAAGGAAAAAGAACTCTGGAATAGGATATCCAAAATTCTCTGGAAGAATTGGGATCCTATCGGTGTCTACGAAGAAGACGCTGAGTGGGATGATGAATACGATAGCTATGTACCTCACATATTCCGACTCGCAGTAGAGGGTTGCGATCACATTAGAATCGCCGCTTCACTCACATCAACAATTCGTCAAAATATCGGATTGAGCGCCACAGACAAAAACGAACATGACATTAATGTTGCAAAGTTAATCGTCAGTGCCAGACAGGAAATATTAGGCTAGTGAGCAAATCGCATAAAAAGTGGTTCAAGCCGTTCGCTTCGCTCACTGGGACGGGCTAAAGCCCGCCCCTTAACCAAACGTTATCCGTTCAATTTAATCTGGAGCAAAGAATGTCAGCAAAGTACAACGGTTTAGTATTCAGAACGGAGCTTGAGGCTAATTGGGCGGCATTTTTCGATTTGGCAGGTTGGAGGTGGAGTGTTAACCCCGAGCCAGTTGAGAATTGGGCTCCAGATTTCCGCGTATCATTCGACTGCGGGCATTCAGAGTGCGGAGGTAGTCATTCTTTGTTAATCGCGGTATTGCCGCTCTCGAAAATCGAGGATTTTGGAAGTCATCCTTGTAAGCAATATTTTTTTGGAGGCTGGGATCCCGAAAAAAATGCTTCAACGATTTCAGAGGACGGCAGCGCTGCATTTGGCATCAACCCATCCGTCACGTACTGGGAAATTTCCCACGGATCCGGTGGCGGCGTCGAAGATGTTTATTTTAGGGTTGAGAATGCAAATGAGTTATGGAAGAAGGCGAAAAATCTGGTAAAAGCCAGTGCGTAAAACGGATAACAAAGCCATTAAATTCGCTCCCTTCGGTCGCCGGACGCTCGTACCTCGCGCCGTTTATGGTGGGCGTTATATTCGCTAAAGGGATTTTGTGCGCGTGAGTCAAGACGAAATCAAACTAGAGAAGCCTTTGTTCTATAACAACCCATTCGGATTAAGATTTGAGATTGGCCCATCTGAAATTGGCGTCTGGGCCAACCGAGAAAAAAGCCAACTTAATGAAGAATACTTCAAAGCCGCCCTAGAAAGAGCACAAAGTATATTTAACACAGCCTTTACATCTTCAGATGACATATCAATTGCCTATCAGATATTTTCTGACGGCAGACGAAAAATTAAGAAAAAATGCCATGTTCTTCGTCAAATAAAAATAGAAAAATCAAAAGAAATTTCATTCTCCGAGCACAGAGAATTATATTTGGAAAATTTAAACTATAAATGTGAATACTGGCATCGAGCCACGGCACACGAGTTAACAACAGAAGATGCAAATATCAATAAAATTTTGTTAGCCTTAATAAATACTGACTTTGGATCAAGGCAGCCATCAATTGGCGGTGAATGTTATTTCATAAACCACACCAAAGGTCTTGTGCTGAATCTCTACGACGACCGAGGTATGGATGTAGTGGCTCTAAAAAGAGAAACGCTACTGCCTTTATACAAAAGGCATAACGAGTGGATACTGAACTACGATAGAGAGCACATTGATGAGGTGTTCTCGCAAATATAACAACTGGCTCAAGCCGTTCGCTTCGCTCACTGCGGGACCGGCTAAAGCCGGCCCCTTAACCAAACGTTATGAATATGAATGAATACACCACCACAATGGCAATGCTTGCACCTGAGCTGTTAATCCTTGCAGCAGGGTTTTCTTTGTTTGGCATTGCATCGTTGATATTTTCAATAAGACAACGCTCAGTTATTGCCTTTTTATCATTCGCGTTATTCATGCTCTGCGCCATTATAAAGCTCACAAAATTCTCAATAATGGCGTTCATTCCAATGCAATGCCCTAATGGCCAATGCAATCCAACAGAATTCAACCAGAAAATTCTAAATTTCTCGTTACTAATAGAACCTTATTTATTCCTAGCAGCTGCCATTTGCACAATCATTTACACGACCAAAAACAAAGCATAAACCGTGTGTAAATGCACAACAAATGGTTCAAACCGTTCGCTCTGCTCACTGGGACGGGCTAAAGCCCGCCCCTTAACCAAATGTTAGGCCTGCATCCCAATGGAGCACACATGAGCAATGGAGTTCTGCTTTTCAAAGGGATGACAACAGGAATCCTGAATGGCGATTTTCAAATATCAATTAACGAAAACGGCGAACCCGACGCAAAGTTAATACTTTCCACCGCATATAACGTCATTCCAGTATGGCTTCGTATAGCAAAAGACAACTTAGATTTAGCAAAATTAGCACACGAAGCAATTCTGGAAAAATGGAACCAAAATTCAGATTATCAAAAATCACTGCTAATAGCTGAACTAACGCCATCAATGCAAGTTATAGTTGCATGCGGCATAGCTCTTGATGGGCTATACGAAATGTTGCGACCTAACGCAAAAATATCAGAGCAGGACATAAAATCTTGGAAGCGTAAACGCACCAGCCGAGGGGCCCAGATTTTTGAGATCATCAGGCGCTCGTACAGATTAAGCAACGATGCCAGTAAAAAAATTAAGCTAGCAATTTCACAAATAATTAAGCTGCGGGATATGGCCATCCATCCAAGTCTAGAGCTTAAGAACGCAGTTTTGAGGCCAGAGATATCCGTTGGAGTGGACTGGAAATTTAGTGCATTTCGCTTCGAAAACGCCAAAAACTGCCTAGAATCAACACTCAACATATTTATTCATTTACATGATCATCCACGCCAAATAAAAGCCAACAGCACGGCAATGGAAAATATATTTCACGCACTGTATGAGCTGGCAGTCATTCAACCAAATGCCTAACAACTGTATATGGACTCTCCCCACAAGCAGTGAGCAAAGCTTTTTCTTCTGCACCTGTCGTCAGCGCGGTTGCATTCGTATATCCAGCCTGTGATGGACGCTTGGCCCTGGCCATTCTGTAGTTCGCGCAGCGGGGCCAAGCGTTCAATTGATCTTGTGCCCTCAGTGGTGGATGAAAAAAGCATCATCCACCCTACGGCCTCGCCTATCAAAGCTGTGCTACGGACCACAACCACAAGCACGTCATGGGGAAAGGAAACAGGTTGATCGCTCGGCTAACCCACTGCTCTGCCCAGGTTCTACCCGTCGCAAGAGAGCAACCCGCAACATTAATAGCTCCTGCCCCCCACCCCCACCATCTGATCCGCTTTTTATTGGAAAACCTGAGTCTGTTACCGGACCAGCCCTGCCCGCATCATTCGCCTCGCCTGATAAAGCCCGACGAGGCCCGTAATGAGCGAACGAATTCCCGCGCAGATCATCGAGACCATTGACCCGCGCCAGCCTATCCGCCTGACCCCGTCACAAGCGGGCGGGCCGATTCATACCCGCAGTTTTAGCGGCCGTTTTCGTAACCTGCGCCTGTATGGCGCGGGTCTGCTGTTTCTGATCTTCTTCGGCACCGCCTGGCTGGACTGGGGTGGTCGCCAGGCGGTGTTGTGGAATTTGGCCGAGCACCGTTACTACATCTTTGGCGCGACCTTCTGGCCGCAGGATTTCATCCTGCTCTCGGCCCTGCTGATCATCGCGGCGTTTGGCTTGTTCACCATCACCGTGGTGGCCGGGCGGGTGTGGTGTGGCTACACCTGCCCGCAGAGCGTGTGGACCTGGGTATTTATGTGGGCCGAGAAGGTCACCGAGGGTGAGCGCAACCAGCGGATCAAGCTGGATGCGGCGCCCTGGTCACTGAACAAGCTGCTGCGGCGCAGTGCCAAGCACGGGATCTGGCTGGGCGTCAGCCTGCTTACGGCGGTGACCTTTATTGGTTATTTCACGCCGATCCGCGAGTTGGCCAGCGACCTGCTGCGCCTGCAACTGGCGGGCGGCACCCTGGTTTGGGTGCTGTTCTTTATGGCCGCCACTTACCTCAACGCCGGCTGGCTGCGCGAGAAGGTCTGCGTACACATGTGCCCCTACTCGCGCTTCCAGAGTGCAATGTTCGACGATGACACCCTGCTGGTGTCCTACGACGCCAAGCGTGGCGAAGACCGTGGCCCGCGTAAGAAGGACAGCGACCACAAGGCCGAAGGCCTCGGCGACTGCATCGACTGCACTATGTGCGTGCAGGTCTGCCCGACCGGTATCGATATCCGCGATGGCCTGCAGATCGACTGCATCAGTTGCGGCGCCTGCATCGATGCCTGCGATTCGATCATGGACAAGATGGGCTACGCCAGAGGCCTGGTTGGCTACCACTCGGAGCGGCAACTGCAGGGCGGCAAGACTCACTGGCTGCGCCCCCGGCTGGTCGGCTATGGCATCGCTCTGGTGCTGATGTTCGGCGCCTTTGCCTGGGCCTTGAATGACCGTTCGATGCTCTCCATCGACTCGGCCAAGGACCGCAGCATGTTCCGCGAGAATCAGCTGGGGCAGATCGAAAATACCTATCTGCTCAAGGTGATCAACAAGACCCAACAGCCACAGCGCTATGGCCTGGCCCTGGTCGACAGCCCCGGCTTGCGCCTGGATGCGCCGCAACAGTTGCAGCTGAACCCCGGGGAGATTCTCGATGTGCCGGTGACGGTGGTGCAGGAGAGCGACACGCTCGAAGCCAGCGCCCTGCCGGTGCGCTTCGCGATCCAAAACCTGGTCGATGCCAGTGAGCAGGCGCAGACCCAGAGCACCTTTCTCTCGCCGCGCTGGCGCTGACAGACATGGTTCGGCAACTCCCAGTAGACTGTGGCCTCCCCCTGGCCGCAGTCACGGATACGATGAAACGCTACGAGAAATTCGCCGACCAGATTGCCGAACTGATTCGCTCTGGTGTGCTCGCTCCCGGCGAGAAGGTGCCGTCGGTGCGCCACGCCAGCCGTACTCATGGGGTCAGCCCGTCCACAGTGTTTCAGGCGTACTACCTGCTGGAAGACCGCGGCCTGATCCAGGCGCGCGCCCGCTCAGGCTACTTCGTTCGCGAGCTGGCGCGGCATTCCCTGGCTGAGCCGGAAACCAGCCAGCAGCCGACGCAGACCACCGAGGTGGATGTCAGCGAGCTGGTGTTCTCGGTACTCGCTTCGCTGAAAGACCCCGGCACCGTGCCGTTCGGCTCGGCCTTCCCCAGCCCGCAGCTGTTTCCTCTGCCGCGCTTGGCCCGCTCCATGGCGCAGAGCGTGCGTGATATGCCAGCGCAAGCGGTGATCGCCGATATGACTGAGGGCAACCCCAACCTGCGCCGGCAGATCGCTCTGCGTTATATGGTCAGCGGCGTGATGCTGCCGCTGGAGGAACTGGTGATCACCAGCGGCGCCATGGAAGCGCTCAACCTCTGCCTGCAATGTGTGACTCAGCCAGGCGATCTGGTGGCCATCGAGGCGCCGGCCTTCTACGCCACGCTGCAGGTGTTGGAGCGCTTGAAGCTCAAGGCCGTGGAGATACCAGTCAACCCGCGTGAAGGCATCGACCTGGAGGTGCTCAGCGAGCGCCTGGCCGACCTGCCGATCAAGGCCTGCTGGTTTATGAGTAGCCTGCAGAACCCGCTCGGCGCGAGCATGAGCGATGACAAAAAGGCCGCGTTGTACCAGCTGCTGCAGCGTCATCAGGTGCCGCTGATCGAAGATGATGTCTACGCCGAGCTGTATTTCGCCAGCCAGCCGCCCAAACCCGTGAAGAGCTTCGACCGCGAAGGACTGGTGATGCACTGCGGCTCGTTTTCCAAATGCCTGGCGCCGGGTTATCGGGTCGGCTGGGTGGCCGGCGGGCGCTATGCCGAGCAGATCAGCCGGCTCAAGCTGATGACCACCATCTCGCCCTCCGTACCGGCCCAGGCCGCCCTGGCCGATTACCTGCAACACGGCGGTTACGACCGCCACCTGCGCAAGCTACGCCATGCCCTGGAAGCACAGCAGGCGTCGATGCTGGCCTCAGCGGCGCGGCACTTTCCCACGAGCACCAAGGTGACGCGGCCCAGTGGCGGCTACTTTCTCTGGTTCGAGTTCCCCGAACAGGTCGATGCACTGCGTCTGTTTCAGCTCGCCCTGGCCCAGGGCATCAGCCTGGCGCCGGGGCCGATCTTCTCCGCCACCCGGCGCTTTGGTAACTGCGCACGGTTGAACTACGGCCACCCCTGGGGCGCCGAGAGTGAACAGGCGATGGCGGTGCTGGGGCGGATTCTCGCTTCGTTCTAGGATCTATTGACGTTTTGTTCGCGGGCAGCAGTCGACGCTGGTGCACACAGCGCCCCTACGAAGTCAGAATCCGCACGGCCAACGGCTTACTAGAGCGCGTAGCAGCCGAAACCTTTGCTTGAACTTTTCTCTCGGCATTCGCCTGGCGGCTCGGCTAACGTAGCGGCCCGACTTTGCGAGATTCACGCTATATGGACTCGATTACCCAGGCCGTCCTCGGCGCCACTATTCAAGGCGCCCTGCTCGGCCGCTGGCAAGGCCGCAAGGCCCTGCTGTATGGCGCCATGCTCGCCACCCTGCCGGACCTGGATGTGGTCATCGACTATGGCGACGCCGTTGCCGACATGACCTACCACCGTGGCTTCAGCCATTCGCTGTTCGTCCTCAGCGGCCTGGCACTGCTGCTGACCTGGCTGACTCGACGCTTCCGGCACAACCCCGGTTATTCAGCACAACGCCTGTTTCTGACCTTGTGGCTGGTGCTGATTACCCATCCCTTGCTCGACGCTTTCACCAGTTATGGCACCCAGTTGTTCTGGCCGCTCACCCCCATCCCCACGGCCTGGTCGAGTATTTTCATCATCGACCCGGTGTACAGCGTGCCGCTGATTGTCGCCGTGGTTGCAGGGTTACTGTTTGGCTTGCAGGGCAAGACGCCGCGCGCGCCCATGATCGCCCTGGCGCTGTCGACCCTGTACCTGGGCAGCACCCTGGTCGGCAAGAGTATGGCCGAACAGCGGGTACAGTCCCAACTGGCCGAGCAAGGGATACAGGCCGAGGCATTGTTCAGCACGCCGACACCGTTCAACAGCCTGCTCTGGCGGGTGATCGTTGTGGATGGTGAGCAGTATCACGAGGCCCTGGTCGGCTGGTTCGATGACGCGCCCCCGCAACTCGCCAGCATGCCCCGTGGCACAGCCCTGGCCGCAGCGCTGGCCGACTCGCCGATGCATGCACGGCTGCAGTGGTTCACCGACGACATGTTGCGCTACGACCGCATCGACGACCGCCTGATCGTCACCGATATTCGCCTGGGCATGACCGGCTTTCACCCCTTTCGCTTCGACTTCGCCCACTGGCAAGATGGCGCCTGGCAGCTACAGACACCGGTCGAGCGCTGGCCTGTGGAGCGCGGCGACATGGCGCGCCTGAAACAGCTTGGCCAACGCATCTGGCAGCCGGATACGCCGATTCCGCTGGCCAGCTGGGCCGGTGAGCTGAATCGACCACCGCTGGCCGGCAGCAGCGCGCAGTAACAGGATCTAGCGGCGCCTACAGAGGCGCCGTGCATGGTCTAGGCTCAACTCCAACCTTTACCCGTTGGAGTATGGCCATGAATATCCGACAGAAAATGATCGCCTGTGGCGCGATCAGCGTACTGGCAGCCGCTCTACTGGGCAGCATCGGGTTCTGGGGGCAGACTCGCCTGGCTGGTGCCCTTAACGAAAACCAGTTGAGTGTCAGCGCCCTGCGCAACCACCTGGAAGGCGACATGATGCACGACGCCCTGCGCGCCGATGTACTCGCCGCCTTCTATATCGACCCCGCTGACAGCGCAGCGGTGACCCAGGTACGCGATGACCTGCGCGCGCACAGCGAATGGTTTACTCGCACCCTGAATGACAACGCCAAGTTGCCGCTCAGTGCCGATATCCGCCAAGCCATCAGCGAGTCGCAACCGGCTCTGGCCAGTTACATTCAGCAGGCCGAAGGCATCGTCAACCTGGCCCTGACTGACCCGCAGGCCGCACGCCAGCAGATGGCCGCTTTCGATGCCAGTTTCGGTGATCTGGAAGAAAAGAACGAAGCCCTCAGCGGCCTGATCGAGGCGCACTCGGCGCAAACCCGCAGCGAAGGTGAGGCCGCCGTGGAACAGGCCGCCTGGTTACTGATTGGCGGCATTCTGCTGGTCTGCTGCTTGCTCTGCCTGCTCACCACCCAGTTGATGAAAGCGGTATTGCGGCCACTGGAGAAGATTATTGGGGTGGCGCGCAACATTGCTCAGGGCAACCTGCGCAGCACCATCAGCATCGACAGCAATGATGAGGCCGGGCAACTGCAGCAGGCACTGGCGGACATGCAGGACAACCTGCGTAAGATGATCGACAGCATTCGCCAGGAAGGTGAACAGTTACAGCAAACCGCGCACAGCCTCAGCGGCGCCTCGCAGAACATCGTGCGCAGCACCACGGAAGGGTCGCAAAGCGCCAGCAGCATGGCCGCGGCCATGGAACAGATGATCGGAAACATCGAACAGATCGCCGGCCACGCGCGCAGTGCCCAGCAAATTTCCTCCCACTCCGAACACCTGGCCAGCAATGGCGGCCAGGTGATCATGGGCGTGGTCGATGGCATGAGCCGGATTGCCGAAGCGGTCAACGAATCCAGCGCCACCATCACCGCGTTAGGCGAGTCATCCGAGGAAATTCATTCGATCATCCAGGTGATCAAGAGCATTGCCGAACAAACCAACCTGCTCGCCCTCAACGCCGCCATCGAGGCGGCGCGCGCTGGCGAGGCCGGCCGTGGCTTTGCCGTGGTGGCTGACGAGGTCCGCAACCTGGCTGCGCGCACCGCGCAGTCGACCCAGGAAATCACCGGGATGATCGAGCGCATCCGCACCAGCACCGAACAGGCGGTCAACAGCATGCAAACCGGGGTCACTCGGGTCAGCGATGGCGTGACCCTGGCGCGGCAGGCTGGGGAATCAATCAGTGAAATCCGCGGTGGCGCACAGCGCGCGGCCGAAGTGGTGGAAGAGATATCGCAGACCATCGGCGAACAGAGCCGCGCCAGTAGCGAAGTGGCGCAGCAGGTCGAACATATCGCACAGATGTCGCAGCAGAATAGCCGCACCGTCAATGAGCTAGCCGACGCAGCGCAAAGCCTGGATCGCGTGGCGCGCAGCATGCAGAGCGCGGTGCTGCAGTTCCAGACCTAAAGGCGAAGGCTTGTGATGGGTAATGGCGGTGTAGGAGCGAATTTATTCGCGATGGTGTTGCGATTATTCGATGGTTCCCACGCTCTGCGTGGGAACCACGCCTGGGAGGCTCTGCGCCCGTTGTAACAAGACGCGGAGCGTCTCTTGCAACATGCCCACACGGACGGTTCGACGTGGGAACGATCATCGCGAATAAAGGCTAGGCGCCCCTTCGCTCCTACAGGGCCAAGCCCATCAGATGCGGAACTGCCGCACCAGCCCCTGCAGCTCGACACCCAGGCGCGCCAGTTCGGCGCTGGAGGCGGCGGTTTGTTCACTGGCACTGGCGCTTTGCTCGCCAATGTCACGTACCCGCGTCACGCTCTCGCTGATGGTCTCGGCCACCGCGCTCTGCTCTTCGGCAGCGGCGGCGATCTGCTGATTCATCTGCTCGATGGTGCTGACTGCCAGGGTGATGCGTCCCAAGGCAGCGCCCGCCTCGGCCGCCAGGCTGACGGTACGCTGGGTCATACTGCGGCTGCTCTGCATCTTTTCCACCGCAGCCTTGGCCATGCGCTGCAGGCTGACAATCAGTTGCTCGATCTCTTCGGTGGAGTCCTGGGCACGCTTGGCCAGTGCCCGCACTTCGTCCGCCACCACCGCGAAACCACGGCCTTGCTCACCGGCACGCGCAGCCTCGATTGCCGCGTTGAGTGCCAGCAGGTTGGTCTGCTCGGCGACGTTGCGGATCACTTCCAGCACGCTGCCGATGCGCCCGCTTTCCTGGTTCAGTGCTTCGATGGACTCGGCCGACTGTTCAACCTCGCCAGCTAACTGGCCAATCTGGCCAACGGCCTGCTGCACCACGCTGTTGCCCTGCTGCGCTTCGCTGTCGGCATCACGCGCGGCCAAAGACGCCTGTTCAGCATTCTGCGCCACCTCCTGCACGGTAGCGGCCATCTCGTGCATCGCGGTGGCGGTCTGTTCGGTTTCCTGCTTTTGCGTCTGCACGCCCGCGCTGGTTTGCGCGGTAATCGCCGACAGTTGCTCGGCAGCGGCGGCAATCTGCGTGACGCTGCCACCAATACGCCCAACCAGGCTGCGCAGGCTGACAGTCATCGCCTGCATGGCGGCCATCAGTTGGCCAACCTCGTCGGCGCGTTGCACCGCTAGGTCCTGGCTCAGGTCACCACCGGCAATGCGCTGGGCAAAACTTACCGCCAGACGCAGCGGGCTGACGATGGAGCGGGAAATCAGCAGCGCGGAACAGATGCCGATCAGCACCGCCGCAGCACCCATCAGGCCAAGCAACAGCAGCACCTGGCGGCTCTCGGCGCTCATCGCCTCTTCCTGCTGAACCTTCGCCTCATCGGCCAGGGCCAGGACGGCGCGGGCCTTTTCGATCATCGCGGTTTCGATTTCACTGTTCTGCTGGCGCACTTGCTGATAATTGGCGAAGGCGTCCTGATAGCGCTTGAGAGCGACCAGTGAGGTTTCGATCGTGGCCTTCTGGCTGTCATCCAGCCAGATAGTCAGGTTGCGGGCGATTGAGGTTTGTTCCTCGCTGATCAGCGACCAGTTTTCCAACGCCTCGGCGGAGCCGTCGATGATGTACTGGCTCTCGTTGCTGCGCAGGTCGAGCATGCGCTTGCTCAGGCCTGATGCGGTTTCGGCAAGGGTCAGCGGATCACTGCCACGCAATTTGTCGCCTTGCAGGCGCAGCTCGCGAACGGCGTCGTACATGTCCAGTTCGACGATATCGAACTGCTCGCGGGCCTCAGTAGCGGCCTCGTCCATTTGCTGCCGGGCGGCGCGTGCTTTGTCGCGCTGGGCAACGAATGCTTCAAACTGCCCCAGATAGTCCGCAGTCGCCTGTTCCATGGTCTGCAGGCGCGCGCGCGGTTCACTCGCAGCGCCTTCGGCGCGCTGGTTCAACAGTGCGCGAACATCACTCAGGGCCTTGCGCACTTGCTCGGCCCGGGCGGGATCGCCACTGATCGCAAAGTCACGTTCCATGCGCCGGGCCTGGAGGATCATCGCGTCCACCTCGGAGAACTGGCTGACCTGCTGATGACGCTCAAGTACCGAGCTGACCGAGAAGAACCCGGTGCCGGTCACCATGACGGTCAGTAACAGCACCAGGCCGAAACCAAGCAGGAGTTTCTTGCCCACGGCAAGATCGGTGAACAGGCGGGTAGCAGACGACATAAACAGCTCCAGTCATTCTTGTTCAACAACCTCAAAGCGCGCCGCACAGGCCGCAGCTCGGACATTTTTACCCGTGCGCCTTGAAGGTGGTTCGGTTACAGGGCAACGCCTGTACCAAGCCTACACCGCTGTGTCGGCCGGGATCGTCAATTCATGAGGTTAGGCGCTCACCGGGCTCAACACTGTTGATAGGCGCCCACAAAACAGAGATTAGTACAGGGATGACAGCGTTTTGCCAGCCCGGTGAAACAAAAGGCTCTGTCCCAATAGACTATTGCATATCTGTAGGAGCGAATTTATTCGCGAAATTCGCGGCACAATCGCGAATAAAGGCTAGGCGCCCCCTTCGCTCCTACAAAAGCCGATTTGAGGTTGCAACACGGTTTTGGGACATAGCCAAACAAAAGGCTCTGGCTGAGTTGATTGTTGAGCCTACAGGGGGTCGCAGTTGCATCGTCAGCGTGCAGCGCCAGGCTCAGAGCCAGGCGCTCCAGGTCGTAGGGTGCGCTTTAGCGCTCGGCCAGCACCTGCACAATGCGCGGCCGCAGTAACTCGCCTAAAACAGCCAGAGCGCCAATCGCCCCGGCGATCCAGTACCAGCGCTGTACCGGGTCAAACCCCAGCCAGCCGAGGGCATGCAGAAACACCATGAGGATCAGCACCGGGCTGACATAGCGCACCATAAACAACCACAGCGCGTAACCCAGCGGCGGCAGGCCCAGTTCGTCACGCATAATCTCGCTGCGCAGCGCGTAGCCAGCCAGCAGCACCATGAAGATCCCACCCAGCGGCATCATCCAGCGAGAGGTGAGGAAATCCAGCCAGTCGAAGACGTTCTTGCCCAGAGGCGTCCAGCCGGCCAGCAGGTTGAACGAGAGCATCGCCAGCAGGCTGATCAGCAGCAACACCACACCCGATGCAGCGGCGGCTTTCAGCCGGCTGATACCGTGCTTCTCGTTGAGGTAAGCGACGCTCGCCTCAACCATGGAGATGGCCGACGACAGCGCTGCCACCGAGACCATGGCGAAAAACAGCACACCGAAGACAGTGCCGAACGGCATTTGCTGGAACGCCAGGGGCAGGCTCATGAAGATCAGCCCCGGCCCGGCACTGGGGCTCATGCCGTTGGCGAAGATGATCGGAAAGATCGCCAGGCCAGCCAGCAGCGCCACGCAGGTGTCGCAGAGCACCACCATAAAGGTGGTCCGGGTGATCGACTGATCATCAGGGATATAGGAGCCGTAAGTAAGAATGGCGCCCGAGGCCAGGCTCAGGGTGAAGAAGGCATGGCCAAGCGCGGCCAGCAGCGCCTCGCCGGTGATTTTTGAGGCGTCGAAATGGAACAGGAAATCAAAGCCGGCGGCGAAGCTGCCGCTGCTGTAGGCGTAGCCGACCAGGGCCAGCAGCATGACGGCCAAGCCGGGCATCATCCAGCGCAGGGAACGCTCCACACCGGCCTGCACGCCTTTGCCGACGATGCACAGGGTCAGCAGCGCCACCAGCACACTCCAGCCGCCCAGTTGCCAGGGGTTGGCGTTGTGCGCCTCGAACACCCCGCCCAATGCCTCGACACTGCTGGCAGCCAGGGAACCGTCGAGCATCTTCCAGGTGTAGGCAAAGGCCCAGCCCGCCACGACCACGTAAAAGCACAGGATCATGAAACCGGCCAGCATGGCCATGCCGCCAACGGCCTTCCACAGCGGATTGCCGCCGTTCTCGCGCACCACTCGGCCAATGGCGTCGATGGGACTGCCCCGGCCACGTCGGCCGATGGCGATCTCGGTCATCATCACCGGGATGCCGATAGCCAGGATGCAGGCCAGGTACATCAGCACGAAGGCGCCGCCGCCGTATTCGCCGGTGATGTAAGGAAACTTCCAGATATTGCCCAGGCCGACGGCCGAGCCGGTTGCAGCAAGGAGAAAACCCCAGCGCGAGCGCCAGAGATTTTTGGGTGTTTCACGGGGCATGCGTCACCTGCTTGTTTTTATCTGTGACGGGATCGAACCCGCGGCGCTTATGGCGCTGCGGAGTGCACGGCTTTTATGAAGCCAGGTTCACTGGGCGTCGGGCGGCACCTCCAGCGCAGCCCGTTCGCCAGGACTGCGGGGATTCTCCGCGCGCCGCCACAGCGAGGATACGCAGCAGGGTCACAGTTAAAACGGCGCGCATTATACAGCGGCGGGCCGAGGCAGGCTTGCAGATCAAGCACTTGAGGCTCTGGCAGGGGAATCGGCAAAACCTGCGTCGGGTGGCGAATCACGCCTTGGCGATCACGCCACGGCGCACCTGGTCTTCTTCGATGGACTCGAACAGCGCCTTGAAATTGCCCTCGCCAAAGCCCTGATTGCCCTTGCGCTGGATGATCTCGAAGAAGATCGGACCAATCACCGTGTGGGTGAAAATCTGCAGGAGGATGCCGTCATCGCTGGGCGCGCCATCAATCAGGATGCTCAGCTCGCGCAGCACCTCGGTTGGCTCGCCATGCCCGGCGACACGGCTGTCGACCTTGTCGTAGTAGGTGTCAGGGGTTGCCATAAACACCACGCCATTGGCCCGCAGCTGGCGCACGGTGGCGTAGATATCGTCGCTGCTCAGGGCGATGTGCTGGATACCTTCACCATGGTAGTCACGGATAAACTCCTCGATCTGCGACTTGTCGTCGGCCGACTCGTTGATCGGGATGCGAATCTTACCGCAGGGCGCGGTCATCGCCCGCGACAGCAGGCCGGTGAGTTTGCCTTCGATATCGAAGTAGCGGATCTCGCGAAAGCCCGCGATGCGCTCGTAGAAGCCTGACCAGACGTCCATCTGCCCACGGTTGACGTTATGGGTCAGGTGATCGATCTCGCACAGGCCCAGTGCATTGTCCTGGGGGCTGCGCCCTTCGATGTAGTCGAAATCGACGTCGTAGATGCTCTTGTCGCCATAGCGGTCGACCAGGTACAGCAAGGAGCCGCCGATGCCCTCGACACAGGGAATATTCAACTCGCCGAAGTTGGCGTGGCTGCCTACCAGCGTGGCGCCTTGGGCCTCTACATAGGCTGCGGCCTGGGCGGCATTCTGCACGCGAAAGGCCATGGCGCAGGCACTTGGGCCATGCTTCAGACCGAACTCGCGCACATGCCCCGTGGGGCTGCCGTTGAGCACGAAGTTGATGCCATTCTGCTGGAACAGCCAGACATCCTTGGAGCGGTGTTTGGCGGTTTCGGTGAAGCCCATGGCGCGGAACAGCTCACGCAGTTGCTGAATGCCTTCGGGCGTCGGTGCGGTGTACTCGACGAACTCGAAACCGTTGGTGCCGATGGGGTTGTGCTGCTCGATCCTGTTCACGGCGTTCATGGCGCCTCCTGATTGTTGTTGTGGTCAACCGCTGCAGGTGGAGCAACGGCGTGGAGTGACCTCATAACAACCGAGCGTGGGGCGCTACTCAAGGCTGGTCTGGGCAGTTGCCCTCCAGCGCTGCTGAGCAACCGGCACGATTTTCTTACAGAACGAGAATAGACCCAGCGGCCACCCGCAAACCGTAACGCTTTATTTACAGCGTGGCGCGCAAACGTGCCAGCCACTCACGCAGAGCGCTCGAATCCATAAGCACGCTCTACCCTCGCCACACGGGTCGTACAGGCCGCATACCAGATAGCTCGACCCTTCTCACGTACCACGACATGCTCGGCGTGGTTGCGCCAGGCGAGAATCGCCTCTTCGCTTGCCCAATAGGACAAGGTAATACCCAGGCCATCGCTGCGGGCTGATTCAACGCCGAGAAAACCCGGCTGCTCGCGCGCCAGCTCAAGCATGCGCTGCGCCGCCGCGGCATAGCCGTGATCCTCAGGAGTGCGTATCGAGGTGAACAGCACCACGTAATACGGCGGCGTGGGCGTGGCGGCGATCATGCCGGCTGCACCTGACGTGCTTCATGCGTAACCTGCACGGCGCAGGCGCCAACCAGCCCAAGCACCACGGGCGGCACTTGCCCTTGCAGCGCGGCGCGCTCGGGCTGGAACAGGGTGGCGATAAAGAACGGATGGTCATCCAACTCAATCGCGCGCACCTCGCCGCCATCATCGTGACCACTGGCCTTCAGCGACTGTGCCAGCAGCGGCTCGCGAAACTGCTCCTGCAGGCCATAGCGGCACAGGTACTGCTCGCTGATCTCGCGCACGCCATACAGCTCGGCAATCCGCGAACCGGAGACCAGACGCACCCGCGCACTCACATCCAGCAGCGCACAGGCCAGCGGCGCGATCATCGGGTTGGCAGCCTGGGGCGTCAGCTCGGCGTGTTCGGCATCCATCCAGCCGAGCTGGTGCCGCGCGTATTCCAGCAACGCATGCTGAAAACCACCGCAGGTGCCGAGGAACGGCACCTTGTGCTCACGGGCCAGACGAATCGCACAGAGCGCGCCAGCCGTGCTGGCGTAGGGGCTGCCTGGCACGCACCAGATGCCGTCATAGCCCTGCAAGCACTGCCCGTCGCCGATGCTGTCGCTGGCCAACCAGTCGAAAGCAACCCTCACCCCCAGCACCTCACCGGCCAGGCGCAAAGCCTCGGGAATGGCGCGGTGCGCGGTGACCGCTGCGTTGTAATCGCCCACCAGCGCGACCCTGATCCGACATTCGCTGAGCATGTGCTTATCCCCTGTTGTGTGATGGCCTGCATCCCACTATAAAAGGGCGTTAACGCAATAATAATTGGCGTTTAGACAACTAGAGATTGCACCCATGCAATATCAAATCGACCATGCCGACCTCAGCCTGGTGCTGGCCCTGGTCCGCGGTCGCTCCCTGGCCCGCGCTGCAGAGTTGCTGCAGGTCGACGTCTCGACCATCTTCCGCGCCATTCGCCGGCTGGAAGCGGCGCTGGGTGTGGCTCTGTTCGAAAAAAGCCGACGCGGCTACACGCCCACCGACACTGCCCAGGCCCTGGCCGAGCAGGCCGAACGTGCCGAACTGGCACTGGACGCTGCCCGGGTAGCGCTGGAACAGGGCAAACAAGTGGTCAGCGGCACCGTGCGCCTGACGTGCACCGATGCCGTGCTCAGCAACCTGCTGCTGCCCGCACTAGCGCGTTTTATGCCGAACTACCCGGCGCTGGCGCTGGAGCTGGTCACCTCCAACGACTTCGCCAACCTCAGCCGGCGTGATGCCGACGTCGCCCTGCGCCTGACCCGCCAACCACCAGAACACCTGGTCGGCCGCCGACTCGGCGCCGTCTCGTATGTGGTCTGCGCCCGCGACGATGGTCAGGATCGCAGCGACCTGCCCCGGCAAAGCTGGATCGCCCCCGACGAGTCGATGCCGGACCACGCCACCGTGGTCTGGCGCCTACACCATCTGCCGGGGGTAGTCCCCAGCTACCGCTGCAGCAGCATGTCTGCGGTGGCGCAACTGACCGCAGCCGGTCTCGGCGTAGCCGCCCTGCCCGACTTCATCCTGCGTGGCCGACCCGAACTGCACGCCATCAGCGAGCCATTGCCGGGCTGCGACACCGAACTCTGGCTGCTGACCCGCCCAGACTGCCGCTCGCTACGCTCGGTGCAGACGCTGTTCGAGGAACTCAGCAAGGCCTTGATGACCGAAGGCTGAGCCGCATAGCCCGGAGATCGCTGGGGGTGAAGAGCGACGTCCCGACAAAAGACCCAGTGCCCAGAGCAACAGCTAAAGCATCGCCGCTAAAGCGCCTCCCACAGGTGCAAGGCTGCCCCTTGGTGGGAGGGGCTTCAGCCGTGACAGGCTTTATTGGCTTACCGAGTCAACGCTGCGGGTTCACATGCCCAGGGCGCTTCTGTCCAATAGGTGACTCATGGCCGCCTTGAGCTTCATCGGCCTAACCGGTTTGTGCATCAGAGTGTGGCCCAGCTCGCGCATCTGTTGCTTGAGCTCGTTGCTGTAGTTGGCGGTGATCATCAGTGCTGGCAGAGGTGCACTGCGCCGCGCGTTGATTTGCGCCACGGCGTCGACCCCGTTGCGGTCGTCGTCAAGGTGGTAGTCGGCGATCAGCAGGTCGGCGTCGGCGTGGAAGTTGTCGACCTGGCGCGCCAGGTCCTGCTCGGAGAGCGCGGTGATCACCTCGCAGCCCCAGGTTTCCAGCAGGGTGCGCATGCCGGCGCAGATCGCCGCGTCGTTATCCAGCACCCACACCCGCGCGCCGCCGAGGCGTTCGACCAGCGGGTTCGGCGTTTCCTCCACTGCCCGACTGCGCGGCGCGCGAGTAGTCAGCGGCACTTCGATGGCGAACAGCGAGCCCTTGCCTTCGCAGGACTGCACGCGGATGCGATGGCCGAGCATGCCGGCGATCTTTTCGACAATCGCCAGGCCCAACCCCAGGCCACGGTCCTGCTTGCGCAAGCTGGCGTCGCCGCGTTTGAACTCCTGGAAGATCTCGACCAGTTTGTCCTGGGCGATGCCGATGCCGGTGTCCCAGACTTCGATCGACAGGCTCTGCCGATGCCGCCGACAGCCGAGCAGAATGCGCCCGTGCTGGGTGTAGCGGATGGCGTTGCTCAGCAGGTTGCGCAGAATCCGCGCGAGCAACTGCAGGTCGCTGCGCACCAGCGCCGAGCAGGGCACAAAATCCAGGCTCAGGCCTTCGCTGCCGGCGATCTGGCGGTATTCGGCAGCGAGGTTTTCCAGCAGGTCGCTGACCGCAAAGGGCGCGATATCGGGCTTGATCACCCCGGCGTCGAGCTTGGAAATGTCCACCAGGGTGCCGAGCAGACTTTCCACATCCTCCAGGGAGTTGCTGATATTGCGCACCAGCGGCGCATGGCCGTCCGGAGTGCCCTTCTCCAGCAACGCGCTGGTGAACAACCGCGCGGCATTGAGCGGTTGCAGCAGATCGTGGCTGACCGCCGCAAGGAATTTGGTCTTTGACAGGTTGGCCTGTTCCGCCTCGCCCTTGGCCTCGCGCAGGCGCACCTCCATGCGCGTGCGCTCGTCGATCTCGCGGCGCAGTTGGCCGTTGAGCTCGGTCAGTTCGGCGGTGCGTTCACGCACCCGCTGCTCCAGGTGCTGATAGGCCTGGTGCAGCGCCTCGGCGGTACGGCGGCGCTCGGTGATGTCGCGGATCAGCACGAAGATGCCGACTACCTCGCCGCTGGCCTGCCGGTTGGGCACGTAGGAGCGCAACATGTAGCGCTCCTGGCCGTGGTGGTTGGTTTCGGCAAACTCGAAGGTCACGCTCTCCCCCGACAGCGCCCGCTCCACATAAGGCTCCAGGCGCTGCCAGTGCTCCTGGCTGTGCACCACACGCAGACTCTGGCCGAGCATGGCGTCGCGCGGCCAGCAGTACCATTCCTCGTAGACCTTGTTGGTGAACTGGTAGACCAGGTCGGCCGTGAGGTAGGCGATCAGCGCCGGTACGTGGTCGGTGATCAGGCGAATCCAGCGCTCGCTTTCGCTCAGCGCCTCGGCCTGGCGGCAGCGCTCGGTGATGTCGGTAAAGGTGTTGACGAAGCCGCCGGTGGGCAGCGGATGGGTGCGCACCTCAAGCATACGGCCGTCGAACAGGCGCAGCTCCATCTCGCTGATCGGCTTGCCCTGGGGATCCCGACTGGCTGGGGTCAGCAAGGCCAGTTCGCTGTCGGCCATGACCTCGGCGAACGGCCGGTGCGCGTTGATCGGCGCCAGCCCGCAGAGGTCGAGAAAGCGGTGGTTCCACAGCTCCAGCGCGCCCTCGGCGTTGACCATCGCCATGCCTTGGGACAGGTTGTCGACGGCGCGTTGCAACAGCCGCGACTTCTGCGCCAGGGCCTGTTCGCGGCGCAGGGTTTCGTTCTGTTTGACCTCGGTGATGTCGGTGTAGAGGATCACCAGCCCGCCCTCGCGGGTCGGCCGCTCGCTGACCTGCATCCAGCGCCCGTCCTGCAGGCGGTAGAGCATGTGCTCGTCGCGGCTGCCGCGCTGCTCCTCGACCACCAAGCCAGTGCTTTTGCTCAGGCGTTTGATTTCCGCCAGGCGCGTCCCTGCACCGATGCGCGCGCGGCTGTACGACCAGAACGACTTGAAGCGGCTGTTGAACAGCACGATGCGCTGCTCACGGTCGAACAATACAAAGCCATCGGAAATGCTTTCGATTGCATCGATCAGGTGCTGGTGCGCGGTCTCGGCGCGCAGGCGGGCGTCGCTCAGTAGCTGGTTGCTGGACTTGAGTTCGGCCATGGCCTGGTTCAGCGCGTCGGTGCGCTCGCGCACCTGCTCGGCCAGCACCACCGAATGCTGGAACGCGGTGTAGCCGTCGTCGCCGTGGGCCTGGGCCGATTCGACCCGCTCGATCAGCGCCGCATTGATCCGCTTGAGCTTGTGATTGGCCAGCTCCAGCGCCTCACAACGGGCCTGCAGCGCGGCGCACTCAGCCCCGACCGGGGCGCCCGATGGCGACGCCGGTGAAGGTCTGGTTGATGTGCATTCCATTGAACTGCTCCCCGTAGGTGTTGAAGCCGATCACAGGCTGATTACGCAAGAACGCCGAGACCGGCTCGACGCCGCCCTGGGCCTCGATTTCCAGGCGCCGCAGGAAACAGTCACAGCCGATGGTCAGCAGCAGCGGCCCAAGACGCTCGCGCAGCCCGGCGAAGACCTGCTCCAGGTCGGGCAACAACGGTCCAGGACGCATGGCGGTGAGCACGATGCCGTTCTCCACCGCGCAGTAAAACGTCAGGCTGAGGTCGTCGTTGACCCGCTGAATGGAGCGCACGTAGTACTGCTCGCCAATGCGCACCGCCAGCGGGTGAGCAGCGAACAGCTGATGGTCGAGGGCCTCAAGCGGCACGCCGATCAGCTCGGCATATTCCAAGGCGGCCGGTCCGGCATTCAGCTCGAAAACCCGGCGGCTGGCGCTGTCGGCGCGGGTCACCACGAGTTTTTCGCTGCACGGCAACATGTGGTGGGTGCTGAACACCTCAAAGTCCAGCCAGGTGTTGAACAACACCACCACCGCCGCGCCGCTGTGGAACTGGCCACCGTGGTAGACGTGGGTGTGGGTCAGGTGGTTGTCGTCCCCGGCCGAACCGCCGAAATGCGGGATGCTGCCAAAGGCCGCGCTGAGCGCACCAAGCACCACTTCCTCGCGGCTGGACAAGCCATCGAGCAGGGTCAGGGCGAAGCTGTGGCCCTTGATCGAGGCCAGTTCGTTGTTGCGACAATCGCCCACCAGGCGCTCGACCAGTTGCTGGGCGTCGATCAGGCTGAAGCGCTCCATCTCGTCGATCAGCGCGCTGGCGATGGAAAAGCTGCGGTGGTCGAAGCCCACTGCGCTGACGCAGCCACGGTCATAGCCCTGGGCAGTGATCTCGCCGGCGCTGGTGCAACCGACCAGGCTAACCCCGCCGAAGTACTGGTCCAGGGTCGCGCCCAGGCGCTCCAGGTCGTACTCGGCCGAGCAGAAGAACAACACAAAGCCCAGGTGTGGGTGGATCAACTGACGCGCCAACTCCTGGGCCACCAGCTCGACATCGCTGGCATTGGAGGTGGCGGTCACGACGCCCTCGGTGTGCAGGTGTGGCATGGCGGGCCCCGACAAATCGCCTACATGGCATGGGGATATTCTACGAAGCACGCCCCGCCGGCCCCATGCCACTTGAGTAGCGCCGGCCTCGTTCCTAAGTAGCAGGTTGGCGGTTCATGACAGGTAGCGGCATAACACCATCGGCAACGCGAGGAACAGGCCGGTGACAATCAGCAGAATCGACAACAGTTCAAGGCTGTAAATGCTCATCGAGGGTCCTCCGCAGGCAGTGTGGAGATACGTAAAAACCGGGCGCTATCAGCTGCCCGGCTTTTTGGGCACCTCTAAAAACGTAAGCGAGGCAGTCAGCGCAAGGCAAAAACAGGCGAAAAAGCGGAGTTTACGAGTTGTAAATGAGCATTTTGAGCCTGTTTTTAACGCAGTGATGACAACGCAGGTAGTTTTTAGAGGTGCCCTTGTGGCGACTTACCAGCTGACCACGGCACCCACAGCAAAGGTGTCGGTGTCTTCGCCCAGACCACTGCCGGCAGCGGCATTGATCTCGTACTGGTTGTACTCGGCGACCAGCTTGAGGTTGTCGTTGATGGTGCGGAAGTACGCCACGCCGCGGGTCTCGTAATCGGCGGCCGTGCCCAGGCCATTGCCGTCGTCTTCGGTCTTGCCGTAGGACAGCGCCAGGCGGTTTTTGCCGAAGGTGTAAGAGCCTTGCAGCAGGTAGCCTTCGCTGTCGATCTCGCGCAGCGTGGCTTCACCAGCGTTGTTGGTGAAGAACGGGTTGATGCCTTCGGCCTGGAAGCCCGAAGCGGTTACCGAAAAGCCGTTGAGCTTGGCCTGTACGCCGTAGCCCAGGCCCTGGGAGGTGACGGAATCGACGCTGTTATCGGTGTTATCCGAGGTCTGGTAGGCACCGTTGATCCACGAGTAGATGGTCGCGCCGCCGAGTTCAAACTGGTAGCTGACCTCGGACTCGAAACGCGGCTCTTCCTGGTACGACTTGCCCACGGCGCTGTCGTCGTTGGTGTCCACCGGGTCCATGATGCCGACCGCCACGCGCACGCCCTCGGCCAGGTTGTTGTTGCGGTAGGTGATCTGCGAGGTCGGGAACGGGTACGGGTAGCCGGTGCCGATATTGCCGAAGGACACGCCGGTGCCATCGACCAAACCCAGGGTGTCGCTGACGTTGCCGTAACCGGCCAGCAGCTCGTCGAGGAAGATGTTCGAGCGCGAGAACAGGCCGAAATCCTTACCCACCAGTACTTCGCCCCAAGCCGGGTTGGCCACGGTGCCGTAGAACTGGCGCACGTCGATGGCGGTGTCGGTGCCGTTGGTTTCGCTGTCGTTGATGGTCACCCAGAACGAGGCGCGGCCGCCGACTTTCAGGTCGTCGATCTGCTTGCCGAAATTGAAGCCCAGCCAGTTCGGCAGAAAGCCCATCTTGACCCGCGACTGGCGACGGTCGAACTGCTCGCCTTCGCGGTCCACGTCGCTGTTGACGAAGAACGCGTTGATATAGCCATCGGTAGAAAACGTGGTGTCGTCCTGGTCGTACAGCACGATCTCGGCAGCGGCCTGCTGGGCAGTAGCCAGGGCCACGGCAGCCGTCAGGGCCAGGGGCAGGAATCGAGGGGTGGCGATTTTATTGTTGTGCATAGCGCTCTCCGCGTCAGGGGTCGACCATCGTCAGTCGGGTCGGGGCCGATTATCGAAAAGCCTTGCCCCGCGCCCCATGCGCCCTTGGCAGCGAACGCCTGCTGCTTTGGCCGCTGCGCCCGGCGCAGGCGCAAAGACGTACGACCCGGTGCACGCGGGCGCTCCATCCAAGGGTGTATGGCGAAGGTCGTAGACGCCGGATTTGCAGCGTTTTTTCGCGTCGGCGCTATCCCAGCGAACCCAGCAAGCGCCCAGGCATCACTGCGCCATACCCGGCTACGGGGCGGCGTCCAGCTTGATCAGTTGACGGGGGGACAATAGCGGCGCGACGCTTTCGTATGCGCGAACATACAAGTCGCGCCCTGTGGCGAATGCTGTGCACAGCATCAATACAGCTGAATGGCCGCAAACGCTTCGCCACAGGCGTGGCGCCAACGGCTGCTGGATGTTGCAAGCCGATTCATACAGGTCCCGCGGGGTGACCTGCACAGGCTTGCAACAGCCAATGGGGCATAGCCTTCCGTGGCTGCGTCAGAACGGCCGGTTACCCGCTGCATGATCCAGCAGCAGCGCCGGTGGCTGGAAGCGCTCACCGTACTGCTCGGCCAGGTACTGGGCGCGGGCGACGAAGTCCTGCAACCCGTACTGGTTGATGAACTGCAACGCGCCGCCGGTCCAGGCAGCGAAGCCGATGCCAAAGATCGAACCGATATTGGCGTCCGCCACTGAGGTCAGCACGCCCTCCTCCAAGCAGCGCACGGTTTCGATGGCCTGGATAAAGAGCAACCGGTCGCGTACGTCCTCTTGGGCTATTTGCGCTTCTGGCTGCTCGAAACGCGTCTTCAGCTCGGGCCACAGGTATTTCTTGCCGGCTCCTGGGTACTCATAAAACCCCGCACCGGCCGCCTTGCCGGGGCGTTTGTACTCACCAATCATCAGCTCGATCACCGCGAATGCCGGATGCTCGGGCATTGCCTTACCCTCGGTAGCCAGGTCCTTGAGGGTCTGCTGGCGAATATGCTGCATCAGGCTCATCGACACCTCATCGCTGATCGCCAGCGGCCCGACCGGCATCCCGGCCTTGCGTGCCTCGTTCTCGATCAGCGCGGCGCTGACGCCCTCACCTAGCATGGCGATGCCTTCGTTGGTGAAGGTGCCGAACACCCGCGAGGTGAAGAAGCCACGGCTGTCGTTGACCACGATCGGGGTCTTTTTAATCTGCATGACGTAGTCGAAACCGCGCGCTAGGCTCTCGTCACTGGTCTGTGCGCCTTTGATGATCTCCACCAGGGGCATCTTGTCCACCGGGCTGAAGAAATGCAGGCCGATAAATCTGTCCTGCTGCTGCACCGCCGTGGCCAGGCCGGTGATCGGCAGTGTGGAGGTGTTGGACGCGATCAGCGCATCGCCCAGGGCAGCCGCAGCGGCTGCCGCCGTGACCTTGCCCTTTAACTCGCGGTCCTCGAACACCGCCTCGATGATCAGGTCGCAGCCAGCAAAGTCAGCCTCACGCTCGCTGGGCGTGATCAGGGCGAGAAAGGCGTCGCGCTGTTCGACGCTCATATGGCCCTTGCTGACTTTCTTGTCGAGCAGTGTGGCCGAGTAGCGCTTGCCCTTTTCCGCAGCCTCGAGCGAGACATCCTTGAGTACCACTTCGATGCCCGCCGCCGCGCTGACATAGGCGATCCCGGCGCCCATCATGCCAGCGCCGAGCACGCCGACTTTCTTGGTCTGGTAGGTCGGCAGCCCCTGGGGCCGCGAACCACCGGCGTTGATCTGGTTAAGCTGAAACCAGAAGGTGCCGATCATGTTCTTCGCCACTTGCCCGGTGGTCAGCTCGGTGAAGTAGCGTGCCTCGATGATCTGCGCCGTGTCGAAGTCGACCTGGGCGCCCTCGACCGCCGCGCAGAGGATCTTCTCCGGTGCCGGGAAACAGCCTTTGGTCTTGTCACGCAGCACGCTGGGCGCGATGGCCAGCATCTGCGCCACATTCGGCGAGCTGGGCGTACCGCCAGGGATTTTGTAGCCCGGCACGTCCCACGGCTGCTTGGCCGCCGGGTTGGCGGCAATCCAGGCGCGGGCCTTGGCCAGCATGTCCTCGCGGCTGGCGGCCAGCTCGTGGATCAGCCCGGCCTTGAGCGCGGCGTCCGGGCGCACCTTTTTACCTTCGGCAAGGTACGGCAGGGCCTTTTCCAGACCGAGCAGGCGCACCATGCGCACCACCCCACCACCGCCGGGCAAAAGCCCCAGGGTTACTTCCGGCAGACCAAGCTGTACATGGCTCTCGTTCAGGGCAATGCGATGGTGGCAGGCCAGGGCAATTTCCCAACCGCCACCAAGCGCCGCGCCGTTGATCGCCGCCACTACCGGCTTGCCCAGGGTTTCCAGGCGGCGCAGCTGGCCTTTGAGCTTCAGGATCATCGCGTAGAAGGTCTGCGCATCGGCCTGGGTGACCTTGATCAGCTCGCCCAAATCGCCGCCAGCAAAGAAAGTCTTCTTCGCCGAGGTGACGATGACCCCGGCAATCGACGCCTTCTCGGCCTCCAGTCGCTCGACGATCTGCGCCATGGCCTCGCGGTACACCGCGTTCATGGTGTTGGCACTCTGGCCGGGCATGTCCATGGTCAGCACGACGATTGCGTCCTGACCTTTTTCGTAACGGATGGCATCAGTCATTTTTTGGTCTCATCCCAAAGTGGGGGACGTAGGATGGGTCGGTTCACGTAGCCTGAGCCCCGCGATACCCATCAACGGGGCGATGGGTATCGCTTCGCTCCACCCATCCTACGGTTCAGATTCGCTCGATAATGGTGGCTATACCCATGCCGCCGCCGACGCAGAGCGTGGCCAGGCCGTAGCGCAACTGGCGTTTCTCCAGCTCGTCGAGCAGCGTGCCGAGGATGGCGCAACCGGTCGCGCCCAACGGGTGGCCCATGGCGATGGAGCCGCCGTTGACGTTGACCCTGTCCTCGCTCACGCCCATGTCCTTCATGAACTTCATCACCACCGAGGCAAAGGCCTCGTTGACCTCGAACAGGTCGATGTCGGCAATTTTCAGCCCGGCCTTGGCCAGCGCCTTGCGCGTGGCTGGCGCGGGGCCGGTGAGCATGATGGTTGGATCGCTGCCGGTCACGGCGGTGGCGACTATCCGCGCGCGCGGCTTGAGCCCCAGCTCGCGGCCCTTGGCCTCGGAGCCGATCAGCATCAACGCAGCACCGTCGACAATCCCGGAGCTGTTGCCCGGCGTATGGATATGCTCGATCCGCTCGACATGGCTGTAGACGCGCAGCGCAGTGGCATCGAAGCCCATCTGCCCCATCATCTCGAAGCTCGGCTTGAGCGTGCCCAGCCCTTCGAGGGTGGAGTCGCCGCGAATAAACTCATCATGATCGAGCAGCACGATGCCGTTCTGATCGGCGACCGGCACCAACGACTTGCTGAACGAACCATCGGCACTGGCACGGGCGGCTTTTTGCTGCGAGCGCAGGGCAAAGGCATCGACATCGGCGCGGCTGAAGCCTTCCAGGGTAGCGATCAGATCTGCGCCTATGCCCTGCGGCACGAAGTCGGTCTGGATATTGGTCGCCGGGTCCATCACCCAGGCACCGCCGTCCGAGCCCATGGGGATGCGCGACATCGACTCGACACCGCCGACCACCACCAGGTCCTCGAAGCCTGAACGCACTTTCATCGCACCCAGGTTGACCGCCTCCAGACCCGAGGCGCAAAAACGGTTGAGTTGCACACCCGACACGCTGACATCCCAACCGGCAACCATGGCCGCCGTCTTGGCGATATCGGCGCCCTGATCGCCCACCGGCGTCACGCAGCCCAGCACCACATCGTCGACCTGGCTGGTATCCAGCCCCGTGCGCACCTGCAAGGTACGCAGCAGGCCAGCCACCAAGTCGACCGGCTTGACGCTGTACAACGCGCCGCCCTTCTTGCCCTTGCCGCGCGGCGTACGCACGGCGTCGTAGATAAATGCCTCAGTCATGCAGTCCTCGCAGATGCAGCCGCTGCCGCCGATCGGCGTAGCGCGTGGGTGGTCCGGTTGCTGTCACCATAGCGCGGCATACATTTCACTCAATGACCGATCCGCTCAGGTCCGTTGACCGCTCGGCTCAGACCAACGATCAAATAACGCAAGAAGGCAAACGCAGGCATCTAGCTCAAGGGGCGATGTCGATAACCCAGCGACCTTCATAACCTCTGACGCCTAGTCTGCGGTCCTTAGTAATCAAGGCGTCTATCCCTAGTCGCTTGTCCGTAGAGTTCGCTTATCTATAAAGAAGTAACAAATAGACTGTTCACCCCTCCTTAATTCTGGAGTGAGTGCAAAAACGCCGTCCCCGTCAGTTCAAAAAGCACGGTTTGACCGGATGCGATCATGCTGTTTCAGCCTGGTTTCGCAACAACTCGGTACATGCACGGGAATTGGTGATGGAGATTTCAGGTTTTCTGAATAATTAGTGCATTCGACACCCGGCCTGCAAACAGGACGGCGGTAGCCCGGAGGCGGATTCCAGGCTGCCCCGAACATGTCACCTCAATAAATAGGGTCGATACGCTTCGCAAGGTGCTGCCGATGGATACTAATCTCGCTCGTCACGTCCGGCCCTTCATAAACCATCGAAGTTTCATAATTGGCCCCTGTACCACGGTTTGCACTGAACCAGTTGAATGACCCCATGCACAGCAGATCATCATCGGCCATGACGATTTTGCTATGCACCTTGCGCACGACATGAGACTCGATCTTCTGGCCTCGCAGGGCCGACAGGGCATGTTTGAGCGCATCACTGGGGTTCTTTTCCCATTGCACGCCGGAATTGAAATCCAGATCGGTATAAACCTTCACATTGACGCCACGCGCCACCGCGGCGCTCATAGCGTCCCAGGCACCGATATCATGAATGCGCTGCAAAATGATCCACGGCGAAACAATGTGCACTTCATGTGTCGCAGTGGACAGCGTCTTGAGCAGGAAACAATCATGGGCCGGAGCATTGATCAGATGGCTCAAAGTTGAGCGGGAGGTTTGCAGATCCTTGCGCGGCTGGTATTGGAAAAACAGTTCGCTGGCAGCATCGCGCAGCAGGTATTCAGCCAGCAAGCCTCGCGGTTGGGCCTCAGGCACCATACCGAACAGGTCCATATCACCAAATACCAGGAAGCTGTCCTTCGCGCGGGATACTGCGACGTTCAGCATACTTGAGCGACTGTCGATAAAACCGCCGTTGGCATGTTTGGAATACACTGCAGAAAAGATCACCACAGGCCGCGCTGCACCTTGGAAGGAATGCACAGTGCCGACTGTCAGTTCGCCGTCACCCTTGCCCGTTTTGATACCGCGGGCATCGCATGCCTCGGCGATAGCCTGGGATTGCGCGCCAAAGGGCGTGATAACACCAACGATTTTCCACAGATCCTGGCCGTAAAGCGCCTTAAGTTGCGAGCGATGGGCGACGAGCCATTCTGCGATGGTTTCAGCTTCAAGACGGTTCATCCGACTACGGCCATTCTGCTGCTGGCAAATACCATCGACGTGCAGATAACCCAATGCTGGTAATCCACCTTGAGGCTTTTCACCACGCCTGGGCACCAGCTTGCCTTGATAGCAGAGGGCGTTGCAGTAATCGACAATCGAGTCGTAGCAACGACGATGCTCATACAGAAACATGCCGCGTTCCATGTCGGTGTCGTAATGATAGCGACTGGCATTCTGAGCAATATGCATCACGCTGCCCGATGAGGCACTGACACCGGTAGCGCATAGCTTTTCGTAAGCCTCATTCACAGCGACCCGTGGCAGCAGACAGGCGCTCATCAGGTTGCCAATATCCACCGAAGCGGGAATCGACCAAATGGGTTCGATTTGCAGGGTATCGCCAATAACCAGCGCTTTTTTAGCCAGAGCAAAGGAGGCACCCGCCACTTCCGGCAAGACCTGACCGGCTTCATCGACGATCAACAAGTCAATGAGCTCGTACATGTAGCTTTCGTCGTAACCACTGCCGTTGTATTTACTGCCTTTCAGATAGCTGGGCAGCATGAAAAAGGTGGAGACCACACAAGGGGTCAATTTCATCCAGCGGTGCCAGCGTTTCTCCAGAGTCTTGCGGCCGTTTGCTTTGGGGTTTTTCAGGATATCCGGCAATGTCTGCTCAAGCTCAAGCAACCAGCGCCCTTCCCAGTAATGCGTACTCAACAGGAAAATCGGAAAGCGTATGCGGGTATCGGCCAGTGAATCACAATCGCCAAGAGTCATATCACGGGTAATAGCATCCGCAGGCAGTTGCAGAGGCTGCAATGCCACCTGCCAGTTCGCCAGGCATTGCTCAGTCACTCGCAGCAAGCCTTCACCTTTGATGACTTTGGCTTCCAGGGTAGCGATTTCGTCAGTAACAGCCTTGCGCCAGGCCGCCAGTGTCTCACCGATTGCCGATACATTGCTCAACGAGCCCAGCTGTTCCAGTTGAGTCTCACTGAGCAACGTCTGCGACGTTTGTGGAACAACGCTATTGTTTTGCTCGATATGCAGGCGAGCCCGCAGCAGACGTTTCTGCTGCACAGGCCCAAGCCAGGCAAACAACACGTACCAGATCGGCTCATTGACCAGGTACTGGCGAAATGAGGTTTCCAGAGCTTTGAGTTGAGTACTTTCGGCCTTGAGTTTCTGCACATCCTCAAGCGTGTTCTTGATGCTGGCATCTGGGGCGTCGCCCCATTCGGATCGAAGTGCCTGACGGGCATCAACAAGCGCATACCACGACTGCTCGATCTTCTGCAGCTCGTCGGCGCGAGCTTGCAACGCCAGATGCAACTGCTTGACCGCGGCTTCGACCGTTAGCGACGCGATGCCTGAAAAAGCCACCCTGGCGTTGCTCAACCATTCGGTTTGCGCACGAGCCAAGTAGTTTGCCGACTCGACATTGGTAAAGAAGCTCTGGCTCTGGTATTTGCGTACCGTTTCAGGGTCAGCAGATGAACTCGCAAAATAGGCCCCGAAACTGTTGATATCCGGCAACCAGCGTCCCGCAAAGGGTCCGTTACCCTTGGCAAAGTCCGAACCGAAGGCATCGAGAATATTGGTAACGGCCTGATTGTTGGTGGAACTGGCCACAATCACCGGAGGTTCAGTCTGAGCAAGCGCCGACTCGGCCCACAACGAAGCGACCACAGATAGGAGCAACGTTGTCTTGCCGGTTCCGGGCGGCCCGTTCACCCCCAGAATATCGCCGTGCCGGGATGCCAGAAAATGTGCCAGAGCATCTCGTTGCTCATCGGCTAAGGAATATTGATCGCTGGCATGCCCCAGGCGCGCTGCAAAACCTGCGTTTTTTGGCAGGCAGGGTTCGGGAGCAAGGGTTACCTGACTGGCATAGCGCTCAAAAAGTGCACTGTTGGGGTTTGTATCACGCATGTGATCGTACAGGCGCACAATATGCTGGCTGGCACCAGATATCTTTTCTTCCTTGAATAGACACCACTCACTCGAGAGTTCATACCCGTTGTCGCCTTGCAGCCAGCCTGGGCTGACGTCCTCTACAAAGCGCTCACAAAACGCCAGGTAGGCAGCCCATTGCTTAGCATATTCATCAACGTTCGCCGCCTGACCATCTTCCGGCGGCTCAAAGCCAGGCAGCGTGTTGACCGCCAGAAAAGAATCGACACCTGCCACATCACCCAGCGAGAAACAGCCCGACTCCAGAGGTTCGAGAATATCGCGCGGTATGACGGTATTGGCAGTCGGGAAAAGTTGCCCGTGACGATTGACTCGCACGTGCCCGATCAATGGCGTCACTATGGCATGCATGCCGCTGCGGACTTTGCCGTGCTCCAGACGCGCTTTGAAAACCCAGGGCCGAATACTGACTTCAATGCTCTGGCATCGCTCGGCTTCATCCTTGAACAAAGATGAGACGGTCTCGCGCCCCAAATAACCCGACTGCAAGGCCTCGAACGAAAGGCGAATATGAGAGCTCAGGCCATCAAACTTGAGACCACCGGCATCATTCTCGGCATCGACCAAAGAGTTGCGCCAATATTTGGCAAATTTGAGAGCGTTTTCGTTCATCGTCCTGATTCATATTGATCCGTGGAGGGGCAGAACCTTAACAGACAACCAAATGATGCCATATAGCCTTTAAACAGCATCCAGATCTCCCCGCTCACTCTTTTTGACTGGTCTATCGTTGAACCTAATCGCCCATGAAGGGGCCGCCGTTCAGAACATGAAGAAGTCTATGAAGAAGCGGGTGATGACGACATTCGCTACAACTCTACTGCAGGGTAGCGTCACGGTCCTTGCCGAGATCAAGCTGGAGAAAAGCGTCCGGCACGACGTTAATGACCACACTGGTGAGCGCATCCGGGATCAGGCTTTCAGGCCATCCACAGCTTTGGAGATGTTGTAGATCACAAAGCTGACAACCGCGATCCAGCCAATCACCGGGATAACAGCCAGTGTCATGATCAGCACTGAAGCAGCAGAGCAGGCATAACAGCACACCTGCTCACCGCCACGGCGCATGCCGCGTACCGGGCAGGCGTCCAGGCCTACCGCCAGTTTCAGGTGACGCTCCGGGCGGGCCAGGCAGTTGGTCACATCAAAGCTGTACCAGGCATCGTCGACCCAGACTTCTGCACAGGCGTGACTGGCCCGTTGACCGCTTAGCTCAGACGAACGGTCAAACAGCGCGAGAAGCTAAACGCAAGCGTCTAGCTCAAGGGACGATGTCGATAACCCAGCGACCTTCATAACCTATGGCTCCTAGCCTGCGGTCCTTAGTAATCAAGGCGTCTATAGCTAGCCTCAGGCCACCCCTACAGTTAAATCACGCCACCGGTAATCCGTTGTCAGGTCGGCGCTGCAGGAGTCGTCGCCGGGTTTTGCCGGGGCGATTTGAATGATCGTCATGAGGCGTGGCGTTGCATCCGCACAGTAGGCGGCGCAACCAAACGCCGTAAAAAACAACAAGGCCAACCGCCATGTTCAATCCTATGAAAATGCGCCAGGCAGGCATGATTGTATTTGCTACTGCCGTGATCCTGATCTTGCCCAACCTCACCCGTCTGGTCAGCTAACGCTGAGCATCACCTCTGCCAGTGCACCCTGCGCGCTCCCTTGGAGTGCGTCGGCGGCGGCAGCCCAATCTGCAACCATCTGGAAGTCAGCGCCTGTGCTAGTGTGATTTCACTAAGCCTAAGGAGCACGCCATGCGCAGCCTATTTGCCACCCTCTGCCTACTTATCAGCCTGCCCCTATTGGCTGGCGAAGCGGAACTCGGCGCCGCCCTGGCGGCCTTGCAGTCACCCGACAGTGTGCTGATCGACGTACGCAGCGCCGAGGAATTTGCCGCTGGCGCCTTGCCCGGCGCCGAGCAAATCGACCCGGAACAGATCGCCAGCCGCATTGGCGAGCTTGCCCCTGACAAAGCCGCGCCGATCATCCTTTACTGCCAGAGTGGGCGCCGTTCCGGCATCGCAGAAGAAAACCTGCGCGCCCTGGGCTACAGCAACCTGATCAACGCCGGTAGCTATGAAGATCTGAAACACGCTCTGGAGTCCCAGGATTGAACGCACGTTGCCTCTGCATCGCCCTGTTGCTCCTGCTGCCCTTCACCCATCTGCATGCCGCCGAGTTGACGCTGGAGTTGGGCACCCGCAGCCAGCGCCTGAGCAGTGCGCAACTGCTCGCCCACCCGCAGGCGCAAACGGTCGAGATCCGCGACGATGTCAGTTATAAGCGCACCATGCGCTACCGCGCCGTGCCCTTGGCGACGCTGCTGCAAGGCGTGCAGCCGGGCGATCACCTGCAACTGGTAGCGAGCGACGGCTTTGCCGCCGAACTCTCCGCAGCCCCTGCATTGAGCCAGACCGGTAGCCAGGCTTGGCTGGCCATTGAAGACCCAGCCCAGCCCTGGCCGCCTCTGGGCGGTGGCAAACCCAGCGCTGGGCCGTTCTACCTGGTCTGGCAAAACCCCGCGGCCAGCCAGATTGGCCCCGAACAATGGCCATTCCAGTTGGCCAGCATCCGCACACTGGCCCCGGTGGTGCAGCGTTTCCCCCAGCTACTGCCCGCCGCTGACGCCAGCCCGACGGTACAGGCCGGATTTGCCCAGTATCAGAAAAACTGCATGGCCTGCCACCGGCTGAATGGCGCGGGCGACTCGCAATTCGGTCCGGACCTGAATATTCCGCATAACCCGACGGAGTATTTCAGCGGCAATTTTCTGCGCCGCTATATCCGCGATCCCCAGAGCCTGCGCCGTTGGCCGCAGGGCAAGATGCCGGGGTTTGCGCTTGAGGTGATGAGTGAGGCGCAGCTAAGCGAGTTGCTTGAGTATTTGCAGCATATGGCGGGGAGGAAGGTACAACCCTGAGGCCGTGGCACTGGTTGATGAACATCCAGGTGCGCGGCCTGCCAGAATGGCCCCTCTGCCGTTGCGGCAAAGGGGCTGGGCGGATTACTGCTGCTGTACGCGCAACACCGGCGAGACCAGCACATGGGCGCACATCTGCTCACCGCCACCACCACGGCGCATGCCACGTACCGGGCAGGCATCGAGGTAGTCGAGGCCCACGGCGAGTTTCAGGTGACGTTCCGGGCGGGCCAGGCAGTTGGTTACGTCAAAGCTGTACCAGGCATCGTCGACCCAGGCTTCGGCCCAGGCGTGGCTGGCCAGGTGATCGTGGCTGTCGGTGAACAGGTAGCCAGATACATAGCGCGCCGGAATACCCAGGCTACGCGCGCAAGCGAGAAACGCATGGGCGTGATCCTGGCAAACACCTTGGCCACCGGCAAAAGCCTGGGCCGCGCTGGTGTCCACCACCGTGCTGCCGGGCTGGTAGCTGATGTGTGCGTTGAGCGCATGCATCAGATCAATCAATCCATGGCGATCCTGGCGGGCAGCGCACTGCTGGCGGGCGAAGGCACGCAGGGCCTCGTCCGCTTCGGTCAGGCGAGTGAAGCGCAGGAATGGCAGAGGAGATTGCGCCTCGTGCTCGGCCTCGCGCTGCTCATCAATGACCACCTGACCACTGGCGCTGATGACGATGGACTCATGCGGCTCGTCCAGGGTCAGCACATGCAGAATATTGCCGTAAGGGTCGAGCTGCGCCCGGGTCGGGCGCGGCAGCTTGAGCTGCCAGTCGATCACCTGCTGGCGCTCGCTGTCGTGGGGCGTCATGCGCAGGTACTGAATGCTGCCGCGTACCTGATCGTCATAGTGATAGGTGGTGTCATGGCTTATGGACAGTCTCATGCGACCTCCAGGTAGGACGTGTGAATGGCTTGGCCCAGATCGCGAATGCGCAGGATGAACTCGGTCAACCAGGCGTGCAGCCCTTCGTCGAGGACTTCTTCGATACCGGTGTAACGCAGCCGTGCTTCCAGCTCGGCGGCCAGGCGTTGAGCCGGGCGGCCGTTATTGCCGGGCAGGCCGGAGAGCATCAGATTCAGCTCGTCGACACAGGCACGCAGCGAGCGTGGTACTTCCGGGCGCAACAGCAATAGCTCGGAGACTTTTCGGGTACCAGGCGAGCCGCGGTAAATCTCGGCGAAGGCCTCGAACGAGGACAGCGCCCGGAGCAAGGCGCTCCACTGGTAGTAGCTGCGCGCCGGCCGGCCATCGAGTTCGTCGATGTCTTCGCCAAGCATTTCGTAGCGCGCGTCGAGCAGGCGCAGGGTGTTGTCGGAGCGCTCGATAAAGGTGCCCAGGCGAATGAAGCGGTAGGGTTCGCCGCGCATGATGGTGCCGAAGGTCGCGCCACGGAACAGGTGCGAACGCTCCTTGACCCACTCACAGAAATGGCTGATGCCATAGCGGCCCAAACCGTGCTCGGCGATCCCGCGGATCTCCAGCCAGGTGGCATTGATGTTCTCCCACATTTCTGCGGTGATCCGCCCGCGCACAGCATGGGCGTTACTGCGCGCAGCGCCCAGGCAGCTGTAGATACTCGCCGGATTACTGGCATCCAGGGCGAAGAAATGCAGCATGCGCTCGGCATGCATCGGGCCGTGGCGCTCCAGGTAATCGTCCAGGGTGCCGGTGATCATCAGCGGCATGGCCAGTTCATCCAGGCCATCACCGCGGCCATCCTGCGGCATCAACGACAGCGAATAGCTGACGTCGAGCATGCGCGCGAGGTTTTCCGCGCGCTCCAGGTAACGCGACATCCAATACAGGTCAGAGGCAGTTCTCGATAGCATGATCAGTCCTCCACCACCCAGGTGTCCTTGGTACCGCCGCCCTGCGACGAGTTGACCACCAACGAGCCTTCACGCAGCGCCACTCGGGTAAGACCACCCGGCACGATGCGGGTTTCCTTGCCGGAGAGGACGAACGGGCGCAGGTCGATGTGGCGCGGCGCGATGCCGTTCTCGACAAAGGTTGGGCAGGTCGACAGGCACAGCGTAGGCTGGGCGATATAGGCCTCTGGCCGAGCGATCAGGCGGGCGCGGAAGGCTTCGATTTCGGCCTTGGTCGCCGCTGGTCCGACCAGCATGCCGTAGCCGCCGGAGCCTTGGGTTTCCTTGACCACCAGATCTGGCAAGTTGGCCAGCACATGGGACAGGTCCGCCGGTTTGCGGCATTGCCAGGTGGGCACGTTCTTGAGAATCGGCTCTTCGCTGAGGTAGAAACGGATCATCTCGTCGACATAGGGGTAGATCGACTTGTCATCTGCCACCCCGGTGCCGATGGCGTTGGCCAGCACCACGTTGCCGCTGCGGTAGCAGGCCAGTAGACCGGGCACGCCGAGCATGGAGTCGGGGTTGAAGGCCAGCGGGTCAAGGAAGGCATCGTCCAGACGCCGATAGACCACATCGACCTGCTTGGCACCAGCCGTGGTACGCATGTACAGCTTGTCGTCACGCACGAACAGGTCGGCGCCCTCGACCAGCTCGACACCCATTTCACGGGCGAGGAAGGCATGCTCGAAGTAGGCGCTGTTGAAGCGGCCAGGTGTGAGCACCACCACCGTCGGGTTGTCCAGCGGGCTGGAGCTTTTCAAGGTGTCCAGCAACAGGTTCGGATAGTGATTCACCGGGGCAATGCGCTGTGCGGCGAACAGCTCGGGGAACAGGCGCATCATCATCTTGCGGTCCTCGAGCATATAGCTGACGCCGCTCGGGGTACGCAGGTTGTCTTCCAGCACGTAGTAACTACCGTCACCGTCACGCACCAGGTCGACCCCGGCAATATGCGCGTAGATGTTGCGATGCAGGTCCAGGCCCTGCATCGCCATCTGGTAGCCCTCGTTGGCCAGCACCTGCTCGGCCGGCACGATACCCGCCTTGATGATGCGTTGGTCATGGTAGAGGTCGGCGAGGAACATGTTCAGCGCCTGCACGCGCTGGATACAGCCACGTTCGACGATGCGCCATTCACTGGCAGGAATACTGCGCGGGATGATATCGAAGGGGATCAGCCGCTCGGTGCCCTGATCGTCACCATAAAGCGTGAAGGTGATACCCGCCCGGTGGAACAGCAGGTCGGCCTCGCGCCGGCGCTGGGCCAGCAGTTCGGTCGGCGTGTCAGCCAGCCAGCGAGCGAACTCGCGGTAATGCGAGCGGCACTCACCGTTCGCCAGATGCATCTCGTCATAAAAAGCGCGGGGCATGCCTAACTCCTTGTCACCCGAACATGTATGGGTCGTTGCAAGTGCCGAGCCAGAGCGCTTAAGCCTTGCAATTCAATCACTTGGAACAACGCCCTAGAAACAAGGCACTAAAATAGTGCAAGGCAATGCCCGCTTTACGCTCGCGCGCTCCAGCAAGGCGCATCGCTACGTGCAAATAAGACCTGCCTGCCTCAGCCAATGCAGGTAAAAACCCTCTGCTACCCGGTTCAAGGCGCTCACTCGCTGATTCAGGCTGACGAGCATCTGTGCACGACTCTGCTGGCTGGGCTGATGCTCGTCCAGTAGATGATGCCAGTCATCCAGCCATTCGCGTATTAGCGCTTCGGTCATTTCCGGGTGGCCTTGCAGCGCCAGCACCCGCTCGCCCCATGCGAAGGCCTGGTTGTCACACCAAGGACTGCGCAGCAGCGGCTGGGCGCCCTCGGGAATGGCAAAGCTGTCGCCGTGCCACTGAAACATCTCGAAGCTCTCGGGCAGATGCGCCAACCAGGGGTTGTATTCAGCACCCGCGCTGCGGGTCAGAGGCTGCCAGCCGCTTTCGGTGTAGGGCATGCGCTGCACCGGCGCACCGAGCGCCTTGGCCAATAACTGCCCGCCAAGGCAATGCCCCAGCAAGGGCACCCCGCGGGCCAGCAGGTCGCGCAGTGCCGCGTCCTCATCGGCCAGCCAGGGCAGCTCGTCATTGACGCTCATGGGGCCGCCCATAATCGCCACCGCGCGGGCACGACTGAGGTCCACGGCGGCAAGCTCACCCTGGTCGACGCGCACTTCACGGTAGGCAATACCACGCTGGCGCAGCACTTGGCCCAGATGGCCCGGCGGGCAATACGCCACGTGGGTAAAAATCAGTACCTCGCTCATGGCCGTTCCCCAATCACTTCAAGGCGTCGAGCTTGGCATAACAAGCGTTGCTGAGCCCATCGAATAGGCATCGACCCGCCACAGCGGGTCGATGTCATTCGCGAGTCCTACGGGCGGCCCGCATCAGCGAGCTGCCGCACTGCCTAAGGTCGCGCCCCCCTGACTTCCTGGGTGACCCCCCAACCGTCGAACGTGCCCCCAAGCGGAAGGACCACCGACTTCATGTCGTGCTCGAAGTCGCCAATACCGGCATAGGTGGCGTACATCACTTTGCTGACCTGCAGGTGCCAGGCGCCGTCATCACGCTCGGTTACCAAGGCATGCAGGGATTCGCCGCGGAAATTGCGGGTGGCCTGACGCGCGCGCGCCTCATCGGGAAAAATGGCATAGAACTCGATGGGATGAACGCTGGCAAAGTCGAAACCGCCCTCTTTCATCCGCCGCAAAACACCACTGCTGACATCATCGTGCAAGGCTGTGCTCATGAAGGTACTCCTCAGGCGATGGATGGATGAACCGCTTTCCCATTGCAACCATCCCGGGGAGGGATGGTGTCGCGACACCTTGAAAGATGCCGCCCGAGAATCAGGCAGGATGCACCTGATGTGTCATAAGCCAGACCTGAAGCCAGGGCTGGTCGACGGTGATACCGCAGACGCCGGTATCGGCACCGTCATGTGCAGCGTAGCGCGATCTGCACAACTTTGCTGCATCAACGTGACACCTTGTCACAAAGCGCTTAGGGCCGACTGAGCCAGCGCATGACCCAGCGGCTGAGCAGACTGGGGGAAAACTGATCAGCCCAGTACAGCAGCCCGAACTGCAGGCTGATCGGCCGATGCACCTTGGGCGCCTGGGCCTGCTGCCACGCCGCCAGGGCAATGTCTTCGGCGTCTAGGTGTACCCCCAGGCGGCGCATCACCGGCGGCCTGCGGCCCTGGCCGGTGACCATGGGCGTGTTGACGAACGGCGGCATCAGGTTGCCAACGCGAATGCCATGGGCGGCCCATTCCAGCTCCAGGGCCTCGGTAAAACCGCGCACTGCACATTTGCTCGCCGAATAGGTGGCCATCTGCGGCACCCCGTACAGCGCCGATGCCGAGCCCATGTTGATCACCTGGGCCTGAGGCGTGTTTTTTAAATAGGCAAAGGCACAATGGGTAACGGTCAGCAGCCCGCTGATATTGATTTGTACGGTTAGCAGTTGCTCGGCCAGGCTGAGCTGCTCGAACGGCCCGCAGCGCAAGATCCCGGCGCCGTTGAACAGCACATGCAACTGGCCGCCATGAGCGCCGCAAAATTCAGCCAGTGACTGTTGTACCGCCGGCTCGTCGCAGACATCGACCGCTGCGAACCAGGCCCCCGCCAATTCATCGGCCAGGCGCTGCAAGGCGACGCCATCAAGGTCGAGCAAGCCGACGGCCCAACCACGGGCATGGAACAAGCGCGCAGTGGCGGCACCGATACCCGAGGCTGCGCCGGTAATTAAAATGGTCTGCATCAAAACCCCCTTGCTTTGAGAAACAGCGCCACCCGCGCCAGGGCAAAATCAGCGACATGCAGCAGCCCGGCATGGGCCTGGAATACGTGCCACAGTCCCGGATAGCGTTCCAGTTGCACCTCTACCCCGGCCGCTTGCGCCGCCGCAGCAAAGCGCAGGCTGTCGTTGAGCAGAATTTCATCCTCACCCACCTGCAACAGCAGCGGCGCCAAGCCGGTCAGGTCGTCGAACTGCGGTGACAAGCCAGGGTCATCCCGTGCCACATCGACCGGGCAATACAGACCAATGGCCTGGGTCACCCAGTTCGGATGAATCAGCGGATCGCCTCCGGCCGGGCTATGCAACTGGCTGCCGGTGAAGTCGGTGACCGGGGAGAAACACACCAGCGCGCCCGGTTGCGGCAAGCCAAGATGGCGCAAGCGCAGGCTGGTAATCAGGCTCAGGTTGCCACCGGCCGAATCACCAACAAAGGCGATCCGCTGCGCCGGATAGCCCGAATCGAGCAGCGCCTGGTAGGCCGCCAGGGCATCTTCGCGGGCGGCCGGGTATTGGCTTTCGGGGCTCAGGCGATAATCCAGCGCGCAGACGCTGGCCTGGGTGCGTGCAGCCAGGTGGGCACAAATCGCCCGGTGGGTCGCCGGCGACCCGGCAACGTAAGCGCCGCCATGCAGGTAGAGCAGCACGCTGCCGCTGGGCTGCTTAGGCCGGTGCCATTCGCAGGGACGTCCGCCCAGGTGCCCGGCCTCGCGGCTCACCCCGACCACAGGCAGCGTCACAGCGGTTAGCGCGCGAATCACCGCACGCTGAAAAGGTACCGGCAGCGGCGGCCGCACCAAGCCGCGAAACAGCACCCGTAACGCGCCACGCAAAACGCTGCGCAGCAGCGGTTGATCGGCAGGCGGCGCAATGAAATCAGCGGATGCAGTCATAGTCGTCCATCTCCGGCGCGCGGGTCAGCCCGCGATAGGTAAAGGTATAGCCCGGCCAATTGTTGCTCTGGCTACCCGTGGCGCTGATGTACCAGCTGGTGCAGCCCTGGCTCCAGATGGTGCGCTGCAGATCCTGTTGCAGCCGCTGGTTGTAAGGCTGCTGCACGCTCGCCTTGACGTCTAGGTAGCGCAGCTTGTCGCGCTTGAGGGCCTGGATGCAGCCCAGCACATAGCGAAACTGGCTCTCGAGCATATAGATGATCGAGTTGTGCCCCAGGTTGGTATTCGGCCCGTACAACAAAAACAGGTTGGGGAAACCGCTGACGCTGATGCCCTTGTAGGCCTGTGCGCCGGCCTGCCAGGCCTGGTTGAGGTCCAGCCCGCCCAGGCCGGTAATGCGCATCGGCGCAAGAAAGTCGCTGGCGGCGAAGCCGGTGCCGTAGATCAGCACATCGCAGCGGTGCTCACGGCCATCGGCGGTACGCACGCCATGCTCGGTGATCGCCTCGATGGCGCTGTCGACCACCTCGACATTGGCCTGGGCCAGGGCCGGGTAGTAGTCGTTACTGATCAGGATGCGCTTGCAACCCATCGGGTAGTCCGGCTGCAAACGCGCGCGCAGCTGCGGGTCGGCAACCGCCTGGCGCAGGTGCTGACGAAAGCGCCAGGCGAACAGCTTCATCAGTTGCGGGAAGCTGATAAACGCCAGGGCGCGAACCTCATGCTGCAGGTACTTGAGGCCGCGGCTCAGATGCAACAGCCCAGGCACGCGGCGCAACAGCGCCAGCTCCCAGGGCCGATAGGCACGGTCCGGTTTGGCCAGCACATAGGCTGCCGAGCGCTGAAACAGCGTCAGGTGCGCGACCTGGGTCTGCAACTGCGGGACGAACTGAATAGCGGAGGCGCCGGTGCCAATCACCGCCACACGCCGCCCGCGCAGATCCAGATCATGGCGCCAGCGCGCCGAATGGAATGCTTCGCCAACGAATTGCTCGATACCAGGTAACGCCGGAATCGCCGGCCGATTGAGCTGGCCGCAGGCACTGACCAGCGCCCGGCAACGCAGCGTCTGCCCACCCGCCAGGTTCACCTGCCACTGGCCGTTGTGCGCGTCGAACACCGCCCCCAGCACCTCGCTGTTACAGCGGATCAGCGGCCGCAGGCCATAACGTGACACGCAGTCGAGCAGGTAGGCGTGAATCTCCGCCTGGCCGGCAAAGGTGCGCGTCCAGTCGGCCTTGGGCGCGAAGGAAAACGAATACAGGTGCGAAGGCACATCACAGGCCGCACCGGGATAACTGTTATCACGCCAGGTGCCGCCGATTTCGCCAGCCTTTTCCAGTATCAGCAGGCTGTCGACGCCGGCCTCACGCAGCTTTATCGCCAGGCCGATGCCGGCGAAACCACTGCCGATGATCAGAACATCCAGCACAGTTTGTTCAAGGGACTCTGTTGTCATTATTGTCGGCTCCCGTGCCGCCATCAGGGCAGCTGCCCGCATCCTACGCCGCCCGTTACCAACAAAGGTATGGCATAGTCGGCCAACCTATTGTGATTTTCGGACAGCGCATGACTCAGGTTATTCCCAGACCGCCACGCCGAAGCATAACCAGCGTGCAACTGCTGACCCAGCTCGGTCTGGACCATGGCCTGAGTGTCGACAGCTGCCTGGCGGGCACTGGCCTGACACCACTGCAACTGGCCGACCTGCAGGGCGAAATCGATACCTGCCAGGAACTGCAGGTGGTCAGCAACCTGATCGCCGCGCTACCCGCTGTCAGCGACCTCGGCCTGCGCGCCGGCCTGCGCTATCAACTCACCACCTACGGCATCTGGGGCTACGCCCTGCTCGGCAGCCAGAGCTTTCGCCAGGCGGCAGAGCTGGGATTGCGTTACCTCGACCTGACGTTCGCCCTCAACCACATTCATCTGGTGGAAGAAGGCGACCAGGCGCACCTGTACCTGGAGGATCGCGATGTGCCACCGGCCCTGCGCGGCTTTCTGGTGCAGCGCGATCTAATGGCGGTTCTGGTGATCCAGCGCGAGCTGATTGGTAGCGCCCTGCCCCTGCGCGGTATCCAGCTTCGCCAGTCGGCGCCTGCAGACACCACGCCCTTTATCGAACGCCTCGGCGTGCTGCCGGCCTTCGACAGCCCCTGTAACCGGATGAGTTTCGACCGTGCCCTGCTCGAGCATCCCTTGCCGCGTGCCAATCCGCACAGCGTGCAACTCTGTGAAGCCCAGTGCCAGGCCCTGCTCGCCCGCCGCCAGGAATACGCCGGGCTGGCCGGCCAGGTTCGACGCTTGCTCCTCGCGCGCCCCGGTCGCTTGCCCGACATGGAACAAGTAGCCGAGCAACTGCACATGAGCACCCGCACCCTGCGGCGCAAACTGACTGAGCAGCACAGCAGCTTTCGCGCACTACAGGACGATGTGCGCCAGGCCCTGGCCGAAGACCTGCTCAGCGCCGGCGGCCTGAGCATGGAGGAAATCGCCGAGCGCCTGGGCTATGGCGAGGCCTCGAACTTTATCCATGCGTTTCGGCGCTGGACCGGCAGCACGCCGGGGCAGTACGGGAACAGCCAGAAAAGCTGAGGCCTGCTATAGCTCGCCACCCTCCAGCGCAGACAAGCGTGGCAGACGAGGCAAACCCAATGGACGCACGACCACTTGCTGAGTGTGTAACCACTGCACCAGTTGTGTGGCCTCAATCGGTTTGCTGATGAAGTACCCCTGAACCATGTCGCAACCCAATGCCTTGAGATGATTAAACACCGCCTGGGTCTCTATGCCCTCAGCCACTACAGACACCCCAAGTTGATGGGCCAACCACAGCGTCGAGCGAATGATCACGTCGTCCTGGCCGCCCAGGCACAGATCACGCACGAACAATTGATCAATCTTCAGCTCATCCACTGGTAGACGTCGGAGCTGTGCCAGCGATGAGTAGCCCGTGCCGAAGTCGTCAATGGCCAGGCGCACACCATAGTTCTTGACCTGGCGCGCAAACGCCTGGGCACGCTTCATGTCGGCAATCAGGCTGCCTTCGGTAATTTCAATCACCAATTGCTCTCCGTGAATATCGCCCTGCGCCAACTCCACTTCCAGTTCGGCTAGGGTTAGCGGATCGGCCAAGTCGAAGCTCGACAGGTTGATCGATACCCGTAGCGTCAAACCTTGCCGCTGCCAGGCGCGCAAATGACGGAAAGCCTCGCGAATGACCCAGCGACTGATCAGATTGATCTGCGCTGACTGTTCGGCCAGGCCAATGAACTCCACGGGCGACACCAGCCCCAGCATCGGATGATGCCAGCGGATCAGAGCCTCAGCGTGATCCAGACGGTTATCATGCAGGTCGACAATCGGTTGAAAGCACAAACGAAACTCCCCTTCACGGATGGCTCGCGGAATATCGCCAGTGATCTGTAAGCGTCGATGGTTGGCATCCTCCTGACCGGGCTGGTAGTACGCCACGGCGTGCCGACTGCGCTTGGCGCTGTGCAGCGCCAGGTTGGCGCGTCGTACCAGCTCGTCAGGTTCCAGGCCGTCCGTCGGGGAGCTGGCCGAACCGATCCGGCAATTAACCACGAACCCTTCCGGTAGGCCCAGGTGTGGCTGCTGCAGGTTGACTCGAATACGCGCGAGCAGCGCTTTCAACTCGGGCTTCGCGGGGGTTTCACACATCAGCAGAAAACGCGCGCCATCCAGCCGTGCCAGGATCGGTCCACAGTCTCCCGCCAGCCTATGAGGCTGCTCGACGCCGACGGGCAAGGCGGCGCGCAATCGCTCGACACAGCTGATCAGCGTGCGGTCGCCCTGGTCATAGCCGAACAGGTCGTTGATTCGCGAAAACTGCTGCAGGTCGACGAGGATAAACGTGCAACCGCGGCTGATGCGTTGCACAAAGCCGGGCTGACCGGCCAGGTCCTGCAGACCACGCCGGTTGGTCAGTCCGGTCAGCGGATCGTGAAACAACTGCTGGCGAATGGTCTGCTCGCGCAGATCGATACTGCTCTGCATGCTGTTGATCAGTGATGCCAGCACGCCAAGCTCGTCACGGCTATGCACCACAATGGGCTGGCGATAGACGCCTGCTGAGATGCGCGCGGCTGCGGCGCAGAGCGCCTCGATGGGGCGCGCGATACGCCGCGCCAGGGCGATTGAGGCAAACAGGGTCACCAGCAAGGCGCCCAGCCCGGCAAACAGAATGCGCTCGCGAACGGCGGCCAAGGCGTCCTCGGCGGCACGAGTACGCTGATGCAGCAGCAACTGGATATCCGGGTTGAGCGCACTCACCCACGGCAGAATACGTTTTGCTGTGTCAGACCGCTCGGCGGACGTCGGCTCGGGCAAAACCTGGCTGCTGAACAGCAATTGCCACTGTTCACCGCGGTGCTGCAGCACACTGGCATCCATGCCGCTCATGGCCGGAAAGGTGTCGATCAGCGACGCGCCAAGGTCATGCACTGCCGCCAGCCAACCTGTTTGCTCATCCTGCTGCACGGCCAACAGCACGCCCTGATACAGCCGACCCTGACGGACAAACAGCCAGGTTCCCGGTGATTGCCCGCGCTGTGCCACAGCCTCGGCGAATTGCTGAGCAAATCCCTGCGAGCCAATGGCTTCGGCACGCCGACCATCCGACCACCACAGGCTCAGCCACTCCGCACGGCTGGAGCGCAGCACTTTCCACAGCGCGCGCTGCGGTGCCGCAGCCAGCTCGGCGCTGTCCACCCATTCCTCCTCGTAGCGTCTGGGCAGGCGAGTGAATTGCTTCTGCAGGTACAGCTGCCAGCGGTCGAACTCCTGTTCGACATAGTTGTTGACGCTTTTCTTCAACCCCAGCTCGGCGCTGATAAAGGTGATCAACATGGCGCTAGCGGCTGTCAACATCATCGCCAGCAGCAATACATGCTTGAATGAGCCTCGCGGCACTAGCATGTCCCGCCGACCTGATTTCACGCCTTGACCCGTCCGACCTGCTCCAGAAGCACGCCGGCCAGATCACGTACGGAAACCGAAATGCGCATGCTGTCCTGCGCGCCCTCGCTGGCACTGCGTGACTGCACGGCAATACCACTGATATTGCGATTGACGTCTTCGACCACCTGGCTCTGCTGTTCGGTGGCTGTGGCGATCTGGATATTCATGTCACCGATCTGGTTCATTGCCTCGGTGATCTCGCCCAGCGCCTGGCGTGCGGACTCGGCATCCGCGACGCTGGTATCCGTGCCGCGGCGGCTGGCCTGCATCGCGCTGACGGCATTACTCGCGCCCGCCTGGACCGCATCGATAATTTCGCCAATTTCAACCGTCGAGGCCTGGGTACGCCGCGCCAGGTTGCGAACTTCATCAGCCACCACGGCAAAGCCGCGGCCCTGCTCACCTGCTCGCGCCGCCTCAATGGCCGCATTGAGCGCCAGCAGGTTAGTCTGCTCGGCAATCTCGCGGATCACATCGAGTACGGTTTCGACTCGCTCGGTCTGCGACTGCAACGAATCGACGACTTGCGAGGCGCTGGCAACCTGCTCGGCCACCTGGCGGCTGCCCTGGCTCGAACACTCCACCTTGCCGTAGGCATCCTGTACCGCTGTACGTATCTGCGCAGAGGCCGCCGCCGTCTGCTGGGTATGGCTGGCCACTTCGTGTACGGTCGCGGCCATCTGCTCGATGGCCGTGGCCAACTGCTGGATGCGTCCATCAATGGCCTCGGCATTGTCAGCCAGTTGCTGACCCGAAGTCCCCAGGGCATCGCCCTGCCGACCGAGCTGATTGCCGGTCTCAAGCATGGCGCGGGTCAGCTCACCGACGAACTGGCGAGCCGCATCTATGCCCTGGGCAATGTGCCCCAGCTCATCCTGACGCTGCAGCTTCAGACTCTGACTGAAATCGCCCTGGCGCAGCCGCTCGGTGTGCGCCAGCATCTGCCGTGTAGGTTGCACCAGCACCCGCTGCAACAGCCAAATGGCCAGGCCTGCAGTGAACAGGCCAAGTAGTATCTGCCCACCGACCAGCGCAGAGGCGGTGCGCTCAGCACGTGTGGTAATACGCTCGATATCACCACCCAGCAGTTGCTCGAGGCGCTCAAGCTGAGCACGTACCGGGAGGTCGATGCCGGCAACACGGTCGTCGGTTGCAAAGGCATCGGTACCGGAGCGAATGAAAAACTCATAGGCATCGCGATAGGCCTCCTCGACTCTCGGGTAGCTGCGACTGATTTCATCAACCAACGCCTGCACATCGTCCAGCCTGGAAAGTGCAGCCTGCGACTGTAGATCCTTGGCAACGTCCCTAGTCTCGGCGGCATAGGCTTCAAACGAGCCCCAATAGCGCTTACGGTCGGTTTCATCCGTGCCGCGCAGTAGCACCTTCTTCCACTCAACCGCCATGTTGCTGAAATGCAGTGCCAGATCATCGTTGGCTTTCTGCACCTCCATGATGCTCTGCAAGCGCTCGCGTTGTGCTTTTGCCGTGGTAATACCAAAAATGGAGGCCGCGACTACGAGTGCCAAACTCGCGCAAATGATGAGTAACACCATGCGTTGCAGGGACAAACCGGTCATGCGCAAACCATCTCAAAGCAAAAAATGAATGCAAATGGTAGCCAAATGATGGCGATCGGCCCAGCAAACTCGTTCGTTTTTCCGAACAAAACGTTACTTCATGTATGACAAGACCGTATCGCCTGTACAGATTTAAATCTTACGAGTATCTCTTAATAAAATTAAAAGTATAAAAATCAATAATATATGAAAATAATATCACTGCCGTTTAAAGAACACTCAGCCAATCAGTACAAGAAAACTCACAGCTCGTTCGATATATGCATCACCCAGATGTCAACCGCCAGATACCCTCACCCGTAATGCCATACAGCTGCCGCCCAGGCAACGCCTCGACCGCCATGCCGCCGGTGAAGCTGCCGAATGCGGGCAGCAGGCACACCCGCTCATCCAGGCAGAAACAAGCCAGCCGCACGCGCTCGCGGCCACGCCCGCGCAGGTGAAACACCGGGTGAACGTGGCCAGCCAGTACGTGATAGCTGGGGTGCGGCTCGGGGCTGTGCTGCAGGGCGAAGGGGCCGACCAGGTAAGGCTCGGCGACCACCTCAATGCCCAGTTCGGCCGGTGGGTCGCCAGCGCTCAGGTCATGGTTGCCGCGAACCAGGGTAATCCGCAGTTCAGGGTGCACCGCGCGCCAGGCGGCGAGCGCGGCCATAGTGGCGGGCGCGCGGGACTGGCGGGCATGCAGAAAATCACCGAGCACAATCAGCCAGCGACAGGCATAGCGCGCCAGCAAGGCATCCAGGCGAGCCAGATTATGCGCCGTGGTACCGCTCGGCACCGGCTGGCCAAGGGCTCGGTAAGCCGCCGCCTTGCCCAGGTGCAAGTCGGCGATCAGCAGAGCCTGGGCGTCGGGCCAGTAGATGGCCTTGTCGGCCAGCAACAGCAGCGGCGTATCGGCAATGCTTACGGGGCATTCAATTGGCGTGGGCGCGTTCATCTAGGACTCTAAGGCTTTGGCGGCGGCGGATTTACGCGGCCGGCCGCTTTTGCCCTCGCGCACGCGCCGCGCTCTTGGCAGCTCACGCTCGACGTCGATCTGCTGCGCAACGGGTGCCATATCGGCGCCAGGGCCGGCGGCACGCTCCAGGTCGGCGACCATACGGGCGATGCGGTCAGCGAGCTTCTCCGAACTCAGGCTTTCGCGCAGGCGCTCGACCAGCAACGGGAACGCCAGCGGCGTTGCCCGCTCCAGGCCCTGCAGCTGAATCGGCCGCTGGCGCAGCTGCTGCAGGGTCTGACGCAGCTGCTCGACGTCCAACTCCAGTCTCAACACCTCCTGCTCGGCCTGACTAAGCAGCAGGTTCGCGGGGTCGTACTGGCGAAACACCTCGTAGAACAACCCGCTGGACGCCTGCACCTGACGCGCACTTTTGGCTGCGCCTGGGTAGCCGGCGAACACCAGCCCGGCGATCCGCGCGATTTCGCGAAAGCGTCGGCGTGCCAGCTCCCCGGCGTTCAGGCTGCCGAGCACGTCGGCGAGCAGGTCATCCTCGCGCAGCAGCTCACGCGCCAGGTCGCGCGACCAGTCGACCTCGGTGGCCGAAAGCAGCTCGAAGCCGTAGTCATTCACCGCGATGGAAAAGGTCACTGGCTGACGCCGGCTCAGGCGCCAGGCCAACAGGCTGGCCAGGCCCAGGTGCACATTGCGCCCAGCAAAGGGATAAACGAACAGGTGCCAACCCTCGCGCGAGCGCAGGGTCTCGACCAGCAGACGCTCGGGCGTGGGCAACGCTGACCAGGCCTGCTGCACCGCCAGCAGCGGCTGCAGGCGTTGCATCTCCGGCCCAATAAGCTGCCCGGCTGCGGCCGCGGCAAAACGCGCCACCACGGCGTCGGCCAACTCGCTGGACAACGGCATGCGCCCGCCACTCCAGCGCGGCACGGCCGCCTTGCGGCCCTTGCCGCGGCGCACGTAGGCAGTCATGTTCTCGACCCGCACCAGCTCCAGCAGACCGCCCGCGAACATAAAGCAATCGCCGGGGCGCAGGCGGGCAATAAAGGCCTCTTCGACACTGCCCAGGGCACGTCCACCACCGCCCTTGCTCCAGAATTTCACGCTGATGCTGGCATCGCTGACGATGGTGCCGATGCCCATGCGGTGACGCCGCGCCAGGGCCGCGCTGGGTACTCGCCAGATGCCCGCCTCGTCCGGTTCGGCGCGGCGATAGTCCGGGTAGGCGGTCAACGAATGGCCGCCATGACGGACGAAGGCCAACGCCCAGGCCCAGGCGTCATCGCCAAGGGTGCGGTAGGCCCAGGCGCTGCGCACCTCGGCCAGCAGTGCCTCGGCACGAAAACCGCCGACCAGGGCCATGCTGACCAGGTGCTGCACCAGCACATCCAGCGGGTTTTCCGGCGACTGCCGCCCTTCTACCTGACCGGCGCGCACGGCGTCTTGCACGGCGGCGGCCTCAATCAACTCCAGGGCATGGGTCGGTACCAGGGTGATGCGCGAGGTGCGCCCCGGCGCATGCCCGGAACGCCCGGCGCGCTGCAGCAGGCGGGCGATGCCCTTGGCCGAGCCGATCTGCAGCACCCGCTCGACCGGCAGAAAGTCCACGCCCAGGTCCAGGCTGGAGGTGCAGACCACCGCTTTCAAGCGGCCGTCCTTGAGGCCCAACTCGACCCAGTCACGCACCTCGCGGGCCAGCGAGCCGTGGTGCAAGGCGATCAGTCCGGCCCAGTCAGGGCGGGCTTCGAGCAGCGCCTGGTACCAGATTTCCGCCTGGGCACGGGTGTTGGTGAACACCAGGCTGGACGCGCTGGCATCGAGCGCGACCACCACCTGATCACGCAGGCGCAATCCCAGGTGCCCGGCCCAGGGAAAGCGCTCCAGGCTCGGCGGCAACAAGGTGTCGATCTGCAATTCCTTGGGCTGCAAGCCCTGCACCAGGCGCCCGCCGCCCTGGGGCACCAACACCTCAAGCGCATGGGCCTGATTGCCCAGGGTCGCCGACAGTCCCCAGACAATCAGCTGCGGGTGCCACTGGCGCAAGCGCGCCAGGGCCAACTGCAATTGCACGCCGCGCTTGTTGCCGAGCAACTCGTGCCACTCATCGACCACCACCATGCGCAGCCCGGCGAACTGGACGGCAACGTTGGCCTGGGTCAGCAACAGGGTCAGGCTTTCCGGCGTGGTGATCAGCCCGGTGGGCAGGCGCCGGGTCTGGCGCGCACGCTCACTGCTGGCGGTATCACCGGTGCGCAACCCCAGGGTCCAGTCCAACCCCAAGCCGTCCAGGGGTGCCTGCAACGCGCGCTGGGTGTCGGCCGCCAGGGCACGCATCGGGGTGATCCACAGCACGCCCAGGGGCGGCGCCACCCGGCGACCTGCTTTGGTGCTGCTAGCCTGTTCGCTCGCCAGACGCGCCATGGCCGCCAGCCACACCGCATAGGTTTTACCGGAGCCGGTGGTGGCGTGCAGCAGCCCGGATTGGCCTTGGGCCACCGCCGCCCAGACCTCGCGCTGAAAGGCAAAGGGTTGCCAGCCCTGGCTGGCGAACCAGCGCTCGCCCAACTCACTCATGGCAGCATCGCCTGCAGCATGGCCAGGGTGTCAGCTTCTTCCACTATCTTGTCCTGGCGCCAGCGCAGCATGCGCGGGAAGCGCACGGCGATGCCGCTCTTGTGCCGTTTGGACAGGGCAATGCCCTCGAAACCCAACTCGAACACCAGGCTCGGCGTGAGGCTGCGCACCGGGCCGAACTTCTCCACCGTGGTTTTGCGCACGATGACATCGATCTGGCGCATTTCGGCGTCGGTCAGCCCGGAATAGGCCTTGGCAAACGGCACCAAGCTGCGCCCCGGCGTACCGGGCGGGGCGTCCCACACGGCGAAGGTGAAATCGGTGTAGAGGCTGGCGCGGCGACCGTGGCCGCGCTGGGCGTAGAGCAGCACGGCGTCGACGCTGAACGGCTCGACCTTCCACTTCCACCACACGCCAACATCCTTGGTCCGGCCCACGCCATACTGGGCCTCACGCGCCTTGAGCATCATGCCCTCCACACCCAGGGCGCGGGAGGCTTCACGTTGCGCCGCCAATGCCGCCCAGCTGTCAGCCACCAGCAGCGGCGAGAGCAACAGGCGCGGGCTGGCACAGGCATCGACCAGCGCCTGCAGGCCTGTACGCCGCAGGTGCTGGGGCTGGCTGCGATAATCCTCACCCTGCCACTCCAGCAGGTCGTAGGCCATCACCGCCACCGGCACCTCGTCGAGCAGCTTGCGGCTCAGGGTCTTGCGGCCGATGCGCTGCTGCAACAGGGCAAACGGCTGAATACCCTGCACGGCGGACGCCTCGGCCACCGGTGGCGCATCGAGCAGCGCGCCCTGCACGTCATCGTCCGACGGCCCATGGCGCCAGACCACCAGCTCGCCGTCGATCACCGTGCCGTCGGCCAGGACGTCGACCAGGCCATGCAGGTCGGGGAAGCGCTCGGTGATCAACTCCTCACCGCGGGACCAGATCCACAATTGCCCGTCGCGCTTGACCAGTTGCACGCGTATGCCGTCCCACTTCCACTCCGATTGCCAGTCCTGCACCGGTCCAAGGGCGGTATCGAACTGCTCGGGCGGCAGTTGCAGGGCGTGGGCGAGGAAGAACGGGTACGGTTGGCCGCCACGTTGCGCATGCTCACCCGCCGACTCCGGGGCAATCAGCTGCAGGTAGCGGGCGGCAGTCGGGCGGTGCGACAGCTCGGTATAGCCGACCAGCCGCTGCGCCACGCGCTTGGGGTCCAGCCCGGCCAGATTGGCCAGCGCGCGAGTCACCAGCAGGCGCGACACGCCGACGCGAAAGGCTCCGGTGATCAGCTTGATGCAGACCATCAGCGCCAGCGAGTCCAGCTCACGCCAGAAGCTCGGCAAACGCTCGGCCAGCTCCTCGGGCGGCAAGCCACGCAGCGGCAGCAGGCGCTCTTCGAGCCACTGGGCCAGGCCAAGCTCCGACGATTGCTCGGCGGCCGGCAACAACAACGCGATGGTTTCTGCCAGGTCGCCCACCGCCGCATAACTCTCCTCGAACAGCCACGCCGGCAGCTGCGCCGCGTTCATCGCCAGTTCGCGCAGGGTGCGCGAGGGCACCAGTTGACGCGGCCGCCCGCCGGCCAGGAAGAACACCGCCCAGGCCGCGTCCTCAGGTGCCGCCTCGGCAAAATAGTCCTGCAACGCTGCCAATTTGGCATTGCTTGAAGTGGTCGCATCCAGGCGCGCGTAGAGCGCGGCGAAGGCCTTCATGCCGGCTCCTGAGTAGCGTCAGTCGGCGCCTCGGCACTGTCGTCCTCGTCGCCGTATTCGGTGTCGAAGGCCTGGGCGTCCAAGCCTTGCTCGCGCAGGTGGCGCACCAGAATGTTCACCGAACCGTGGGTGACGAACACCCGCTCCGCGCCACACTCGGCAATCGCCCAGTTCAGCCCCGGCCAATCGGCGTGGTCGGACAATACGAAGCCACGGTCCACGCCACGCCGCCGGCGCGCGCCACGCAGCAGCATCCAGCCGCTGGCAAAGGCGTCGCTGTACTCGCCAAAGCGGCGCATCCAGGTGCTGCCGCCGGCCGAGGGTGGCGCCATGATCAGGCCCTGACGCAGGCGCGGATCGCCCTTGGGCACCTCGCTGACGCGCAGCGTCTCAGGCAGGGCAACCCCGGCATCGCGGTAGACCTGGTTGAGCGGCTCCATGGCGCCGTGGACCAGAATCGGCCCGATGCTCGCGTCGATGCCCTGCAGCAGCCGCTGCGCCTTGCCGAAGGCATAACAGAACAGCACGCTGGCGCGGCCGGCGGCCTGATTCTGCCGCCACCAGTCATCGACCCCGGCAAAAATCTGCGCCTGGGGCTGCCAGCGGTAGATCGGCAGGCCGAAGGTCGACTCAGTGATAAAGGTATGGCAACGCACCGACTCGAAGGGCGCGCAGGTGGCATCCGGCTCGACCTTGTAATCTCCCGAGGCGACCCAGACCTCGCCACGGTATTCCAGGCGTACCTGGGCCGATCCCAACACGTGACCGGCTGGGTGCAGGCTCAGGGTGACGCCGTGGTGGTTGATGCGCTCGCCGTAGGCCAACGTCTGCAAATTGATCTCCGCACCTAGACGCGAACGCAGGATGCCCTCACCCGGCGCAGCCGCGAGGTAATGCTGGCTGCCCCAACGCGCATGATCGCCATGACCATGGGTAATGACCGCACGCTCGACCGGGCGCCAGGGGTCGATATAGAAGTCGCCAGGCGGGCAATACAGACCTTCGGGGCGGGCAATGACCAGATCCATGCAGAGGTGTCCCGTACACAAGCGGCAGGTGGCGCCGATAAATGGGCCGACGTGGCGTACAGCGCCAGCACGATGACGGTTTGGACGGCCGGCCTGGAGAAAAAGTTGAGGCAATCGCGCTATCAAATGTCAGCAGCTCATGCAGATCAAGCCTGTGCAGCATGGCGAAACAGAAAAGCTGTGACGCAGACAGCCGCCTCTTCGCGCGCTATGGTGAGCCCATGAGTCTGCCCCCACTCGACTGCCTGCTGCGCTACCAACCGCCTTGGTCCTGGTCGCAATTTCACGCCCATTACGCCCTGCGCGCCTTATCCGGCGTCGAGTGCCTGGATGCCCAGAGCTATGCGCGCAGCGCCGAGCTGGACGGGCACTGCGGCTGGTGGCGGGTCACGCCATTGGAGGATGTCGCCGCGCTGCGCCTTGAGGTCAGTCCCTCCCTGGCGCCCTGCCTGCCACAACTGGCACTCCGCGTGCGGCGTATGTTCGACCTGGACGCCGAGCCGTTGCGCATTGCCGCCCACTTCAGCGCCGACCCGTACCTGGCCGATGCCTTCGCCCGCCGCCCCGGCCTGCGCCTGCCCAGCGCATTCGATCCATTCGAGCAGGCGATCCGCGCCATCGTCGGCCAGCAGGTTTCGGTCAAGGCTGCGGTGACCTTGGCAACGCGTCTGGTCCAGCGCCTTGGCCGACGTCTGCCGGATGCCACACCCGACAGTCCGCAATGGCTGTTCCCCGATGCACCCAGCCTGGCCAGCGCCGACCTGAGTGGTATCGGCATGCCCGGCCGGCGAGTACAGACGCTGCAGCACTTCGCCGCCGAGGTGGCCGCAGGTCACCTGCAGTTGAACCTGGACGCCGGCAGCCAGGCGCTGGCCGAGCGCTTGCGCAGCCTGCCCGGCATCGGCCCCTGGACCGCTGACTACATCGCCTTGCGTGCGTTTGGCGAAGCTGATGCTTTTCCTGCGGCCGACCTCGGCCTGCTCAAGTCGCCCGTGTGGCAAGGCGACCACCCAACACCCCGTGAACTGGCCCGGCGTGCCGAAGGCTGGCGGCCCTGGCGCGGTTATGCGGCGGTACAGCTGTGGTACGGCGCCTAGTCGATAGCCTGGGCGAAAGGTCGAACCCCCTCGGCCCTGCAGGGTCATAGGCGAAGAGGTCGTCCGCGGCCACCAGCCTGTTTGTCCACTTCGAGGAGCCCACCATGAGCGATGCGCCTGCCACGCCACCAGACGCCGCCGAGGTCGCCGCCTTTCGCGACAAGGTCCTGGCCAAACTGACCTACTCGGTGGGTAAAGACCCCGAACATGCGGTCGACCACGACTGGTTCGAGGCCATCGCCCTGGCTACCCGCGACCACCTGGTGGACCGCTGGATGGCTCACACCCGGGCGACCTACGCCCAGCAGCGCAAACGCGTGTACTACCTGTCCCTGGAGTTTCTTATCGGTCGCCTGCTGCTCGACAGCCTGAGCAACCTGGGCCTGTTGGACATCGCCCGCAGTGCCCTGCAGGACCTGGATGTCGACCTGGAGCGCATCCGCACCCTGGAGGCGGACGCGGCCCTGGGTAATGGGGGGCTGGGTCGCCTGGCCGCGTGTTTTATGGAGAGCATGGCCACATTAGGCCTGGCGGCCCACGGCTACGGCATCCGCTACGAGCACGGTTTGTTTCGCCAGACCATCGTCGATGGGCGGCAAATGGAGCAGACCGAAACCTGGCTGGATTTCGGCAACCCCTGGGAGTTCGAGCGCCCGGAAACCAGCTACCTGATCGGTTTTGGCGGCAGTGTGTCGAGCGTCACCAGCAGCGATGGCGAAGTACGCCAATTCTGGCACTGGGCCGAAGGCATCCGCGCCAACGCCTACGACACACCCATCGCCGGCTGGCGAGGCAAAGCGGTGAACACCCTGCGCCTGTGGCGCGCACGGGCGGAAAGCGACTTTCATCTGGAGCGTTTCAACGCCGGCGACCATATTGGCGCAGTGGCCGAAGAGGCACGCGCTGAGAGCATCTCACGGGTGCTTTACCCCGCCGACAGCACCGAAGCGGGCCAGGAACTGCGTCTGCGTCAGGAATATTTCTTCGTCAGCGCCTCGCTACAGGACCTGCTGCGTCGCCACCTCAAGCAGCATGGCGAAGTGGAATCGCTGCCCCAGTACGCTGCCATCCAGCTCAACGACACCCACCCGGCGATTGCCGTGGCTGAGCTGATGCGCCTGCTGGTAGACGTTCACGAACTGCCTTGGGAACGCGCCTGGGCGACCACTGTGGCGACCCTCGCCTACACCAACCATACCCTGCTACCCGAGGCCCTGGAAACCTGGCCGGTGGGCCTGATGGAGCGGCTGCTGCCGCGGCACATGCAGATCATTTACCTGATCAACGCCTACCACATCGACGCCTTGCGCGCCCGTGACCTGCATGACTTCGACCTGCTGCGCGCGGTCTCGCTGATCGAGGAAGACAACGGCCGCCGCGTGCGCATGGGCAACCTGGCGTTTCTCGGTTCGCACAGCGTCAATGGCGTGTCCGGGCTGCACACCGAGCTGATGCGCAGCACCGTGTTCAGCCAGTTGCATGCGCTCTACCCGGAGCGCATCAACAACAAGACCAACGGCATCACCTTCCGCCGCTGGTTGTACCAGACCAACCCGGCGCTCACCGCGCTGCTGGTCGAGGCGGCCGGCCCGCAACTGCTCGACGACCCGCAACAGTACCTGTCGGCAATAGAAGCCTTTGCCAACAAAGCCAACTTTCGTAAGCGCTTCGCCGCCCAGCGCCGGCAGAAGAAGCTCGAGCTGGCACAGCTGGTCGAAGAACGCCTGGCCATCAGCATCAATCCAGATGCGCTGTTCGACGTGCACATCAAGCGTATCCACGAGTACAAGCGCCAGTTGCTCAACCTGCTGCACACGGTGGCGCTGTACCAGGCCATGCGCGCCGAGCCGGCGACCACCTGGGTGCCACGGGTGAAGATCTTCGCCGGCAAGGCCGCCGCCAGCTACCACCAGGCCAAGCTGATCATCAAGCTGGCCAACGATATTGCCCGCACCATCAACGCCGACCCGACCCTGCGCGGCCAGCTCAAGCTGGTGTTTTTGCCCAACTACAACGTCAGCCTGGCCGAGGCGATCATCCCCGCGGCGGACCTCTCCGAGCAGATCTCCACCGCCGGGCTGGAAGCCTCGGGCACCAGCAATATGAAGTTCGCCCTCAACGGCGCGCTGACCATCGGCACCCTGGATGGCGCCAACGTGGAGATGGCCGAACGTATCGGCCAGGAGCACATGTTTATCTTCGGCATGACCGCCGCCCAGGTGCAGGCGCGCAAACGCGCCGATGCCTTCAGCGCGCAGCAGAGCGTGGCCGACTCTGCGCGCCTGCACGAAGTGCTACAGGCGATCCGCAACGGCGTGTTCTCCCCCGACGAGCCGAGCCGCTACACCGCCCTGGTGGACAACCTGATCGCCTATGACAACTTCTTTGTCTGCGCCGATTTCGAGGCCTACTGGACAGCCCAGCAACGGGTTAGCGACTACTGGCAAACGCCGGACCAGTGGTGGCGCTCGGCGGTGCTGAACACCGCGCGCGCCGGCTGGTTCTCCTCGGACCGCACCATCAGCGAATACGCCCGCGAGATCTGGCAGGTGATGGACTGACAGGCGCCTTCTGAGGCGCCTCTAAAAACGTGGGCGAGGCAGTCAGCGCAAGGCAAAAACAGGCGAAAAACGGACTGGGCTCGCACGCGAGTTTACGAGCTGTAAATGAGCATTTTGACCGGGCTGGCGATCCAGCCTGTTTTTAACGCAGCGATGACAACGCACGACTGCATGGATGCAGGAGGTAGAGCGACGCAGGAAGCCAAAGCCGAGGTAGTTTTTAGAGGTGCCTTCAGGGCGGGTCGATTCGCGCCAGCACCTTAGCCGGCTGGGTCAGCGGTAAGGCGAGAATCAGACCTTCGCCGGAAGCAGGGTAAATCCCGGTCAGGGCGGTGATATTGACCTGGTGGGACACCAGCACCCGCGCAACCCCGGACGGCATGGCGTTGATCTGTGCCAGCAGCGCGTCCATCTGCTGGTTGGCCGTGGCGCGGTTCTCGAAAAACGAATCCAGCGGCGGCAGTGGCTCGACCGGGCCCAGGCCCATGGCCTGGGCCGTGTCGCGGGCGCGGCACCAGCGGCTGCTGAGCAACTGCGGGCGTTCGATGCCCAGGCCGCGCAAGCGTTCGCCCCAGCGCCGGCCTTCAGCGCGGCCCTGTTCGTTGAGGTTACGCTGGGTGCTGCAATCGCCTAGGGTGAAGCCGGCAGGGTCGCCGACCCCTGGCGCGGTGGCGTGGCGCAACAGCAGCAGCGCGCGACCTTCGCGCAGCGCCGCCCAGGCCTGTTGTTCATCCGCCTGGGCCAGCCCGCTCGAGAGCAGGCCAACCATCAGGCAGAGAACCGATACTGAAGCAACGAACGATGCCATGGCGACTCCTGAACCCAGTCAAAGAGCCATCACCATAGCCATTATTCATGCGATATCCCACTACCTAACCGTAGGGTGCGCCGCGCCGCTGCCATGGTTAACGCCGCTGCTATCAACGCGGCGGCATCCCGATGGCCCGCGGCCCCATGATCCACCAGTTGAACGCACCCAGCAGGGGGAACAGCAACAACAGGCTCAGCCACAACAGCTTCATACCGCGGCTGACGCCACTGCGCAGCACCTGAGCGGCGGCCCACAGGTGGACCAGCAAGAGCAATGCGCCGAGCAGCAGGTAGAGCGGGTCCATGGCAGTTTCCTAAAGACAGTGTCTTTAGGAGAACCTGCGCAAGCTACAGGGTTCCCGCTATCTCAGTCGTCCAGCTCGGCGAAGCGCGCCACCAGGGTGTTATCGCCAGGCACGCCCGGCTGCGACGCACGGTGCAGCAGCAGGCAGCGCGGGTGCTCGCCGATATCCAGCCAATAAGGCGTACCGGCCGGCACGCTGACCTGGTCGCCCTTCTCGCACAGCAGCCCGTGTAGATACTCACCGACTTGCAGATAAACCAAGGCACGCCCACCCAACAGGACGAACTGCTCGGCTGCGCCGCTCACCCGCACCTGGCGCCAGTGCGCGCGCCATTCGTCGCGCTCGGGGCTGGCTTCGTCGACGCTGAGCAGCATGTCGTTCGCCTGCAATGGGCTATCCGGCAACGCCCGTATCTCGGCGTCTGTCGCGCCTGGGCGCAGGTCGATACGCGGTGCATCGCTGGCAAAGGTCACGCCCTGCTCGGCCAGGGTGCGGGCGATATCCTCGGTATGGGTGAGGAGCTTATTCGGCAGGTCGGCCGTGCTCAGGTGATAGACGCTCAAACTGCTCATGATCAGGACTCGCTGGTTGAGCGGAGTGCACAGGCACTCCGTTTCGATAAGAAGATAGTGTGGAGCCAACCGCTCACGGCCGCTCCTCCGGCACTCGGCTAAAGGTGATCGCCGCAGCGGCCAAGGCTACCAGGCTAGCAATCGCAAAGGTCCAGGCCGGCCCCAGGCTGCTCCAACTGTAGCCCGAATAGAGCGCCCCCAGGGCGCCACCGACGCCGGCCAGGGCCGCGTACAGCGCCTGGCCCTGGCCTTGCTGGCGGTCGCCAAAACTGCGCTGGACGAAATGAATGGCCGCCGCGTGGAAGGCGCCAAAAGTCGCCGCGTGCATCACCTGGGCCAATAGCAGCACCGGCATGTGGTCGGCCAGGTTGCCCAGCAGCAGCCAGCGCACTGCGGTAATCAGGAAGCTGGCCAGCAACACCCGACGCAGCGAATAACGCGCCAGTATCCGCGCCATAAGCATAAACAGCAGAATCTCGGCGAGCACGCCTAAGGCCCAGAGTTGGCCGATCAACCCGCGCGAGTAACCCAGCGATTCCAGGTGCAGGCTGAGAAAGGTGTAGTACGGTCCGTTGCTCAATTGCATCAGGCCGACGCTGGCATAGAACGCCAAAATACCCGGCCGACCAAGCTGACGCAGAAAGCCATCCTCGCCCGCGCTGCTCGGACGAAACTGCGGCTGTGCGTTGGGCACCCAGGCGCTGGCGATGACGATACCGGCCATGATCAGCACCAGCGCCCAGGGGTAGGCATCCAGGCTGAGGCGGTCGAAGAGTTCGCCCAGGCCGACTACGGCGACGATAAAACCGATCGAACCCCACAGGCGGATCTGGCTGTAGCGCGCGGCCTGCTCACGCAAATGCGCCAGGGTGATGACCTCGAACTGCGGCAGCACCGCGTGCCAGAAGAACGCATGGGTCGCCATGATCAGCGCCAGCCAGGCATAGCTGTGACTGACGAAAATGCCGGCGAAACAGGCCAGGGTGCAGAGCGCACCAAGGCGCACGATCAGCAGCCGTTGCCCGGTATGGTCACCCAGCCAGCCCCACAGGTTGGGCGCCACGCAGCGCATCACCATGGGAATGGCCACCAGCTCGCCAATGCGCGCCGGTGAAAACCCCAGGTGGTCGAAATACAACGCCAGAAACGGCGCCGTGGCGCCTAGCAGGGAAAAATAGAAGAAGTAAAAGCCGGACAGGCGCCAGTAAGGCAGCACCGCGCTCATAGCGAACCTGTAGCCTGGGTTGAGCGCAGCGATACCCGGGAGCCCTTTACCCGACTATTGCGCGGCTCAACCCAAGCCACAGACGCCATCACAGCTGCGGCAATACCGGCGTGGTCACCCGCACATCGGCGTTCTGCGCACGGTGGCGCAGCAGGTGGTCCATCAGCACGATGGCCATCATCGCCTCGGCAATCGGCGTAGCGCGGATGCCCACACAGGGGTCGTGGCGGCCCTTGGTGATGATGTCCACCGGGTTGCCATCGACATCAATGGAACGCCCCGGCGTAGTGATGCTGGACGTTGGCTTGAGCGCCAGGTGGGCGACGATTGGCTGGCCGCTGGAAATGCCGCCAAGAATGCCGCCAGCGTTGTTCGACAGAAAACCTTCCGGGGTCAGCTCGTCACGGTGCTCGGTGCCGCGCTGGGCGACACTGGCAAAACCGGCGCCGATTTCCACGCCCTTGACCGCGTTGATGCTCATCAGCGCATGGGCCAACTCGGCGTCCAGGCGGTCGAAGATCGGCTCACCGAGGCCCGGCATCACGCCTTCGGCGACCACGGTGATCTTCGCGCCGACCGAGTCCTGATCACGACGCAGCTGGTCCATATAGGCCTCCAGCTCCGGCACCTTGTCCGGGTCGGGGCTGAAGAAGGCATTGTCCTCCACCGAATCCCAGGTCTTGAACGGAATCTCGATAGGCCCAAGCTGGCTCATATAGCCGCGCACCACGATGCCCTGGGTGGCCAGGTACTTCTTGGCGATGGCGCCCGCCGCCACGCGCATGGCGGTTTCGCGCGCCGAGCTGCGACCACCGCCACGGTAATCGCGGATGCCATATTTGTGGTGGTAGCTGTAGTCGGCGTGGGCCGGGCGGAACAGGTCCTTGATCGCCGAGTAGTCCTTGGATTTCTGATCGGTGTTACGGATCAGCAGGCCAATCGCGCAGCCAGTGGTCTTGCCCTCGAACACCCCGGCGAGAATTTCCACCTCGTCGTCTTCCTGGCGCTGGGTGGTGTGGCGGCTGGTGCCAGGCTTGCGCCGGTCCAGGTCGCGCTGCATGTCCTCAAGCGAGAGTTCGACGCCCGGCGGGCAGCCGTCTACGATGGCGACCAGCGCCGGGCCGTGGCTCTCGCCAGCGGTGGTGACGGTAAACAACTTGCCGTAGGTATTGCCGGACATGGGCACAACGCTCCGCGAAATTCGTATCCTGGCAGCCCAGCCACGCAGGCTTGGGCCAACTCGATGAGCCGGCGAGTATACCCGCGGCGCCCGTGCAGTTCACCCACGAACCTTTATCCACCATCAGCATCCAAGGGGTTCCCTTGCCACAGTACCCGTCCATGCTGCGAGCCTTACTGTTGACCCTTTCCCTGCTCACCGGTCTGGCCCAGGCCAGCACCACCTTCGACCAGCGCCCGCAGACCCTGGAGACCGAACGCGGCATCCTGCGCGGTACCCTGCTGCAACCGCGCACCACGCAGCCGATGCCAGTGGTGCTGCTGATCGCCGGCTCCGGCCCCACCGACCGCGACGGCAACAACCCGGCCGGGCATAACGACAGCCTCAAACGCCTGGCCATGGCCCTGGCCCGCGAGGGCATTGCCAGCCTGCGTTACGACAAACGCGGGGTGGCCGCCAGCCGCGCCGCCACCCCCAACGAACGCGACCTGAGCGTCGAGCAGTACGTCGCCGATGCAGCCGCCTGGGGCCGTCAACTCAAGGCCGATCCGGCCTTCGACCGCTTGATTTTGCTCGGCCATAGCGAAGGCGCGTTGATCGCCAGCCTTGCTGCCGACGCCTCCCAGGCCGATGCCGTGGTGTCCCTGGCCGGCAGCTCGCGGCCCATCGACCAGGTGCTGCGCGAGCAACTGCAGTACCGCCTGCCGCCGCAGTTGCTCGCGCAAAGCACACAGCTACTCGACGCCCTGCTTGCCGGGCAAACCGTCAGCGAAGTGCCGGACGAACTGCAGGTACTGTTCCGTCCCAGCGTGCAGCCGTACCTGATATCGCTGTTTCGTCAGGACCCCAGCGCCGCTTTCGCCAGCCTGCGCATGCCGGCCCTGATCGTCCAGGGCACCCACGACATTCAGGTCGGCGTGGCCGACGCCCAGGCTCTGCAGACCGCCAAGCCGGATGCGCAACTGGCACTGATCGACGGCATGAACCACGTGCTGCGCATCGTACCCATGGATTTAAAGGCACAACTGGCCTCTTATGATGAGCCTGGGTTACCGTTGGCAAACGCCCTCAGCCAGGCGCTGGTTACCTTTATCAAGCAGACCGATCGCTGACCCGCCTTCAGTCTGTTGCCTACCGGCCGATAACGGTTGATTGGCCCGCTGCACAAGACCGCTGCTGATGACCGACACCGACGACGCCGCCCCTCCTGTTGACCAGGAACCTGCCACCGACACGCCGCCGGCTCACGTCTGGGCCGAGCTGCCGGCCGAGCAGTTTCGCCTGCTGCGCCTGGCCTCGCTGCCTGTCGACCGGCACACTGGTGCCCGTCCGCTGCGTTTCGTCCAGTTCGGCCGTGTCGAGCGGCATGCCAAAGGCCAGAGTTTGCTGCGTCTGAGTATCCAGGTGCCCGGCGTGCGCCTGCGCAAAGAACAGAATCTACTGGAAGTGTGGATCGACCACCGCGCCAAGGAAGTGCGTTTCGGCCCCGACAAGGGCCTCTCCGTCGAGCCATCCAACCGTGGCCTGGGGCGTTTCTTGCTGGCTCAGGGGATCGCCTGGGCGCGTCAGCACTGCGCTCATTATCAGGTCGAGGGCGGTGCACTACCGGCCAAAGACGCCCTCAACGACGAAGCCCGCGCGCGCCGCGACCATTGCCTCAAGGCCCAGGGTTTCGTGGTCGAGTACCTCGACCCACTGCAGCTCAAGGCGCAGTACAGCGCGCCACGGGTCAGCAGCCTGCACCCGGACTGGCACACCGAGAAGGTGCAGTTCGTCGAATTACTGGACGCGGCGGCCATGCTCGAACAAGCCGAGCAAAACCTGCGTGAACAAGAGGTGAAGCTGCGCAAGCAGGACGAGCGGATCAATGCACTCAAGCAGGAAGACAGCAGCCTGCGCTTCACCATCGCCTGCCTGGTGGCCTTCTGCCTATTCCAGGCGGCGCTGCTGATCTGGATCGCGACGCGTTAGCCCGCGACCCGTGCGCGAAACAGCGCCTGGTGCTCGCGGCACTGCTGCGCAGCCAGCATGAACACACCGTGGCCACCACGCTGGAACTCCAGCCAGGTGAACTCGACCTCGGGATACAGCGCCTCGACATGCACCTGGCTATTGCCCACCTCGACGATCAGTAGGCCGCGCTCGGTCAGGTGATCCGCCGCCTCGGCGAGCATGCGCCGCACCAGGTCAAGCCCATCATCACCACAAGCCAGGCCCAATTCGGGCTCGTGCTGGTACTCGGCCGGCATATCAGCGAAATCCTCGGCATCGACATAAGGTGGGTTCGACACGATCAAGTCGAAGCGCTGCCCCGGCAGGCCGGCAAAGCCATCGCCCTGCACGGTGTAGACCCGCTCATCAAGGCCATGGCGCTCGATATTGCGGTTGGCGATTTCCAGCGCTTCATAGGACAGATCGCCCAGCACCACCTCGGCGTCGAGAAACTCATAGGCGCAGGCGATGCCGATACAGCCCGAACCGGTGCACAAATCGAGAATGCGCGCCGGCTCGCTGGCCAGCCAGGGCGCGAAGCGCTGCTCGATCAACTCGCCAATCGGCGACCGGGGGATCAGCACACGCTCATCGACGATAAACGGCAAGCCACAGAACCAGGCCTCGCCGATCAGGTAGGCAGCCGGCACACGTTCGACGATGCGCCGCTGCAGCAGAGCTTGCAGGTGCGCGTGTTCGTCATCTTCGAGGCGGCAGTCGAGGTAGCTGTCGGCGATCTCGTAAGGCAGGTGCAACGCACCGAGGACCAGTTGCCGTGCCTCGTCCCAGGCGTTGTCCGTACCGTGACCGAAGAACAGCTCCTCACGCTGAAAACGGCTGACAGCCCAGCGGATGTAGTCACGCAAGGTACGCAGGCGGGTATGGACAGGGGCGGCATCGGTCACAGGCAAACTCCGGCGGGTGGAAAACCGCGGCATTCTAGCCCATGCAGCCTAGGGTCTGTTCCCGTTTCGTTCGCGGCCGCGCCGGAGCCAGTTTTAGCGCGAGGCAAGGCACGAGATGCGAAGTTTAGCCAGCTAAATGAGCCATCGAGAAACGCTGCATCGCGCTAAAACTGGCCCGGCCCTGCGGGTTGCGCGCAAAATCTCGCCATGCGGTGTTGGAGGACTTGGCAAGGGAGCGACCATTCCCTGCGTCCTCCG
>JAHJYA010000030.1 GCA_018826895.1 Gammaproteobacteria bacterium
CCGAACAGCAACGCCAGGGCGTCGGGCTGCGCACGCACACGGGCCTCGAACTGCTGATGCACCGGTTGTACAGGGCCGTAATCCACCGCAGTGGCGTTCCACTGGGTCAGGGCCTGCTGGTCGCTGTCATCGCCCAGGGTGTGTTCGCCAATGGCGGCTTGCGGCTTCGCCAGCAACTGCCCGAGCAAGCGCACGAATCGTTGGTGCAGGCGCGCCACCGTCGCCGGCTCGAACAGGTCGAGGGCGTAGTTCCAGTTGCCTGACAGTTGCCCCTGCTGATCCTCCTGGGTGTTCAGCGCCAGGTCGAACTGGCTGCTGCTGTCGGCCAGTTGCAGCACCTCGGCGCTGACGCCCTGCAAGCCGTCCAGGGCCTGATGGCGGACCTGCTGGTGGTCATAGGCCACCTGGAACAATGGGTTATGGCTAAGGCTGCGTTGCGGTTGCAGGGCCTCGACCAATTGCTCGAACGGCAGGTCCTGGTGGGCTTGAGCATCCAGGGTGGTGTGCTTGATCTGTTCGACGAGATCGGCAAACGACTGCTCGGCCGTGACCTGGCTGCGCAGTACCTGGGTGTTGACGAACAGGCCGATCAGACCCTCGACCTCGGCGCGGGTACGCCCGGCAATCGGCACGCCGACGCGCAAGTCGCTCTGCCCGCTAAGGCGGTGCAACAACGCCGTGTAGGCGGCCAGCACCAACATAAAGGGCGTCGCCCCGTGGGCCTTGGCCAGGCTGCGCAGACGCTCGCTCAACGCGGGGTCGAGGGCAAAGTGCAAACGCGCGCCGCGAAAGCTCTGCTGCGCCGGGCGCGGATGATCGCAAGGCAGCTCCAGCAGCGGCTGTTCATCGCCCAGTTGCGCGCGCCAGTAGGCCAGTTGCCGCTCGCCCTCACCTGCCGCCAGCCACTCACGCTGCCAGGCGGCGTAGTCGGCGTACTGCACCGGCAGGGCCGGCAAGGCGGCGGACGTGCCGTCACAGGCAGCGTTGTAGAGTACGACGAACTCACCCAGCAGCACCTGCACCGACCAACCGTCAGAGAGCAGGTGATGCAGGCACAGCAGCAGACGTTGCTCGCCCCCATCCAGATCGACCAGCGCCACCCGCCAGGGCGGCGTCTGGCCAAGGTCGAAGGGCCGCGCCATAAAGGCGCCGGCAAATGTCTGGAAGGCCGCTTCATCGGCAGCGGCATGGCGCTCGATCAGCACCTGGGCGTGGGCCTGGATGCGCTGCACCGGCTGGCCGTGCTCGTCCTGGGTAAAGGTGCTGCGCAAGACCTGCTGACGTTCGGCCAGGGCGCTAAACGCCTGCTGCAATGCCTGCGGGTCCAACGTGCCGCGCACGCGCAACACGCCCGGCAGATGGTAAGCGGCGCTGTGCGGGGCCAACTGTTGCAAGAACCACAGGCGCTGCTGGGCGAACGACTGCGGCGCCTGCTCGCTGGCGCCACGGGCACGCAGGGCCAGGCCCTGGGCGTGTACGGCGGTGCCAAGCAAGGCCGCAAAATCGCTGAGCAGCGGCGCATCGAACAACGAGCGCAGCGGCACCTCCAGGCCATGGGCATGGCGCAGGCGCGAGATCAGTTGGGTCGCCAGCAGCGAATGCCCGCCCGCATCAAAGAAGTGCGTGTCACGGCTGACCCGCGGCAGTGCCAGCAAGTCGCTCCACAGCTCAGCCAGCAGTTGCTCCTGGGCCGTGCGCGGTGCCTGATAATCACCCGCCTCGACCTGCGGTTCTGGCAGGCCCTGACGATCCAGCTTGCCGTTGGGCAGCAGCGGCAAGCGCTCCAGCGCCAGGATATGGCTGGGCACCATATGGGCCGGCAGGTTGGCCTTGAGCTGTGCCTTGAGTGCGCTTTCGCTCAGGTCCTGGCCGCTGACGTAGCCGACCAGGCGCTTGCCGGCGGCGCTGTCCTTAAGCAGCACCACCGCCTCGCCCACGCCAGGGCAGGCTTTTAGCGCCGCTTCCACCTCGCCGATCTCGATACGGAAGCCGCGCAGCTTGACCTGCTGATCCAGGCGACCGAGGTATTCCAGTTGGCCGTCCTGGCCCAGGCGCACCCGGTCGCCGGTACGGTACAGGCGCTCGCCGGCTCGATACGGGTTAGGTACGAAGCGCTCGGCGGTGGCCGCTGGACGGTCCAGGTAACCCCGAGCCAGCAGGCCGCCCAGATACAGCTCACCGGCCACTCCTTGGGGCAACAGGTTGAGGTCGGCATCCAGCACATAGCCCTGACGCGCACCGACGCGGTCGCCAATCGGTGCATAGGCCGTGCTGAAGTCGGCCGTGGCCGCCGGCACCCGCCAGATGGTCGGGGTGACCACGGTTTCGGTCGGGCCATAGCCGTTGATGATCCACTTCGGTTGCAGGCTGCGGATCACCTGCTGCAGCAGTTCGCGGCTAAAGGCTTCGCCAGCGAAGCAGTAGGTTTTCACCCCCGGTGCTTGGCCGCACTGCTCGGCCCATTCGGCCAGTTGGCGCAGGTAGCTCGGCGGCAACGCCACCACGCTGATGCCCTCCTCGATCAGGCAGTCATAGGTGCGTTGCACGCTCCACAGTTGCTGGTCGCGGATCACCACCCGCGCGCCATGGCTAAGCGGCGTCAGCCAGCGCTCATGGGCACCGTCGAAGCTCACCGAGAGGAAGTGCAGCTCGCGGTCGTCAGCGCTCAGCTCATAGCGCTCACCGATACCCTGGCAATGCAGGGCAATCGCCCCGTGGGCCACGGCCACGCCTTTGGGCTGGCCTGTGGAGCCGGAGGTGTAGATCAGGTAGGCCAGTTGCTCGGGATGGATCGCCACCTCAGGTGCGCTTTGCAACTCGGCGCTCAGGTCGAGCTGATCGAGATTGAGGACCTCGATACCAGCCACCTGGGGCAAGCGCGCCAGGGCCGCATCGTGGCTGAGCAGCAAGGTCGCACCGGCGTCTTCGAGCATATAGCGCAGGCGTTCGCCGGGGTAATCCGGGTCCAGCGGCACATAGGCACCGCCGGCCTTAAGCACGGCGAGCAAGGCGACGAACAGCTCGACACCGCGCTCCAGGGCCACACCGACGCGCACTTCAGCGCCGACGCCACAGCCAATCAGGTGATGGGCCAGGCGGTTGGCGCGGACCTCCAGCTCGGCAAAGCTCAGCCGTTGCTGGCCATGCACCAGGGCGATGGCGTCAGGGCGCAGACGCGCCTGTTCGGCAATCGTCTGGGGCAGCGCAGGCACCCGCGGCTGCGCGTGCTGCGCACCGTTCCAGGCCTGCACCTGGGCCAGATCGTCGCTGCCCAGCAGCGGCAGTTCGCCGATGCAGCCCTGGGGATTGGCGCAGATCGCCTGCAGCAAGTGGCGGAACTGCGCACTCAGACGCTGGATCTGCGCGCTGCTGAAATGCGCGCGCTGGTAGTGCCAGTGCACCTGCAGATCATCGCCGGCCATGATCGCCAGGCTCAGGGGGTAGTGGGTCTGTTCGCTGACCTGCAGGTTGCTGAAGCGCAGGCCATCGTCCTGCCCTCGCAACGCCTGGTCCACCGGGTAGTTTTCGAACACCAGCAACGTGTCGAACAGCTCGCGCCCGGCCTGCCCGGCCAGTTGCTGCAGGCTGAACAAGGGCGTGTATTCATGTTCACGCAGGGCCAGGTTATGCGCCTGCAATTCGCCCAGCCAATGGGCCAGCGCCTGGTGCGGCTGCGGCGCCTGGATCACTGGCAGGGTGTTGATAAACAGACCGAGCATCTGCTCGATACCCGCCACGGCCGCCGGACGCCCCGAGACGGTGGCGCCAAACGCCACCTGACGGCGCCCGGTATAACGCTGCAGCATCAGGGTCCAGGTGGCCTGGATCAGGGTGTTGAGGGTGATCCGCTGGGCTTTGGCAAAGGTCTCCAGCTCGGCGCGCGGCAGGGCCAGCATTTCCAGCCCACTGCCCGTGCTCGGCGTCTCGCAACGCAGCGCCTGGGCCAACAGGGTCGGCTCGTCGAACTGCGCCAGGCGTTCGCGCCAGAAATCGGCACTGGCGGCCTGGTCCTGCTGCTGCAACCAGCTCAGGTAGTCGCGGTAATTGCCTGCTGCGGGCACCGCCGCATCGCTCAGGGTGCCTTGCAGCACCTGCGCCAGCAGCGCGGCACTGCTCCAGCCATCAAGCAGGATATGGTGCAGCGTCCAGATCAGCTGGTAATGCCCCTCGCCCAGGCGCACCAGCAGCAGGCGCATCAGCGGCGCCGCCGTGAGGTCGAAGGCTGTCTCGCGCTCACTACGGCGCAGCGCTTCCAGGTCCTGCCCGGCGCCCGCCACTTCGCGGATCGCCAAGGCGGCATCGCGCTGCACCAGTTGCACCGCCTGCTGGCTGTCGCCGATACGCAAAAAGGCGCTGCGCAGTTGCGGATGCCGCTGCACGGCGGCGGCCCAGGCGGCCTTGAAGCGTGCCAGCGGCAGACCGTCGATTTCCAGGCAGACCTGGTTGACGTAGGCCTCGCCCGCGCTGTCCAACTCATGGTGGAACAGCAGACCCTGCTGCATCGGTGTCAGCGGGTAGATGTCCTCGACCTGCCGCGCCGGCAGCGGCAGGCTGTCCAGCTCGGTCTGGCGCAGCTGCACATGGGGGAAGTCGCTGGGGGTGACGGCACTCTGGGTGCGGCAGTGTTCAACCAGCTCAACGAGGGCCGTGCGGTACTGCTCGAGCAGCGCCTGAATGCGCGCGCCGGCAAAGCGCTCGCGGCTGTAGGTGCAGGTCAGTTGCAAGCAACCGTCACGCACCTGGCTATCCAGCGCCAGGGCGCAGGCCAGGGGCGCGCCGCCATCGCGCTGGGCGCCGGAGGGCTCGTCGGCCAGCGTCAACAGCTCGCCGCTGGCCTCGACCCGGCCGAGGTAATTGAACAGCAGCGCCTCGTCGAGGGCGGGCAGTTCGGCGCCTTGCAGGTACTTCAGCAAGCCATAGCCCAGACCGCCGTTGGGTACCTGACGCAGCTGCTCCTTGGTGGCTTTGATCGTGGCCGCCCAGCCATCGGCGGCCTGCAGCACCACCGGATAGAGGCTGGTGAACCAGCCGACGCTCTGGCTCAGGTCGAGGTCGGCAAACAGCGCCTCGCGGCCATGGCCTTCGAGGGCGATCAGCGTCTGCGCCTGGCCGCTCCAGAGGCCCAGAGTCCGGGCCAGGGCGCTGAGCAACAGATCATTGACCTGGGTGCGGTACGCCGCTGGCGCCTGGCCAAGCAAGGCGTCGGTGTTCTCGCGGTCAAGCTGCAGCGTCACCTGCTCGGCGACAGCCACCTCGTTACGCCCGTGCGGGTGATCGCTGGGCACGCCCGTAACGGCTGGCAGCGCCTGCCAATAGGCGCGCTCGGCGGCCAGTTCGGCGCTGCCGGCATAGGCCGTAAGGCGTTCACTCCAGCTCTGCCAGGACGTGCTTTTCGGCCCCAGGTCGACGGCATCGCCGGCGGCCAGCTGGCTGTAAGCGCGCTGCAGATCATCCAGCAAAATGCGCCAGGACACCCCGTCTACCACCAGGTGATGAGCCACCAGCAACAGGCGCTCACCGCCCTCCTCCAGATACACCTGCAAGGCCCGCAGCAGCGGTCCCTGGGCCAGATCGAGGCTGGCCTGCATGGTGTCGCACAACGCCGGCAACTGGGCCAGGCAGGTTCGCTCGACACGCAGCGGCTCAAGCGTTTCCGCGCCGGCATAACGTTGCTGCCAGGTGTCGCCCTGGGCGCTGAAGCGCAGGCGCAAGGCGTCGTGCTGGGCCAGCACGGCCTGCAGCGCCGCACTCAGCCACAGCCCATTCAGCGGCTCGCGAGGGGTCAGCAGCACAGACTGGTTCCAGTGCGCGCGGTTGACCATGGGCTGGGCGAAGAACCAATGCTGGATCGGCGTCAGCGGCACATCGCGCTGGCTGTCGATGGCCCAGGCGGCGGTGGCGGCACTGCGCTGGGCAACCTGGGCCAGCTCGGCAATGCTCTGGCGCTCGAACAGTTGCCGAGGCGTCAGGTGAATGCCCAGGCGCCGTGCCCGGGCGATAATCTGCAGGCTGAGGATGGAATCGCCACCCAGCTCGAAAAAGTTGTCGTCGCGGCCGACTCGCTCGACACCCAGCAAGCTTTGCCAGATATCTGCCAACTGACGTTCCAGACCCTCGTGAGGCGCCTGATAGTCGCGGCTGATCGGCTGCGGCGCCGGCAGCGCCTTGCGCTCCAGCTTGCCGTTGGGCGACAGCGGCAGCTGCGCCAACTGCAGCACGTAGGTCGGCAG
>JAHJYA010000031.1 GCA_018826895.1 Gammaproteobacteria bacterium
CGCGGATCACCACCCGTGCGCCATGGCTCAGTGGCGTCAGCCAGCGCTCATGGGCACCGTCGAAGCTCACCGAGAGGAAGTGCAGCTCGCGGTCGTCAGCAGTCAGCTCATAACGCTCACCGATACCCTGGCAATGCAGAGCAATCGCCCCGTGGGCCACGGCCACGCCCTTGGGCTGGCCTGTGGAGCCGGAGGTGTAGATCAGGTAGGCCAGTTGCTCGGGATGGCTCGTCACCTCAGGTGCGCTTTGCAACTCGGCGCTCAGGTCGAGCTGATCGAGATTGAGCACCTCGATACCGGCCACCTGGGGCAGGCGCGCCAGGGCCGCATCGTGGCTTAGCAGCAAGGTCGCACCGGCGTCTTCGAGCATATAGCGCAGGCGTTCGCCGGGGTAATCCGGGTCCAGCGGCACATAGGCGCCGCCGGCCTTGAGCACCGCAAGCAAGGCGACAAACAGCTCGACACCGCGTTCCAGGGCTACGCCCACGCGCACTTCAGCGCCGACACCACAGCCAATCAGGTGATGGGCCAGGCGGTTGGCGCGGGCCTCCAGCTCGGCAAAGCTCAGGCGCTGCTGGCCATGCACCAGGGCGATGGCGTCCGGGCGCAGACGCGCCTGTTCGGCAATCGTCTGCGGCAGCGCAGGCACCAGCGGCTGCGCGTGCTGCGCACCATTCCAGGCCTGCACCTGGGCCAGATCGTCGCTGCCGAGCAGCGGCAATTCGGCCAGGCGCCGTTCAGGGGCTTCACAGGCCGCCGCCAGAACCCGCAGGAACTGATCGGCCATGCGTTCGATGCTGCGCGCCTCGAACAGGTCGGTGGCGTAATCCAGGTAGGCTTCCAGCCGACCATCAGCCTGTTCCAGAGTGCCCAGCACCAGATCGAACTGCGCGCTCTCGCCACGGCAATCCAGGCTTTCACACTGCAAGCCTGGCAGCCCGTCGAGGGCGCTGTAGTCCTGCTGCTGATGGTTGTAGGCCACCTGAAACAGCGGGTTTTGGCTCAGGCTGCGCGCTGGTTGCAGGGCCTCGACCAGTTGCTCGAAGGGCACATCCTGATGGGCCTGGGCGCCCAGTACGCGCTGTTTGATCTGGCCCAGCAGGTCGCTGAACGACAGCCCGCCGTTGACCTCGGCACGGATCACCAGGGTGTTGACGAATAGGCCGATCAAGCCCTCGACCTCGCCTTGGGTGCGCCCGGCCACAGGCACGCCGACGCGCAAATCGGGCTGGCCACTGAGCCGATAAAGCAGGCTCTGGTAGGCCGCCAACAGCAGCATAAAGGGCGTCACACCCTGGGCCTGGGCTTGCTCACGCAGGCGCTCGGCCAGCGCCGCCGGCACACTGAAGCTGTGCCGCGCGCCATGCCCCTGGCGCAATGCCGGGCGGGGCTTGTCGCAAGGCAGCTCGAGCAACGGTTGCTCGCTACCCAGTTGCGCACGCCACCAGTCCAGTTGCTGGCTCAGGCGCGTACCGCTGAGGCGCTCGCGCTGCCAGAGGGCGTAGTCGGCGTACTGCACCGGCAAGGCCGCCAACTGCGACGCCTGGCCAGTACTGAAGGCACGATAAAGCGTGGCGAACTCATCGAGCAGCACCTGGATCGACCAGCCATCGGCAATGATGTGGTGCAGGCAGACCAGCAACACATGCTCCTGCCTGCCCTGCTCGACCACGGCCACGCGCCAGGGCGGGCTCTGTTCAAGATCGAAGGCGCGTCGGTTGAAGCCCTCGAACAGCGCCTGGAACTGCTGCTCATCCTGCGCCTGCAAGCGCTCGATAAGCACCGCTTCAGCCGGGTGCAGAACCTGCAGCGGCTGACCGTCTGGACCACTGGCAAAGCGGCTACGCAAGCTCTCGTGGCGCGCCGCCAGGGCGTCGAAACTGCGCTGCACGGCGGTCATATCCAGCTCACCGCGCAGGCGCACCGCCCCTGGCAAGTTGTAGGCCAGGCTCTCAGGCTCCAGTTGCGCGAGGAACCACAAGCGTTGCTGGGCAAACGACTGCAGGCTGCGGGCGCCACGGGGGCGTGGTTGCAAGCCGGCGTCCTGGGCCTCAGGCGCACTCGCCAACTGCGCTGCCAGAGCACTCAGGGTGCTGGCCTCGAAGGCGAGTCGCAGCGGCAACTCGCGACCGATCTCACGGCGCACACGGGATACCAGTTGCGTGGCCAGCAGCGAGTGACCGCCAAGGGCGAAGAAGTCATCCTCGCGCCCCACCTGCTCGACACCCAGCAAGCTTTGCCAGATATCCGCCAACTGGCGTTCCAGGCCCTCGTGAGGCGCCTGATAGTCGCGGCTGATCGGCTGCGGCGCCGGCAGCGCCTTGCGCTCCAGCTTGCCGTTGGGCGACAGCGGCAGCTGCGCCAACTGCAGCACGTAGGTCGGCAG
>JAHJYA010000032.1 GCA_018826895.1 Gammaproteobacteria bacterium
CAGCCTTGAAACTAAACGGGCCGTTTGCAACGGCCCGTTGAAATTGGAGCGGGAAACGAGACTCGAACTCGCGACCCCGACCTTGGCAAGGTCGTGCTCTACCAACTGAGCTATTCCCGCTTGTCGTGTTGACGGGCGCCATTCTATAGCTTCAGAACGCCCCGTCAAGCCCTTGATTCAAAAAAGTTATTTCTTCTCGGCCGTGATACTCAGGTGCGGCCAGGCGGCCAGCAGGTACTGCAACATCGACCATAGAGTGAGCACGGCAGCGATGATCAACAGGACGTAACCAAGCACGACCCAGATGGTGAACAGCGGCGGATTACCCAACAGGATGACCAGCGCGACCATCTGCGCCGCGGTCTTCCACTTGGCCAGATTGGAGACGGCAACATGCGCCCGCGCGCCCAGCTCGGCCATCCATTCACGCAACGCGGAAACCACGATTTCACGACCGATAATGATGGCCGCCGGCAAGGTCAGCCAGAGGTTGGCGTGTTCGGCCACCAGAAGTACCAGCGCGGTGGCGACCATCAGCTTATCCGCGACCGGATCGAGAAAGGCGCCGAATGGCGTGCTCTGCTCCCACAGGCGCGCCAGGTAGCCGTCAAGCCAGTCGGTGACAGCGGCAACTGCAAACACGGCACTGGCTGCCCAATAGCTCCAGCTGAACGGCATGTAGAACAGCAGGATAAAGATGGGGATCAGTACAACGCGGAGCACGGTAAGCAGGTTGGGGATATTCATCGGCACGATTAGCTGCGAGGTGAGTCGGCATTCTACTCGCTGTGCAGAGCCTCATAAATCGACTCGGCAAGCTTTTTACTGATACCTGGAGCTTTTGCGATCTCTTCGGTACTCGCACGCGTCAGTTCCTGCAGCCCACCGAAGTGGTTGAGCAGTTCGCGGCGGCGCTTGGGACCGACGCCTGCAACCTCCTCCAGGGTCGATGTGCGCCGCGTTTTACCGCGGCGCGCGCGGTGACCGGTGATGGCGAAACGGTGGGATTCGTCGCGAATCTGCTGGATCAGGTGCAGCGCAGGCGAATGGCCCGGCAAGGTAAATTCATTAGTGGCATCGTTCAGGTACAGGGTTTCCAGGCCCGGTTTGCGCGTAGTGCCCTTGGCCACACCAAGCAGGGTCAGATCGGGTACGGCCAGCTCCTGCAGCACATCACGGGCCATGGCCAACTGACCTTTGCCACCATCGACCAAGAGAATATCTGGCAGCTTGCCCTCGCCGTCCTTGATCTTGCTAAAGCGCCGGGTCAGGGCCTGATGCATCGCGGCATAGTCATCGCCTGCCGTCACACCTTCGATGTTGTAGCGTCGGTAGTCGGACTTCAGCGGGCCTTCCGGACCGAATACGACACAGGAGGCAACCGTCGCCTCGCCACTGGAATGGCTGATATCGAAGCACTCCAGGCGCTGCGGAATCTCGTCCATGCCCAGCGCTTCGGCCAACGCCTCAAAGCGTGCCGCCACATGCTGACGGTTGGCCAGACGCGCGCCCAACGCCTGCTCGGCGTTGGTCACCGCCAGTTGCTGCCAGCGCGCGCGGGTGCCGCGTACGCGGTAGCTGATGCTCAACTCGCGGCCGCGCTGCGCATCGATGGCGGCAATCAGGGTCGGATAGTCCTCGTGCTGGGCGTTGACGATCAGCTCACTGGGTAAATCGCGCTCGGCGCTGCCCAGGTAATACTGCGCCAGGAACGCCAGCAGCACCTCGCTGCCCGCCTCCTCGATGCCCACCTGGGGGAAGAAATTCTTGCTGCCCAGCACCCGGCCACCGCGCACACTGATCAAGTGCACGCAAGCGCCGCCGGGGTTGACCATGGCCGCGACCACATCAACGTCGCCCGTGCCGCCTTCCATGCTCTGCTGGTCCTGGACCCGACGCAGCAGTGCCATCTGGTCACGCAGCTCGGCAGCGCGTTCAAAGTCCAGGTTCATCGCGGCGCTTTGCATCGCGGCCGACAACTCGTCACTCAAGGCATTGCTGCGACCTTCGAGAAACATCACCGAATGGCGCACGTCCTCGGCATACACCTCAGGTGTGACCAGGCCCTCGACACAGGGCCCCTTGCAACGTTTGATCTGGTACTGCAGGCATGGGCGAGTGCGGTTGCGGTAATAGCTGTCCTCACACTGACGGACCTGAAAGGCCTTCTGCAGCAGTTGCAGGCTCTCGCGGATCGCCCCGGCACTCGGGTACGGGCCGAAGTAACGGCCCTTGGCCTTCTTTGCCCCACGGTGAATGCTCAGACGCGGGAATGCTCCGTCCGAGAGAAACACATAGGGGTAGGATTTGTCGTCGCGCAGCAGGATGTTGTACGGCGGCCGCCACTCTTTGATCAGCGTCTGCTCGAGCAGCAGCGCCTCGGTCTCGTTGGCGGTGATGGTGGTTTCGACCTGAGCGATCTTACCGACCAGCGCGGCGGTCTTGGGCGCCAGACCGAGCTTGCGAAAGTAGCTGGCCAGGCGTTTCTTGAGGTTTTTCGCCTTGCCGACATACAGCAATTTGCCGTCCGCATCGAACATGCGGTACACGCCCGGCCGACCGCTGCAGGTAGAAAGAAAGGCACTGGGGTCGAACGCAGGCAGCATCTCAGTGGGTGGCATCGACCATGCCATGGCGCACAGCCAGCAGCGCCAACTCGACGTCACTGGTGATGGAGAGCTTTTCGAAAATGCGGTAGCGGTAGGTATTCACCGTCTTCGGCGACAGGCACAACTTGTCGGAAATGCTCTGGACCTTCTGGCAGCCAGCAATCATCAGGGCGATCTGGATTTCGCGCTCCGAGAGCAACTCGAATGGCGACTGCGAGGTTTGTGGCTGAAACGATTTGAGCGCCAACTGCTGGGCAATCTGCGGGCTGATATAACGCTGGCCGGCAAACACCATGCGGATCGCCTGGACCATTTCCTCCAGGCCTGCGCCCTTGGTCATGTAACCGGCGGCTCCGGCCTGCAAGAGCCTTGAAGGGAAAGGGTCTTCCTCGCAAGCGGTAACGGCCACGACCTTGAGATCGGGATGACTGCGAATCAACTTGCGCGTCGCTTCCAGCCCACCAATGCCTGGCATGCGTACGTCCATCAGCACGACATCGGGTTTGAGTTCGCGGGTCTTTTTCAGCGACTCCTCACCGGAACTCGCCTGCCCCACCACCTGTAACCCATCGATATCGCCCAGCATACGGGTAATGCCCGTGCGCACCAGATCATGGTCATCAACCACTAGAACCTTAATCAAACGACACCTCGTACTGCAGCAGCCGCTGCCAGAGCGGTCTTTTCGAATGCACTCACCATAGCAAAAAGCATCCGCAAGACCTAGGGAAACTCTGAAAAAGACTTTCTGATTTGGCAAAATACCGCGACCCCACCCACCGAGTTTCCCGATGAAGCAGATGACCTTCGCCGACGCCGAGTACGCTGGCAAGCGCAAGCAAA
>JAHJYA010000136.1 GCA_018826895.1 Gammaproteobacteria bacterium
AGATAGAGACCGAACTGTCTCACGACGTTCTGAACCCAGCTCGCGTGCCACTTTAATGGGCGAACAGCCCAACCCTTGGGACCTTCTCCAGCCCCAGGATGTGACGAGCCGACATCGAGGTGCCAAACCCCCCCGTCGATATGAGCTCTTGGGGGAGATCAGCCTGTTATCCCCGGCGTACCTTTTATCCTTTGAGCGATGGCCCTTCCATGCGGAACCACCGGATCACTATGCTCTACTTTCGTACCTGATCGACCTGTATGTCTCTCAGTCAAGCTCCCTTATGCCATTGCACTCTACGCACGGTTACCAAGCGTACTGAGGGAACCTTTAGAAGCCTCCGTTACTCTTTTGGAGGCGACCACCCCAGTCAAACTACCCACCAAGCAATGTCCCCCATAAAATGGGGTTAGGCCTCAGATAAACAAAGGGTTGTATTTCAACAATGACTCCACAACGCCTAGCGACGCCACTTCACAGTCTCCAACCTATCCTACACATCATTTATCCAAGGTCAATACTAAGCTATAGTAAAGGTGCACAGGGTCTTTTCGTCCCACTGCGGGTAAGCGGCATCTTCACCGCTACTACAATTTCACCGAGCTCATGGCTGAGACAGTGTCCAGATCGTTACACCATTCGTGCAGGTCGGAACTTACCCGACAAGGAATTTCGCTACCTTAGGACCGTTATAGTTACGGCCGCCGTTTACTGGGGCTTCATTTCAATGCTTCTTCTTGCGAATAACATCTCCACTTAACCTTCCAGCACCGGGCAGGTGTCAGGCCCTATACTTCATCTTACGATTTTGCAGAGCCCTGTGTTTTTGATAAACAGTCGCCTGGACCTCTTCACTGCGGCCAGCATTGCTGCTGGCGACCCTTCTCCCGAAGTTACGGGTCTATTTTGCCTAATTCCTTAGCCATGAATCTCTCGAGCACCTTAGAATTCTCATCTCGACTACCTGTGTCGGTTTGCGGTACGGGTACTATTAACCTGAAGTTTAGAGGTTTTTCTTGGAAGCCCTTAGGTGCACTATCTCTTTGTCCGAAGACGCCGAGTACTATCGTATTTCCCCAAAGCCCGTGGATTTGCCTGCGGGCCTTATAGGTAGGTACTTCAACGAACTATTCCGTCAGTTCGCGGCACTTTCATCACTCCGTCACCCCATCACAGTTAACAGTAGTACGGGAATATTAACCCGTTGTCCATCGACTGTCCCTTTCGGGTTCGCCTTAGGTCCCGACTAACCCACAGCTGATTAGCATAGCTGTGGAAACCTTAGTCTTTCGGTGTGCGGGTTTCTCGCCCGCATTATCGTTACTTATGCCTACATTTTCTTTTCTAACCAGTCCAGCATGCCTTACGACACACCTTCTACCCTGTTAGAATGCTCCCCTACCACTTAGAGTAAACTCTAAATCCATAGCTTCGGTAATATACTTATGCCCGATTATTATCCATGCTCGTCCGCTCGACTAGTGAGCTGTTACGCACTCTTTAAATGAATGGCTGCTTCCAAGCCAACATCCTAGCTGTCTATGCAGACAAACCGCGTTCTTTCAACTTAGTATATATTTGGGGACCTTAGCTGATGGTCTGGGTTCTTTCCCTCTCGGACTTGGACCTTAGCACCCAAGCCCTCACTGTTATGAAACATTATATAGCATTCGGAGTTTGTCAGGAATTGGTAGGCGGTGAAGCCCCCGCATCCAATCAGTAGCTCTACCTCTATATAACTTTATAACTAACGCTGCACCTAAATGCATTTCGGGGAGTACGAGCTATTTCCGAGTTTGATTGGCCTTTCACCCCTACCCACAGATCATCCCAAGACTTTTCAACGTCAACGGGTTCGGTCCTCCACTTTGGGTTAACAAAGCTTCAACCTGTCCATGGGTAGATCACACGGTTTCGCGTCTAACACTACTGACTAAAGCGCCCTATTCAGACTCGCTTTCGCTACGGATCCGTGGCTTAACCACTTATCCTTGCCAGCAACGTTAACTCGTAGGCTCATTATGCAAAAGGCACGCCGTCACCCCACGAAAGGGCTCCGACCGCTTGTAAGCGTATGGTTTCAGGATCTATTTCACTCCGTTATTCACGGTTCTTTTCACCTTTCCCTCACGGTACTGGTTCACTATCGGTCTCTCAGGAGTATTTAGCCTTAGCGGATGGTCCCGCCAAATTCAGACAGGATTTCTCGTGTCCCGCCCTACTCAGGATACCACTATCAATTATATCACTTACCTATACAGGACTATCACCCTCTTTGGTTCTACTTTCCAGTAGATTCTAGTTCGTTTTACATTGAATATCGTGGTCCTACAACCCCAACATTGCCGTAACAACATTGGTTTGGGCTAATCCGCGTTCGCTCGCCACTACTTACGGAATCACTTTTGTTTTCTTCTCCTCCGCCTACTTAGATGTTTCAGTTCAGCGGGTTTGCCCACCTAACGGTGTACTATGTCTTCAACATAGTGGGTTGCCCCATTCGGGTATTTACGGATCAATCAATGTGTGCTTGTCCCCGTAACTTTTCGCAGCTTATCACGCCCTTCATCGCCTCTGAGAGCCAAGGCATCCCCCATACGCCCTTATTTTGCTTATTGTACCAATCTTAAAATTAATTAAGACCGTTTTTGTTTGTCTTTTACTATCACTAGTAAAAAACGCTTTCTACTTTTAATATTTTTCTTATCTCAATATGTCAATGAACTTCTTCTTTTAGAAAATAGAGTAAAGAACCAAGAGAAAAGACTAAATCTTTCTTCTTTCTTCTTGTTTCTATCCTCTTAAAGATAGTGGAGAATAACGGAGTCGAACCGTTGACCTCCTGCGTGCAAGGCAGGCGCTCTAGCCAGCTGAGCTAATCCCCCATTTTATAATTTTAAATTATGAATGTTGAATTTTGAATTAATGAATTCATACTCATACTTCTAAAATTTCCTTTCAATTTAAGTTAAATAGTTGTCTCGGACAGACTCGAACTGTCGACCCCTACATTATCAGTGTAGTACTCTAACCAGCTGAGCTACGAGACACTCTTATTCTTAAATTATTTATTCTTTTTTTTTAAATTAACAGCAAGAGTAATAAAATTTTAATCTTTCTTTCCACTTTCTCTTTTCGTCTCTTTCCCTACCGTGCTTTTCTTTAGCAGTAAGTCATAACTCTCAAATGACAAGTCACTTAATCATTACTTCTTAAAACCTCATACTTAGCTAACACTAAGGCTCTAGAAAGGAGGTGTTCCAGCCGCACCTTCCGGTACGGCTACCTTGTTACGACTTAGCCCTAGTTACCAGTTTTACCCTAGGCAGCTCCTTGCGGTCACCGACTTCAGGCACCCCCAGCTTCCATGGCTTGACGGGCGGTGTGTACAAGGCCCGGGAACGTATTCACCGGATCATGGCTGATATCCGATTACTAGCGATTCCAGCTTCACGGAGTCGAGTTGCAGACTCCGATCCGAACTGAGAACGGTTTTGTAGATTCGCTCCTACTTGCGTAGTGGCTGCTCTCTGTACCGTCCATTGTAGCACGTGTGTAGCCCAAGGCGTAAGGGCCGTGATGATTTGACGTCATCCCCACCTTCCTCACAGTTTACACTGGCAGTCTTGTTAGAGTTCCCGACATGACTCGCTGGCAACTAACAACAGGGGTTGCGCTCGTTATAGGACTTAACCTGACACCTCACGGCACGAGCTGACGACAACCATGCAGCACCTTGTAAATTGTCTTGCGAAAAGTCTGTTTCCAAACCGGTCAATCTACATTTAAGCCTTGGTAAGGTTCCTCGCGTATCATCGAATTAAACCACATGCTCCACCGCTTGTGCGGGCCCCCGTCAATTCCTTTGAGTTTCAAACTTGCGTTCGTACTCCCCAGGTGGGATACTTATCACTTTCGCTTAGCCACTGAGATTGCTCCCAACAGCTAGTATCCATCGTTTACGGCGTGGACTACCAGGGTATCTAATCCTGTTCGCTACCCACGCTTTCGTCCATCAGCGTCAATATATTAGTAGTAACCTGCCTTCGCAATTGGTATTCCATGTAATCTCTAAGCATTTCACCGCTACACTACATATTCTAGTTACTTCCTAATAATTCAAGTCAGACAGTATCAATGGCCGTTCCACCGTTGAGCGATGGGCTTTCACCACTGACTTATCTGACCGCCTACGGACCCTTTAAACCCAATGATTCCGGATAACGCTTGGATCCTCCGTATTACCGCGGCTGCTGGCACGGAGTTAGCCGATCCTTATTCTTACGATACCGTCAAGCTGGTTCACGAACCAGTGTTTCTTCTCGTATAAAAGCAGTTTACAATCCATAGGACCGTCATCCTGCACGCGGCATGGCTGGATCAGGCTTGCGCCCATTGTCCAATATTCCTCACTGCTGCCTCCCGTAGGAGTCTGGTCCGTGTCTCAGTACCAGTGTGGGGGATCACCCTCTCAGGCCCCCTACCCATCGTAGCCATGGTAAGCCGTTACCTTACCATCTAGCTAATGGGACGCATGCCCATCCTGTACCGTAACCTTTAAGTAACCAAACATGCGAATGGTTAATACTATGAGGTGTTAATCCGAATTTCTTCGGGCTATCCCTCAGTACAGGGTAGGTTGCATACGCGTTACGCACCCGTGCGCCGGTCGCCACCAACAAAGTAAACTTTGTTTATGCTGCCCCTCGACTTGCATGTGTTAGGCCTGCCGCTAGCGTTCATCCTGAGCCAGGATCAAACTCTCCGTTGTATAAAACGTTGAATTGTTGTGAGCTCATAGAGATGTGTTTATCGTTTCTTTACGCTGTTTCCTTATTTTCTCAATACTTCAAAGAACTTTTCTTGTGAATCAAAAAGATCTAAATCGAAACTCTCAAACCCTATAAAAATAAAAGCAGTTTTTAAAACTCCTCCTTTCTATAAAGCCATATTGTCGGCCTCTTTATATCTTCTTATTTCAATTTGTTTCCGTCAACTCGTTCGTTTCGGGAGGGCAAAGGTAATTAGTTATTTTTTATTGACAAGCTTTTGGTGAAAAACTTTTAAACTTTTTTTTCTCGCTAATTTGTCAAGCTTTTTCTTCGTCTCGCTCGTTAGCGGGGTGCAAAGGTAATCAGCTTTTTTATATTAACAAGCCTTTTTTAAAAAACTTTTTTTTCTTTTTTCTTGTCTGTCAATCTTGTACCGTATCGCTCGTTAGCGGGGTGCAAAGGTACACTGCTTTTTTACTTTCGCAATACCTTTTCCAATTTTAATTTCATTTATTTTTATGTTTAACCGAATCCCACTTGAATATCAACTACTTGGAGGTGCAAAAAAAATGAAATTATTTTATCCCCACCATGAGCAGACCCAGTGCGCCAGAACCCCGTCGTTCTTGATGCCGTGTTTCTCGCAGAAGCGGAGCAAC
>JAHJYA010000033.1 GCA_018826895.1 Gammaproteobacteria bacterium
CGCGCCTCGCCGCCGCCGACCTGGAGAATGTCCAGGCCGAGCAGGCGGGAAAAGGCGCTACTGGCGCCGCTGCGGGTCGTTTCGTTCATTTCTTCAACTGCTTGGCGTTGGCGAACAGGGCGGCCATGCCGCCGCTGGCGGGGGCGGGTTTGTCCTGGCTGGAGTAGCGTTCGCTGCGCGGTGCATTGGCGCGCGGCGCACTGCCACGGTTGCCGCCACGCGGCCCTTCGACTTTCTCGCCTGGGGTGTCGCCCATGCGCATGGACAGGGCGATGCGGTTACGCGGGATGTCCACTTCCATCACCTTGACCTTGACCACGTCGCCGGCCTTGACGGCCTCGTGCGGGTCCTTGATGAACTTCTCCGAGAGCGCGCTGATGTGGACCAGGCCGTCCTGGTGCACGCCGATGTCGACGAAGGCGCCGAAGTTGGTGACGTTGGTCACCACGCCTTCGAGGACCATGCCCAGTTCCAGGTCCTTGAGGGTTTCCACGCCGTCCTGGAAGGCCGCGGTCTTGAACTCCGGGCGCGGGTCGCGACCGGGTTTTTCCAGCTCGCTGAGGATGTCGCCGATGGTCACCAGGCCGAACTTCTCGTCGGTGAAAGCTTTCGGGTCGAGGCGCTTGAGAAAGGCGGCGTCGCCGATCAGCGAGCGGATGTCGCGGCCGGTGTCGGCGGCGATGCGTTGCACCAGGGGGTAGGTTTCCGGGTGCACGGCCGAGGCGTCCAGCGGGTTGTCGCCGTTCATCACGCGCAAAAAGCCCGCGGCTTGTTCGAACGTCTTGTCGCCCAGACGCGGCACCTTTTTCAGCGCCTCGCGGCTGGGGAAGGCGCCGTGGGCGTCGCGATGCGCGACTATGTTCTGCGCTAGGGTGCTGTTGAGCCCGGAGATGCGCGCCAGCAAGGCGGCGGAGGCGGTGTTTACATCGACGCCGACGGCGTTCACGCAGTCCTCGACCACTGCGTCCAGGGAGCGCGCCAGCTTGAGCTGGGAAACGTCGTGCTGGTATTGGCCGACACCAATGGATTTCGGGTCGATCTTCACCAGCTCTGCCAGTGGGTCCTGCAGGCGCCGGGCGATGGACACCGCGCCACGCAGCGAGACGTCCATCTCCGGGAATTCCTTGGCGGCCAGTTCCGAGGCGGAATACACCGAGGCGCCGGCCTCGCTGACCATGACCTTGGTCAGATTCAGGCCCGGCAGTTTTTTGATCAGGTCGGCGGCCAGCTTGTCGGTTTCGCGGCTGGCGGTGCCGTTGCCGATCGAAATCAGGTCCACCGCGTGCTTGGCGCACAGCTTGGCCAGTACGGCCAGGGTGCCATCCCAGTCGTTGCGTGGCGCATGGGGATAAACGGTGGCGGTTTCCAGCACCTTGCCGGTGGTGTCGACCACGGCCACCTTGCAGCCGGTACGCAGGCCGGGGTCCAGCGCCAGGGTCGCCCGTGGGCCGGCCGGTGCGGCCAGCAGCAGGTCGTGCAAGTTACGCGCGAAGACGTTGATCGCCTCGTCTTCGGCCTTCTCGCGCAGCTCGCCGAGCAGGTCGGTTTCCAGGTGGGTGTAGAGCTTGACCTTCCAGGTCCAGCGCACCACTTCACCGAGCCATTTGTCGGCTGCGCGGCCCTGGTTGGCGATGCCGAAGCGTTCGGCAATCATCAGCTCGCCGGGGTGCAGGGTGCCGGGCAGTTCTTCGCCGACTTTGAGGCTGGCGCTGAGGATACCTTCGTTACGCCCACGGAAAATCGCCAGGGCGCGGTGCGAGGGCGCGAGCTTGAGGGGTTCGTCATGCTCGAAGTAATCGCGGAACTTGGCGCCCTCGACCTCTTTGCCCGGGATCAGGCGGGCGCTCAGAGTGGCGTGTTCCTTGAGGAAGCTGCGCAGGTTGCTGAGCAGGTTGGCGTCTTCGGCGAAGCGCTCCATAAGGATGTACTTGGCGCCTTCGAGTACCGCCTTGGTGTCGGCGAAGCCCTTCTCAGCATCGATAAAGCGCGCGGCTTCGTTTTCCGGGGTCAGGCTGGGGTCGTTGAACAGCGCATCGGCCAGCTCACCCAGGCCGGCTTCCAGGGCGATCTGGCCCTTGGTGCGGCGCTTCTGTTTATAAGGCAGGTAGAGGTCTTCGAGGCGCGTCTTGGTGTCGGCCAGGTTGATCTCGCGGGTCAGCTCGGGGGTCAGCTTGCCCTGCTCCTCGATGCTCGCCAGGATGCTGGCACGGCGATCATCCAGTTCGCGCAGGTAGCGCAGGCGCTCTTCCAGGTTGCGCAGTTGGGTGTCATCGAGGCTGCCGGTGACTTCCTTGCGGTAGCGCGCGATAAACGGGACGGTCGAACCTTCGTCGAGCAAGGCCACCGCGGCGGCTACTTGTTGCGGGCGCACGCCCAGTTCTTCGGCGATGCGGTTGTTGATGCTGAGCATATAAAGAAGCTACCCACACTGGAACGAAAAACCGGCCACGCAGACTACGGGCCAGACACGAAAGTCGCGCATTATAAACACCGTGGTGCGAGGTGCTGGGACCGTTCGGGGAAAAATCTGCTAACAATGGATGGCGCGCCCGATAGGGCGCCTGAGCCATAATGCCGACGTTTGGAGCCCGCTGGCGCCGTTGCGTTCGGTGGTTTCTCGGTCAAGGAGCTTCTATGAGCAGCACGGCGGTAGCGGTTGAAGGCGAAAAAATTCTGATTGTCGACGATGACGCTCGGCTGCGTCGGCTGCTCGAACGCTTCTTCGACGAGCAGGGGTATCGGGTGCGCGCGGTCGAGAACGTCGAGCAGATGGATCGTCTGCTGGCCCGCGAATTATTCAATCTGGTGGTGCTCGACCTGATGCTGCCGGGCGAGGACGGCCTGTCCGCCTGCCGCCGCCTGCGCGAGGGCGGTAATCAGATTCCGATCATCATGCTCACCGCCAAGGGTGACGAGGGCAGCCGGATTCAGGGCCTGGAACTGGGCGCTGACGATTACCTGGCCAAGCCGTTCAACCCGCGCGAGTTGCTGGCGCGGATCAAGGCTGTGCTGCGCCGCCAGGCGCCCGTGGTGCCGGGTGCGCCGGGGGCTGAAGACGAAAGCGTTACCTTCGGTGAGTACGAGCTGTCGCTGGCCACCCGCGAGCTGAAGAAGGGTGAGGAAGTGCACATGCTCACCACCGGCGAGTTCGCCGTGCTCAAGGCCCTGGTGCAGCATGCGCGCGAGCCGCTGACCCGCGACAAGCTGATGAATCTGGCCCGTGGTCGCGAGTGGGATGCGCTGGAGCGCTCCATCGACGTACAGATTTCCCGTCTGCGCCGGCTGATCGAACCGGACCCGTCCAAACCGCGTTATATCCAGACGGTCTGGGGCGTGGGCTATGTGTTCGTGCCGGATGGCAATAAGTGAAGCCGCAAGCCGCAAGCCGCAAGCTGCAAGAAAGAGCCGACGGTACAACCACTTGTAGCGTGAAGCTGGGAGCTTGCTGCTAATGCAGGCTCCGCTCTGGTTCCCGCAAAGCTTCTTCTCGCGCATGCTCTGGCTGGTGCTGATCGTCGTGCTGTTTTCCAAGGCGCTGACGCTGGTCTACCTGATGATGAACGAGGATGTGCTGGTCGACCGCCAGTACAGCCATGGTGCGGCCCTTACTCTGCGTGCCTATTGGGCAGCAGACCCGGAAGATCGGGCGACCATCGCCGAGGCTGCCGGGCTCAAGCGCGTGCCCTATGCCGAAGTGCCAGCCAGCGAGCAGCATTGGCCGTACAGCGAAATCTTCCAGCGGCAGATGCAATCCGAGCTGGGCCCCGATACCGAGGTGCATGTTCGGGCCAAGAGTCCGCCGGCGCTCTGGGTGCATGCACCGACATTGGGTGAGGACTGGTTGCGGGTGCCGCTGTATCCACATCCGCTGCGTGGGCAGCGAATCTGGAGTGTGCTGGGCTGGTTCCTGGGAATCGGCTTGTTATCCACTGCTGCGGCCTGGATTTTCGTGCGGCAGATGAGTGCACCGCTCAAGCGCCTGGTTTTCGCCGCCCGGCAGATCGGCCAGGGACGTAGCGTGCGACTGCCGGTCGGCGACACACCGAGCGAGATGACTGAGGTGTATCGCGCGTTCAACCAGATGGCCGAGGACGTCGAGCAGGGCGCGCGCGAGCGTGAATTGATGCTGGCCGGGGTGTCCCATGATCTGCGTACACCGCTGACGCGCTTGCGTCTGTCATTGGAGTTTCTCAACAGCGACTCCGAGCTGACCGAGGACATGGTCCGCGATATCGAGGACATGGATGCCATTCTCGACCAGTTCCTGGCCTTTATCCGCGATGGTCGCGACGAGCCCGTGGAAAACCTCGACCTGCTGGCGTTGATCCGTGAGGTGGTGGCGCCCTACAACCAGCAGCAGGAGCTGGTGCGCCTGTGCCTGGAGCCGGTGCCGGTCTTCCCGCTACGGCGGGTGTCGATGAAGCGCCTGCTGGTCAATCTGATCGAAAATGCCTTGCGCTATGGTGGCAATGCGGTGGAGGTAGCGGTCTCGGTCGCCGGTGACAACAGTGCGCCTTATGTAGTGCTCAGCGTGCTCGACCGTGGCGCAGGGATCAATCCGGCCGAGCTGGGCAGCATCTTCAACCCGTTCATTCGCGGCGACCGGGCCCGGGGCGGCAAGGGCGCGGGGCTGGGGCTGGCGATCGTCAAACGCATCGCCGCACTGCACGGTGGCAGTGTCGAGCTGCGTAACCGTTCCGGCGGTGGTCTGGAGGCGCGCGTTTGCCTGCCGTTGGGGTTATTGCTGCCACGCGACGCCGCCTGACCTGTAGACAACTATGGTGTCGGGCGTCAGGCCCGTCTGCACGCTTGCACACGCGGCCTGTGCGCGGCATTGTGTGGTGCGTCACCTTCTTTAGGTTGCGCACCCAGCGGGTGCTGCCACGCCTTGGCGGATGACCTACCCGCATCCCATCTCCGTGTTTCGCCAGAGGTCCGCATGCCGGCTGCCCCCGCTCTGCCCAGATGGACCTGGTGGTTGCCCTTGCCGTTGTTCCATCTGGCCACTTGGCTTGCGTTAGCCTCGCAATTTGCTGACGGGGCGGCATTGCTCTATGTGCCGTTCGCCCTGGCTCTGGTGCTGTGCCTGTGGTGGGGCCCGCGCGTACTGCCGGCGATGTACCTCAATGCGTTGCTGAGTATTCCCCTCTGGGGCCTCGACTGGCAGTGGGCGCCGCTGTATGCCATCCCGGAGACCGCTGGGGTGGGTCTGGCGTGGCTGCTGTTGCGCCGCCGTCCCTTCGATGCTGCCCTGGCGGACCTGCCCGGGTTATTGCGCTTCTGTGCCCTGGGGGTTTTTGTACCTGTTGTACTGGTGTCTGTAGGTGTTCAGAGCAATCTGTGGCTGACGGGGCACCTGCCGACCGAGGATCTGCTGGTCGGCATATTCACTTTGATCCTGGCCGATAGCCTCATTTCGTTGGCGCTGGCCACGCCCCTGCTGGTGTATGTCACGCCTTGGATGCGCCGCCGTGGCTGGGTGTTGCAGCCCGGTATCACAGCGCTGCCGGTTGCGCTGCGCCGGGCACCACCCTGGTACCTGTTGGTGGCCCTGGTGGTAGGGTTGCCTTGGCTGCTCGGCTGGCTCCCCCTGACCCTTAATCTGCCGTTGTTAGGGGTGGTGATGCTGGCTCTGGCACTGGTCTGGGGCATGGCGGGGGCGCTATGCGGCGCTTTGCTCAGTGTTCTGATGGTGCTGGTGCTGCCCTTGGTTGTCGGTGCCAGCGAGGCCGCCGCCTGGCTTGATCCGCAGCGCCTGGAAATGCACCTGAGCGTGCTGCTGTTCATGCTCGCCTCATTGCTTATCGGCCGTAGCCTCAGTGATCTGCGCCAAGCGCTGCAGCACAGTGCCCAGGTGCAGCAACAACTGACGCTGGCCCACCTGGCGCTGGATGCCAGTCCTTTGGGGGTGTCGATTGTCGATGCACGTACCTCCGGTTTGCCGGTGATCTACAGCAACCCTGCACTGGCGCGCATCACTGGTTATGGGCGTGAGGAAAGCCTGGGCAGTGACAGTCTGACGCGCTTGCAGGACGAGCGCCCAGAGAGTGAACTGCCACGGCTGCAGCAGGCGATTCATCGCGGCGAGCCCTGTCAGGTGGTGCTGCGTAACCAGCGCAAGGATGGTCGTGCCTTCTGGAATGAGCTGATCCTCGCGCCGCTACATGATGCCGAAGGCGTCAGCCATTTCGTCGCCTTGCAGAGCGATGTCACCGCTCGTGAAGAGCTGGCCGAGCAGGTCGCCCGGCAGCGGCGGGAACTGCTACGCCAGAGCCATTTGTTCAGCCAGACCGAGCATATCGCCAGCCTCGGCGGATGGATGCTTGATGTGGCCGACCTGAGCATGTACTGGAGCCTGGGCTGCTTTCGCATCTATGAGCTGGATCCAAACGGGGCGGCGCCTTCACTTAACCAGGCGCTGGACTACCTGGATGCCAATGGTCGTGTACTGGCACAGCAAGTCTCGCAACGCTTGCAGGATGGTCGTGATCAATTCGACATTGAGGCCCGCCTGATCACTGCGCGCGGGCGCTCGCGCTGGGTGCGCATACGCGGTGTGGCCGAGCGTGACGGTGAGGCACTGGTACGCGTGTATGGCGCGGTGCAGGATGTCAGTGCCCGCAGGCGTACCGAGCAACAGTTGCGCGAGCGCGACGAGCGCCTACGACTATTTTTCGAGGCCCCCTTGCTGGGTATGGCACTGACCAGCCCCAGCTATGGCTGGGAAGAGGTCAACGCCAAGCTGTGCAGCATTCTTGGACGCACCACGGAGCAGTTGCTGGCTTCTAGCTGGGAGGAGCTTTCCCAGCCGGATGATTGGCTGGTCGAGCAGCGCCTGCTCGACGATGTACTGGCCGGTGTGCGTGAGGGCTATGAGCTGGACAAGCGCTTTTTGCGCCCGGACGGCACTCTGGTTCACACCCGAACCAACCTGCGCGCCGTGCGCCTGGCCAGCGGGCGGGTGAGCATGTTCCTGCTGCTGGTCGAGGACATCAGCGCCCGTTACGAGGCTGAAGCCCGTTACCGCACGATGATCGAGCATGCGCCGGAGGCGATCATGCTGTTCGCCCCACGGGGTGGCGTGATCGACTGCAACGAGAACGCCATGCGCCTGTTCCGTTGTAGCCGCGAGGACCTGCTCGGCAAGACCATACTTGAGCTCAGCCCACAGCGGCAGGCGGACGGCCAGCTTTCTGCCGCGCTGGACGGGCGCTACCTGCGTGATGCCAGCGCCGGGCAGGCGCCGGTATTCGAGTGGCTGCACCGCGACAGCGCCGGGCGTCAGGTGCCCTGCGAGGTTCGCCTGGTACGGCTGCCGGGGGACCAGGAGCTGATTCGCTGCAGCATCACCGATATTTCCGAACGCCAGCGTTACCAGCGTGAAATCGAGCGGTTGGCCTACAGCGACGAATTGACCGGCCTGCCTAATCGCCGCCTGCTGCTCGATCGCTTGCAGCACGCCATGGATCGCGAGCTGCGCGAAGGCAGCCTGGGTGCATTGCTGTTTATCGACCTGGACCATTTTAAAACGGTCAACGACAGCCTCGGCCACCTGGTGGGTGATGGCTTGTTGCGTGAGGTAACCATACGCCTGGCCGGCAGCCTGCGCGCCGAGGACACCTTGGCACGCATGGGCGGCGACGAGTTCGTGGTGCTGCTCGAAGGGCTCGACAACGACGCTCAGGTGGCGGCCGAGCACGCGGCGCTGACCGCCGAAAAACTGCTGGAAAGCCTCAAGGGCAGTTGCTGGATCGATGGTCATGAGCTGTCGATCAGTGCCAGCATCGGCATTGCCCTGCACCCCTTTGGCGAGCAGGTGGCCGCCGATGTGCTCAAGCAGGCCGATACGGCGATGTACCGGGCCAAGCACGCCGGGCGCAATGCCCTGCACTTTTTTGCCCCGGCCATGCAAGCCGCCATCGACCAGCGTCTGCAACTGCAGGGCGAGTTGCGCCAGTCGATCCAGCGCGGCCAACTGTATCTGGTGTTCCAGCCGCAGCTGGCCCTCGATACCGGGCAGGTGGCTGGCGCCGAGGTACTGCTGCGTTGGCTGCACCCGGAGCGCGGCGATATTCCGCCGGATCAATTTATCCCGCTGGCCGAAGAAACCGGGTTGATCCAGGATATCGGCCACTGGGTTCTGGAGCAGTCATGTGCCGCCCTGGCGCGTTGGCTGCCGCGTTATCCCGACCTGGTTCTGGCGGTCAACCTGAGCCCGCGCGAGCTGCGCCAGGAAGACTGCGTGGCACGTGTGCATGCCTGCCTGGCGCGTTACCAGTTGCCCCATGCGGCGTTGGAGCTGGAAATCACCGAAGGGGTGCTGCTCGAAGATGTCGAACTGTGCATTGCCAACATGCTGGCCTTGCGCGCCTCGGGTATTCGCTTTGCCATCGACGATTTCGGCACGGGCTACTCGTCACTGACCTACCTCAAGCGCCTGCCGCTGGATCGATTGAAGATCGACCGCAGTTTTATTCAGGACCTGGACGGTGACGGCAGCGACTTGATGCTGGTGCAGACCATCCTGATGATCGCCTGCAACCTGGGGCTGGAGTGTGTCGCTGAGGGCATCGAGACCGCGCAGCAGTTCGAGTTGCTGCGCGCCCACGGTTGTGAGCTGGGGCAGGGCTTTCACTTTGGGGTGCCGATGCGCGAAGCGGCCTTCCTCGAATGGCTGGGCGCGCGAAGTTAACCTTTACCCTTGGTACGAGTCAGGTGCGGGCCGCCGTTCTTTTCCAGATACTGAATAACCAGGCTGGCGACATCCTTGCCGGTGGTGGTTTCGATACCTTCCAGGCCCGGCGAGGAATTCACTTCCATGACCAGCGGGCCGTGGTTGGAGCGCAGGATATCGACGCCAGCGACCGACAGGCCCATGACCTTGGCAGCGCGGATCGCGGTCATGCGTTCTTCCGGGGTGATCTTGATCAGGCTGGCGCTGCCGCCGCGGTGCAGGTTGCTGCGGAACTCGCCGGGCTTGGCCTGGCGCTTCATCGCCGCGATCACCTTGTCGCCGACCACCAGGCAGCGGATGTCCGCGCCGCCGGCTTCCTTGATGTACTCCTGCACCATGATGTTCTGCTTGAGGCCCATAAAGGCCTCGATCACCGACTCGGCCGCCTTCTCGGTTTCGCAGAGCACCACGCCGATGCCCTGGGTGCCTTCGAGCACCTTGATCACCAGAGGGGCACCATTGACCATGGCGATCAGGTCGGGAATGTCGTCGGGGGAGTGGGCAAAGCCGGTCACCGGCAAGCCGATGCCGCGGCGCGAGAGCAATTGCAGGGAGCGCAGCTTGTCGCGCGAGCGAGCGATGGCTACCGACTCGTTGAGCGGGAACACGCCCATCATCTCGAACTGGCGCAACACCGCGCAGCCATAGAAGGTCACCGAGGCACCGATACGCGGGATCACCGCGTCGAAACCCTCCAGCGGTTGGCCGCGGTAGTGGATCTGCGGCTTGTGGCTGGCGATGTTCATATACGCCCGCAGGGTGTCGATCACCACCACTTCATGGCCCCGCTGCTGACCGGCTTCGACCAGGCGGCGGGTGGAATACAGGCGCGGGTTGCGCGACAGCACGGCGATCTTCATGGGGCGTCCGAGAATTGAGCGAGCGTTGGTTTGTCTTGTACGTAGGTTTGCGCCGGGTTCACCAGCAGGCAGCCGTCAACCAGCGCCTTGCTGCCCAGCAGCACGCGGTAGCGCATGGTCTTGCGGCAGGCGAGGGTGAACTCCACCGGCCAGCTGCGTGTGCCGAGCGTTAGTAAGGTACGGATCACATAGCGGCTCTGGGCGTGGCCATTGGAGCTTCTGATGGTCTTGACCGATACCCGCGGTGCCTCGCAGCGGTGGCGGCGCTGCACCAGGGTGCCCAGGTGCGCGGTGAAGCGTACCCACGGCTGGCCATCGCGCTCGAACGGTTGGATATCGCTGGCATGCAGGCAAGAAGTGCTGGCGCCGGTATCGATTTTGGCGCGCAGGCCAACGATGCCGAGCTCCGGCAGGTTGATCCATTCGCGCAGGCCGATTACGCCGAGTTGGTCAAAGGTCTTCAAAGTGGGGGTGGTCCTCGTTTCCCGGCATTCTAGGGGCTGTACACGCCGCTCGGCGAGAGGGCTCGCATGGCAATGCCGCAAGCGGGTAGGGTAGCTGGCCTTTATGACAACGGCCGCAAACAAAAGATGCGGCTTTAAACAGGAGTGAACGCATCCACGATGACGGCTAAAGACGACGACAAGGTCCGCCTGGACAAGTGGTTATGGGCGGCACGCTTTTATAAGACCCGGGCGCTGGCCAAGGCGGCCATTGAGGGCGGCAAGGTGCACCACCGGGGGGAGCGCTGCAAGCCGGGTAAAGAGCCTCGGGTTGGCGACGAATACGTGCTGCGCAGCGGCTTCGAGTCGCGCACCGTGGTCGTGTTGGCGTTGTCGGCGGTGCGCCGCGGCGCGCCCGAGGCGCAGTTGCTCTACCGTGAAACCGAGGAGAGTGTGGTGCGCCGCGAGCAGGCCGCCGCGTTGCGCAAGGCCGGCGGCCTGGGCATGCAGACCGACGGGCGCCCGAGCAAAAAGCAGCGCCGCCAGTTGCAACATTTCAGTGACGCCCAGCAGGTGGTGCACCCCTGGGCGGATGAGGACTGAATGGCCTCAGCGAGGCTGCAGCACGCTCAGGCGCCTGATAACCGGCAAGGCGGCTAGAGGCCTGAGCAGCGGTTGCACCAGGCGTTCCATATGCTGTGCTGCCCAGCCGGCCAGCGGTGTGTAACCGCCCCAGGCCAGGCCCAGCAGGCTTAGCAGCACACCGCCGACCAGTGCATCCGAAGCCCAGTGCGCCCCTGCGACCAGGCGTGGCATGACAAACAGCAGGGCCAGCGCCCAGACCAGTAGCAGGCGCCAGCCGCGGGCAGCACCGCTGAGGAACAGCGCCCAAAGCAGCAGCACCGAAGCATGGTCACCCGGAAAGCTGCGGCTGGCGCTGTCCTTCATATTCCAGCGGGCTTCCCATTCGGGAAACAGTTCGGTCAGGCGCGCGGCGCCCTCGACAACCAGTGAGGCGCTCGGACGTTGCCAGTCCAGCAGGCGTACCAGATCGGCAAAACCCACGCGGATCAGTAGCATCACCAGCAAGGTGGTGACAAAGGCGAACAGTGCCAGGCGCACCTGCTCGGCGCGCAGCACCAGGCCGCCCTTGAGCATTATGGCCAGCATCACCACGCCGACGCCGAGGTCCACCGGACGCATGCTGCCAATGGCCCAGATATGAGCCCAGAGCCCGGCCTCATGCACAGGCGCGTTGAGCAGGTGGAACAGCGCCAGGTCCAGGGCGTCCCAGTAGGCGCGGGTGACGGGCCAGCGCCAGCTGACCAGCAGCAGGACTGCCATCAGGTGGCAGAGCAACAACGGGCGCAGGCGCCAACGGCGGTCGAGGCAGTCGGGAAACATGCTGGATATCCTCCTTGAATAGGTCGCTTCGTGCGGGGCGGGCGCGGATTCTAGAGAGCTCGCGCGTGCTGCGGACCGGCAACGGGCCTCTCGTTCAGCCGCGGTTCAGCTTGGGGCGACGGGCGGCGACGGCGTGCGTTCGGCGCATACCCCTTGGTTGAGGGCGCATTTGTGCCTAAAATCACTCGCCTTCCCGGTCGCGACCGGTGGCGCCCCGCCTTCAAAGCCCGCCGCCGCTGCCCGCGCGATCTTCTTGATGCCGTATTCCTGCAGGCGAGTTTGCGATGACCGATTTCACTCAACGCTTTCTGTTCGACGACACCGATGTGCGCGGCGAGCTGGTCAGCCTGGAGGCCAGCTATCAGCATGTGCTGGCCAAGCACGCGTACCCGCAGCCGGTGGCGCAGTTGCTCGGCGAGCTGCTGGCAGCCGCCTCGCTGCTGGTTGGCACCCTCAAGTTCGAGGGGTTGCTGATTTTGCAGGCGCGTTCCGAAGGCGCGGTGCCGCTGCTGATGGTCGAGTGTTCGAGTGAGGGTGACGTGCGCGGCATCGCGCGCTACCACGCCGAGCAGATTGGCGCTGACGCCGGCCTGGCCGAGCTGATGCCAGAAGGCGTGTTGGCGATGACCATCGACCCGACCCAGGGCCAGCGTTACCAAGGCATTGTGGCGTTGGATGGTTTCAACCTGGCCGAGTGCTTCACCAACTACTTCGTCACCTCCGAGCAGCTGTCCACCCGGTTCTGGCTCAGCGCCGATGGTCAGCGTGCCCGCGGCCTGTTACTGCAACAGTTGCCGGCCGATCGTCTGAAAGACCCGGAAGAGCGTGAGGCCAGCTGGCAGCACGTGGCGACCCTGGCCGATACCTTGCAGACCGAAGAGTTGCTAGGGCTGGACAACGAAACCCTGCTCTATCGCCTCTACCACGAGGAGCCCCTGCGCCTGTTCGAGCCGCGCGGCCTGCAGTTTCGCTGCAGTTGCTCGCGGGAACGTTCAGCCAATGCACTGGTCAGTCTGGGGCAGGCCGATGCCGAGCTGCTGATCGAAGAAAATGCCGGCAGCATCGTCATCGACTGCCAGTTCTGCAACGAACGCTACGCCTTCGACGCGGCCGATGTGGCCCAGTTGTTCGCCGGCGGCGGCAGCCAGGCACCGTCTGGCACGCGTCACTGATCGAGCGGGCGTTTAACGCACGATAAGGGCACCTCTAAAAACGCAGGTAGTTTTTAGCGGTGCCCGATAGGCGCAGGCTATCGGCCTACGCCAGGATTGGGAGCTGCCAAGGCACGTTGCTTTCTGGCATACTCCCGCGACTTTTTTACCGCTGTAGTTGAACCTCTGGTTCCACTACACCCGTTCGGAAAACTCGGCCGCCGGCCGACGGGGACCCACATGACGCAAGCCAACACCGCCGTGTACACCGATATCAGCGCCGCTCAACTGGTCGAAGAGGCCATCCGTCGTGGCGAAGGCGAACTGGCCGCCAACGGCTCGCTGGTCGTACGCACCGGCCACCGCACTGGCCGTTCGCCGGCTGACCGCTACATCGTGCAAGAGCCGAGCACCGAGGCGAAAATCGCCTGGGGCGCGATCAACCGCCCATTCCCGGCCGACAAGTTCGATGCCCTGTGGGACCGCGTTCAGGCGTTCTCCGACGCCCAGGACAGCTTCGTTTCCTACGTCCATGTTGGCTCTGCCGAGGCGCACTACCTGCCGGTCAAGATGACCACCGCCACCGCTTGGCAGAACCTCTTTGGTCGTTGCCTGTTCATCGAGCCGGCGCAGTACAACCCGGCGGGTAAGGATGAGTGGCAAGTGCTCAACGTGGCCAATTTCGAGTGCGTGCCCGAGCGTGACGGCACCAACTCCGACGGTTGCGTGATCCTCAATTTCGCCGCTAAAAAAGTGCTGATCGCCGGCATGCGTTACGCCGGTGAAATGAAGAAAGCCATGTTCAGCGTACAGAACTTCCTGCTGCCCGATGCCGACGTGCTGCCGATGCACTGCGCCGCCAACATCGGCGAAGAAGGCGACGTGACCCTGTTCTTCGGCCTGTCCGGCACTGGCAAGACCACCCTGTCGGCTGACGAGTCGCGCTACCTGATTGGCGACGACGAGCATGGCTGGGGCGTGGGCGTAGTGTTCAACATCGAAGGCGGTTGCTATGCCAAGTGCATCGACCTGTCGGAGAAGAACGAGCCGGTGATCTGGAAAGCCATCCAGTTCGGTGCCGTGTTGGAAAACGTCGTGCTCGACGACAACCGCGTGCCGGATTACGCCGACGACAGCCTGACCCAGAACAGCCGTGCGGCCTACCCGCTGACCCACGTCGAGAAGCGCAGCGAGCACAACCTCGGCGGCGAGCCGAACGCGGTGATCTTCCTGACCTGCGACCTGACGGGCGTTCTGCCGCCGGTGTCGATCCTCAACGAAGAGCAGGCGGCTTATCACTTCCTCTCCGGCTACACCGCCCTGGTCGGTTCCACCGAAATGGGCAGCGGCGCCGGCATCAAGTCGACCTTCTCCACTTGCTTCGGCGCGCCGTTCTTCCCGCGTCCGGCGGGCGAGTACGCCGAGCTGCTGATCAAGCGCATCCGTGGCTTCGGCTCCAAGGTGTACCTGGTCAACACCGGCTGGACCGGCGGCGGCTACGGCGTGGGCAAGCGCTTCAACATCCCCACCACCCGTGGCGTGATCGCGGCGATCCAGAGCGGCGCACTGATCGGCACCGAGACCGAGCAACTGCCGATCATCAACCTCAGCGTGCCCAAAGCCGTACCAGGCGTTGAAACCAACCTGCTCAACCCGCGCAATACCTGGGCTGACCAGGCGGCTTACGACGAGGCCGCCAAAGGCCTGGCCAAGCTGTTCGTCGAGAACTTCAAGAAGTTCGACGTCAGCGATGCCATCCGCAATGCCGGCCCGCAGCTTTAATAAGTAGCCGCGCGCTGGATAAAACCGCCTTCGGGCGGTTTTTTTATGACTCTGTCCCAGTACCCTGTTGCACGGCGACGATGCTTTTGTAGGAGCCGCGCCCCGCGGCGAATGCCATGGGCAACGCCGAAATAACTGAATGGCGGTAATCGATTCGCCCCGAGGCGGGGCTCCTACGCGTGTTCGGTAGTTCGCCCTGGTGCTGCGTGATGGCTTGCACGGGATGCAACTCGATTTTGCGACATCGCCTCTTTATGGGCGCTGTTTATTGAGTTGCTGCCGCTGTGTAGCGGTCAAAACAGTGACCTGTTAGCTGGAGTGTGACCATGGCCTTTAGCATCAACCCCGTTAAGTGTTCGAGCAAACAGCTGCGTCGGGCGGCTCGCGGGCGGCTGGACAAGGCGATAAAGGCGGTGCAAAGCGGCAGCAGCGAAGGCGTGCACGACGCCCGCAAGCGCCTGAAGGAGCTGCGTGCCTTGCTGCGGCTGGTGCGTAAGCCGCTGGGGGAGGCGCGTTTCGCGGCCCTGAACCAGCGTCTGGGCGACACCGCCAGGCAGCTTTCCAGTGCCCGTGATGCTGTGGCGATGGTGGAAAGCTTGGACGCGCTGGTGCGCCATGAGCCGGCCCGTTTTGCCGCGGCGGCCATGGCCAGCGTGCGTGAGCGTTTGCAGGCGCGGGTCAGTGCCGGGGTGGGGCAGCCGCCCGAACGCGACAGCCTGATCGCCGCGCTACAGCAGACCGCCGCCGAGGTCGCCGAATGGCGCATCAAGGGCAAGGGTTTCAGCCTGTTCGAGGAGGGGCTGCTGCGCAGCTACCGCGCAGGCCGGGCGGCCCTGCACCGGGTGCGCCGCGAGCCAGGCGATGAAGCCCTGCACGACTGGCGCAAGCGGGTGAAGGACCACGGCTACCACGCGCGGCTACTGCACCAGGCCTGGCCGCAGCACTGCAACAGCTGGCATGCCTCGCTCAGCCTGCTGGCGGAAAAACTGGGTGACTACCAGGACCTGAGCGTGATGCAAACGCTACTGGCCGAGCAGCCCGAGCTGTTTGGCGATGTGCTGATGCGTGCCAGTATTGCCGAGGGCATCAGCCATAGACGTGCCGTGCTGCACCGCGAGGCGCTTGACCTGGGGCGCCGTTTGTATGCGGAAAAGCCCAGTGCCCTGGTAGCACGTTGGGCGCTTTACTGGCGTGTGGCCCGGCGAGCGTGAGGGATGACAGCAGTATCTTTTATCCTCAGGCGTTTACACTGAGGGTCTCGCTCTCATCGACCCAAAGGACTGAGCCATGATCCAGCAGAGCCTCGCCGAGGTTTTCGGCTTCACCCAATTGCGCCCCGGGCAGGATGCCGTGGTCAGCGCTGTTATGGCCGGGCGGTCGGCCGCGGCGATCTTCCCCACCGGTTCGGGCAAGTCGCTGTGCTACCAGTTGCCGGCGCTGCACCTGCCGCACCTGACCCTGGTGATCTCGCCCTTGCTGGCGCTGATGCAGGACCAACTGGCGTTTCTGCACGCCCGCGGTATCAGCGCCGCCAGTATCGACTCGGCGCAAAGCCGTGAGGACGCCAGCGCGGTGATGGCCCGCGCCAAGGCCGGCGAGCTGAAGATTCTGATGATCTCGGTCGAGCGTCTGAAGAACGAACGCTTCCGCACCTTTATCGCCCAGGTGCCGATCTCCCTGCTGGTGATCGACGAGGCCCACTGCATCTCCGAGTGGGGCCATAACTTCCGCCCCGACTACCTCAAACTGCCGGACTATCAACGCCAGTTCAACATCCCCCAGGTATTGCTGCTGACCGCCACGGCGACGCCGCAGGTGGTGGCCGATATGCAGCAAAAATTCGCCATTGCCGCCGCAGACGTGGTCACCACCGGTTTCTACCGACCCAACCTCAACCTGTTGGTGGAGCCGGTCAGCGGGCGTGACAAGCAGCGGCGCCTGGAGCAGTGGTTGCTGGCCAAGGCCGGGCAACCGAGCATCGTCTACGTCACCCAGCAGAAGACCGCCGAGCAGGTGGCCGAGCGCCTGAGCCAGCAGGGGTTTGCCGCCAGTGCCTACCACGCTGGCATGGCCTCGGAAGCACGCGAGGTGATTCAGCGGCGCTTTATGGGTGGCCAGTTGAATTGCATCGTTGCCACCATCGCCTTCGGTATGGGCATCGACAAGAGCGACATCCGCAACGTCGTGCACTTCGACCTGCCGAAATCCATCGAGAACTACAGCCAGGAGATCGGCCGCGCCGGCCGCGATGGTCAACCCTCGGATTGCCTGGTGCTGGCCAGCCGCGACAGCCTCAACGTGCTGGAAAATTTTGTCTACGGTGATACGCCGGAGCTGGATGGCATTCGTTGTGTGCTCGATGAGCTGCTGGCGAGCGGTCAAAGTGGCGAGTGGGAGCTGATGCTCAACCAACTTTCCGAGCAGAGCAATATCCGCCAGTTGCCGCTCAAGACCCTGCTGGTGCAGCTGGAACTGCGCGGCATCATCGCCCCACGCTACGCCTACTTTGCCGAGTACCGCTTCAAGTACTTGATCGAGCCACAGGCGCTGCTGGATAAGTTCGAGGGCGAGCGGCGGCAGTTTGTCGAGGCCATCGCCAGCACCTCGGCGCGGGCACGGACCTGGTGCACGCTGGATTTCGAGACGCTGTACAGTCAGCACCAGGCCGAACGCGGCCGGGTGATCAAGGCGTTGGACTTCTTTCAGGAACGCGGCTGGATCGAGCTGGAAAGTAAGCAGATGACCGAGGTCTATGCGCTGCTCGATGGCCGTTTCGATCCCGCCGCCCTGGCCGAGGAGCTGCACGCGCACTTTCGCGCCCATGAGGCCAGCGAGATCACCCGCATCCAGGCCCTGCTCGGCCTGTTTGAGAGTCGCGAATGCCTGAGCCGGCGTCTTGCCCTGTATTTCGGCGACAAGCAGGCGCCCGAGCGTTGTGGGCATTGTTCGGTGTGCCAGGGGCGCATTGCCAGATTGCCCGCGCCGCCGGATTTACCGCCGCTGAGCGCGCGCGACCCCGAGGCGCTGTGCGCGGCCTTGGTCGAGCGGCACATGCAGCACAACGGTCAGGCCCCGAGTCGTGAGAGCCTGACGCGCTTTCTCTGCGGTGTCGGTACACCGCTGCTGACCAAGCTCAAGGCGCGGCAACTGGCCGGTTTCGCCGTGCTGGAAGACTACCCCTACGCCGACGTGCGCGCCTGGCTGGGCAAGTAGCGCACCCTACTGGCTGCGCTGTCCCTCGCCCAGCGTCCAGGCGACCAGCTCGCTGGCCAGGCGATCGCCGGCCTGGCCGAAGGCTGCCACAACCGCGTCGACCGACGGATCTGCCGTCGGCTGACGCACCTCGAAGCGCTGGCTGGCGACAATTTGCTGGCTACCGGCCTGGACCAGGCGCGCTTCCAGCACGATATGCACTGCCGGTTGGCCAGCGTGGTATTCGCTCTGGAAGGCGCGCAGGTCGCTGCTCAGGACCAGATCGGCAGCCAGCCGGGCGTCGTCGCTGCTCACCGCCGCTACCCGGCCGTCAGCCCGAATGGCGTCGACCAGCCGATCACGCAACAGGATAGGTGCGCGGTCGCTCCAGCGCGCGCCCTGGTAGGCCGCGACCTGGGCGCCGCCCGGCAGCACGGCGATGCGCGGGCTGTCGAGCAACTGGTTGCTGTAGGGCTTGTCCACACGCAGGCTCCAGGTCACCTGGCCAGCAGCTGCCTGACTGACCGTGGGGCTTGCCGGCAGCAGGTAGTAGGTCAGCGGTTCACTCTTGGGCAGCACCGAGCAGGCTCCGAGTAGGGCGCTCAGGGTCAGCGTGGCCAGGGCGGCGATACGACTCATGGTTGGAACTCCTTGATGCTGTCACTGCGCAGCAGGTAGCCCGCCGGGTCTTCTTCCAGGCGCCGGGAAAAATTGCGCAGCGAGCCCAGGGTGTCGCGCAGCTCGGTGATCGCCGGGCCGATCTCGGCGAAGCTCTGCAGGCCGCCGTCGACGGCGTCGCGGTTGTCGGCCAGCAGGCGCTCGATCTGCGTGCTGCTGCGCTCCAGTGAGGTCATCAACTGGCGCGCGCTGGCGAAGGCTTCGCGGCCTTCGCCGTCGAGCAACTGGTTGGCGTTGCGCATCACCAGACTGGCCTCGCGGCTGAGCTGGCTGATCTGCTGCAGGGCCTGGGCCAGCTCATCGCGCTGGTCGGCCACGGTGCCGGTGATTTTTTCCAGGTGATCGAGGGTCTGGCTGATGCGCCGGCTGTTCTCGCGCGAGAACATCTGGTTGGCGCGGTCGAGCAGGCGAGTGATGCTGATCATCAGGTCTTCGCCGCCGGCCATCAGCCGGGAGAACGGCGAGCGGTCGGCGATGATGATCGCTGGTTCGCCATTTTCGCTGGTCAGGTTCGGGCTCTCCGGGGTGCCACCCTCCATCTGGATGACGGCGGCGCCGGTGATATTGGTGACCGCCAGGCGCGCCCGGGTGTCCTGCTTGATCGGCGTCTGCCCGGTGATGCGGACGCGCGCGCGCACGGTGCGTGGGTCTTGCGGGTCGAGGCCGAGGGCGATCACTTCGCCGATCTTGATCCCGCTGTACTGCACTGCACTGCCTTGGGACAGGCCGCTGACGTTGTCGTTGAACACCACCTCGTAGTCGGTGAAGTTGCTGTCGCTGCCCGAGTGGCTCAACCACAGGCCGAACAGCAGCGCGGCCGCGGCTACCAGCACGGTGAACAGGCCGATCAGAACATGGTGGGCTCGGGTTTCCATCAGTTGCTCCCTGGCGCGCCAGTGGCGGCCTGTGTGGCGGCGCGTCCGCGCGGGCCATGAAAGTATTCGCGAATCCAGGCATCGTCGGTGTCGGCCACCACATCGAGGCGGTCGGCGACCAGCACCTGCTTGCGCGCCAGCACGGCAACGCGGTCGCACAGGCTGTAGAGGGTGTCGAGGTCGTGGGTGACCAGGAAAACGCTCAGGCCCAAGGCATCGCGCAGGGTACCGATCAGCTGGTCGAAGGCCGCCGCGCCAATCGGGTCGAGACCGGCGGTGGGCTCGTCGAGAAACAGAATGTCCGGCTCCAGCGCCAGGGCGCGCGCCAGGGCAGCCCGTTTGACCATGCCACCGGACAATTCGGTGGGGTATTTATCGCCGGCGTTGCTCGGCAGACCGACCAGGGCGACCTTGACCCGCGCCAGGCGCTCGGCAGCCTCGCGGCTGAGTTTGGCGTGTTCGATGAGCGGCAAGGCGATGTTTTCCAGCACCGTGAGTGAGGAAAATAGCGCGCCGCGCTGGTAGAGCACGCCGAAGCGTCGCTCCAGCAGCGAGCGGCGTTCGCCGGAGAGGCTCAGCAGGTCTTCGCCGAACACCGTGATGCTGCCAGCGCTGGGCTCGCGCAGGCCGACGATGCTGCGCAGCAGCACCGACTTGCCGGTGCCCGAGCCGCCGACCACGCCCAGCACCTCACCGCGATACAGGTCCAGGTTGAGGTGCTCGTGCACCACCTGGGCGCCGAAGCGATTGCCCAGGTCGCGCACTTCGATGATCGCTTCGCCGCTCACCAGCCCATCTCCATCAAAAACAGCGCGGCAATGGCGTCGAGCAGGATCACCACGAAAATCGACTGCACCACCGCCGAAGTGGTGTGCTCACCCACCGACTGCGCGCTGCCACTGACCTTGAAGCCTTCCAGGCAGCCGATCACCGCGATCAGAAAGGCGAAGATCGGCGCTTTGAGCATGCCGACCAGGAAGTGGTTGAGGCCGATGTCCTCCTGCAGGATGGCCAGGAAGCGCACCAGTGGAATGTCCAGGGTCAGGGCGCAGACCACCGCACCGCCGAAAATACCGCTGAGCATGGCGACGAAGGTGAGCATCGGCAGCGCCAGGAGCAGGGCGAATACCCGCGGCAGTACCAGCAACTCGATGGGGCTCAGGCCCAGGGTGCGGATCGCGTCGATCTCTTCGTTAGCCTTCATCGAGCCGATCTGCGCGGTGAAGGCGCTGGCGGTGCGCCCGGCCATGAGGATGGCCGTGAGCAGCACGCCGAATTCACGCAGGAACGAGAAGGCCACCAGGTCGACGGTGTAAATGCTGGCGCCGAAGTCGGCGAGTACGGTCGCGCCGAGAAAGGCCACCACAGCGCCGACCAGAAAGGTCAGCAGGGCAACGATGGGCACGGCGTTGAGGCCGGTTTGCTCCAGGTGTGCGGCCAGGGCGGTCAGGCGCCAGCGTTTGGGCCGCAGCAGCACGCTGACCAGGGTACTCAGGGTCAGGCCGATAAAACCGAGCAGCGCCACCAGGTGTTGCCAGATCGTCAGGGTGGCCTCGCCGATGTGCGCGAATACATCACCGAGGGCGGTGCCGGATTTCGCTTGCGCTGGCGCCTCGTTGTCGGCCATGGCCTGACCGATGGTCTGCAACAGCGCGCGGCGCTCACGGGACAGGTCCGGCGCGTCAGCGGCGAGCTCGGCCAGGCGCCCAGCACCCAGCAATTCCACCAGCAAGGCAGCGCCCGCCGTATCGAGGGCGCCGAGGCCGCTGAGGTCGACCCGCACCTCGACGTCGAGCTGGCTGCGCAGGGCGTCTACCTGGGGCAGCAACTGAGCGTAATGAGCCAGGGTCCAGTCACCGCCGATACGCAGACGTGCCTCGGTGTGCGAGGCGGTCGCAGCGGGCGATTGCAGGTAGGGGGCTGTACTCATGGGCGCAGCTTACTGGCTCAGCGGTCTGGCGCAAAGCTGCGCGGTAAGTCGAGGCTGGGTAAAGCGCAAGCGCCACTGGCGTCCTGAGATGCTGTGATTGGCGTTGAATCACAGGACATGCTGAACCTCCCGCGCTTTGGCACCTCGAATGACTACACCCTATGCAAGTGAGGAATACCATGCAGATTCACGTCAACAGCAACCACATCGAGGGCAGCGCCCGTCTTCAGGCCTGGATCGAGGCCAGCGTCGGCGAGCGCCTGGAGCGTTTCGATGATTTGCTGACCCGTGTTGAAGTGCATGTCAGCGACGAGAACGGCGCCAAGGCCGGAGACGACGACAAGCGTTGCCAGATCGAAGCGCGGCCCAAAGGGCATCAGCCGTTGTCGGTAACCCATAAGGCGGCCTCACTCGACCAGGCGGTGGACGGTGCCGCCGAGAAGATGCGCCACGCCCTTGAGCACCTGATGGGTAAACTCGACGCCAAGGTGCTGTCCGCCGGTGAGCTGAACGACCCGCTGCTCGAAGAGTCGCCTGAGCAGGTCAAGGATGCTCTGTTACAGGAGGAGTTTCTCGCCCGCCAGGAGGCCCTCGGCAAGGAGTGAGCCTGCTTCGCTGTGATTAGGGGCTGTTAGCGTTTCGTCGCCAGCCGCGTTGTTGCGAACGAAACGTCAACAGACGCCTAGGTGCGGCATTGATGCTTCTCGTCGGAGCCGCGCCTCGCGGCGAATTGTGGCCATCCAGCGATACCGCAGGAAAGTCCAAAAGCTCGCGCCGGGGCGACGCTCCTACGGGAGTTGCTAGTCCCGCCGAGCGCAGCCATTGTGACAGACTCGGCGGGACCACTCTTTGGACTATGCCTGATGACCGATCTTTCTCTGCAGGACCAGGCCGCGCCAGACGGGGTCTGCTACGGCTGTGGCAGCAGCAACCCCCACGGCCTGCACCTGAAAAGCCACTGGGATGCCGAACAGGCCCATGTGATTGCCGAGTACCAGCCTGACGCCCGCTACTGCGGCTGGCCCGAGCTGGTTTATGGCGGCCTGATCGCCATGCTGGTCGACTGCCACTCCAACTGGACCGCCATGGCCTTTCACTACCGCGCCGAACAGCGCGGGCTTGAGAGCCTGCCGCGTATCGAGTGCGTCACCGGGCACCTGGGCATCCGCTTTATCAAACCGACGCCCATGGGCGTGCCGCTGCAACTGCGGGCCTGGGTAGAAGGCGAGGTCGCGCGCAAAAGCCGGGTGATCTGCGAGCTGTACGCCGGCGGCGTTATGACGGCCTGCGGTGACTCGACCTTTGTGCGGGTCGAGGCTGCTGCCCTCGGGGCTCAGGCCCACGGGCGCTAGTGTCACGACAAAAATCAAATGTCGGTAAATTCAGAACTGCATGGGTGGGGCCGGGCGGCGTTCCGCTTTAGCAGCGATGCTTTCAGCGCCTTCAAGGATTATCGCGAATAAATTCGCTCCTACAGAGAGCGACATTTGATTCGTGTCACGACCCTATCCAGCCACCGCCACTATCTCTTCGATCAGCCACTGCAGCGCTGCATCGCGTCCGCGCTGGGCCAGGCTGACGATTTCCAGGTGAAACGGGCCAAGGGCAAAGGGCAGGTCGAATAATTGCAGTGGCAGCAGCGCGGCGAAGTGGTTGGCCAGCGCAGTGGGTAGCACCGCCGCTAGTTCGCTGCCGGCGACTATATGGGCCGCCTGCAAGTAGTTTGGCGTGGTGTAGAGAATCTGCCGCGACAACCCTTGTTCCCCCAGCCACTGGTCGACCATGCCGCGGGTCTGGCCGCCGTGTACCCAGAGGTGGCGCAGGCGCAGGAAGGCTGCCAGGTCTGGCTGCTTCTGCAATTGCGGATGCTCGCGACGCAGCGCCAGCTTGAGGGTTTCGCTCATCCAGTGCTGACGGGCGAAGCGCGCAGGGATTTCATCGAAGCGGCCCAGCACCAGATCCAACTCGCCCTTGTCCAGGGCATCCATTGGCAGGCCTGGGCTGAGGTGACGGATATCGATGCCGATCCCCGGTGCGCGCTGGCTCAGGCGCTCAAGCAAGCGCGGCATGCACACCAGTTCAACGTAGTCGGTGACGGCGATGCTAAAGCGCTGGCGGCTCTCGCCGGGCTCGAACACCTCCCCCGCACTGAGGCTCTGTTGCAACTGGCGTAATGCGTTGCGGATTGGCGCCTCCAGGGCCAACGCGCGCGGCGTGGGCTGCATGCGCCGGCCGACGCGCACCAACAACGGGTCATCGAGCAGTTGGCGCAAGCGATTGAGCGCATTGCTCACCGCCGGCTGGCTCAACGCCAGGCGTTCGGCCGCGCGCGAGACGTTCTGCTCACGCAGTAGGGCATCAAGTACACGCAGCAGGTTGAGGTCGAAGTTGGAGAAATTCATCGGCTGAATATGTCGTATCACAAGACTAAATTTCAAAAATAGTAGCCGCTTGCTTATCGTGACCCAAGCTTTTCTGTTCGTGCACGAGAGGAACAATAATGGACAACATCGTCTCGCCGCTTCGCTGCGCCGCCGTAATCGGCGCTGGCACCATGGGCCGCGGCATCGTCATCAGCCTGGCCAACGCCGGCCTGCGTGTGCTGTGGCTGGATAACAACCCGCAGATGGTCGAAGCGGGTCTCGAGATGGCCGAGCAGACCTGGGCGCAGAATGTCGCCAAGGGCCGTATCGATGCGGCCGAGGCGGCGGCGCGGCGGGCTCGAGTCGAGGCGGCGGACGGCTACCCGGCGCTGGCCGAGGCCGACCTGGTGATCGAGGCGGTATACGAGAACCTCGCGCTCAAGCAGCAGATCTTTCGTGAGCTGGATGGGCTGATAAAGCCCGGCGCGATCCTCGCCAGCAACACCTCGGCGCTGGATATCGACGCCATCGCCGCCGTCACGTCGCGTCCTGAGGCGGTGCTGGGCCTGCATTTCTTCAGCCCGGCGCACATCATGAAGCTGCTGGAAATCGTGCGCGGCGCCAAGACCGCCCCGGCGGTGCTGCAGGCCGCCCAGGAGCTGGGTGCACGCATGGGCAAGGTGGCAGTGGTGGCCGGCAACTGCCATGGTTTTATCGGCAACCGCATGCTGCACACCTATGTGCGCGAGGCGCGCATGCTGCTGCTCGAAGGTGCCTGGGCGCATCAGGTCGATGCCACGCTGCAAGGCTTCGGCTTTGCCATGGGGCCGTTCCGTATGTACGACGTGGTCGGTATCGACCTGGAGTGGCGCGCCCGCGAGCTGGCTGGGCAGGGCCAGGACGATGTGGCCGTGCAGGTGGACAACCGCCTGTGCGAGCAGGGCCGCTTTGGCCAGAAGAGCGGCAAGGGCTACTACCTGTATGCCCCCGGCAGCCGCCAGGCCGAGCATGACCCCGAGGTAGACGCCCTGGTGCTGGCCGAGTCCGAGCGCCTGGGCTTCGTCCGCCGAGAGATCGGCCGCGAGGAAATCCTCGAGCGCTGCCTGCTGGCGCTGGTCAACGAGGGCGCGAAGATTCTTGAAGAGCAGATCGCCGCCAACAGCCACGACATCGATCTGGTCTACCTCAACGGTTACGGTTTTCCCGCCGAGCGTGGCGGGCCGATGGCCTGGGCTGACGGCGAGGGTGTTGGCGCCATCCGCCAGCGCCTGCTGCACCTGCGCGAGCGCTTGGGTAGCCACTGGCAGCCAGCAGAGCTGATCGATCGTCTGGCAGCGGCTGGCAAGCGATTCGCTGACGTGCAGGAGGGCCGGGCATGAGCTACAAGGCGCCGCTGCGTGATATGCGTTTTGTGTTGCACGAACTGTTCGATGCCACCGCTCACTGCGAGCGTTTAGGCAATGGCCTGGACCGCGAACTGATCGACGGTGTGCTGGAGGAGGCCGCGGCCTTTGCGGCCGGCGAGATCGCCCCGCTCAATCGCAACAGCGACGAGGAAGGTTGTCATCTGGAGAGTGGCCAGGTCAGTACGCCAACGGGGTTTGCCGAAGCCTATCGGCAATACGTGGACAACGGCTGGGCGAGCATGACCGGGCCGGTGGCGTTTGGCGGCCAAGGCTTTCCGCAGTTGGTGGCCTTTGCCTTCCACGAGATGCTGATGGGCGCGTCCTTGTCCTTCCGCGTGTACTCCGGGCTGACCGAAGGCGCCGTGCTGGCGTTGCACAAGCACGGCAGCGAAACGCTCAAGCAGAGCTACCTGGCGAAACTGGTCAGTGGCCAGTGGGCCGGCACCATGTGTCTGACCGAGCCCCAGGCCGGCACCGACCTGGCCCTGTTGCGCACCCGCGCCGAGCCGCAGGCGGACGGCAGCTACAAGGTCACGGGCAGCAAGATTTTTATCAGCGGCGGCGAGCAGGACCTGTCCGAGAACATCATTCATCTGGTGCTGGCTCGCCTGCCGGATGCGCCGGCCGGGGTGAAGGGCATCTCGCTGCTGCTGGTGCCGAAGTTTATCGCCAGCGCCGACGGCGGCCTGGGCGTGCGCAATGCGCTGAGCTGTGGCGCCCTCGAACACAAGATGGGCATCAAGGGCGCCGCCACCTGCGTGATGAACTTCGACGGTGCCAGCGCCTGGCTGGTCGGCGAGGCGAATCAGGGTCTGGCCTGCATGTTCACCATGATGAACGACGCGCGCTTTCAGGTGGGTCTGCAGGGCCTCGGTATCGCCGAGGCGGCCTTCCAGGGCGCGCTGCGCTATGCCCGCGAGCGCCTGCAGTCCCGTGGCCTTGCCGGGGTGCAGGCGCCGGACAAGGTGGCTGATCCGATTATCGTGCACCCGGACGTGCGGCGCATGCTGCTGACCCAGAAGACCCTGGTCGAAGGCTGCCGCATGCTCGCCGCCTACACCGCGCGTCAGCTCGATCTGGAGCACGGCGCCGACACGACTGAGGCGCGCAAGGCGGCCGGCAAGCGCGCGGCGCTGCTGATCCCGATCGTCAAGGCGTTCTTCACCGACATGGGCCAGGAAGTGGCCAGCCACGGTGTGCAGGTCTACGGCGGGCACGGCTTTATCCGCGAGTGGGGCATGGAGCAGTTGATGCGCGACAGCCGCATCACCCAGCTTTACGAGGGCACTAACGGCATTCAGGCGCTGGACTATATTCGTCGCAAGGTACTGGGTGATGGCGGCGCCGAGCTGTCTGCGCTGCAGGCCGAGTTCAGTGAGCTGTGCGATGCCCAGGCCACACGCCCGGCACTGGCGCAGATGGCGGCCGTGGTGCAGGCGCGCCTGGGTGAGTGGCGCGAACTGAGTGCCGAGGTGCTGAGTGTTTGCCAGCGTGATCCGCAGGAAATCGGTGCCACCTCGGTGGATTTCTTGCAGTACTCGGCCTACGTGCTGCTTGCCGGCTTCTGGCTGCAGGCCGCCGCACGGGCTCAGGATGCGCTGGAGGCGAGCAGTGCTGAGGCGGGGTTCTACCAGGCCAAGCTGCAGAGCGCCGATTTCTACCTGCGTCGTGTGCTACCGCGTGCCAGCGGTCACCGCGAAGCACTGCTGGGTGGTGCGCAGTGTCTGATGGTTATGGATGAAGCGAGCTTCGCCTTCTAGGCCTAGTCGCTGCGACGCCTATAAACCGGTGCACTTGCCCGGATCGCCTGCGGGCTACAACAAGAGGATCAACTCAATGCATCCCTTCAGTTTCGCCACCACCGCGCAGCTTCTCTGCGAGTCCGGCGCCAGCCTGCGCCTGGCCGAGTTATGCCGTGAGCGCGGTGCGCAGCGCGTGTTGATCGTTACCGATCCCGGTATTACTCGCCTCGGCCTGCTCGCGCCTTTGCTACCAGGCTTTACTGCTGCCGGCATTGGCGTCGAGGTGTTCGACCAGGTGCTGGCTGACCCGCCCGAGGCTATTGTCCTGGCGGCCGTTGGGCAGGCCCGTGGTATGGGCGCCGAGCTGGTGGTTGGCTTTGGCGGCGGCAGTTCGATGGACGTGGCCAAGCTGGTGGCGCTGCTGGCTCATCCGCAGTGCCAGCAGACGCTGAGCGAGACCTATGGCGTCGGCAATGCGCGCGGCCAGCGCTTGCCGCTGATCCAGGTGCCGACCACCGCGGGCACCGGCTCGGAGGTGACGCCGATTGCCATCATCACCACCGGCGAAACGACCAAGATGGGCGTGGTCTCGCCGCTGCTGCTGCCGGACCTGGCCCTGCTCGACGCCGACCTGACCCTCGCCCTGCCACCCGCAGTAACCGCTGCCACCGGCATCGACGCCATGGTCCATGCCATCGAGGCCTACACCAGCGCGCTGAAAAAGAACCCGCTGTCCGACCTGCTGGCGCGCGAAGCGCTGCGCCTGTTGGCGGCCAATCTCGACGAAGCCGTGCACAACGGCGGCAACCGTGAGGCACGCCAGGCCATGCTGCTCGGCGCCTGCCTGGCCGGCCAGGCGTTCGCCAATGCGCCGGTGGCCGCGGTGCATGCGCTGGCCTACCCGCTGGGCGGGCATTTCCATATTCCCCATGGGCTGAGCAACGCCCTGGTGCTGCCCCATGTGCTGGGCTTCAACGCGTCAGTGGCTGCGCCGCTGTATGCCGAGTTGGCGCCGCTGGTGCTGGGCGACTCGCTGCGTGCCGGTAGTGAGTTGGAACGCACCGAGCAGTTTTTGCAGGCACTGGCCGATTTCAGCGTGCGCAGCGGTCTGCCCACGCGCCTGCGCGATGCCGGGGTGAGCGAGGCGATGTTGCCGACCCTGGCGGCCGACGCCATGCTGCAGCAGCGTCTGCTGGTGAATAATCCGCGTACGATCAACGAGCAGCAGGCGCTGGCCATATACCAGGCCGCCTATTGAATACGGTCACGGTTAAAGCCCCTCCCACAAAGGCCCCTGATCTGTGGGAGGGGCTTTAGCCGCGATGCCAACCCAAGGACCCTGCATGAACCAACCCCAACACCTGCGTGCCGACTACCGGCACTTCCAGCCGATCACCACGCGCTGGCATGACAACGATGTCTACGGCCACGTCAACAACGTCACCTATTACAGCTATTTCGACAGCGCGGTGAACGCCTACCTGATCGAGGTTGGCGGCCTGGATATCCACGAGGGTGCGGTGGTGGGCTTCGTGGTCAGCTCCAGCTGCGACTACTTCGCCTCCATCGCCTTTCCCGAGCGGATCGAGGTCGGCCTGCGTGTCGGCAAGCTGGGTAACAGTTCGGTGCAGTACGAATTAGCGGTGTTCAAGGCGGGAGAGGATCAGGCCTGCGCGGCAGGGCGCTTCGTGCATGTGTTCGTCGACCGGCAGAGCAATCGGCCGGTGCCGATCCCTGCGGCGTTGCGCGCGGCCCTCGAATGCTTGCAGGTGGTTGAGGCGGGGTGATGGAAAGGCTATGCCTGAACTAGCTGTTGCATCCATGTAGGAGCGAATTTATTCGCGAATAAAGGCTAGGCGCCCCTCGCTCCCACACAAGCCTAATCGGTGTGGCAACAGTTCATTCATCGCCAATGAAAAACACCGCGAATGCCTGGGGCATCGCGGTGTTTTTCTTTACACAGGCTCTTAGTGCCGGCGGTGCTTGTGCTTATGTTTGTGCTTCTTGCCGGGGTGGCCGCTGCGTTTACCGTCGCTGCCACCGGCATACTCATTGGCCAGTGCGCCACCGGCGGCACCGCCCAGGCCGGCGCCGATGGTCGAGCCGGTGCTGCCGCCCAACTGGCCACCGAGTACCGAGCCGCCGGCTGCACCCAGGCCACCGCCGAGTGCGGCTTCGGTCTTGTTACGGTCACTGGCGGTGATCACCCCGCCAGCGGCACCCCCCAGCCCGGCCCCGATGGCCGCACCTGTACTGCCGCCCACCTGTTGGCCAACGATATTTCCCAGCACGCCGCCCAGACCGCTGCCGACAGCGACTTTGCCACTGTCGGCGAAGGCGAATGGGCTAAGGGCCGTCAGGGCCAGCGCAGAAAGAAATGTACGCATACTGCAAACCTCGAAAAAGTCCGATGCGGACGGGTATTGGCGGCGCCGTGCCATTGCTGGGCAGGCTACCGACGTAACCTTAGAGCCTGATTTTTCGAGAAATTCCGCACGCTAGGGGTTTTTATCGCGTTTAGAAGACGCGACTAGCCCCGAAACTGACTTCGCTTTCACAGTGGCTGTTCTGCCCGCTATAGGCGCTGCAGGCCTCGCCACCGAGGCTGGAGTCGGAATACGAGAGGTTAAGGTCGATACCCAGCCAGGGCCGCGACAGGCTCAGGCTCCAGTCGTTAAACAGACGCACCTGACTTCCGTCATCCAGCGTCGTCGGGCTGTCGAGCAGGTGGTTGGCATAACGCAGGCGTACGGCCAGCCCCAGCGGGGTAAGCCGGCCGAAGTCGGCGAGCAGGGTAGCGTCGCGGCGGCTGGGTTCTTCGCTGAAGGCCAGGCCAAGGTGCCGTTCACCCAGGGTCAGGCCGGCGTACAGGTCCTGGCTGTCAAGGTGACTGTAGCCGGGATGGCTGTAGCGCATGGTGCCAAGTTCTACCCCAAGCTGTTCGCTCAAGGTGCTGCGGTAGCCCAGGTAGTGATTCAGTTCGGTACGTTTACCCGGCAGCACGCCAATGCTCGGTGACCATTGGCCCAGGTACCAGCCGCTGGGGTGGCTGAGGTCGAAGCCGCCATGCAGGCTGCCGCTGTTCTGAGGCTGCACCAGCCCCTGAGCCATGCTGCGGCTGGGAGAGGTTCCGAGGTTCAGTTGGTAAGGCCCGAGGTCGCGCTGCAGGGTGCTCGCCTCGACGGCGAAGGGCAGCAGGCTGAGCAGGGCCAGGGGTGCAAGGCGCATGAGAAATCCAGTGGGTCGGCGCGGCCAGAAAGGCTGCGACGAACGGTTTCGGGGTTCTGATGAGGCGATGCAGCCGATGGCTGATCAGGCGCGAGGGTAGCGCTGGGGTATGCAGGCAATGGGACATTAAACGACGAGCGGGCCTTGCCAGGCCTGGATCTTGGGCCGGCGCCCGAGGGCGCCGGCCCAAGTCATTTAGGCGATGCGTTGATCGTCCTGCGCGGCATGCACGCGGATGGCGATGAACTTGGAGGTCGGCGTGAAGCTGCGCGCGCCATAGCTCTCCAGGGGTACCAGGGGGTTCGCTTCGGGGTAATAGGCCGCTGCCTGGCCCGCCGGAATATCGAACGCCAGCAGGGTGAAGCCGTAAACCTTGCGTTCCACGCCGTCATTCCACAGCGAGGTCAGGTCTACCTTCTGCCCCGGCTTGAAGCCCAGGCGGATGATGTCGGCCTCGTTGGCGAACAGCACCTGGCGCTGGCCGCGCACACCGCGGTAGCGGTCGTCCAGGCCGTAGATGGTGGTGTTGTACTGGTCGTGCGAACGCAGGGTTTGCAGGATCAGGTCCGGGGTCTGGCCGCTTTCGCGCACCTGGGGCGGCAGCAGGTCGCCGAGCAGGGCATTGGCCTTGAAGCCGGCCTTGCCCGTGGCGGTCTTCCAGGTGCGCGCGCCAGCCGAGTTGCCCAGGTAGAAACCGCCCGGATGCTGCACACGCTGGTTGAAGTCGGCGAAGCCGGGGATGGTGTCGGCGATCAGCTCGCGGATCTTGCTGTAGTCGGCGATCAGCGCGTCCCAGTCCACCGGGTGGTTGCCCAGGGTGGCCTTGGCGATACCGGCAACGATGGCCGGTTCCGAGCGCATCTGCGCCGAAATCGGCTCGAGCTGGCCATAGGAGGCGTGGATCATGCTGAACGAATCTTCCACTGTCACCGCCTGCGGGCCGGTGGCCTGGTGGTCGATGTCGGTGCGACCCAGGCACGGCAGGATCAGCGCGTCGGTGCCGGTGGTCAGGTGGCTGCGGTTGAGCTTGGTGCTGATCTGCACGGTCAGCGCACAGCTCTGCAGGGCCTGGTGGGTACGCGGGCTATCCGGCGTGGCTTGGGCGAAGTTACCGCCCAGGCCGATAAATACCTTGGCCTCGCCACGCACCATGGCGTTGATCGCCTCGACGGTGTTGTGGCCGTTGGCGCGCGGCACGGCGAAGCTGAAGCGCTTTTCCATGGCATCGAGGAAGGCCACTGGTGGGCGATCATTGATGCCCATGGTGCGGTCGCCCTGCACGTTGCTGTGGCCGCGTACCGGGCACAGGCCCGCGCCCGGACGGCCGAGGTTGCCGCGCAGCAGTTGCAGGTTGACGATTTCCTGGATGGTCGCCACTGAATGATGGTGCTGGGTGATGCCCATGGCCCAGCAGATGATGACTTTCTCGGCGCGCCGGTACATGCGTGCGGACTGTTCAATTTCAGTCAGGCTCAGGCCGGACTGCGCCACCAGGCTGTCCCAGGTGCTGGCGTCGAGCAGCGCCAGGTAGTCGTCCAAACCGTCGGTGTGTTCGGCGATAAAGGCGTGGTCGAACACCGCCGGCTCGCCCTTGGCCTGGGCCTCGCGCTCCCACTGCAGAAGGAACTTGGCGATGCCGCGCAGGGCCGCCATGTCACCACCCAGGGCCGGGCGGAAGAACGCCGTGTTGAGCGGTTCGGAGCCGTTGGTGAGCATTTCCAGGGCGTGCTGCGGGTGCTGGAAGCGCTCCAGGCCACGCTCTTTCAGCGGGTTGAAGCAGACCACCTGGGCGCCGCGTTTGACCGCTTCACGCAGCGGTTCGAGCATGCGTGGGTGGTTGGTGCCGGGGTTCTGGCCGAGCACGAAGATCGCATCGGCGTGCTCGAAATCGTCGAAGGTCACGCTGCCCTTGCCGATGCCCACGCTTTGGCCGAGGGCGACGCCGCTGGCCTCGTGGCACATGTTCGAGCAGTCAGGGAAATTGTTGGTGCCATAGGCACGCACGAACAACTGATAGAGAAATGCGGCTTCGTTGCTGGCTCGGCCCGAGGTGTAGAACTCGGCCTGGTTAGGGCTTTCGAGGCCCTTGAGGTGCTCGGCGATCAGGCTGAATGCGGCGTCCCAGCTGATTGGCAGGTAGCGGTCGCTGGCGCTGTCGTAACGCATCGGCTCGGTCAGGCGGCCCTGGTATTCGAGCCAGTAGTCGCTCTGCTCGCGCAGTTGGCTGACGCTGTAGCGGGCGAAGAAGGTGGCATCGACGCGGCGCTTGGTGGCTTCCCAGTTAACTGCCTTGGCGCCGTTCTCGCAGAACTTGATGTGGCCGTCTTCCGGGGAGTCGCCCCAGGCACAACCTGGGCAGTCGAAGCCGCCATTCTGGTTGGTCTTGAGTAGCGCGCGCAGGTTCTTGAACGGCTGCTTACTGTCCAGCCAGAAATGCGCGACGCTGCGCAGTGCGCCCCAGCCGGCTGCGGCACCACGGTAGGGTTTGTAGCGAGGGTTGACGGGTTGCAGGCTCATGGTCGTTGCTCTCTGGCAGGCGGCGCCGGGCTATAGACCCGGGGGGCGCTGTGATGGGGCAGATGGATCAGGTTGAGGTGATGCTGGCGTGCCCACTGCACGGTCAGGGCGGTGGGCGCGGACAGGCTGACCAGGGTGCCGATACGGGCACGCACGGCCTTGTGAATCAGTTCCAGGCTGCAGCGGCTGGTGACCACGGCAAAACCGGCAGGCGCATGGCCGCTGCGCAGCAGCGCGCCGATCAGCTTGTCGAGGGCGTTATGTCGGCCGATGTCTTCGCGGCACAGCTCAATGGCGCCATCGACGTCGACGAACAGCGCTGCGTGCAGGGCACCGCTTTGGCGCGCCAGGCGCTGGGCTTCGTTGATACGTTCGCGCAGGCCCTGCAGGTGCGCGGCCGGTGGCAGCGGCGTCGGAGTCAGGGGCGTGAGGGTGGGCAGTGCCTGGTCCAGCGCTTCTACACCGCACAGGCCGCAACCGCTGGTGCCGGCCAGTTGCCGGCGCTGCTGCTTGAGTGCCCAGAAGGCGCGGTTGCTGATCTGCACCTCGGCGCTGATGGCGGCGCCAGCGCGGTGAATGACAATGTCATAAATTTCGTCGATGGACTGCACCAGGTCGCTGCTCAGGCTGAAGCCGGTGACGAAATCTTCCAGCGCCGAAGGCGAGACCATCATTACGGCGTGGCTGATGCCGTTGTAGCTGATCGCCAGGGCGCACTCTTCGGCCAGTACCGCCTCGGCAATGTCCGCGGGCTCAGCAAGCTCGCGGTAGGCGTAGCCGGCTACTGGCGGCGTTGGCAAAACCGCGTCGACCGGGCTGAGGTGGGTGGCGCGTGGCATGGACGATGTTCCCTGCGACGTATTGACTCATCAGATTAGGCGCCTGACGGGGGCGCGTCTAATCACTGTTGCCAATGTAGTCATCGATGCGCTCTATCGGCTAAGTTGCGCAGGGCTACTCAGCAGCAGGCTGGCCGCCTCGCTAAAGCAGGCTTCGGCCAGCGCTGAGCGTGGTGCACTACGGCGCATGATCAGGCCTAGAGGGGCGAGGGTGTGGGCGTCTTCGATCGGTGTCAGCGCCAGGTGCTCGGTAAAGTCCGCCAGGCCGCTGCTTAGCGGCATGATCGCGCAACACAGACCGGCGCTGGCGGCCTGCAGCAACTGGTGCACGGCATCGGTTTCCAGGCGCGGGCTGGGGGTCAGGCCACGGGAGCGAAAGCTGTGGTCGATGGACTGGCGAAAGTGCATGCCGGCCGACAGCAGCCCCAGAGGCAGGTCGGTCAGGCTTTCCCAGCGCAGTGCCGGGCTGGTGAACTGGAAGTGGCGGCGGTCATAGAGCAGGCCCATGCGCGTTTCGGCCAGCTCCAGACTGTCGAAATGTTCGCGGTCGAGACGGTCCAGATAGGACAGGCCGAGGTCCAGCTGATTGCGCGCGAGACGTTCGAGTACCTGCTCGCTGCTCAGGGCGAACAGTTGGAAACGCAGGTTCGGGTGTTGTTCGGCGAACAGCTGGACCAGGCGCATCGGGTCGAAGCCGGCCAGCGGAACCACGCCCAGGCGCAGGGTGCCAACCAGTTGCCCACGGCATGCGGCGGCCTCGGCGTAGAGCCCGTCATGGGCAGCCATCAGGCTGCGTGCCCAGGCCAGAATGCGCTCACCCTCTTCGCTGAAACCCTCGAAACGTTGACCGCGGCGTACCAGCTCCAGGCCCAGTTCTTCTTCGAGGTTGCGCAGGCGCATCGACAGGGTCGGCTGGGTGATGTGGCAGCGCGCGGCAGCCTGGCCGAAGTGGCGGGTTTCGTCGAGGGCGATAAGGAACTTGAGCTGCTTGATGTCCATGATCACCTGTCGATAAAGAGGCGCGAGATGCGGCGGTGGGAAAGGCTCAGGGGGTGGGTAACAGGCCGTCGAGCAGGGCCCGGTAATCCTCTACCGCGGCGAACTCTTCGGTGTCCTTGGCGCCCGCGCGGCTGTCCGGCTCACGCACGGCGAGCAGGTGAGCGACGCCAAAGTGCTGGGCGCTGCGCAGGATCGGCAGGCTGTCGTCGATAAACAGGCTGCGCGCCGGATCGAACGCCAGGTCTTGCTGCAGGGCATGCCAGAACTGCTGGTTTTCCTTGGGGTAGCCATAGTCGTGGGAGCTGATCATGCGCTCGAAATAGGGCGCCAGCTCGATGCGCTCCAGTTTCAGCGACAGCGAATCGCGGTGCGCGTTAGTGATCATCACCACGCGCTTGCCGGCGTCACGCACGGCGGCGAGGAAGGTGTCGGCGTCGGGGCGCAGGGCGATCAGTTCGGCGACTTCGCGCTTGAGTTCGCGGATCGGCAGCGACAGCTCGCGACTCCAGAAATCGGTGCAGTACCAGGTCAACTGGCCGGCGTGCTCGCGAAACAGTGGCTGCAGTTCCGCTTCGGCCAGGGCCAGGCTGACGCCATGGTGCTCGGCATAACGACGGGGCAAATGATGCAGCCAGAAGTGATTGTCGAAATGCAGGTCGAGCAAGGTGCCGTCCATGTCCAGCAGGACGGTATCGATGGCATTCCAGGGTAGCAGCGGCATGGCGGACTCTTGAGCGGGTGCGAGATTTGTCACGATTGAGAGGCTGGCCGTCGTCAGTGCGCAATCTCCTACGCAGACAATAGGACAAGCCGCGCTATGATAACCCGCTAAGTCTTACCCGGGAGTCGCCCCATGCGTCAGAAGCCCACCGTGTTGGCCCGTGAGATCGTCGCCAACAGCCGCCTGTTTTGTGTCGAGGAGCTGCAACTGCGCTTTAGCAATGGCGTAGAGCGCACCTATGAACGCCTGGTTGGCCGTGGTGCCGGTTACGGTGCGGTGATGATCGTGGCGATGCGCGACGCTCAGCATGCGCTGCTGGTCGAGGAATACTGCGGCGGTACCGACGATTACCAGCTATCGCTGCCCAAGGGCCTGATCGAGCCGGGGGAGGACGTACTGCAGGCGGCCAACCGCGAACTCAAGGAAGAAGCCGGCTTTGGCGCGCGGCAGTTGGAACACCTGGGTGAGTTGAGTTTGTCTCCAGGCTATATGAGCCAGAAGATCCAGGTGGTGCTGGCGCGTGACCTCTATGAGGAGCGTTTGCCGGGCGATGAGCCCGAGCCGATGCGCGTGGATCAGGTCAACCTGAGCGAACTCTCGACCCTGATCCAGCACCCGCAGTTCAGCGAAGGCCGCGCCCTGGCGGCCCTGTACCTGGCGCGTGACCTGCTCACCGAGCGCGGGGAGTTTCGCCCATGATGCATCCGTTACTGCCGGCCGTGATCGGCCTGGTGCAACAGGCCGGCGAAGCGATTTTGCCGCACTGGCGAGCGGGTGTGCATGTGTATGAGAAGGCTGATGCCTCGCCGGTGACCGCGGCGGATATGGCGGCCCACCATCTGCTCAATGACGGCTTGCTGGCCCTCGATGGGCAGATCCCGGTGCTCTCCGAAGAAGCCGCCGATATCGCCCTGGCCACTCGCGCCGGTTGGCAGCATTGGTGGCTGGTCGATCCGCTGGACGGCACCAAGGAATTTATCGCTGGTAGCGAGGAGTTCACCGTCAACGTGGCGTTGATCGAGCGCGGGCGTGTGGTGTTTGGGGTGGTCGGTATACCGGCCACCGGCAGCTGTTACTACGGCGGTGCCGGGCTGGGTGCCGAGCGCCTGGATGCGGATCAGTCGGTGCGGCCGATCCAGGTGCGCGGCGCGCCTGCCGAGGCGTTTACCGTGGTCGCCAGCCGACGCCACAGCAGCCCGGCGCAGGAGCGTTTGCTGGCGGGCATGGCCGAGAGGTTTGGCGAGCTCGACTGCGTCAGCGTGGGCAGCTCATTGAAGTTCTGCCAACTGGCCGAGGGGCTGGCCGACTGTTACCCGCGTCTGGCGCCGACCTCGCAATGGGACACGGCGGCGGCTCAGGGCGTGCTGGAGGGTGCCGGAGGGGAAGTGCTGAACCTGGACGGCAGCACGCTGACCTATGAGGCCCGCGAGTCGTTGCTCAACCCCTCATTCCTGGCGCTGCCCGGCACCGCCGCCTGGCGCGCCGCGCTGATCGAGCTGGCGCGTGAGTTGGGTTGAAGACAGCCCTTGTAGGAGCGAATTTATTCGCGATGTGCCGCGGTCTTCGCGAATAGAGGCTAGGTGCCCTCAAGCATCAGATGTCGGTCAATTCCATCCGTGGGAGGAACCAGGCGGCCTCCGCTTTACACGCAATTGCTGGAGCGCGTTTAAAATCTATCGCGAATAAATTCGCTCCTACATAAAGCAAAGCGACATTTGATTCGTGTCAGGCTCCTAGTCGAGCATATCGCGGTAGCGCTGATCCTTGGCAAACACCAGCGGCTGGGCGAAGCCCGGCACCTGGATCTGCTCGGTGCCAATCTCGATAGCCTGGTCGTCAATCAGGTCGTTGCCGAAGTTGTAGATGATCTCCAGCTGACCCTGTAGCGCTTGCTGGTCGTAGGCGGCGGCTGCACAGCGGGTGGCGTCGCGGCGCTGCAGATAAGCATCGAAGGCTGCCTGGCCATGGCGTTTGCGCAGCATGCGCTCGGCAATATGGGGCGCCAGGATCACCGCGCTGGCGTTGTTACCGCCAAAACCCTTGGAGTTGATGATGCACAGGTCGAGCTGCTGTGGGTCGCGCTGACGGTCTTCAGTGGCGATGCTCAGGTGGCCCTGGTGGACATCGGCGGCCACCTCATCAATGGTCTTGATGCCCGGGATAATGCCGTAGCGGAAGCTGCCCAATGCCGAGATCACCTGATCGCCACTGGCGGTGGCCAGGGAATGGCCGACAAAGGCCTTGGCGGCGGTGACCGGCCACTGCTCGATACCGAAGGTGGTGGCGATACGGTCGAGAATTTCCGACTCGGTCACGCGGTTGGCCGGCGTGCTGGAGCCGTGGGCATGGACGAAGCTGCGCTCGCGCACCGCTTCGGCGCCGAGCAGGTCGATGGCGCTGGCCACGGCCTTAGCTACCGTCAGGTAGTTACCTGGGCCAGGTGCGGAAATGGATTTCTTGAAGCCGTCGGCGTTGATAAATACATCTGGCACCGCGCCGTGGATGTCGGCGCCCAGTTGCAGGGCCAGCTCATCGTCCATCAACACCACAAACTGGCAGGCTTCGGCGAGGGTGAAGCCGCAGTTCTGGCCGAATGGGCGGCTGGCGCGGCGGAAGTCGACGTCATCCTTGCCTTCGATCAGGCGCAGGCCTTCTTCGGTGGCCAGGGCGCCCATGGCGCCGTAGCCCTCGATGCACTCCTGGTTGATCGGCGCTTCGCTGTTGCCGACGATCACCACCCGGGCCTTGCCGCTGGCGATCTGCTCGATACCTTTCTGCAGGTTGTAAAGGAAGGTGGCGCAGGCGCCGGTGACACTGCCGGTGGTGCCGACGCTGCCCAGGACATAGGCGTTGATAAAGTCCGCCGGCATAGTGTTCAGGCCGAGGGCCAGCTGTTTGGCGGTAACCCGGCCACCCTTGAGGCGCGATTGCATCAGACCGCCGAAACCGTTTTCGTCGAGCTGGCTCATGATGCTACCGGCGAACACGGCGATCTCGTCCGGGGCGACCTGGTCGACGATCTGCTGCCAGGGCAGACCAACCGAGCGCAGGGCATCAGTGACACCCACCACGGCCATCTGCAAACCGCGGGGGTGAAAGCGCGAGTTGTACAGCTCGCCCGGCTCGAAGCCGGTCGGCAACTGGCCGGCGGATTTCACCGGCAGGGCGCGGTAGCTGTCGACCTTGAATTCGCAGCTGTCATGCAGAGTGACGCGCACTTGCTGGGCGTCCACGACCTCGACCGACCAGTTGGCTGGCAGCGGTTCTGGCAGTTGTCGGCGATTGGTCACGAAGCTCAAGGAGGCGCCGTTTTCGTTAGCGACCTGGATGGACTTGTGCCAATGGGCGGCGTCGACATCCAGGTGCTGCTTCTCGATGCGTCGCACCAGGGTGGAGGCCAGAATCTGCGCGGCGTAACGGTCTTCGATCTGCGCCAGATCGAGGGCCTGACCGGATTCATCGAGGAAGGCACCATCGACGACGCGCAGCAGCTTCATCATCACCGCCAGGCCGGCCAGGGTTTCCTGACGAGCCTGGGCATCCAGGGTCTCGAGCACGGTGCGGCGGAAGCCGTGGTGGAAGGAGCTACGGCCGGCTGCGTTGTAGCCGCCAAAACCAACGATCACGGGTAAGCGAGATTTCACGCACTAACTCCTTCATATACGGGTGGCGGACCACGGGTGCCGGGCTACGGCGCCGGACAAGCGCAGGTGACGCGGTGACTGCTTGCCGCTCGCCGTTCGACACCTGGCACAGAGATGTGGAACGGTCGAGGTTGTGGCTCGACTGTTTCGAATGCCTATGCTGACGCGATTGATGACCCGTGAGTCACTGCTTCGACCAAGGTCGTGATGGTGTAAAACCCTATGCCTGCTAGGGTTATGCCGTCATAACGCAGCGCGTGGCGCGCCGCGCACGCACACAGCAGGTGCTGGAGAACAATAATGAACAGCGTCAATCCCTATGAATACGGCATGCCGCGTGATGCGGCAAATTTTCAGGCGCTCAGCCCGCTGAGCTTTCTTGAGCGCGCCGCCAGTGTCTACCCCGACCGCCTGGCGCTGATCAATGGCAGCCAGCGGCAGACCTGGGGGCAGAGTTACCAGCGCTGCATTCGCCTGGCCTCGGCCCTGGCCCAGCGTGGTTTCGGTGTGGGCGATACGGTGGCAGTGATCGCGCCGAACGGCCCGGCGATGTTCGAGGCGCACTTCGGCATCCCCATGTGCGGCGCGGTGATCAACGCGATCAATACCCGTCTGGATGCCGAGGCCATCGCCTTTATCCTGCAGCACGGCGAGGCCAAGGTGCTGCTGGTCGACAAGGAGTTCGGCGAGTTGGTGCAGCGGGCCACCAGCCACTTGCCGAATCGGCCGCTGATCATCGGCATCGACGATCCTGAGTACCGCGATGGCCTGCTGATCGGCGAACTGGACTATGAGGCGCTGCTGGCCGAGGGCGATCCGAGCTACGCCTGGCAGCTGCCCGAGGATGAGTGGCAAGCCATTGCTCTGAACTACACCTCAGGCACCACCGGTAATCCCAAGGGCGTGGTCTACCACCACCGTGGCGCGCACCTCAATGCGCTGTCCAACGCCATGTGCTGGGACATGACGCGCTTTCCGGTGTACCTGTGGACGCTGCCGATGTTCCACTGCAATGGCTGGTGCTTCCCCTGGGCGCTGGCCGCCTATGTCGGGGTCAACGTGTGCCTGCGCCATGTGCGGGCCGAGGCGATCTATCCGGCACTGGCCGAGCATGGTGTCGACCACTTCTGCGGTGCGCCCATCGTGTTGAATATGCTGGCCAACGCCACCGATGAGCTGAAAGCGTTGAAGACCCGTCCGGTCAAGGTGCTGACCGCCGGTGCCGCGCCGCCCGCGGCAGTGATCGAGGCCATGGAGGCGCTGGAGTTTCGCGTCACCCACGTCTACGGCCTGACCGAAACCTATGGCCCGAGTGTGGCCTGCGAGTGGAAGTCGGAGTGGGATGCTGAGGCACCGGAGCAACGCGCGCGCCTGAAGTCCCGCCAGGGCGTGCGTGCGCCGCTGCTCGACGGCTTGATGGTCGCCGACCCGGACAGCCTGCAGCCGGTACCCAAGGATGGCCAGACCATCGGCGAGATCATGATGCGTGGCAATGTGGTGATGAAGGGCTACCTGAAGAACCCCAGTGCCACCGCCGAAGCCTTCGCGGGTGGCTGGTTCCATTCCGGCGACCTGGCGGTCTGGCACGCCGATGGTTATGTGGAAATCAAGGACCGCTCCAAGGACATCATCATCTCCGGCGGCGAGAACATCTCCTCGATCGAGGTCGAGGACGTGCTCTACCGTCACCCGCTGATTCTGGAAGCGGCTGTGGTGGCCATGCCGAGTGCCAAGTGGGGCGAGAGTCCGTGCGCCTTCGTCACCCTCAAGCCTGAGGCCGTGCTGACCGAGCAGGAGGTTATCGTCTTCTGCCAGCAGCGCATGGCGCGCTTCAAGGTACCGGGGGCGGTGGTGTTTACGACCTTGCCCAAGACCTCCACCGGCAAGGTCCAGAAGTTCGTCCTGCGCGAGCAGGCGCGTGCTCTGGCCGAAGGTGGGCAGGCCGTGGCCTGAGCGCATTGCCCATAAAAAAGCCCGGCGCTAAGGCCGGGCTTTTTTGTACAGGCAGCGGGTGATCAGCTCACGCCCAGCCAGTTTGGCAGAGCCATGGACACCGCCGGAACATAGGTGATGACCATCAGGAAGCTCAGCAGCAGCATCAGCCACGGCCAGGCAGCCTTGACCACAGCGGTCAGTGGCATGCCGGTCACCGCCGAGGTGACGAACAGGTTCAGCCCCACCGGTGGCGTGATCAATCCGATTTCCATGTTCACCACCATGATGATGCCCAGGTGGATCGGGTCGATACCCAGTTGCACGGCAATCGGGAACAGGATCGGCGCGAGGATCAGGATGATCGCCGACGGCTCCATGAAGGCACCGGCGACCAGCAGCACGATGTTCACCACCAGCAGGAACTGCCACGGCTGTAGGCCCATATCCACCACCCATGCGGTGATGGTCTGGGGAATCTGCTCAGTGGTCAGTACGTGGGCGAAGAGCATGGCGTTGGCAATGATGAACATCAGCATGATGGTCAGCTTGCCGGACTCCAGCAGCACCTTCGGGCACTCGCGGATGGTCATGTCTTTGTACACGAACAGCGCCACGAAGCCTGCGTATACGGCAGCCACAGCTGCAGCCTCGGTCGGGGTGAACATGCCGGTGTAGATACCACCGAGGATGATCACCATCAGCAGCAGGCCCCAGATCGCCTTGCGGGCGGTGCTCAGGAACTCGCGAAAGGTCGCGCGCGGCATGGCCGGCAGGTTCATTTTGCGAGCGACGATGTAGATCGCCACCATCAGCACCACGCCGAGCAGGATGCCTGGTACGACACCGGCCATAAACAGCTTGCCGACCGACTGCTCGGTCGCGGCGGCATATACCACCATGACGATCGACGGTGGAATCAGGATGCCCAGGGTACCGGCGTTACACACGATGCCGGCGCCGAACGCCTGTGGGTAGCCCGAGCGCACCATACCGGCGATGGCGATGGAGCCCACGGCCGCAACAGTGGCCGGCGACGAACCGGACAGGGCGGCGAACAGCATGCACGCCAATACCGCCGAGATCGCCAGACCGCCACGGATGTGGCCGACACAGGCGTTGGCGAAGTCGATCAGGCGCTTAGCCACACCGCCGGTGGTCATGAACGCACCGGACAACAGGAAGAACGGGATCGCCAGCAGGGTGTAGTGCTCGGAGGTCTCGAACAGCTTGATCGCCAGCGAGCGTACCGAGTCGGGGCTGAACAGCATGATGGTGACCGATCCAGCCAGGCCGAGCGAGGCGGCAATCGGCACGCCGATAAACATCAGGGCGAACAGCAGTACGAACAGAAACAGAATGGTCATTACTTGCGCTCCTCGTGTTCATTCAGTTTCAGGGCATCGGCGGCTTCGTCAGCCAGGCCAAGACCGGTCTGCTGGTTGCGCAGGATGCGCACGAGGATTTCCAGGAAGCGAATAAACACCATCGCGTAACCGAACGGTACGATCAGGGTGATGTGCCACTGCTTGATGCCGTAATGGCCCAGGTCTTCGGCGCCGATATCGGCGGTCAGCATGGTGCTCATCCAGTCGAAGCTGGCAACCGTGATCAGGCCGGCGTAGCCCAGGCAGCACAGGCAGGCAATGATGCCGATAATGCGCTGGGTGGGTTTGCTGGCCAGTTTGACCAGGGCGTCGACGCCGATATGGCCGGCAGTGCGTACGCCATAAGCCAGGCCGAAGAAAATCAGCCAGGCGAACAGGGCTTTGGTCAGGGCGTTGCTCCAGGTCATGGCCTGGGCCATATCGAGGATATGGTCACCAATGGCCAGCAGGGCCTCGCTCTCGAAATAGTCACCCATTGCATAGAACAGGGTGTAGAAGTTGTTGAGGATGACATACAGGAATGTCACCAGCGTCATGGCAGCGAGAAGGAAGGCAATAAAGCCTTCTTCAAAGTGCTCCCAGGCGCGCCGCAAGGCGTTCATCGATAAATTCTCCCGGTGAACCAAGAAAGACGTAGGGGGCAAGGGCGCAAGGCCCTGCCCACCATCAGGATGTGGGCTGTGTAGGCACAGTCCGGTGGGCCGCCAACGGCGTACCCACCCTACGATTCCTTTCGTTTACTGCTGGTTAGCGGCGTCAGCAGCTTTGATCAGGTCAGCGCCGATCTCAGCTTCAAACTTGCTCCACACCGGCTTCATGGCATCGCGCCATTCATTACGCTGCTCAGGGGTCAGAGTAATGATTTCGGTGGTTTTGGCGTCGATGATGCGCTGCTTGTCACCGTCGTTCAGGGCAGTTGCCTGCTTGTTCACTTCGGCAGTCACTTCCACAACGATCTTGTCCAGCTCGCTGCGTACATCTTCAGGCAGGCCGTTCCAGAACTTGGTGTTGGTGATCAGCATGTAGTCCAGAACACCGTGGTTGGATTCGGTGATGAACTTCTGCACTTCGTGCATTTTCTGGCTGTAGATGTTCGAGTAGGGGTTCTCGGCACCGTTGACTACGCCAGTCTGCAGGCCTTGGTAAACCTCGGCGAAGCTCATTTTGCGCGGGTTGGCGCGCACAGCCTTGAACTGCTCTTCCAGTACGGCAGAAGCCTGTACGCGGAACTTCAGACCACGGGCATCTTTCGGCTCGTACAGTGCCTTGTTGGCCGACAGCTGCTTGAGACCGTTGTGCCAGTAAGCCAGGCCGGTGATGTTCTTGTCTTCCATCGACTTCAGCAGGGCCTGACCTTCAGGGCTCTGCTGGAAGCGGTCAACAGCAGCCATGTCCTGGAACAGGAACGGCAGGTCGAACACCTGGATTTGCTTGGTGTACTGCTCGAACTTGGCCAGCGATGGTGCGATCAACTGCACGTCACCGAGCAACAGCGCTTCCATTTCCTTGCCGTCACCGAACAGTGAGGAGTTCGGGTAGACCTCGACCTTGACCTTGTCGCCCAGACGCTCTTCAGCGAGCTTCTTGAACAGCACGGCGCCTTGGCCTTTCGGCGTGTGGTCGGCAACGACGTGGGAGAATTTGATGACGATCGGGTCGGCCGCCTGGGCCATACCAGCGATGCTCAGCGACAGGGCGCAAGCCAGCGCCTTGGCAGTCAGTTTGAACATGCGATGCTTCCTCTTGTTGTGATTATGCATTGGCGCAGGGCGCCGAATCGGGCGAACAAGAGCAAGTCTAGGCGGCCTGCCGAAAAACGGCGGGCGGAAATTGCGAGCGCCTTGACTTGTACTTGTTGGGGGTCGCCTGGCAGTCGATACAGCAACGCTCATGCCAGGTTGCCAGTAGGCAAGCCAGTGTCCTTGAATAACGTGACAATTTGACCTGGCGCCGCATGCTGCGGCGTATTGGCGCACTGCGGTCGTTTGCTTGAGTGGCATACGCCAAGCGCTGGCTGGGCGTGTGGTGGCGATAAATCGCCACTCAGTCGCTTTCGTCTGGCGGGTTTCCGCCAGAGTCGGCGAAGCTCAGGCCGTGTTTGCGCAATTTGTCATGCAGGGTTTTACGCGGCACGCCCAGGGCTTCGGCCAGGCTGCGCAGCGAGGTATGCGCGCGAGTCAACTCGGCCGCAATCAGGGCGCGCTCGAAGGCTTCGACCTGTTCGCTGAGGTTACCGCCCAGCGGTGCATTGCTCAGGTGGCTGTCCAGGCTCAGTTCCAGGCCGAGATCGAGACCCAGAGCGAAGCGCTCGGCGGCGTTCTGCAATTCGCGCACATTGCCTGGCCAGGGGTGACGCAGGAGCAGGGCGCGCTGCCCTGGCTGCAGTTCACGGGCTGGCAGACCATGCCGGGTGCTGGCCGCAGCGGTGAAGTGCTGGAACAGCACCAGGGTGTCCTCGCCCCGTTCACGCAGGGCGGGAATACGCAGCGGTGCGACGTTGAGGCGGTAATACAGGTCGGCACGGAAGCGGCCTTGATCGGCGGCCTGGCGCAGGTCTTCCTTGGTCGCGGCGATCACGCGGATATCCAGTGGGATCAACTGGTTGCCACCGAGGCGCTCGACCACGCGCTCCTGCAGCAGGCGCAGTAGCTTGACCTGTACATCCAGACTCATGCTTTCGATTTCATCGAGGAACAGCGTGCCACCGTTGGCGAACTCGAACTTGCCGATGCGGCGCTTTTGCGCGCCGGTAAAAGCGCCCGGCTCGTGGCCGAACAGCTCGCTTTCGACCACCGACTCGGCAAGGGCACCGGCGTTGATCGCGACAAAGGGGCCGTCGCGGCGGTTGGACAGATCATGCAGGGCGCGGGCGACGACCTCTTTGCCGGCGCCGGTCTCACCGAGAATCAGCACGTCGGTGCTGATGCCGGCCAGGGCGCCGATCTGCTCGCGCAGACGCTGCATCGGTGCGGACTGGCCGACCAGGCGCGCCGACAGTTCCTGGCGGTCGGCCAGGGCCAGGCGCAGGCTGCGGTTGTCCAGTACCAGGCGGCGCAGGGCCAGGGCGCGGCGCACGCTGTCGAGCAGGTCTTCGCTGGCGAAGGGTTTCTCGAGGAAGTCGTAGGCGCCGGCGCGCATGGCCTGCACCGCCAGCGGCACATCGCCGTGGCCGGTGATCAGTAGCACCGGCAGGTCGGGGTCCTGCTCGTGCAACTGCTGCAGCAGTTCCAGGCCGTCGACGCCGGGCATACGGATGTCACTGACTACCACGCCCGGCCAGTCGCGTTCGATACGTCCGGCCACTTCCTGGGCATCGGCCAGGCTGGCGACCTTGAGCCCGGCGAGGTCCAGGGTCTGGCTGAGCGCCTGGCGCAGGTGGGGGTCGTCGTCGATCAGCAGCACGTGGGTGCGGGCATCGATAGCGGTCATTGGGCAAGGTCCTCGGACGGCTGCGTGTTGACGCCAGGGGCGCCGGCGCGCAGGCGCAGGGTGAGCAGGGCGCCGCCCTCGGGGTGATTGGCGAACAGCAGTTCGCCGCCCAGGGCGCGCATCAGAGCATCGCAGATCGCCAGGCCGAGGCCGAGGCCCTGGGCGCTGGTCTTGGTGGTGAAGAAGGGTTCGCGGGCGCGCAGCAGGGCGTCCTGGCTGAAGCCTGGGCCGTTGTCGCGTAGGTGCAGGTCGACACCGTCGGCGGTCAGCTCGGTACTGATCCAGATGCGCCGTGGTTGGGGGCGCTCGGCCAGGGCGTCGAAGGCGTTGGCCAACAGGTTGCCGAGCACCTGGCGCAGGCGGGTTTCCCCGGCCTGGACCCAGAGATTGGCATCGGGCAGGTCGCGGATCAGCTCGACATCCAGAGTGCGGCGGCGCTTGACTAGCAGCGACAGCGCGTCATCAATGGCCGGCTGGAGGGCCACGCTCTCCGGCGCGTGGCGGTCGCGACGGGCGAAGGCGCGCAGGTGGGCGATGATCGAGGCCATGCGTTCGGTCAGCTGGCTGATCAGCTTGAGGTTGCCGCGTGCTTCGTCGGTGCGCGCATGGTCGAGCAACACGCCAGCGTTGTCGGCATAGCTGCGGATCGCTGCCAGGGGTTGGTTGAGCTCATGGCTGATGCTTGCGCTCATGGTACCGAGAGCCGAGAGCTTGCCGGCCTGAACCAGCTCATCCTGGGCGCGCACCAGCTCCTGCTGCGCGTGTTCACGCTCCAGCACTTCCTGTTTGAGGCGGCTGTTGAGCAGCTCCAGGTCCTGGGTGCGCGCCTGTACGCGCTGCTCCAGCTCCTGGCGCGCACGGGTGTCGAGGGCAATGCGTTCGAGGTAGTGACGCCGGCGCATCATCATCAGGCCGAGCAGCAACAGAAGCACCAGCAGGGCGCCGCCGCCTATGGCCACGGCGGTGCGTACCGGGCGGTCGACCAGGGCGCGTGGGGCGAGGATGCTGACGGTCCAGCCGGTTTCTTCGAGCGTGCGGTCCTGGCGGATCCAGGCACTTTCTTCCAGGCGCAGCGGTGGCGGCGACTGGGTCGGGTAGGGGATGTTGGCGGCGATGGCCGCCCGCTCGGCGGCGTCCAGCGGGCGGCTGGCATGGAAGCGCCAGTCGCTGCGCGAGGTGAGGATCACCACGCCGTTGGCATCGGTCACCAGCAGTTGCTCGGGCGTATTGCCCCACAGGGTTTCGGTGTGGTCGAGGTCGACCTTGACCACCAGCGCGCCGAGGTTGCGCTCGCCGTCGCGCACCGCTGCAGCGAAGTAATAGCCGCGCTTGCCTGACGTGGTGCCCAGGCCGAAGAAGCGCCCGACGCGCCCTGCGATGGCTTCGCGAAAATAGGGGCGGAAGGCGAAATTGCGCGCCACGAAGCTGTCTTCCTGGTCCCAGTTGGAGGTTGCCAGGGTGTTGCCCGAAGGCGCCATCAGGTAAATGACGTCTGCCCCGGTCTGTTCGCGGATGCGCTGCAGCAGGCGATTGGCGCTGTTCAGGGCCTGGCCATCGTCGGGCGCATCCAGTACGCGACGCAGGTCGGGCAAGTCACCGAGAATCTGCGGCAGAATCTCGTAGCGGCGCAGGGTGCCGAGCAGGTTGGCGACGTAGAGGTCGAGGGTCTGGCGATTCTGCTCAGCCAACACGCCGCTGTAATAGCGCTGCGCGAGTTGTTGCAGCGGCCAGAGCAACGGCGTCAGCAGCAGCGCGAGGATGACCAGGCTGCGCCAGCGTAGGCGTTTTGGGGTGCGTGTTGGTGAGGTCATGGACATCGGGCGCTGGGAGATCCGGCGCATTATGCACGTTCGCTTTTTATCCGGCAGGAAAACCCGCCGAGGTGCGCAGGCAGGCGCTCATGCTCTGGTGCCAGTGTGGCAGGCGGATGCCCCAGTCGGTCTGTAGCTGGCTGCAGTCCAGGCGTGAGTTGAGTGGGCGCGGTGCCGCAGTCGGGTATTCGGCGCTGCTGATGGGCAGCAGGCGTGCACAGGGCAGTCCGGCCTCGCGTAACGTCGCGGCTATCGCCTCGGCAAAGCCGAACCATGAGGTCTCGCCCTGGGCGGTCAGGTGATGAATACCCCAGCTGCCGGGCTGGCCAGTCAACCATTGCTGGATCAACTCGGTGGTGGCCTGGGCGATGCTGCCGGCCCAGGTCGGCGCGCCGATCTGATCGTTGACCACGCTGACCTGCTCGCGGGTTTGTAACAGGCGCTGCAGGGTCAGCAGGAAGTTGCGCCCGTGGTTGGCGTACACCCAACTGGTGCGCAGGATCAGGTGCGCACCGCCGACGCGGGTAATCGCCTGCTCACCGGCGAGTTTGCTGCGACCATAGACGTTGAGTGGGTTGGGGGTGTCAGTCTCGCGGTAGGGGCGCTCAAGGCTGCCATCGAAGACGTAATCGGTGGAGTAGTGGATCAGTGGCGCATTCAGCTCGGCGGCCAGTTCGGCGAGTAGGCCGGGTGCTTCAGCGTTGATCGCAAAGGCCTGCTCCGGTTCGCTCTCGGCCAGATCGACGGCGGTGTAGGCGGCGGCATTGATGATCAGTTGCGGGCGCAGCGCCAGCACCTGCTCGCGGATCTGCGCAGTGTCGCTCAGGTCGAGCTGGGCGCTGCCGCGCACCACCAGATCCGACATGCCAGACAGGCAGCGTTGCAGCTCACGGCTGACCTGCCCGTGTTCGCCGATTAGCAGGATGCTCACGCAAACAGCTCCGCAGCGTTCAGCGCAGCGCCGGCCTGGTCTTTGCCCGAGAGAATGGGTGCTGTTGTCAGCGGCCAGTCGATGGCCAGCTGCGGGTCGTCCCAACGGATGCAGCGCTCGTGCTGCGGTGCATAGTAGTCAGTGGTCTTGTAGAGGAACTCGGCGAACTCGCTGAGCACCACAAAGCCGTGGGCGAAGCCTGCGGGAATCCACAGCTGGCGCTTGTTCTCCGCCGACAGCAGGGTGCCGGTCCAGCAACCAAAGGTGGGCGAGCTGCGACGAATGTCCACGGCCACATCGAAGACTTCCCCGGCGCTGACCCGCACCAGTTTGCCTTGCGCTTGCTGCACCTGGTAATGCAGGCCGCGTAATACGCCGCGCGCCGAACGCGAGTGGTTGTCTTGCACGAAGGCGCAGCTGATACCAGTGAGTTCGGCAAACTGCTGCGCGTTGAAGCTCTCGTAAAAGAACCCGCGGTCATCACCGAACACGCGGGGTTCGATGATCTGCACGTCAGGCAGCTCGGTGGCGATCACGCGCATATTTACTCCTCGGCCAGGCCGAACAGGTATTGCCCGTAGGCGGTCTTGCCGAACAGCTGAGCCTGGCTGAGCAATCGAGTGCGATCAATCCAGCCTTGCTGGTAGGCGATTTCTTCCAGGCAGGCGACTTTCAGGCCCTGCCGATGCTCGATGGTCTGCACATACTGCGAGGCGTCCAGCAGGCTGTCGTGGGTGCCGGTGTCGAGCCAGGCGAAGCCACGGCCGAAGCGCTCTACGCGCAGGTCGCCGCGGGTCAGGTAGGCGTTGTTGATGTCGGTGATTTCCAGCTCGCCGCGGGCTGAGGGCTGCACGGCTTTGGCCATGGCGATCACATCGTTGTCGTAGAAGTACAGACCGGTGACGGCATAACTGGACTTGGGCCGCGCCGGCTTTTCTTCGATGGATACCGCGTTGTCCTGGGTGTCGAACTCGACTACGCCGAAGCGCTCCGGGTCCTTGACCCAGTAGCCGAATACCGTGGCGCCGCTGGGCTGGGCGGCGGCGCGCAGGAGTTTCTCGGTGAAGTGCTGGCCGTGAAAGATGTTATCGCCAAGGATCAGGCACACCGAGTCCGTGCCAATGAAGGTTTCGCCGATCAGGAAGGCTTGGGCCAGGCCATCCGGTGAGGGCTGCTCGGCATAGCTCAGGTGTAGACCGAACTGGCTGCCGTCACCGAGCATTTTCTCGAAGTGCGGCAGGTCCTGTGGCGTGGAGATAATCAGGATGTCGCGGATGCCGGCGAGCATCAGCACCGAGATCGGGTAGTAGATCATCGGTTTGTCGTAGATGGGCAGCAGTTGTTTGGACACGCCCAGGGTGATGGGGTGCAGCCGCGTACCGGAACCGCCGGCGAGGACGATACCCTTCATCGTGTGTGCTCCTTGAGCATGCCCAGGCGTTCGCGCTGATAGCGGCCATCTTGCACGCGCCGGCACCAGTCGAGGTTGTCGAGGTACCAGCGTACGGTTTTGCGCAAGCCGCTGGCAAAGGTTTCCTCGGGGGTCCAGCCGAGGCTGCGGGCGATCTTGCTGGCGTCGATAGCGTAGCGTCGGTCGTGCCCTGGGCGGTCGGTGACGAAGGTGATCAGCTCGGCATAGGGGCCACTGCTACGCGGCGCCAACTCATCGAGCAGGGCGCAGATGCTCTGCACTACATGCAGGTTGGACTGCTCGTTGTGCCCGCCGATGTTGTAGGTCTCGCCCACTTCACCGTTCTCTAGAACACACAGCAGCGCGCGGGCGTGATCTGCCACGTAGAGCCAGTCGCGGACCTGCAGACCGTTGCCATACACCGGCAGCGGCTTGCCATCGAGGGCGTTGAGGATCACCAGCGGGATGAGCTTTTCCGGGAAGTGATAGGGCCCGTAATTGTTTGAGCAATTGCTCACCAGCACCGGCAGGCCGTAGGTCCGTTGCCAGGCGCGGACCAGGTGGTCGGAGGCTGCCTTGCTCGCCGAGTAGGGCGAACTGGGCGCATAGGCCGTGGTTTCGCTGAACAGGCTATGGTCGTCGTGCAGGTCGCCGTAGACCTCGTCGGTGGATACGTGATGAAAGCGAAAGGCCGCCTGGCGTTCTGCAGGCAGGGTGCTCCAGTAGGCCCGCGTGGCTTCCAGCAGGCTGTAGGTGCCGACGATATTGGTCTGGATAAAGGCCGCCGGCCCGTCGATGGAGCGATCCACATGGGACTCTGCCGCCAGGTGCATGATCGCCTCGGGCTGAAACTCGGCGAGCAGCGCGTCTACTCGCGCTCGGTCGCCGATGTCGGCTTGTACGAAGCGGTAGCGAGGATGCTCGGCGACGCTTGCCAGCGACTCCAGGTTGCCGGCGTAAGTCAGCTTGTCGAGGTTAAGGACCTGGTGTTCGGTGTGCTCGATCAGGTGACGCACGACGGTCGAGCCGATAAAGCCGGCGCCGCCGGTTAGCAGAATTCGCATGCAGCCTCGCTTACGTTCGAGTCGGCCCATGCGGCCGGAGGGCATCACCTCTGGCCGTCATGAACGCGTGTCGGTATGCCGACGGTCAGGCTGCATTACAGCAGAAACGCCAGCGCCCTGCCTCACCTGGCTGGGCTGCTGGGCGCAGCGATAAATTGTGGTCACCTGAGGGCCGCTCGGCACGGCTGCGGGTTACGGCGCTAGCCCCATTGACCTGGCTATGGGCTGAGTCGGTGCTCAGATTGGATAGAGGGCGGGCTCTACCCAAGGATGATTTTTGGCCACAAAAAAGGGCTACGTTTTCACGTAACCCTTATTTTGTATGGTGCCGGCACCAGGAGTCGAACCCGGGACCTACTGATTACAAGTCAGTTGCTCTACCAGCTGAGCTATACCGGCCTTTGAGGGGCGCCATTATATCCATTCGTTTGGCCGAGTAAAGTGGCGCCAACGGGTTTCTTGCTAAGGCGCGCAGGCTCTGCGTTTTGGGCTTATGCACAAGTGGCGAAAGGTCGCGGTCATTGTGTTGCGAAAAGGTGACGGCCTTCTCGTATTTATATAACTAGCTGTTTTTTAAGTATTTTTGTTTTTAACTGGTAGTTTCAGATGACCCGCTTGGGTCTGCTTTGACGCTTTAGCTTGCCGCTTCCAGGAATCTGTCAACAGAGTTATCCACAGCTAGCGGTGGCGTTCGGCCAGTAAAAGAAGGTTGCGTGGCGTTAACTCGGGTGGGCAGAACTGGCCCAGGCGGACCTGGTAGCCCTGTTCTTCCAGGTACAGGGCGCGGTCCAGAACCAGCCAGAGTTCCAGCGGGCGGCGGAACAGGGCGCGCAGCAGTTCCAGGTTGCGCACTTCGGTCAGGCGCTGCCAACCGCGCGCGAGCAGTGCATTCCAGTCGGCGTGGGGGGCGATGGTGAGGCCTTTGCGCTGGCCGAGGTCGATGCAGTACTGGGCGAAGGGTTTGTGCAGCCAGGCCGCTGGGAGTGACGGAGTTGGCAGGTAGCTGTCGACCCCGCGCAGTTCGCGTTGCAGCAAGTCGAAGGCGAGACGGCGGGCCATGGACTGGTCGCGTTGTTGGCGCACGCGGGCAGGTGCGGTGACGGTTTCATTCAGTGGCAGGCCGAGATCATCCCGGCTGAGGTGCAGGGCAGAGGCCTGGGCCACCGTTGAGAGAGGCTGGTAGGTCGCCGTCTGTGTGCGGTTATAGCAACAGGGCGCGATGGCCAGTTGGTCGCAACCGGCAGCACTGGCCAGCTGCATCAAGCGTATGTGCAGGTCGCCGCAGGCGTGCAGGGCGACAGCTGTGTGCATCGGCATCAGGTGGCACACGCTGTCATCGGCCATGACGTCCTGCTGCCGGTGTTGGGCGTCGAGCTGCAGGCGTTGGGCAATACGCTGGCCGTCTTCGACCAGTGCAGGGTCATGCTCCAGGCAGGTCAGCGGCAGACCGTCGCGGGCCAGCAGGTGACCAAGGTGGCCCTTGCCGGCACACCAATCGAGCCAGTGATGCGGGTGCTGGTTGAACGTCAGGTTTTGGGCGAAGGCCTGAATCTGTTGCCATTTGCGCCCCGGGACATCGACGTTGAAGCGCGCCACCGGGCGTGTGTCGACCTGCTGGGGGAGCCAGGGCAGCTCGGTCAGGGCTCGCGACTGCTGGGCAAGGTCGGCAAACGGCGCTGGGGCGGGCAGGTCGCAGGGTGTGTTGTGTGCGGCCTCTGCCTGCTCCAGGGAACGGGCGCGCAGCCACTGAGCCAGGGCTGGGTGTTCGGCTTCCCATGGCAGCGTCAGTTCGGTAAAGGGCCGTGGCCGCCAAAGGGATTGATGGCTCAGCAGGAATGCATCCAGCGCGGCGAAGCGCTGGTGCAGATCAAGATCACAGGTGCTCATGGCCGATGGGCGATCAGCGCCCCTGGCAGGCATCGACACGCAGCCAGCGCTCAAGCAGCCTGAAGCCGCGCACCAGCACAAAGGCAATCACCAGGTAGAACATGCCGGCCGCGAAGAAGATCTCTACCGGCAGGTAGGTGCGCGCGATGATGGTGCGCGCCATGCCGGTCAGCTCCAATAGCGTCACGGTGCTCGCCAAGGCGCTGGCCTTGAGCATCAGGATCACTTCGTTGCTGTAGGCCGGCAGGCCAATGCGTGCAGCACGCGGCAGAATGATGTGCAGCATGGCCTGGGCCTTGGACATGCCCAGTGCGCGCGCCGCCTCGACCTCGCCCTGGGGCACGGCCTGGATGGCGCCGCGCAGAATCTCGGCAATATAGGCGGCGGTGTGCAAGGTCATGGTGAGGACCGCGCACCAGTATGGGTCGCGCAGGTAGGGCCATAGCGGCCCCTGGCGCACGGCGTCGAACTGCGCCAGGCCGTAATAGATGAGGAACAGCTGCACCAGCAAGGGCGTACCGCGGAAGAAGAAGATGTAGCCATAGGGCAGGGCGCGTACATACCACTTCTTGGACGCGCGGGCGATGCCCATGGGCAGGGCAAGAATCAGCCCGGCGATAACCGCGATGGCGACCAGTTCCAGGGTCAGCAGCGCGCCTTCGGCCAGGCGCGGCAGCCATTTGATGATTACTTCCCAGTTCATGCAGCGCTCCTTGCAAAGCCGCGGGAGGCGCGTTTCTCGAGGAAGTGCAGGCCAATCATGGCGAAAATGGTCAGGCCCAGGTAAATGAAGGCGGCTACCAGGAAGAAGGTGAACGGCTCTTTACTGGAGGTCACGGCGATCTGTGAGCGACGCATGATCTCTTCCAGGCCGATCACTGATACCAGGGCGGTGTCCTTCATCAGAATCATGAACAGGTTACCCAGGCCGGGCAGGGCGATGCGCCACATCTGCGGCAGGATCAGCCGCCAGAAGATCCGTGGTTTGGACAGGCCAAGCGCCTGGCCTGCCTCCCGGTGGCCCTTGGGGATGGCCAGGATGGCGCCACGAAATACTTCGGTGGCGTAGGCGCCGAAGCAGATGCCCAGGGCGATCACGCCAGCGGCGAAGGGCGACAGTTCCAGGCTGTCCATGCCCAGCAGGTCTGCCAGGCTGCGCATCAGGTTCACCGTGCCGAAATAGATCAGCAATACCCAGAGCAGCTCGGGGATGCCGCGCACGATGGTCGAATAGGTGTCGCCCAGCCACTGCAGGGGCTTGTAAGGCGAAGTTTTGGCCAGCGCGCCGAGCAGGCCGAGCACCAGACCCAGGCATAGCGCACTGAGCGCCAGCTTGATGGTCATGAGGGTGCCGGCGGCCAGGGCGGGGCCGAATCCGTAGAGGTCGAAATTCATGGAGGCTCAGAAGCCTGCGTCGCCCGTTAAGGCGACGCAGTGCTGATTGCTCAGTAGATGCTGAACGGGAAGTACTTGTCGTTGATCTTCTTGTAGGTACCGTCTGCGACGATTTCCTTCAGAGCAACGTTGAGGCGTTCACGCAGGGCATCGCCCTTGCGCACGGCAATGCCGATCTTGTCGTTGTCGAAGACCGGGTCGCCTTTGAACTCGAAGCTCTTGCCTGCATCGCTTTTCAGCCATTCCCACTGCACAAAGGTGTCAGCGAGGATGCCATCCAGGCGGCCCGAGGTCATGTCGAGGTAGGCGTTTTCCTGGGTGTCGTACAGCTTGATGTCAACCACGCCGTCGAGGTTGTCTTCCAGCCAGGTGCCGGCGATGGTGGCGCGCTGCGCACCAATGACCTTGCCCTTGAGGCTGGCTTTGTCAGTGCTGAACTCACTGTCTTTCGGCGCCACGAACTGCAGCTTGTTGGTGTAGTAGGGGTCGGTGAAGTCGACTGCCGCCTGACGCTCTTCGGTGATCGACATAGAGGCAACCAGGAAGTCGAACTTTTTGGCGTTCAGGGCCGGGATGATGCCGTCCCAGTCTGAGGTAACCACTTCGCACTCGGTCTTCATCTTGGCGCACAGGGCCTGAGCGATATCCACGTCGAAACCGCCGACCTGGCCACTGGCGTCGATCAGGTTGAACGGTGGGTAAGCGCCTTCGGTACCGATTTTAAGCTTGTCCGCTGCGACGGCACTGGTGCCGAAGGCCAGAGTGGCGGCAGCGGCCAGCAGGATCTTCTTGTAGTTCTGCATGTTGTTGCTCCGTGTTTAGCGATTGCTGGACATGAATTGTTTACAGCGCGCCGAGTTCGGCGAATCGAACACCTGGGCGGGTGATCCCTGTTCCTCGACCAACCCCTGATGCAGAAACACCACCTCACTGGACACCTGACGAGCGAAGCCCATCTCATGGGTAACCAAGAGCATAGTGCGGCCTTCCTCGGCGAGCGCACGAATCACATTAAGCACTTCTTGTACCATCTCCGGGTCGAGCGCCGAGGTGGGCTCATCGAACAGGATTACTTTCGGCTGCATTGCCAGCGTACGGGCGATGGCGGCACGCTGCTGCTGGCCGCCGGACAGTTGATTGGGGTAAACGTGGCGCTTGTCGGAAATGCCGACCTTGGCCAGCAGTGCTTCGGCCACCTCGGTGGCCTCCGCACGGCTCTGCCCCAGCACGCGGCGCGGCGCCTCGATAATGTTGTCGAGTACGCTCATGTGCGGCCAGAGATTGAAATTCTGAAAGACGAAACCGATTTCGCTGCGCAGCCGGTTGATCTGGCGATTGTCCGCCGCGATCAGCTCACCGTTTTTTGCGGCCTTGAGCTTGAGGGTTTCGCCGGCGACGATGATCTCGCCTTTATGCGGGTTTTCCAGCAGGTTGATGCAACGCAGGAAGGTCGACTTACCCGAGCCGGATGAACCGAGAATGGAGATCACGTCACCATCGCGCGCGGTGAGGGAAATGCCCTTGAGCACCTCGAGGTCGCCGTAGCGTTTATGCAGGTTACGGATTTCCAGCGCTGGCGCAGCCTCGGCCATGGGGGTTCCTCTCGTTCGGGTGTGCGCTCCAGCGGGTGTGGCGCCGTCCTGGCGAGCGCCACGCTAGCATGCGTTTGGCTGACCGCCAAGCCGTTTACAGGCCACGGCTGGCTGGGTCGGTCACGGTGTCGCCTGGTTGCTGTTGGTTGTCGCGCAGATGCAATTGATCGCTGCTGACGCGCTAAAATCCAGGCAATAAAAAAACCCCAAGGCCGTGAAGGCGCTTGGGGTTTTTCGTATTTATGGTGCCCAGGGACGGAATCGAACCGCCGACACGGGGATTTTCAATCCCCTGCTCTACCGACTGAGCTACCTGGGCCAACGGGGCGCTATTAGACGGATTTGAAGGGTAGGTGTCAAGCGCGCTTTTGAAAAATATTTAATTATTACGGGCGGTTAGGTTCGAGTGGGGACCTTGGGCCGGGCGCTGCAGGTTGGCTATGGCGGTGCCGGGGCGTTTGCTCCCGGGTATCGCTGTGCTCCACCCAGGCTACTGGGCCTTGGGATATTGCAGCCTGTCGCCGCTAAAGCGGAATGCCGCCCAGCGCCTCCCACGGTCCTCTGTGCTTACTCGCTCGGTGGGACGTAGCCGTCGGCTTGGGCGTATTGCTCGCCGGAGAGGAATTTGTCCATTTCGCCCTGGAGGAATTTGCGGTCGTCGGCGTTCATCATGTTCAGGCGACGTTCGTTGATCAGCAGGGTCTGGTGCTTCTGCCATTCGTCCCAGGCTTGTTTGGAGACGTTGTTGAAGATGTCTTCGCCTTTGGCGCCTGGGTAGGGCGGGCGGTCGAGGCCGGGGAGTTCTTGTTTGTGTTTGCGGCACAGTACGGTTCGGGTCATGCGGGTTCTCCAGCTGTCAGGGCGTCGGCCGCGCGTTTCAGCAGTTTCTTCACGGGGGCGGCGAGCCCCAGGCGCGGCGGGGTGGCGAGGTTATACCAGAGCCAGTCGGCCTCGGCCACGGCGCTGGCCGGGGTGTCGACCCGGATCAGCCAGGGCTCGATGGCTAGCTGGAAATGGCTAAAGGTATGGGTCAGGCCGGGCAGAGCATGGCGCTCGCCCAGGCTCAGGGCGTGCTGGCCGGCCAGGGCTGGCAGTGCGTCGAGGTCGTCCAGCTCCGGCAGGCTCCAGAGCCCGCCCCACAGGCCGGTGGAAGGCCGTCGGTAGAGCAGGATGGCGCCGTCGCGGTTGGCCAGGATCGGCATCAGGGTGCGTTTTTGTGGCAATGCCTTGCGCGGCTTGGCGATCGGGTAGCGTATCTCCAAGCCGAGCAGGTGCGCCTGGCAGCCGCTTTTCAGCGGGCAGAGCAGGCAGCTGGGTTTGCTGCGGGTGCAGAGGGTCGCGCCCAGGTCCATCATCGCCTGGGTGTAGTTGTTTACCCGGGCGTGGGGCGTGAAGCGTTCGGCCACATCCCACAGCTGTTTGGCCACCTTCGGTTCGCCGGGGTAGCCCTCCTGGGCGACGTAGCGCGCCAGTACGCGTTTGACGTTGCCGTCGAGGATAGGCGCGCGCAGGCCCATGCTCAGGCTGGCGATGGCGCCGGCAGTGGAGCGGCCGATGCCGGGAAGTTCGGTGAGTTTGTCGACATCTCGGGGGAATTCACCGGCATGCTCGTGCATGACGATTTGCGCGGTCTTCTGCAGGTTGCGCGCGCGGGTGTAGTAGCCGAGGCCGGTCCACAGGTGCAGCACTTCGTCTTCCGCTGCTTCGGCCAGGTCTTTTACCGTTGGCAGCGCGGCCATAAAGCGGTCGAAGTAGCCGAGCACGGTGCTGACCTGGGTCTGCTGCAGCATGATTTCCGAGACCCAGACGCGGTAGGGCGTGATGCCCTGTTGCCAGGGTAGGTCCTTGCGTCCGTGGTTGTCGTACCAGGCGAGTACGGCGCTGGAGAATTGCTCGGGACTCATCGGTTGAACAGGCCCTTGAGGGCGTCTTTCAGCTCGGGGCTGACCTTGTCGCCGAGTTTTTCTTCGATCTTTTCGTTGATCTTGTTACCCGCCAGTTTGGCGGCGACCTTGCCCATGCCGTCCTGGTCCAGGCGGCAGGCCTTGGCGCCTAGCTCCAGCGGGCCACGGCAGCGCAGTGGCCATTCGATACCAGCATAACGCTCGTTGACCTGGCAGGCCGGGTCGGGCATTTCGCGGCGGTCACCTTCCAGGGTGATGCCGACGCGGTAGTCCAGGCCGAGCACGCGCAGGTCCAGATCGCCGTCGCCGCTGACTGCCAGGCCCGGGATGCGCACCTTGAGGTCCGGGTTGTTGGCCACGCCGTTGCGGATGCTCAGCGAGCCCTGCAGGGTCTCGAAGGGCGTGTCCTTGCTGCGTGGGTCGCTGCTCAGGGATTTGCGGTTGATGGTGGCGATGCCACGGCACAGTTGCTGTTCAAGGTTGGCATCGACCAGTACGCCGTCGTTGAGCAGGAAGCTGGCAGTGCCGTTGAGGCCATCGATCCAGGCTTGCTGGCTATTGCCGCGGGTGGTCAGGTTGGCTTGCAGGTCGAGGGCGCCTTTGAGGGGGGCGGGCTGCTCGTCGCTTTTCAGGAAGGGCTCAAGCGGGATGCGGGTCAGGTTCTGCTGCAGGCTGAGCAGCGGTACTTCAGGGCGTATATCGAGGCTGGCGCGGGTGTCGAACTGGCCGTTGCCCAGGGCGCCGCGGGCTTGCTCCAGAGTGATCAGGCCGTTGCTGCCGTTGGCTTTGACCTGCAGATCGCTGATGAGCTGTTTCTTCAGGGTCAGCTGATCGAGGTTGAGTGCCAGTTGCAGGTCGAGCTTGCGCAGGCTGGCCAGTGGCAGCGCGCTGGTGGTGTCCCAGGCCTGCTGGGTCGGTGCGTTGGGCAGCGGCGTGGTGCCACTTTGCCCGGCGCTGGCCACGCTGTCACGTACCTCGGCTTTGCGCGCGGCGCCTGCGGCCTTGGCGTCCTTGTCCGGTGCAGGCAGATAGCGGTCGAGGTCGAGGCGGTCGCCCTTGAGGGTGGCGCGCAGGGCCTGCTTACTGAAGTCGCTGACGCCCAGGCTGCCGCTGAAGCTGCTGTCGTCGAGTTTCAGGTTCAACTCGTCGAGGCTCAGGCTGTTCGTGGTGCCGTTCAGGCGAGTGACCAGTTCGAAGGCGCTGAGGGCTTTTTCATCGTTCAGCGCGGGCAGGGTGTGGCCGATGCTGGCGAGGAATTCACGCAGGTTGAGCGGGGCGATGGACAGGCCGCCGCTCAGCTTGGGCGCATCGTTGAGGTCGCGCACCTTGAGTTCGCCGAGGGCGCGCAGTTGGTTGGCCGAGAGTTTGAGGCCGTTCCATTCGGCGACATTCGCGGCCAGGTCGACCAACAGTTGCCCCTGAATGGCGTAGGTCAGGGTCTGGCCGTTGAAGGGCTCGCCGGATGCTTCGCCGGAGAGGCGGGCGTCTTCCAGTTGGTAACGCTTGAGCACGCGGTCGAAGCGCAGTTCGCCCTGCAGCTCGCTGCGCGCCCGCATGACTGGCTGATTGGTGCCGAAGAAGGCGCTGAGCTTGATCGGCACGGCGGCGCCTTCGCGAATCGCGCCGGTAGTCAGCTGGATGCTTTCGGCGCTGAATTGCTGGCCTTTCTGCACGTCGCTGTAGTTCACCCGGGCGCTGTTGACGATCAGGCTATCGATATCCAGCTTGATCGGTGTGCTGGCCGCTGCGCTTTCGTCGGTGCTCGGCTGCTCGCTGTCTGGCGCCGCGTCGTTGGCGGCCGTTGCCGGCTGCTCTGCGCTCTGTGGCGGGCGGCCGACGTCTTCCCAGTTGCCATGACCGTTTTCGTCACGCTCCAGGTTGAGGTTGAGTCCGTCGACGCGGATGTCGCTCATCTGCACTTCTTTGCGCAGCAGCGGTAGCACGCGCACCGACAGGCCGAGCAGACGCAGGTCGGCGAAGGGTTTGTCCGGGGTCGTGGCGCTGGCCAGGGTGGCGTCGGTCAGCTCCAGGCCAAGCCAGGGGAACAGGCTCCAGCCAATGTCGCCATTGAGGGTCAGTTCCAGGTTGGCCTTGTCGCGGGCCAGCTGGCGGATTTCGTCTTTATAGTCGTTGGGATCGAACAAGTGGGTCAGGGCGAAGCCCAGGGCCACGATGATCAGCAACAGTCCGAGGAAAAACAGACCCAGGAGTTTGCCGAGCGCTTTCATGGACAAGTCCTTGTTTGAATGACTGGAAAGGTAGGCCGGGCAGTATAACGCCCGTACTCGCCTGCGTTCGCGAAAAGCGCTGCAGGTCGTTACAGACGAGGCGCTGCAGCGGCTGGCGGCATGGCGTTCTGGCTTGGATGGCGAGTGTGGCCGGCGGTTCCGTGGGGCCTACTGCATGGGCTGGCGCACAGAAAATGGCGGCGCCGGGCATGCAGGCCGCTTTGCGTGAGCAGCAAAGGTCGAAATTCGGACGCCAGAAAATTGAACGGGTGCGCTGACAAGCGTAATGGCGCAATGCTAGGCTCGCTCGCTATTGGCTTTTTCAGGTATGCCGTTATTCTGCAGCCTGCGAGCCAAATGCTTGCGTGCCAACATAATCAGAGAATAACTCAATGACTGACGCCTCCGTACTCGACGGTGCTTCAGCGACGCCTGCGTTCCTGTCCAAGGAGCGCATCATCGCGAAGCCCGGCTTCAACCGCTGGCTGGTTCCGCCAGCGGCCCTGGCCATTCACCTGTGCATCGGCATGGCGTATGGCTTTTCCGTGTTCTGGTTGCCGCTCTCTAAAGCCGTGGGTATTACCGCTGCCGCAGCTTGCGCTCCTGATATGGGTTTCTTCGAGCAAATTTTTGCCAGTAATTGTGACTGGCAGATCTCCATGCTCGGCTGGATCTACACCCTGTTCTTCGTCTTCCTTGGCTGTTCTGCTGCCATCTGGGGCGGCTGGCTGGAGCATGCTGGCCCGCGTAAGGCTGGTGTGGTGTCGGCCGTCTGCTGGTGCGGTGGTCTGCTGATTTCCGCATTGGGCATCTATACCCATCAAATCTGGCTGATGTGGCTGGGTTCAGGGGTTATCGGTGGTATCGGCCTGGGCTTGGGTTATATCTCGCCGGTTTCGACGCTGATCAAGTGGTTCCCGGACCGTCGTGGCATGGCCACCGGTATGGCGATCATGGGCTTCGGTGGTGGTGCGATGGTCGGTGCCCCCCTGGCTGCGCTGCTGATGAACCACTTCGCCAGTGAAACGGGTGTGGGTGTATGGCAGAGCTTTGTGGTCATGGCGGTGATCTACTTCATCTTCATGATGGGTGGCGCGCTGTCCTACCGCGTACCGCCGACTGGCTGGAAGCCGGCAGGCTGGGTTGCACCGGCTGCCAAAGCCAACAACGCAATGATCACCAAGGGCCATGTACACGTGAACACCGCGTGGAAGACCCCGCAGTTCTGGCTGGTCTGGGCTGTGCTGTGCCTGAACGTGTCTGCCGGTATCGGCATCATCGGCATGGCTTCGCCGCTGCTGCAGGAAGTCTTCGCCGGCAAGCTGATCGGTCTTGATCTGTCGTTCAACGAGCTGAACGCTGCACAGCTTGCAGAAATCGCCGCGATTGCTGCGGGCTTCACCGGTTTGCTGAGCCTGTTCAACATCGGTGGTCGCTTCTTCTGGGCTTCCTGCTCGGACTTCATCGGGCGCAAGGGCACCTACTTCGTGTTCTTCGGCCTGGGCTTCGCGCTTTACGCTGCTGTACCGATGCTTGGTCAACTGGGCAGCCTGGCGCTGTTCGTGCTGGCGTTCTGCATCATCCTGTCGATGTACGGCGGTGGTTTCGCCACGGTGCCGGCATACCTGGCCGACCTGTTCGGTACGCAGATGGTCGGTGCCATCCACGGTCGCCTGCTGACCGCCTGGGCTGTCGCCGGTGTGCTTGGCCCGGTATTGGTCAACTACCTGCGCGAGTACCAGTTGAGCATCGGTGTGGAGAAGGCTGCGGCCTACGACATCACCCTGTACATCCTCGCCGGTATGCTGGTGCTGGGCTTCATCTGCAACGCCCTGGTGCGTCCGGTGGCGCCGAAGTACTTCATGACTGAGGCCGAGCTGGCTGCCGAGCGCGCCTATGGCGAGAAAAAAGCGCCGGCTGCAAGTGAGCTGGAATGGACTGCTGACCCGTCGAGCAAGCCAATCGCCATTGCCGCCTGGCTGGCAGTAGGTCTGCCGCTGGCTTGGGGTGTGTGGATTACCCTGCAGAAGACCGTCGTGCTGTTCCAGTAAGCTGACACTGTTGTGAAAATCCCGCCCGCGCCTCGTGCGCCGGCGGGATTTTTTGTCTCTGGCCTTTGACGGCTGGCAGTGCTTCGTTCGCAGTAATGTGCTTGGCGACGAAACAGCGACAGACGTTGGCTTCAAGGTTGCCTGCTTATCGGCCTATAATGCTGGCCCTTTCGCCCAATGATTTTCTGGAGCAGGTGATGGCCGAACGTACGGCTTGCGTCGAACGCAACACCCTGGAGACCCAGATCAAGGTCTCGATCAACCTGGATGGCACCGGTAAGGCCAAGTTCGATATTGGCGTGCCTTTTCTTGAGCACATGCTCGATCAGATTGCCCGTCACGGCCTGATTGACCTGGATATCCAGTGCAAGGGCGATTTGCATATCGACGACCACCACACCGTCGAAGACGTTGGCATCACCCTTGGCCAGGCCTTTACCCAGGCGATTGGCGACAAGAAGGGCATGACCCGTTACGGCCATTCCTACGTGCCGCTGGATGAAGCGCTGTCGCGCGTGGTGATCGACTTCTCCGGCCGTCCGGGTTTGCAGATGCACGTGCCATTCACTCGTGCGGTGGTCGGTGGCTTCGACGTGGACCTGTTCCAAGAGTTTTTCCAGGGCTTCGTCAACCACGCCCTGGTATCGCTGCATATCGACAACCTTCGCGGCACCAACACCCACCACCAGATCGAAACCGTGTTCAAGGCCTTCGGCCGTGCCCTGCGCATGGCGGTAACGCTGGACGAACGCATGGCCGGGCAGATGCCGTCGACCAAGGGTTGCCTGTAAATGCAGACCGTTGCAGTAATCGACTACGGCATGGGCAACCTGCACTCGGTGGCCAAGGCCTTGGAGCACGTCGGTGCCGGCAAGGTGCTGGTGACCAGCGATGCTCAGGTGATTCGCGAGGCGGACCGCGTGGTATTCCCCGGCGTAGGTGCGATTCGCGATTGCATGGCCGAGATCAAGCGCCTGGGCTTCGATGCGCTGGTACGTGAAGTCAGCCAGGATCGGCCGTTCCTCGGCATTTGCGTCGGTATGCAGGCGTTGCTGGAGCACAGCGAAGAGAACGATGGCGTCGACTGCATCGGTCTGTTCCCCGGCAAGGTGCGCTTCTTCGGCAAGGGCATGGTCGAAGACGGCGAGCCGCTGAAGGTGCCGCACATGGGCTGGAATGAAGTGGCGCAGTCGGTCAAGCACCCGCTGTGGCACAACATCCCCGATCTGGCGCGCTTCTACTTTGTGCACAGCTATTACATCGAGGCCGGCAACCCCAAGCAGGTGGTCGGTCGCGGCCATTACGGCAAGGACTTCGCTGCCGCGCTGGCCGATGGCTCGCGCTTCGCCGTGCAGTTCCACCCGGAGAAAAGCCACACCCACGGCCTGCAGCTGCTGCAGAATTTCGCCGCCTGGGATGGTCGCTGGTAAATGAGCCGGGCCAAGCACAAGCCGCCGCTGATGACCTTGAACGCCGAGCAGGAGCGTGAAGCCTGCCAGGTGCTCAAGCGTTTTATGGCCGAGCGCTTCGAGCTGGAGCTGGGCAGCTTCGAGGCCGCCGAGGTGCTTGAGCTGTTTGCCCGCGAGATTGCACCGCACTACTACAACCGGGCGATTTTTGATGTGCAGACGCATTTGAAAGAGCGTTTCGAGAGCATCGAAAGCGACCTCTGGGCGCTGGAAAAGAGCTGACCCACTGAATTCACACGACTTGAGCAGGTTCAACCGATGCTGATTATCCCCGCTATCGATCTGAAGGACGGCGCCTGCGTGCGCTTGCGCCAGGGCCGCATGGAAGACTCCACGGTGTTCTCCGATGACCCGGTGAGCATGGCCGCCAAGTGGGTCGAAGGCGGTTGCCGGCGTTTGCACCTGGTTGACCTCAACGGTGCCTTCGAAGGCCAGCCGGTCAATGGCGAGGTGGTCACCGCGATCGCCAAGCGCTACCCGACCCTGCCGATCCAGATCGGCGGCGGCATCCGCACCTTGGAAACCATCGAGCACTACGTACGTGCTGGCGTCAGCTACGTGATTATCGGCACCAAAGCGGTGAAAGATCCGCAGTTCGTCACCGACGCCTGCAAAGCCTTCCCCGGAAAGGTGATTGTCGGCCTGGATGCCAAAGACGGCTTCGTCGCCACCGACGGTTGGGCCGAAGTGTCGACCGTGCAAGCCACCGACCTGGCCAAGCGCTTCGAGGCCGACGGTGTATCCGCCATCGTTTATACCGACATCGCCAAAGACGGCATGATGCAGGGCTGCAACGTTGAAGCCACGGCGGCCCTGGCTGCGGCCAGCCGCATTCCGGTGATTGCTTCCGGCGGCATCCACAACCTCGGTGACATCGAGAAACTGCTGCTGGCGCGCTCGCCCGGCATCATCGGTGCCATCACCGGGCGTGCCATCTATGAAGGCACCCTGGATGTGGCTGAAGCGCAGGCGTTCTGCGACAGCTTCAAGGGCTGATGCGGGTACGACCTGCACGTTTTTGGTGGTGCGCACAGCGCACCCTACGGGAATACCGATATGGCACTGGCTAAACGCATCATCCCCTGCCTCGACGTGGACAACGGCCGCGTGGTCAAGGGCGTGCAGTTCGAGAATATCCGAGACGCCGGCGACCCGGTAGAAATCGCCCGCCGCTACGACGAGCAGGGTGCCGACGAGATTACCTTTCTCGACATCACCGCCAGCAGTGACGGCCGCGACACCACCCTGCACACCGTCGAGCGCATGGCCAGCCAGGTGTTTATCCCGCTGACCGTCGGCGGCGGCGTGCGTACCGTGCAGGACATCCGCAACCTGCTCAATGCCGGTGCCGACAAGGTGTCGATCAACACCGCTGCGGTGTTCACCCCGGAGTTTGTTGGCGAGGCGGCTTCGCGCTTTGGCTCGCAGTGCATCGTCGTGGCCATCGACGCGAAGAAGGTCTCCGCGCCGGGCGAAACCCCGCGCTGGGAGATATTCACCCACGGCGGGCGCAAGCCAACCGGCCTGGACGCGGTGCTCTGGGCGAAAAAGATGGAAGACCTCGGCGCCGGCGAAATCCTCCTGACCAGCATGGATCAGGACGGCGTGAAGAGCGGTTACGACCTCGGCGTGACCCGCGCTATCAGCGAAATGGTCGGCATCCCGGTGATCGCCTCTGGCGGTGTCGGCAACCTGCAGCACCTGGCCGACGGCATTATCGAAGGCAAGGCGGCAGCGGTATTGGCGGCGAGCATCTTCCACTTCGGCGAATACACCGTGCCGGAGGCCAAGGCCTATTTGGCCAGCCGCGGCATTGTGGTGCGCTGATGTGCGTTATCCCCTCGGTGTGCGCCAAAATGGCGCTAAGCTGAGTGCTTGTTTTGAATTCACGCAGGTTGTTCTCTATGTCCAAACGTCTGTTGCTGGCCCTGGCTGGTGTTCTGCTGCTGTCGGGTGTTGCGCGTGCGCAGGTTGATCCGAATTACCGCGTGGTGCTGCTGACCGAGAACTTCCCGCCTTACAACATGGCTGTGAATGGCAAGAACTTCGCGCACGATGCCAATATCAACGGCATTGCCACCGATATCGTGCGTGAGATGTTCAAGCGTGCCGGTATCGCTTACGACCTCACGCTGCGGTTTCCCTGGGACCGAATTTACAAGCTGGCGCTGGAGAAACCCGGCTACGGCGTATTCGTCACCGCTCGCTTGCCCGAGCGTGAAGCCTTGTTCAAATGGGTAGGACCGATCGGTCCTGACGACTGGGTGTTGCTGGGGCGCAGCGACAGCCCTATTACCCTGCAGAGCCTGGAAGAGGCCAAGGGCTACAAGGTCGGTGCCTACAAGGGCGACGCCATTGCCGAGCACCTCGAAAGCCAGGGCTTGCAGCCCCTGACAGCACTGCGTGACCAGGAAAATGTGCGCAAGCTGGTGAGCGGTCAGATCGACCTGTGGGCCACCGGTGATCCAGCCGGCCGCTACCTGGCCAAGCAGGAAGGCATCACCGGCCTCAAGACCCTCTTGCGCTTCGACACTGCCCAGCTGTATCTGGCGTTGAATCGGGACACGCCCGATGCGGTCGCCAGTGCGCTGCAGGCCGCCCTCGAGCAAATGCGCGAGGATGGTTTCGTTGACGCAGTTCAGGGACGCTACCTGTAACCCAGTTCTCGTTTTCAGTGAGCATTGATCCGTATCCTTGCGTGTGGTTTGGCCCTTTCTTACAGGGGCTGTAACACGGGGCGGCTCTGTTCGGCGCTGAAGTCCTGTGGCCATGACAAACACAGCGTGAGCAGGGGAGCGGTATGCAGGTATTCAAGAGTGGTGTACTGGTCGGGCTGATGCTGTTGGCTCTGACCGCGCGGGCTGAATTGCCGGCCGACTATAAAGTGGTATTGCTCACCGAGAATTTCCCGCCGTTCAATATGGCGGTCGACGACAAGAACTTTGCCCGCGAAGAAGCAATTGACGGTATCAGTGCGGATATCGTGCGTGAAATGTTCAAGCGGGCGGGCATTGGTTACAGCCTTACGCTGCGTTTCCCCTGGGACCGCCTGTACAAGCTGGCCCTTGAAAAGCCTGGCTACGGATTGTTTTCCACCACCCTGACTCCTCAGCGTCAGCCGCTGTTCAAGTGGGTTGGCCCGCTGGCCAAAACCAGTTGGGTGCTGCTGGCACCGCCGGGCAAGAATGTCACGCTGAACACGCTCAAGGATGCCGCTCAGTATCGGGTGGGAGCCTACAAGAATGCCTCTGTCAGTCAGCACCTGGAGAGTCAGGGGCTTGAGCCGATCAACGCCCTGCGTGATCAGGAGAACGTCAAGAAGCTGACTGGCGGCAAGATCGATCTTTGGGCCACTGTGGACCCGGTCGGGCGGTATCTGGCCAAGCAGGAAGGCGTGAGCGGGTTAACCACGGTGCTGCGTTTCAATCAGGCCGAGTTGTACCTGGCTCTGAACAAGGACACCCCGGATGAAGTAGTGCAGCGGCTGCAGAAGGCCTTGGACGAGTTGCGCGCCGAGGGCTTCGTGGACGAGATGACCAACAGCTACCTGTAGTTCTGCGTTATTGAGCGCTTGCTCTGGACGTCAGCAACATCGCTATGCTGACGTCCAGGATGATCTGTGTGCCAGCAAAACGCCGCGAGGCCCTTGGGGATCGCGGCGTTTTGCTGTGTACTCGGTGTGGTTATATGCGTTGTTCGCCCGCTCGAGACACGTCGATGCTTCCGTTGCATGGTGCGGTTTGTGCATTATCGAGGCGTATCGTTGCGCGCCGAGTCGCGGTTGCGTACGGTCCATGCTGGCGGCGTGCCAATATTCGGCGCGTATTTGAGAAGAGCTGAGGTCTGGGGTTCTGTGCGAAGGCTCGTCGAGCGCTGCTAGGTTGCGTACAGCCCCTGGGGCCATAACAGACACTGCACGAAGAGGGGGAATGCATGAAGGTGATCAAGAGTGGGTTGCTGTTCGGGCTGATGTTGGGGGCCCTGACCGCGCGGGCTGAATTGCCAGCCGACTACAAAGTGGTGTTGCTCACCGAGAACTTCCCGCCGTTCAACATGGCGGTCGATGACAAGAACTTTGCCCGTGACGATGGGATCGACGGTATCAGTGCCGAAATTGTGCGCGAGATGTTCAAGCGTGCCGGCATCAACTACAGCTTGAGCCTGCGCTTCCCCTGGGATCGCTTGTATAAGCTGACGCTGGACAAGGCCAACTACGGCCTGTTTTCTACCACCTTCACGCCCGAGCGCCAGCCGCTGTTCAAATGGGTTGGTCCGCTGGCCAAGACGGGCTGGGTGCTGCTCGCCGCGCCTGGCAATAACCTGGAGTTGAAGACTCTCAAGGATGCGGCTCAGTACCAGGTTGGCGCTTACAAGAACGATGCGGTCAGTCAGCATCTGGAGAGCCAGGGGCTCAAGCCGATCAACGCATTGCGCGATCAGGAAAACGTCAAGAAGCTGCTCGGCGGCAAGATCGACCTGTGGGCTACTACCGACCCGGTCGGTCGTTACCTGGCCAAGCAGGAAGGTGTGAGCGGGCTGACCACGGTATTGCGCTTCAACGATGCCGAGCTGTATTTGGCGCTGAACAAAGACACCCCGGATGAGGTTGTGCAGCGCCTGCAGAAAGCTCTGGACGAATTGCGTGCCGAGGGCTTCGTCGACGAGATGACCAATAGCTACCTGTAGTCAGGTTCCGACAAGTGCTGGTGGGTGGGGTGCGCAACGCGCCCCACCTGTTGCCTTTCCCGTGAGGGCTAGCGGTGCGCGATGCTTAGCTGGTTGAACCTGGCGGCGCCAGCTTCGGTTTCGTAGCCATTGTTGTCCAGTGTGTAGACGCCAGCTTTGAAGTACAGCAAGTGGCTGGCCCAGCTTTTGTTCAGCGTCCCTTGCCATTTGCTCTGTGTGCCGCTGGGCGCGCGGGTACTGATGCTCAGGACGCCGCTGCTGGACAGGTTGATCGTGTAAGCGAAGGTCTGCCCCAGTTTGACGTTTTTCAGCAGCACTACTTTCTTTGAGTTCGCATCCGTTGGCTTGGCACGCCAGGCGAGTGTGATATCACCGTACCCGGTCTTGGCGTAGTACTGATAGCCGAGCATGACCGGGGGCGAATTACTGTTTTTGGTGTGAATCTGGCTGATCGCGATCATGCCGGTCGAAGGCACCTGCTCGATGCTCAGTGAGGCATTCAGGGTGTGGTTGGCTGCCGAGGGGTATTTCCAGTTGCGCAGGGTGCCATCGGCGAATGTCTCGCGCATTTCGCTGCGCGGGTAGGCCGAGTTCGGTGTGGTGCTGCCGTTCACGGGGGCCCATAAGCGTATCGTGCCGTCCTGGCTCTGGAAGTAATGGTCCTGGTAGCCATTGACTAGCAGAGGGGTGTCGATGGTGGCGGCTGGAATGCCGACGGGGATGCTGAGGTTCCAGGTGGCGAGGTCGATCATGGGGGTGCTCCGGTACGGCTAACTAAGAGATCGCCCTCTCATCGGTGGCTTGCGCGCACCCTTGCTGAGTGGGTTGAGCGCAGAGTAGTGGAGGTCTGGAAGATTTTCGACGCCTTTTTGTCGCTCTAATATTGACGCTTTTTGTGGTGTCAAAATGCTTTATCTATCGCACGCTGTCGCATAAGGAATTTTCACTCTGTCCCCCGGTTGCGGCTGCTGCTTGCGGGGGAGAAGTTTTTGCATGAACTGTGCGCGTTATCACGGCGCGCTGTGGCTGATGCGCAAGTCGTAGAAGGTTGCGGCACCTGCTTCGGTTTCATAGCCGCTGTTGTCCTGTACGTAGACGCCAGCCTTGAAGTACAGCGGTTTGGCGGCCCAGCTCGAGTTCAGGGTGCGGGTCAGCAAGCGGTCGTTAACCTGCACCTGCAAGACGCCCTGAGGCGTCAGGGTGATCCGGTAGTTGAAGGTCTGGTTCAGCGGGATGCCGCTGAGTACGGTGAGCACCGCGCCTTCTGCGTCGTCGGGTGAGTTGCGAATCTTGGCCACCAGGTTGGCTGTGGCCGTCTTGGTCTTGTACTGGTATTCCAGCTTGAGCATGGGGCGTGAGCTGCCGTGGGCGTGGATCTGGCCGATGACGATTTTTCCGGTCGAGGGCACTTGGCTAATGCTTAATTGAGCGCTGAGGGTGTGTTGTGCGCCTGGGTAGGTCCAGTTGCGCAATGCGCCGCTGGCCAGGGTTTCGCGTAGCTCGCTGCGCGGGTAGCTGGCATTGGCTGTCGTGGTGCCGTTGACTGGGGTCCAGAACAGCACGCGGCCATCAAGGGACTTGAAGTAATAATCCTGATAACCGCCGACCAGTACAGGGGTGTTGATGGTCGTGGCAGGTACGCCCACGGGGATGGACAGGTTCCAGGTGGCAAGGTCGATCATGGTCAGGTTCTCGGTGGGGCGTCGCTAGCGGCTGTGGGTGTTCGCTGGCGTTATACGGCGCGGCGAGAATAGCGGTAAGTGCATTTCGTCGACTTAATGGCGTCAAAAAATGAACTTTTCCGGAAGCTGCTATTAACGCGCCAGTAGTCCAAGAAGAGGGTGGGTGTTCTGGACTAATCGCTAGCCCTTATGAAATGAGGCGGTGCCTCCTGACGCGGTGTCAGTTTTTTGGATTGACGTGCTGAGCGCGGCGGCTCGGCGCATGGCGTTTTCCGATGGGCGGTCGGCATGGCGCTGGCGAAAAATCATGTAAAACACCTGCGCCGCGCTCTAGGGCAGGCTGCGCCATACTGCCGGCCTCTTCGCTGGGCTGATCCACGCATGCGTATTTCCCTGTTATTTCGGCCGTTCCTTGCTGCTGTGCTGCTGGCCACCGCAATGGGCTCGCTGCTGCAGACCCACCTTAATCTTGCGGTACTTCAAGCCCATGGGGTTGCCGTGCCGGTCACGGTGCGCTTGCACACCAGCGCCTTGGATCTGCTCGGTTTCGGTCCGACCATGGCTGCGTTGGTCGCTACGGCCTTTTTGGTGGCGCTGCCGCTGGCTCTCTGGATGGTGCGTGGGCGCGACGCCCTCGGCTGGCCACTGTTTGCCCTGGCCGGTGCCTTGTCACTGTTGGCGGCGCTGGCCGTGGCCAATGCGCTGGCTCCCATGCCAACGCTGATAGCGGCTAATCGCACGCTGGCTGGCACCCTGGGTTTGATGGCCTGCGCCAGTGCCGGCGGCCTGCTGTTCTATGCCTTGCTGCGACGTGCCCGTAAGTGTGCGGCATGACCTGCGACAGCCCTTTTACACAAGGATTTTTCCGTTGATCAAACAGGCTGCAGTCCTCTGTCTGGCCATGGCCGCGCCCCACGCAGTGGCGGCCATGGATTACCGCATCGAAACGCTGGTGACGGGGCTGGAGCACCCCTGGTCGCTGGCGTTTCTACCCGATGGCGGGATGCTGGTGACCGAGCGCGTCGGGCGCCTGCGTTTGATCGACGCCCAGGGCCAGTTGCAGGCTGAGCCGCTGGCTGGGCTGCCCGAGATGTTTACTGCGGCTCAGGCTGGTCTGATGGAGGTGGCGCTCGACCCCGACTTCGCCCGCAACCAGCGCATCTTTCTGACCTATGCCTACGGCACCCTGGAGGCCAACAACACCCGCCTGGCCAGTGCGCGGCTAATCGATGGGCGCCTGGAGGATGTACAGGTGCTGTTCAGTGCCCAGCCGGCCAAGGCGGGGGCCGCGCATTACGGCGGGCGGATGGCGTTTCTGGCGGACGACACCCTGGTGCTGACCCTGGGCGATGCATTCGATCTGCGCGAAGAGGCGCAGAACCCGGCCAACCACCTTGGCAAGCTGGTGCGCCTGAACCGCGACGGCAGCGTGCCGGCGGACAACCCCTTGCGTGGCCAACCAGGCGCCGCGCCTGAGGTCTATAGCCTGGGCCATCGCAACGTCCAGGGCATCGTTTTCGACGCCCAGCAGCGTCGGCTGTATAGCCATGAGCATGGCCCGCGTGGCGGTGATGAACTCAACCTGATCGAGCCGGGGCTTAACTACGGCTGGCCCCTGGTCAGCTATGGTGTCGACTACACCGGCGCGCGTATTTCACCCTATCAGGAGTTGCCGGGCCTTCAGTCGCCGCTGCTGCACTGGACCCCCTCGGTCGCCCCCGCTAGCCTCACGCAATACACCGGCACGCTGTTTCCGCAGTGGCAGGGCGATCTGTTCGCCGCCACTCTTGCCGAACGCAGCGTGCGGCGCATTCGCCTGCACGACGGCAAGCTAGCCGGTGAGGAGGTGTTGTTCGAGGAGCTGGAGTCGCGCATCCGTGATGTGCGCAACGGCCCGGACGGCGCGCTCTACCTGCTCACCGACAGTGCCGAAGGGCAACTGCTACGGGTTGTGCCGAGCGAGTGAGCATGGCGAAGACACTGGCGCCGGCGCTTTTTGTAGGAGCCGCGCCCCGCGGCGAATGTCATGGACAACACCGAGGTAGCTGAATGGTGGCTCGCCCCGAGGCGGGGCTCCTACACCGGTACAGTGGTTCATGTCGGTGCTGCGTGACGGCTTGCACGGGGATACAACACGATTTTGGGACATAGCCTTTGAAATACCTGCGAGCCTATCCGACCGAACTGCAGGACAAGATCCGCGCGCTGATCGACCAGGGTCGCCTGGGTAATTACCTGGCCCAGCGCTATGGCGAGCGTCACGCCATCCAGAGTGACAAAGCGCTCTACGCCTACACCATGGCGCTCAAGCAGGCTCACCTGAAAAACGCCCCGGCGCTCGACAAGGTGCTGTTCGACAACCGCCTGGACCTGACCCATCGCGCCCTGGGCCTGCATACCGCGGTGTCGCGGGTGCAGGGTGGCAAGCTCAAGGCCAAGAAGGAAATTCGGGTGGCCGCGCTGTTCAAGGAGGCCCCGCCGCAGTTCCTGCAGATGATCGTCGTGCATGAGCTGGCGCACCTCAAGGAAAGCGACCACAACAAGGCGTTCTATCAGCTCTGCCAATACATGCTGCCGGACTACCACCAATTGGAGTTCGACCTGCGTGTGTACCTGACCTGGCGCGAGTTGCCCGACACCGGGCTGCTTACAGAGCGCTGAGCACTTCGAGGCTACTGCCGGCAGCGCCTACCTGCAGGCTGACTTCGTCGCCAGGGCGTTTGCCGAGCAGAGCCAGGCCCAGCGGCGCCGTACTGCCGAGCACCTGTACCTGTTCGCCGGCGTGCTGCAGTTTCATGCTGGCACCGGGTGGACCGAGGAATAGCCATTGCTCGCGGTTATGCTCATCGACGGTTTGCACCAGCGCGCCGAGCTGGATGCCCTGATCGCTGTCGAACGGTCGCGGGCGCAGTTGGCGCCAGGTCATCAACGTCTGTTGCAGCTGTGCCACCCGTCGCGCCTGGCCGCTGGCCAGGTAGGCGGCTTCCAGTCCGAGGGTGTCGTATTTGTTTTCGGCGACGTTTTCCGCATGGGTGGCGGTTTCGTGAGCGGTTAGCGCCGCCTGCTCGGCACGGGCCAGTTCGGCGTGTAGCTGTTCGATGACCTGGCGGTGCAGTTCGGCTTTGTCCACGGTGCGCTCACGCTTGGCAGGGGCGCGGATTATCCCGCAAGGCAGGCGTTGTTGTCCCGCTGCGCTCAGCCGGGCAGCGGAGCCAGTTCGATACGGTTACGCCCGGCCGCCTTGGCCCGGTACATCGCCGCATCGGCGCGGCGGATCAGTTCGGTGGCGTCCTCCCGGCCAAGGCTCAGGGCAATCCCGATACTGGCGCCGAGGCTGATCGCCTGGCCTTCTACCGGCATCGACTCACCGAGCACTTCCAGTACGCGCTGGGCCAGTTGCGTTGCCAACTCTGGCGAAAGCACGGTCTCGCAGACCAGCACGAATTCATCGCCGCCGAGGCGCGCCGGCAGATCGGTTTCGCGCAGCGCATAACGCAGCCGCTCGGCGACCTGGGCCAGAACGCGGTCGCCGAAGGCGTGGCCGTAGCGGTCGTTGATCGGTTTGAAACCATCCAGGTCGATCAGCATCACGGCGAGCAGTTGCCGGTTGCGCTGGCTGCGTGCCAAGGCATGCTCGAGCTGTTGCTGCAGTGCGGTGCGGTTGGCCAGGCCGGTCAGCGGGTCCTGCAGGGCCATGTCGCGCAGGCGCCGGTTGGCGGTTTCCAGGGCCTCGGTGCGTTCGGCCACGCGTTGCGCGAGGACTTTCTCATTGAGTTGCAGAGCGGCTTCCTTTTGCCGTTTCAACTCATTGAAGCGGGCTGCCAGGGCGAAGGACAGCAGGATCATTTCCAGCCCCGAGCCGATCTGCATGGCGTACAGGGTCAGGAAGTTCGAGGGGATTAGGGCAAAGTTGCGCAGTGCCAGGAGCACGGCGCCGCTGAGCAGCATCATCCAGGCCAGGGCGAACAGACGGGCACCGGGCACCTTGTAGCCGACGCAGACGAAGCTGGTGATCAGTAGCGTTAAGGTGACCAGCAGGCCGGTCAGCGACATGGTCTGCAGGGCGTTCTGCACCGGCAGCAGCATGGTCCCGAGCAGGGCCAGGGCGGCAGCGCAGGACAATGCGATAAGCACGCGATCCAAGCGTGGTAGCCACTGGCGAGTATCGAGAAAACTGCGTGCGAAGATCATCGCGAGCAAGGCCGCCAGGGTCAGGCTGACTGGCAGGATGCGGTTGTTCCAGGGGGCGGCCTGGGGCCACACATACTGCGCGCCGAGGCCGTTGAGCGAGAGCACACTAAAGGCAAAGGCGATCATAAACAGCACATAGTTGAGAAATGGCCGCTCGCGCAGGGCAAGAAACAGCAGCAGGTTGTACAGGCCCAGGGCAACCAGCACGCCGCAGTAGAGCGCATGGGCAATGTAGCTGACCTGGCTGTGGCGCTCGAAGTCCGCCAGGTTCATCAGGTTGCCGCTCAGGGTCATGCTGCCCTGGGAGCTGGCACGCAGGTACAGGGTGCGCTGTTCGCCGGGCGCCAGGGTGATCTCGAAGACCGGTGTGCGGTGGCTGATGCTGCGCTGGGCATAGGGCAGGGTGTCGCCGGCCCGTGATTCATGTACGCCGTCTGCGCCGACATCGTACAGGCGCACGTCATCGAGTGAGGCGTAATCCAGCTCCAGGCGCCAGCTACGAAGGGTCTGGGCGTGGGAGACGACGCGCATGCGCAACCAGACCGGGCCACTGACGTAGCCAAAACCGAGGTCGCGGCGCGCGCTACTCGGACGCCAGGGCGCGTTGGCGCTCAGCACATCGTCCAGCGCCCATTCATCCAGTGGGTCGAGCAGGTAGTCCACGTGGCCGTATAGGGCCAAGGCCGCAGTCCGCTCATCCAGGCGCGCATCAGCCTGGGCCGGGTTGGTCAGCAGCACGCCAAGCAGCCCCAGCAGGCAACCGAGCGCCAGGGTCCATGACCAAAGGGTGGCGCAGGCACGTCTGTCAGCTGGCATAGGCAGGCCATGGACGGAAAACGATGGACAGATACTGGCAGAAAGCCGTGTCCGCGCGCCAGTCACGCGTCGTGGGAGTGTGCGGCGGCCTCTGGCTGACGTTTTTGCAGGTGGGCGCCCAGGGTACGCAAAGGGCCAAGCTGACGGCAGATCAGCGCCAGCTGGGTCTGTACCAGGCGCTGGGCGTCTTCGGCGTCTTCGGCCACTTGCTCCAGGGCCACGGCCAATTGCTCCTCGGCGTCGCTGTGGATGGCCAACGGCTGGTTGCCGAGCAGGCCGGCGGCGATTTCGTCGAGGCTCTGGGCCAGGCGCTCGGCCTGATCGAGCAGGGGGCCTTGCACCTGTTCCGGCAGGCGCTCGCTGCGGTGTGCGCCCAGCCCTGAGAGGTAACTCAACAAGGTGTGCGAAAGCACCAGAAAGCGAAAGCCCACATCGGCTTCCTTGCGGAAGTGCCCGGGCTCCATAAGCATGTTGCTCAGGGTGGTGGACAGGGCCGCATCGGCGTTGTGCGCGTTGCGTCGGGCCAGGCGATAAGCCAGATCGTCACGCTTGCCGTGGGCGTACTGCTGGATGATCTGACGCAGGTAGTTGCTGTTGCAGCTCAGGGTGGTGGCGACCACGCGGTGCAGCCGGCGGCCCTGCCAGTCCGGCAGGATCAGGAACACCGCCAGGCCGGCGATCAGGCTGCCGAGCAGGGTATCGACCAGGCGCGGCACGATCAGCCCGTAGCCATCTCCGACCTGGTTGAAGCAGAACAGCACCAGTAGGGTGATCGCCGCCGTGGCCAGGGTGTAGCGGCTGCTGCGGGTGGCGAAGAACACCACCCCGGCGGCCACTGCCAGCAACGCTTGCAGCAACGGATTGGGGATCAGGTCGAACAGCGCCCAGCCGATCAGCAGGCCGATGGCCGTGCCGACGATACGCTGCACCAGCTTGCGCCGAGTCGCGCCGTAGTTGGGCTGGCAGACGAACAGGGTGGTCAGCAGAATCCAGTAGCCCTGGGTCGGGTGGATCAGGTGCAGCACGCCATAACCGGCCGCCAGGGCCAGGGACAGGCGCAGGGCGTGACGAAACAGCAGCGAGGTCGGCGTCAACTGATGGCGTACGCGTGCCCAGACATCGCGCAGGCTCTGGGGCTCGCGGTCAAGCAAGCTGCTGTCCTGCTCTTCGGCCAGGGCGTCGGGGTTGCTGGCATTGCCCAGCAACTGGTCGAGGGTGGCGAGGTTGCCGGCCAGCGCACGCAGCGAGCGCAGCAGGTGGCGCCAGGCCGGGTTGCTCTGGCGGTGCAGGTGTTCCAGGGACTGGTGCAAATCGTCCAGGGCATCGCTGCACAGCGTGCGGTACTCGAACGGTTGGCGCAGCTCGATGGCATGGGCCAGACGATGGCACGCGCTGCCGTGCAGGCGTAGCAAGCGTTGGCAGCGGAACAGCACATCGCTGTGGAAAAACGCTTCGGCCAGTTCGTTGTACGGGTAGTGCGAGGAGCTGGCGCGCTCGTGAATGTCCTGGGCGAGGAAATACAGCTTCAGGTAGCGGCTGACCTTGGGGCCGGGGCGGCTGTTGCCAACCCGGTGCAGGATGATTTCCTTGGCCGCGTTGAGCGCGCTGACTACCCGGCCATTCTGCTGCGCCAGGGCCAGGCGGCGTTCCTCGACATCGAGCTGACGCAGCGGCTCGAACAACGCTGCCTTGAGCTTGAGGTATTGGCCCAGCTCGCGGAACACCCGCGCCAGGCTGTGCTGCACCGGCTGGTTGACGAACAGCGCGTTCCAGATCACCGAGAGCACGCCGTACCAGGCGGCGCCGGCCACCAGCAGCAATGGTTCGAGCCACAGCCCGGCCATGCCGCCGCGCTGTTCAACGCCGATCATGCTGTAGACGGCAAGGATCAGGGTCGCCGAGCCGAGGGTGGCGTAGCGTTCGCCCAGAGCCCCGAACATGGTCAGGGCAAAGCTCGACACAGCCAGGGCGATCACGAACAGCCAGGGATAGGGGAACAACAGTTCAACGGCATAAGCGGCGGCGCTGAAGCAGCCGAGGGTAACCACCAGCGCGGTCAGGCGGCCCTGCCAGCTGTCATCGGTTTCTGCCAGGGCGCTGGCGATGATGCCGAGAAACAGCGGGATCAGTGCATGCATCCAGTCCTGCGACCAGCACAGCAGCAGGCTGCCGCTCAGGGCGATGAACACCCGCAGGCTGTAGCTGAACTTGTCCAGCGCCCACAAGCGGCGCAGGGAGTGACGAAACGAAAGTGCGGGCATGCAGGATGTGGCCTTGTGCGAGTGCAGACGATAGACGCCGCCATACGCCTGCAGGTTACTGAGCCCAGTCGCATCTGAGAAGCCTGCTACGTTGTGCCAGTTGGCAAGCCGACTGTATCCGCTGCACTATCGGGCGCCCGGCCTCTTCACATCTAGGGTCTGTTCCCGTTTCGTTCGCGGCCGCGCCGGAGCCAGTTTTAGCGCGAGGCAAGGCACGAGATGCGAAGTTTAGTGGGCTAAATGAGCCATCGAGAAACGCAGCATCGCGCTAA
>JAHJYA010000034.1 GCA_018826895.1 Gammaproteobacteria bacterium
GCCTTGAAGCTTCGCGGCTGAAGCCGCTCCTACGGTTCAAACTCAGGAGTTTGCATACATGGCCACCCACGCACCCGAAATGCCCATCGCCGTCGACGACGAAACCGGCGTCTGGACCACCGACGCCCTGCCGATGCTCTATGTGCCGCGGCACTTCTTCGTCAACAACCACATGGGCATCGAGGAAGTGCTCGGCGCCGACGCCTATGCCGAGATTCTCTACAAGGCCGGCTATAAGTCCGCCTGGCACTGGTGCGAGAAGGAGGCCGAGTGTCACGGACTGGAAGGCGCGGCAGTGTTCGAGCACTACATGAAACGCCTGTCACAGCGCGGCTGGGGCCTGTTCGAGACGCAGAAGCTGGACCTGGAAACCGGCCATGCCGAGGTCAAGCTCAAGCACTCGGCCTTCGTCTATGTGTACGGCAAGGTGGGGCGCAAGGTGGACTACATGTTCACCGGCTGGTTCTCCGGCGCCATCGACCAGATTCTCGCCGCCAAGGGCAGCCCGATCCGCACCGTCACCGTGCAGGAATACGGCGGTTCCGAAGAGGGCCACGATGATGGCCTGTTCGTCACCCGGCCCCTGTAAGCCGCCCTCACCTCAACGCCACGGTGGATGGCTGCGGCCATCCACCCTACGAAAGAACACCGCGCACCGTGAGCGCATCGCAGCCGAATCGAGGAGAAGGTCATGGCCTTCGAAGCAATGTTCCAGCCGATCCAGATCGGCAAGCTGACCATCCGCAACCGCGTGCTCAGCACCGCGCACGCCGAGGTCTACGCCACCGACGGCGGCATGACCACCGAGCGCTACGTGCAGTATTACGAAGAGAAGGCCAAGGGCGGCATCGGCCTGGCGATCTGCGGCGGCTCCTCGGTGGTGGCCATCGACAGCCCGCAGCAGTGGTGGAGCTCGGTCAACCTGTCGACCGACCGGATCATTCCGCACTTCCAGAATCTCGCCGACGCCATGCACAAGCATGGCGCCAAGATCATGATCCAGATTACCCACATGGGCCGTCGCTCACGCTGGGACGGCTTCCACTGGCCGACCCTGATGTCGCCGTCGGGCATCCGCGAACCGGTGCACCGCGCCACCTGCAAGACCATCGAGGTCGAGGAAATCTGGCGGGTGATCGGCAACTACGCCCAGGCCGCGCGCCGCGCCAAAGAAGGCGGCCTGGACGGCGTCGAACTGTCCGCCGTACACCAGCACATGATCGACCAGTTCTGGTCGCCGCGGGTCAACAAGCGCACCGACGAATGGGGCGGCACCTTCGAGGGCCGCATGAAGTTCGGCCTGGAAGTGATCAAGGCTGTGCGCGCCGAGGTGGGCGATGACTTCTGCGTCGGTATGCGCATCTGCGGCGACGAATTCCACCCAGACGGCCTGTCCCATGAGGACATGAAGCAGATCGCTGCCTATTACGACGCCACCGGCATGATCGACTTTATTGGTGTCGTGGGATCAGGCTGCGACACCCACAACACCCTGGCCAACGTCATCCCCAATATGAGCTACCCGCCGGAGCCGTTCCTGCACCTGGCGGCCGGGATCAAGGAAGTGGTCAAGGTGCCGGTGCTGCACGCACAGAACATCAAGGACCCGAACCAGGCCACGAGGATTCTCGAAGGCGGCTATGTCGATATGGTCGGCATGACCCGCGCGCACATCGCCGACCCGCACCTGATCGCCAAGATCAAGATGGGCCAGGTTGACCAGATCAAGCAGTGCGTCGGCGCCAACTACTGCATCGACCGCCAGTACCAGGGCCTGGATGTGCTGTGCATCCAGAACGCCGCGACCAGCCGCGAATATATGGGCCTGCCGCATATCATCGAAAAAACCAGCGGGCCGAAGCGCAAGGTGGTGATTGTCGGCGGCGGCCCAGCCGGGATGGAAGCCGCGCGAGTGGCGGCTGAACGTGGCCACGATGTGACCCTGTTCGAGAAGAAGGACAGCCTCGGTGGGCAGATCAGCCTCGCCGCCAAGGCGCCGCAACGTGACCAGATGGCCGGCATCACACGCTGGTTCCAGCTGGAACTGGCGCGCCTGAATATCGACCTGCGCCTGGGTACCGGTGCCGACGAGGCCAGCATCATGGACCTGCGCCCGGATATCGTGGTGCTGGCCAACGGCGGCCATCCGTTCCTGGAGCAGAACGAACACTGGGGCGCGGCTGAAGGTCTGGTGGTCAGCAGCTGGGACATCCTCGACGGCACGGTCGCTCCGGGCAACAACGTGCTGGTCTACGACACCATCTGCGAATTTACCGGCATGTCAGTGGCCGACTTTATCGCCGAGAAAGGCGCCAAGGTGGAGATCGTCACCGACGACATCAAGCCCGGCGTGGCCATCGGCGGCACCAGTTTCCCGACCTATTACCGCAGCCTGTACCCGAAAGAAGTGATCATGACCGGCGACCTGATGCTGGAAAAGGTCTACCGCGAAGGCGACAAGCTGGTGGCGGTGCTGGAGAACGAATACACCGGCGCGAAAGAGGAGCGGGTGGTCGACCAGGTGGTGGTGGAAAACGGCGTGCGTCCGGATGAGCGCCTGTACTACGCGCTCAAGGAAGGCTCGCGCAACAAAGGCCAGATTGATGTGGAAGCGCTGTTTGCTATCCAGCCGCAGCCTTGTTTATCCGAGGCGGGCGACGGCTATCTGCTGTTCCGTATCGGCGACTGCGTGGCCCAGCGTAATACCCATGCGGCTATCTACGATGCGCTGCGCCTGTGCAAGGACTTCTGATCAAAACGCTGAACCGGTGTGGGAGGGGTCGGGCGGCGTACCGCTTTAGCCGCGACGCTGTTGACCTTGTCGCGGCTAAAGCGGATCGCCGCCCGGCCCCTCCGACAGGAACCATGTCCAAGGTCACGATCATATTGGTCGCCCTATGTGGTCCCTTTAAGGAGACCAACGAATGTTGAACACCATCCTTCCCATCCTGCTCTTCGCCGCCCTGGCCCTTGCGGTTATCGGTGCGGCAAAGCGCTTTCTGATGTGGCGCCGTGGCCGCCAGGCCCAGGTCGACTGGCTGAGCGGGCTGCTGGCCATGCCACGGCGCTATATGGTCGACCTGCACCATGTCGTGGCCCGCGATAAATATATCGCCAACACCCACGTGGCCACGGCGGGCGGTTTTGTTCTGGCTGCTGTACTGGCGATTCTGGTGCACGGGTTTGGCCTGCAAAATCGCATTCTTGGTTTCTCCCTGCTGGGTGCCACCGCGCTAATGTTTGTCGGCGCGCTCTTTGTCGCCAAACGCCGCCTCGACCCGCCGTCGCGCTTGTCGAAAGGTCCGTGGATGCGCCTGCCGAAAAGCCTGCTGATGTTCTCGGTGAGTTTCTTTATCGCCACCTTGCCGGTAGCCGGTGTTCTGCCTGCAGACGTTGGCGGCTGGTTTCTCGCGCTGCTGCTGACTATTGGCGTGGCCTGGGGTGTGTCCGAGCTGTTCTTTGGCATGACCTGGGGCGGGCCGATGAAGCATGCCTTTGCTGGCGCCCTGCACCTGGCCTGGCACCGCCGCAGTGAACGCTTCGGTGGCGGCCGCTCGACCGGCCTCAAAGCGCTGAATCTGGCTGACCCAAAAGCCCCGCTGGGCGTGGAAAAACCCACGGACTTCACCTGGAACCAGTTGCTCGGCTTCGATGCCTGCGTGCAATGCGGCAAGTGCGAGGCGGCCTGCCCAGCCTTCGCCGCTGGCCAGCCGCTCAACCCGAAGAAGTTGATTCAGGACATGGTGGTCGGCCTGGCCGGCGGTACGGATGCCAAGTTTGCCGGCTCGCCGTACCCAGGCAAAGCTATTGGCGAACATAGCGGCGGCCCGCACCTGCCCATCGTCAATCTGAACGGCAAGGCCCTGGTCGATGCCGAGACGCTGTGGTCCTGCACCACCTGCCGCGCCTGCGTCGAGGAATGCCCGATGATGATCGAGCACGTCGACGCCATCGTCGATATGCGTCGCCATCTGACCCTGGAAAAAGGCGCGACGCCGAACAAGGGCGCTGAGGTGCTGGACAACCTGATCGCCACCGACAACCCCGGCGGCTTCAACCCCGGTGGTCGGCTTAACTGGGCGGCGGACCTGAACCTGCCACTGATGAGCGACAAACAAAGCGTGGACGTGCTGTTCTGGGTCGGCGACGGCGCCTTCGATATGCGCAACCAGCGCACCCTGCGCGCCTTTGTCAAAGTGCTGAAAGCCGCCAAGGTCGACTTCGCCGTGCTCGGTCTGGAAGAGCGCGACAGCGGCGACGTGGCCCGTCGCCTGGGCGATGAAGCGACCTTCCAGCTGCTGGCCAAGCGCAATATCGCCACCCTGGCCAAGTACCAGTTCAAGCGCATCGTCACCTGCGACCCGCACAGTTTCCATGTGCTGAAAAACGAATACGGCGAGCTGGGCGGCGGCTACCAGGTGCTGCACCACAGCACCTATATGGATGAGCTGATTACTGGCCAGAAACTCAACCTTGGCACCCACAAAGGCGGCTCGGTCACCTACCACGACCCTTGCTACCTGGGCCGTTACAACGGTGAGTACGAAGCGCCGCGCAATGTGCTGAATGCCATTGGCATTGAGGTGAAGGAAATGCAACGCTCAGGCTTCCGCTCCCGTTGCTGCGGCGGTGGTGGCGGCGCGCCGATCACCGATATTCCTGGCAAGCAGCGCATTCCCGATATGCGCATGGGCGATATCAAGGAAACCGGTGCCGAGCTGGTGGCCGTGGGTTGCCCGCAGTGCACGGCGATGCTCGAAGGCGTGGTCGGCCCGCGCCCGGAGGTCAAGGATATTGCCGAGCTGGTGGCAGCTGTATTGATCGAGGATGTGGTCCAGGCGAAGCAGCCTGCGCAGGCAAAACTTGTGATGGCGGAGGTGCAGTGATGCCGACGCACCTTATGAACAAGCCGCAACGCGTCGTGGGAGGGGCTTTAGCCGCGATATGGCCTGTCGCGGCTAAAGCGGATCGCCGCCCGGCCCCTCCCACAGAGAGATCACC
>JAHJYA010000035.1 GCA_018826895.1 Gammaproteobacteria bacterium
GGCGTAGTAACGGAAGTGGTCAGCGGCCAGGGGCACGTCGGCGTTGAGGGTTTCGCGCACGGCCTTGCCGTTGTCCCAGGTTTCGGCCACGGCCAGCAGTTCGAGGTTGGCTTCGATACGGTCGGCGATTTTCAGCAGCACCATGGCGCGGTTCTGCACGCTGGTCTTGCCCCAGGCATCGGCGGCCGCGTGGGCGGCGTCGAGGGCCTTGTCGATGTCCTTGGCGTCGGAACGCGGGAATTCGCCGATCACCGAGGCATCCACCGGGCTGGTGTTGGTGAAGTACTGGCCACCCACCGGGGCGACGAACTCACCGTTGATGTAGTTGCCGTAGCGCGGCTTGAGGGTGATGACTGCGCCTGAAGTGCCGGGTTTAGCGTAAATCATGGTGCTGACCTCTCTTGTTGTCGGAGCCTGCTGCCGGAACGCGGCGCAGGGCATGGTTCGATATTAGGAAGCGGCGGGCGTGGCCGGTATGCGTCCATGGCACAGGGCGACTACTCATTTGGTAGTAGACAGCCCGGCCGGATGCCGCAAGGCAGAGCCTTAGCCCTCGGTTACTCAGCATAGGCGCTGCTGCCCACGCGTGCTGCCAGTAACAGTTGGCAACCCACAGCAGGAAAGGTTCGCAAGCGGCTGTCCGCCCTCTCCCTATGCATTGAGGCACCGCAGGACCTGACCACGCAGGCTGCGCAAACGACAATGGCCGGCTTTTGCCGGCCATTGTCGTTACCTGGCGCTTAGCGCTTGGCCACCAGTTCCTTGGGCAGTTTGAAGGTCCAGAGCATGCCGCCCTGGTTGTAGTTCTTCACCCGCTTGGCCACTTCACCGCCCCACAGCGGTACTGCGCCACCCCAGCCGGAGAGCACCGAAACGTACTGTTCGCCGTCCATTTCCCAGGTTACGGGTGAGCCGAGCACGCCGGAGCCGGTCTGGAATTCCCAGACCTTCTCACCGGTCTTGGCATTGAAGGCCTGCAGGAAGCCTTCCGGGGTGCCGGTGAATACCAGATTGCCCTTGGTGGTCATCACTCCGCCCCATAGCGGCGCGTAGTTGGTCTGCCGCCAGACTTCCTTGCCGGTTTTCGGGTCGATGGCGCGCAGCACGCCGATGTAGTCCTCGTTCAGCGGCTTGATGGTGAAGCCGGCCCCCAGGTAGGCCGCGCCTTTCTTGTAGGCGATTTCCTCGTTCCAGATGTCCATGCCCCACTCGTTGGACGGTACGTAGAACAACCCGGTGTCCTGGCTGTAGGCCATCGGCATCCAGTTTTTCGCACCGAGGAAGGCCGGTGCGGAGAACACGCTGGTGCCCTTCTGCGCCGCGTTCGGCGAACCTGGACGGTTGTTGTCGTCGTAGATAGGCCGGCCGTTGTTATCCAGACCCTTGGCCCAGGTGATCTTGTCGACGAAGGGGAAGCCACGGATGAACTTGCCGTTGGTACGGTCCAGCACATAGAAGAAGCCGTTGCGGTCGGCGGTAGCGGCGGCCTTGATGGTCTTGCCGCCCTCCTGGTAGTTGAAGGAGATCAGCTCGTTGACGCCGTCAAAGTCCCAGCCGTCGTGGGGCGTGGTCTGGAAGTGCCACTTGATCGTGCCGTCATCCGGGTTCAGCGCCAGGCGTGAAGAGGAATACAGGTTGTCGCCCGGACGCAGGTGCGAGTTCCACGGCGCCGGGTTGCCGGTGCCGAACAGCAGCAGGTTGGTTTCCGCATCGTAGTAGCCGCCCAGCCAGGGCGCCGCGCCACCGGTCTTCCACAGGTCGCCGGGCCAGGTCTTGCCGGCTTCGCCGCCGCTGATGCCGTGCTCAATGGCCTTGCCATCCTTGTAGACATAGCCCATATGGCCTTCGACGGTCGGCCGGCTCCACAGCAGGTCGCCGTTCTTCGGATCATAGGCCTCGATCTTGCCGACCACGCCGAACTCGCCGCCGGACACCCCGGTGATCAGCTTGCCATTGACCACCAGCGGCGCCGCGGTGATCGAGTAACCGGCCTTGTGGTCGGCGACGTTCTTGCGCCACACCACCTTGCCGGTGTCCTTGTTCAGCGCCACCAGCTTGGCGTCCAGGGTGCCGAAGATCACCAGGTCGTCGTACAGCGCCACGCCACGGTTGATTACGTCGCAACACGGACGGATGTCTTCGGGCAGGCGCGCATCGTACTGCCACAGCTCGCGGCCGGTGCGCGCATCCACGGCAAACACGCGCGAGTAGGAGGCAGTCACGTACATCACGCCATCCTTGATCAGCGGTTGAGCCTGCTGGCCGCGCTGTTTCTCGCCGCCGAAGGACAGGGTCCAGACCGGGCGCAGCTCCTTGACGTTATCGCTGGTGAGGATGTCGAGCGGGCTGTAACGCTGGCCTTGCAGGCCCATGCCGTTGGTGACGATCTCATGGGTGGTGGTGGCGTCAGCGAGGATTTCCTGGTCGGTGACGGCGGCCCAGGCAGCGGCGCCGGGCAGAAGCATGGCGGCACACAGCGCCGTGAGAGCGAAAGGCTTGCGAAGACCGTGGTGTTTCATTGCGGCTACCTCAGCGGGTTCATTGTTATCACCGGGAAGTTTTCCCGGCCTGCCCGGAATTCTTGGCTTGCAGGGGGTGTCCAACAATTGAACGCAGTGCCGATTTCACTCATCCCTTGGTAGCAATACCGGCCCGCAGACCAGACCGACAGAGCCGGTGGCGGGAACTCGCCAGGCATTTCGGGAAAATCGATAGCTTGCTGGCGAATTCCCGCCAGAGCCGGGGCATCGATTGCGGCAGATTGCCGCTAAAGCGGCGTAATACCGGCAGCTGAAACGTTTCGGCATCGCTTTTGCTTTACAGGGGCGCCACGACAGTCCGCACCGGTCGCCCACGCGCCTGCCTTGCACCGCAGCTTCACTGCCCGTCGGCCCGGCCGTCGTGTGCCACATTCATCTGCCAAATGGTCTGCCTAATGAAAAAACTGCTACTACCCCTGCTATGCCTGAGCGTAATCAGTTGCGCCAAGCAGCCCGAGCCCGAAAAAACCGTGGACGTACTGCTGATCGGCGGCGGGATCATGAGCGCCACCCTGGGCACTTACCTCACCGAGCTGGAGCCGACCTGGACCATCGACCTCTACGAGCGCCTCGATCAGGTCGCCGATGAAAGCTCCAACGCCTGGAACAACGCCGGTACCGGTCACTCGGCCCTGGCCGAGCTGAACTACACCCCGGAAAAGCCCGACGGCACCATCGACATCAGCAAAGCGGTGGCGATCAACGAATCCTTCGAGATCTCCAAGCAGTTCTGGGCCTACCAGGTCGAGCAGCGCATCCTCAACAACCCCAAGTCGTTTATCAACAACGTCCCGCACATGAGCTTCGTCTGGGGTGAGAAGAACGCCGCCTTCCTCAAGAAGCGCTACGAGACCCTGCAGCACAGCACCCTGTTCCGCGGCATGGAATACTCCGAAGATCCGGCCAAGATCGCCGAGTGGGTGCCGCTGGTCATGGCCGAGCGTCAAGGCAACGAAAAACTCGCGGCCACCCGCGTGACCTTCGGCACAGACGTCAACTTCGGCGAAATCACCCGCCAGCTGGTCGACTCGCTGAACAGCAAGACCGACACCTTCAACCTGCACCTGCAGCATGAAGTGCGCGACATCGTGCGTAACGATGACGACACCTGGAAGGTCGTGGTCGCCGACCTGGCCAATGGCGAGAAAGAAATCGCCGTCAATGCCCGCTTCGTGTTTATCGGTGCAGGCGGTGGCGCCCTCAAGCTGCTGCAGAAATCCGGCATCCCCGAGGCTGACGGCTACGCTGGCTTCCCGGTTGGCGGCCAGTGGCTGGTCACCAACAACCAGGAGCTGGTCAGCCAGCACCAGGCCAAGGTCTACGGCCTGGCTTCGGTCGGTTCGCCGCCCATGTCGGTACCGCACCTGGACACCCGCGTGATCGATGGCAAGAAGGCGCTGCTGTTCGGCCCATTCGCCACCTTCTCCACCAAGTTCCTGAAAAACGGTTCCTGGACGGACATGTTCGGCAGCCTGACCACCCACAACGTCATGCCGATGGCCCACGCCGGCCTGGATAACATGTCGCTGACCACCTACCTGATGGGTCAACTGGTGCAGAGCCAGGACGACCGCATGGACTCGCTGCGTAACTACTTCCCGGCGGCCAAAGACGAAGACTGGCGCCTGCTGCAAGCTGGTCAGCGTGTGCAGATCATCAAGAAGGATGACGACAAAGGCGGCGTGCTGCAGTTCGGCACCGAAGTCGTCAGCTCTGAAGACGGCAGCATCGCCGCCCTGCTGGGTGCCTCGCCAGGCGCCTCGACCGCAGCGCCGATCATGCTTCACCTGCTTGAGCGCACCTTCAAGGACAAACTGCAGAGCGAAGCCTGGCAGACCAAGCTGAAGGAGATCATCCCCTCCTACGGCCAGAAACTGGAAGGCGATCTGGAGCTGACCAACAAAACCCGCGCCTGGAGCAGCGAGCGCCTGGAGCTGACCTTCACCCCGGTCGCCCCGGACACCGTGGAGCTGGAAGATAACGTACCGGCGGTCGAAGCCACGCTGTAACCCTTCGTCCCCATAGCCTCACCTCGCGGCCAGGGCCGCGCCCCGTAGAGCATCAACCTACGGGACGCGCACCCTGGCCGTGTTGCATTCAGGCACTCAGGCTTGAAGGGACGCCGACATGGATGCAACAGCCACGATTGCTTGTCGTAGGAGCGAATTTATTCGCACCGGGGCGGCGCTCCTACGTGATAGCGGTGCTGCAGCTTGCATCGGTGGGAGCCGCGCCCCGCGGCGAATAGCGGCTAGTCAGCGCTGGTGCAGGCAAGCCCAAAAGCTTCGCGCCGAGGCGGCGCTCCTACTGGGCGGCGTATCCAGCATCCCCGATTGATCGTTCCCACGTCGAGACGTCGAACCGTCCGCGTGGGAATGCATCCAGAGACGCTCCGCGTCTCGCCACAACGGACGCAGAGCGTCCCAAACGGGGTTCCCACACAGAGCGTGGGAACCATCGACGCGATGATGGTTTCAGCGCGATTGTGTAGGAGCCGCGCCCCGCGGCGAATAGCGGCCAGCCAGCGCTGGTGCAGACAAACCCAAAAGCTTCGCGCCGGGGCGGCGCTCCTACGCGATAGCGTTGCTGCAACTCGCTCTTGATCCACCCGCGTCATCACACCCCGCTCATAACACGGGTACAGATGACTGACGCTGCGGATCAGCTCGTAGCGGCTCAGGCTGATCGCGGCAAAGCGCTCAGGGATGTGCGCGCGGATCAGTTCGTTCATCTCGGCGCCCTGGGCCGCGCCCTCGCGCAGCACGCCATCAAGCCAGCCCAGGTAATCGCGCATCTGCTCGAACGGCGCCGCGTTGTTGGCCACTGGCCCGTGCCCCGGCACGAGTAGTGTCCAGGGCAGCGCCTGGAGCTGATCGAGGTCGGCCAGCCAAGTGTCGAGGCTCGGCGTGCCGGGGGTGGTCAGCGCCCGCTGGTAGAACAGCAGGTCGCCGGCCAAGAGCACGCCGCTGCGCGTATCGAAAATCGCCAGGTCGGCGCCGGTATGCCCGCTCAGGGCCAGCAGGCTCAGCACCCGATCACCCACCCGCACTTCCCCCGCCTCCAGGGTGGCGGTGGGCAATACCACCTCGGTACCGCGCATCCAGTCGCCGACCAGGCGGTACATATTCTCCGCCATGGCCTCGCCCTGCTCCGCCAGCAACTGCCGAGTGCCAGCCAGGGCCGCGATGGGCACATCCTTATAGGCCTGATTGCCTAGCACATGGTCAGGGTGATGATGGGTCAGCCACAGGGCGATTACCGGTTTGTCGGTCACCGTGGCGATGGCCGCCCGCTGCGCTTCGCCGTAGGCCCTCGACGGGCCGCTGTCGATCACCAACACACCGTCTGCCGTGACGATAAACGCGGTATTGACGATATTGCCGCCATTGGCCGGGGAGAAGTTGTCGGTGCTGCCTTCGAGCAGCCAGACGTCGTCGGCGATCTGTTTGGGCTGCAACGCATAACTCAACTCGGCCTGGGCCGAGCCAAACGCCAGACTTAGCAACAGTAGTATCCAACGCATTGCATTCCTCCTGCGCCGTGCGCACCGGCCATGCGGCCAATCAGCCCCGTTAAAACGCTGCACGAAACTCGTTGCCATTGTTATCGCGCAGCCACAGTTCGGTTGCGCCCTCGCCCTTCACCTCCAGGCTGATGGTGGGGTTTTCGCTGACGGCGGCAAACAGTTCCAAAGTCGCCAGGTTGTTACCAGCGCTGTCACGCAGTTCAGCCTGGTTGAGGAAGAATTCGGGGATGCCGCCAACCAGGCCGTTGTCCATCGGGTGGGCGACCTGCAGGCGCAGGCGGCTGGCGTCGGCCAGGGGGTAACGTTTGCCGAGCACCTGCCCCAGGCGCTCTTCCCAGCCCGCTTCGGCGCGTACCACGCTGGGCGCGGTGCAGCCGCCGCCGGCGGCATCCACCTGGGCCGAGCCGATATGCCAGAGGCCGTCGCGGGTCAGCACCGCCGCGCGGATCGGGGTGGCCTGCTCGACCCGAATACGGATGGCCAGGCGCGCCCGCACCTGCTCACCGGGGCGGAAGTCGAAGATCTGCGCGATCGGGTTGAGCTCAGCCCATGCCAGGATGCGCACCACCTCGCCATCGTAGGCGCTGGCGTCGACCTCGATCGGCACCTGGCGGGCATCCTCGGCAAAGGGCGGCACCTGCACGCGTACCCGTTCATCGAAGACGAAGGGCGCGCCGTCGAGCAGGCGCGCGTGATAGTAGTCCCACATCACCGAGGGCACGGGGTCCACCTGCGCGGCCTGGCTGGGCCAGGGCAACGCGAAGACCGCCAGCATCATATAACCGCGCCAGTCCCAGCCCATCTGCCACCTCCTCGCGGTGCGTGCGTCACTCGACGTCCTGATACAACCCCGGCAGCTCATAACGCAGGCCGTACTCGGCGTAGATCGCCTTGACCCGCCCGTCGAGGATCAGGGTTTCCAGCTGTTCTTCCAGGGCATAGGCCAGTTGCCGGTTGCTCTCGTGCACGGCCATGCCGATATCCCAGACCTGCTTGCCCATGTTCGGGTAGGCGTTCTCGGCCAGGGCCAGGTCGGGGTTGCCGGCCTGAGCCAGTTGCCAGTCGATTTCGCCACGCATGGCCATCACCGCATGCACCTCGCCGCGCTTCAGGCCGGCAAAGGCCTGCTGCGGATTGGGGTAGTGATGGGTCTGCTCGCGCACCAGACCGTCGAACACCGACGATAGGTAAAAGGACGGCACGCTCTCCACCTCCACACCGATGGGATGACGCTGGAACACCGCAATACTCGGCACCGCTTCGATCTGGCGGCGGTCGTAGGCCACCTGCCAGCGCTCGCGCTGGTAAGGGGCGAACATCACCACCAGCTCATTGATCAGCTCGCCGAACTCGTTGCTCTTGTAGGAGAACGCGCGGTCGTAAGGCACCCGCAGCATCACATCGGCGAGCACCCCAGGGCGCAGGTAGTGGCCCTTCCAGATCAAGTCGCGCAAGTCGTCGTCGAGCTTCTCACCAGGCGGCGCCCAGATCACCTCCAGGCGCAGGCCAAGGCCATCGGCCAGCGCCTTGGCCAGGGCGTAATCCACCCCGCGCGGCTCGCCCTGCTGGCGAAAGCTGTAGGGTGCAAAGTCGTCATAGAGCGCGACCTTGAGCACGCTGGAGTCGACAATCGAGTCGTAGCTGCGCACCTGGGCCTGAGCCAGCCAGGGCAGGCCGAGTAACAGCAGGCACAGCAGCAGCCGGGGCATGTTGATCACTCCGTCACGGCCACGCTTTCCAGGTAGCTGCGTATCGCCCAGAGCGCTTCCTGGCTCAGGTAGTCGGCCATCTTCGGCATGTACACGCGACCATCACGCACGGCGCCGTTGATCACCCGCTCCTTGAACCACTCATCGCCCATCGCACCCGCCTCGAGCAGGCGCAGATCGGGGGCGATACCACCGGATTTAGCCTCCAGGCCATGGCAGGCCGCGCAGTTCTGGTTGTAGGCCGAGGAACCAATCTCGATGGCCCGCGCGTTGTCGCGGTAGGGGTTCTCTTCCAGCCACTCACTGCCCAGCGGCTCCAGCCCCTCGGTCTTCACCGCCTGCGGCACCACGTCCCCGTGGGCCCAGAGGGCGCTGGAGCAGGTCAGCAGTACGGCGGCCATCGCGCCTTTGAGTTTGCTTGTCATGATCACTACCTCGTTCTTGTAATAGGTGCACGCATCAGCCCGCCTGGAGCTTGCTTGCAGGCATCTTAGAAAGGCCGCGAGGCAGGACGAATGCTGCTTTGGTGGCTCGCATCTCGTCCCTTGGTAGTAGGGCCTAAGGCCCCCTGGCACGGTGCTTTTGCAGCAAGGCCAAGTCATAAGGGCGCTGGGCATTTTTCCCGGCAAGCGCGGGTGTTTTTCCGTATCCGCCGGGGCCCTGTACTTCCCATCATCCACTCGCCAGGTCGCCACTCGGCTTGCACCGGCAGCCTCTTCACCACGATGGGAAACCCACCATGACAACAAGAACGTTACCCAGCTCGCCGCGCCCATTGGCGCTCACTCTAAATTGCCTGCTGCTGGTCGGCGGCCTGAGCCTGGGCAGCCAGGCCATGGCCAAGCCGGTCACCTGGGACGACATCGCCAACGACCACCTCAGCACCAACAACGTGCTGCAGTACGGCATGGGCACCAACGCCCAGCGCTGGAGCCCGCTGGCCCAGGTCAACGCCGACAACGTGTTCAAGCTGACCCCGGCCTGGTCGTTCTCCTTCGGCGACGAGAAGCAGCGCGGCCAGGAATCCCAGGCCATCGTCCACGACGGCGTGATCTACGTGACCGGCTCCTACTCGCGGGTGTTCGCCCTCGACGCGAAAACCGGCAAACGCCTGTGGACCTACAACCACCGCCTGCCAGACAACATTCGCCCGTGCTGCGACGTGGTCAACCGCGGCGCCGCGATCTACGGCGACAAGATCTACTTCGGCACCCTCGACGCCCGCGTCGTGGCGCTGAACAAGGACACCGGCAAAGTGGTATGGAACAAGAAATTCGGTGACCATGCCGTCGGCTACACCATGACCGGTGCGCCGACCCTGGTGAAAGACCAGAAGAGCGGCAAGACCCTGCTGATCCACGGCAGCTCCGGCGACGAGTTCGGCGTGGTCGGCAAGCTGTTCGCCCGCGACCCGGACACCGGCGAAGAAGTCTGGATGCGGCCCTTCGTCGAAGGCCATATGGGCCGCCTGAACGGCAAAGACAGCACCCCGACCGGCGACGTCAAAGCGCCTTCCTGGCCCGATGACCCCAACTCGCCCACCGGCAAAGTCCCGGCCTGGAGCCAGGGCGGCGGCGCGCCATGGCAGAGCGCAAGCTTCGATGCCGAAACAAACACCATCATCATCGGCGCCGGCAACCCGGCCCCCTGGAACGGCTGGGCACGCACCGCCGAAGGCGGCGAGCCGAAAGACTTCGACAGCCTCTACACCTCCGGGCAAGTCGGCGTAGACCCCACCACTGGCGAAGTAAAGTGGTTCTACCAGCACACCCCGAACGACGCCTGGGACTTCTCCGGCAACAACGAACTGGTGCTGTTCGACTACAAGGATGCAGCCGGCAAGACCGTCAAAGCCACCGCCCACGCCGACCGCAACGGCTTCTTCTACGTGGTCGACCGGGCCAACGGCAAACTGCAGAACGCCTTCCCCTTCGTCGACAAGATCACCTGGGCCAGCCACATCGATCTGAAAACCGGGCGCCCGGTGGAGAACGCCGGCCAGCGCCCACCGAAACCAGAGCCCGGCGAAAGCAAGGGCAAAGCGGTGGAGGTCTCGCCGCCCTTCCTCGGCGGCAAAAACTGGAACCCCATGGCCTACAGCCAGGACACCGGCCTGTTCTACGTACCGGCCAACCACTGGAAGGAGGATTACTGGGCCGAAGAAGCCACCTACAAGGCCGGCTCTGCCTACCTGGGCATGGGCTTTCGCATCAAGCGCCTGTATGACGACCACGTCGGCATCCTGCGCGCGATGAATCCCACCACCGGCAAGGTCGTCTGGGAACACAAAGAGCGCCTACCGCTGTGGGCCGGCGTGCTCGCGACCAAGGGCAACCTGGTGTTTACCGGCACCGGCGACGGCTACTTCAAAGCCTTCGACGCGAAGAACGGCAAGGAGCTGTGGAAGTTCCAGACCGGCACCGGAATCATCTCCCCGCCCATCACCTGGGAACAGGACGGCGAGCAATACATCGGCGTGACCACTGGCTACGGCGGCGCCGTACCGCTGTGGGGCGGCGACATGGCCGAACTGACCAAACCGGTCGCCCAGGGCGGCTCCTTCTGGGTATTCAAACTACCCAGCTGGGACAACAAAACCGCACAACGCTAACCATCACGCATGGCGCACCTAGGTGGCGCCATGCCCCACAAAAGCAGATTTGTGGAAAGCAACCATCCCCGTAGGAGCGAATTTATTCGCGATAAACCTTGAATGCGCTGAAAACGTCGCGGCTAAAGCGGAACGCCGCCCGGCCCCTCCCACAAACCGACATTGCATCGTAGACGCGACCCTAACCCATCTCCCGTGGGAGGGGCTTTAGCCGCGACAGCCTTACCCACCATCCCCCGAGGACTCACCATGAACTACCTGCCCTTGCTGATCCCGGTCCTGCTGCTGGTCATCGGTAGCCACGCCATCGGCGCCGAAGACGACGGCGCACCCCAGATCAACGGCTGCCGCATTGCCCCCGACAGCCAATGCCCCAACGCCAACCTGCGCGGCGCCGACCTGCGCAACCTCGACATGCGCCGCATCAACCTGGCCGGTGCGGACCTCGCCGGAGCCGACCTGCGCCATAGCAACCTCGACCTGGCCAACCTGGAAAAAGCCAACCTGCGCGGCGCCAACCTCACCCGCGCCAGCCTGCAGCAAAGCAACCTGCGCGTGGCCGACTTCTCCGGCGCCACCCTGGTGGCCATCCGCGGCTGGGGCCTATTCGCCCAGGCCGCCAACTTCGACGGCGCCAACCTGCGCGCCGCCAACCTGGAGTTCGCCCGCCTCTCCAGCGCCACCCTGCACAACGCCCAACTGCAAGCCGCCAACCTGGAAATGACCTGGCTAAGCAAAGCCGACCTCAAAGGCGCCCACCTGCAAGACGCCAACCTGCAAGAAGTAAAACTGGGCGGCGCCAACCTGGCCAACGCCAACCTCACCGGCAGCCGCACCCACTACGGCAACTTCCAGGGCGCCAATATGGAAGGCTGCGTGGAATGCCCGAAGGGGTGGGATTGAATGGTTGTGGAAGTATGGGGGTGTGTTGATTAGCGTGGTAGCAAGCCTGCGACGCTCTGCGTCGCCAGCGGATGCAAGTGCGCATAGCCTGCAAGTGGACGCGTAACGTCGTGGGCTGCATTCCCACGCAGAGCGTGGGAACGATCAATCCGCGTGACGAGTATTGTTATACATCGGACTTTGCCTTCTGAACCAAATCTGCCAAGTCTGGTGCTATTGGCATTTTCCTGAACGGACTAACGTTGGCTCCCCCTGTATTACCTTGTGGCACCAACCCAAATGCTGTTTTAGTTGCAGCGCCAACTATCCGAAAGAGCTGACCGATAGCTTCTTGCACTGAATGGTTGCGAACAGCCCAGAGCAGCATTAGCACATGGACTTTTACATGCCAATACGTTGACTCCTGGCCAATCACATGAGCCCGCTCCAGATGAATAAATTCTAACTGCTTATCACCGGCAGACCTTGCCTGCGCGGCGCTAGCAAGCTCCGACTCGACGTAGGGGGTTACTCGCACTGAAAAGCTACCTTGCATACTGACCTCCCGGTAGGGGTATAACGCTTTGCTAAGGGCCACACGTTACCGTGTCCCACAGAGGACCGAAAGCCCGGAGTGTAGTTAAGTGTTATGTGTTTTTTACATGGCTCCCACGCTCGCGTGGAAGCCATCTGCGACGGTCTGAGTCGCCAGCGGATTCAAGTGCGCATAGCCTGCAAGTGGACGCGGAGCGTCGTGGGCTGTATTCCTACGCAGAGCTTAGGAACGATCAAAAGCCCCCTTGACGGCGTAGCAATCAGTAAGAGGTGATGGTTTTCATGTGGTTGTGGTGAGCAGCAGCACTGTCGGAACAGGCGAGTCCTGCAGCGGAATAAGGCCGATAACAATCATGATCCCTGTGATAGATTGAACGCTTGGCCCCCGCTGCGCGAACTACAGAATGGCCAGGGCCAAGCGCCCATCACAAGCCGGATATACGAATACAACCGCGCTGAAGACAGGTGCAGAAGAAAAGCTTTGCTCACTGCTTGTGGGGAGAGCCCATATATGCCTTGTTATGCCTTACCTGAACTAAACCACGAGCGAAGTTTAGAACCCCATTTTTTCTCATAGAAAGGCTTTGTTTGATTAATAAAATACTCGCTAACACCCGACTCATTATCTTTGACTCTATATAAATCGACTGGTTCGCCCTTAGGCGCGGTATCCCCAGCTACGTTGTCTGCTTCCCTCATAACTTTTTCAATATCACCATCTGCTTCGATACCAATTACTAGATGAGGCTTTTCGTCAACGGATGTGTCATGCATAAGCGCCAAATAAGCCTTTTTTACATTGCCATGTTTTGCCAATAGCTGGGTAAGTGAACCAACCATTTTTGAAGGGTAATTAGGGAAACTCTGAAAAAGACTTTCTGATTTGGCAAAATACCGCGACCCCACCCACCGAGTTTCCCGATGAAGCAGATGACCTTCGCCGACGCCGAGTACGCTGGCAAGCGCAAGCAA
>JAHJYA010000036.1 GCA_018826895.1 Gammaproteobacteria bacterium
ACTACAGAATGGCCAGGGCGAAGCGCCCATCACAGGCCGGATATACGAATGCAACCGCGCTGACGACAGGTGCAGAAGAGAAGCTTTGCTCACTACTTGTGGGGAGAGTCCATATACCAGTTGTTAGCTGCATATACTCAGGACTGGCCTTTGAATTTTATGTACTCGTGATTTTTACACAAAGCTCTTTTTAGCGTGCCATCGGGTCTTATGATGGAGGTTCCATAGCTTGTATTTATGAAAATCTCACCTTCTGAGGTCATCCATGATTTTTCTGGGGCTGCATCAAGACCGAACAACAACGTGTAATCTAAAGTTGAGCCATTTTCTCTTAATAAATATACTCGACCACTGCTATTGATTAGGTGAGAAAGACCGGCAACAACGATTATGCCGAATTCTGTTCTGAATATTTCATGGATATTGTCTTTGAGTAATATTTTGTGAGTTTTGTCGGGTTCTATAAGTACCAGTTCGCCACCCCATTCGCCTCTGTTACTTCCGGCTAGCCATTTATCTCCTATTTTCATGGCTACATGTGGGGTTTGGTTTGCAGTATGCGCTTTTCTTCCGTACTCAATGCGTGCAGGAAAGTTAACTTCATATGAAAGATCTTCCAGTTGATCTTTGTCGCTATCAAGTTTTATCTTTGTATTTTCTGTGTGTTCGTTGTTACTAGCGCAGTTGACAATAGAGAGCGGAGTGGCAAAGGCTTTTATGCCATGTAAAGCAACATAGATACTAAAGATAATATTTATTGATCTACGCATATTTTTCTTATGAGCTAACGTTTGGTTAAGGGGCGGGCTTTAGCCCGTCCCAGCGAGCAGAGCGAGCGATTTGAACCAGTTGTTAGCCCTCACCTACGGCGGTCAATACGTGTCCGTGAGGTACATCAACGGCATACCAAGCAGAGCAATCTACAGGCTCTGGGTAATGATTGGATGCCACTATGAAGTGCAACGACGTTATCCGGCACGCAGGAACCAGTGGCAACACGATCTCAAAGCCTTCGTTACAGTAGTTAACCGGGTAAGGCGCGTTTAAGAGGCCATGCTCTGTTAAACGGAAGCTAAGACTATCGCTGTCCTCTGTGCCAATGAGAACAAGTTTATCATCAAGCACCCAAGATTGTGCATCCAAGCATTCTCCAGATGGTCGATCATCCCAAGGGCCTGGAACCTTAACCCACTTGCAAGAAATCGTGACGGCGTCGAGGGGCACTTGGGGTTTAAGTACGACTAGTACTGCTTCAAGTGAGTCGACGCTCATCCCAGGAGGAAGACGAGGTTCTAGTTGCGTATGTTTAAAGATAGCTTCTTCGGCAGCCAGTATCCGGCCTTTCGCGTAAGCAGAGAAGAGCAGTGCGCCGATAGTGTTTTGGATAACCATTATTCTGCCGTGAGGGCTAACTATAAATAGACACCAACTGGTGTATAACTCCCCGAACAGGCGTGGTGTATAACATTCCTGATCGCTCTTACTACCCCTGTCTAGGCCGCTGGTTACAGGCCATCTGTGGGGTATCTGGCAGGTTATACACCAACCCGACAGCATGCTGGCAACTGGCAATTACACCGTAGCCTAGATTAGCTGCAGGCGTAGTCCGGGCTACAGAATCAAGCTGTTCGCTTCGTTCCACCCTAAGTCCTGTCCAACCCCTCCAGCACTTCCCGATAGAGCCCTTGCAGACGCTGAGTGTCAGCCTCGTCCAGCTGTTCGAGTTGCAGCCGGCGGGCAAATACGTCTTCGGCGGTTAGTTCGTCCAGGGTTTCGCGGGCGCTGCTGGCGAGGTTGGCGGCGCTGGTGCCGCGTTCGCGGCGGATGCGCAGCACTTCAACGGGTAGCCCTTCGCAGAGCGTGTTGATATGGCTTTGCAGGTCGTTGAGGTAGTCGTCGGTGCTGACCTGGATTTCCAGCCACACGGGCCGTTCAGGCGTGCCCAGGCTGGCTTGGGCAGCGATGCTGGTGGCCAGGTCCTTGAGCGAGCCGCGCAGGCTGGCCATGGGTTGAAAGCAGGGCACGGGCAGCGCTGTGACGGCCTGCAGCGTGCTTGCGGCAAACTCCAGCAGCAACACTTCTTTTTGCTGTTTGGCCTCGTCGAAGCTCAGGGCGATGGGTGAGCCGCTGTAGCGGATATGCTCCAGCCCCGCGACCTTCTGCGGCCGGTGAATATGCCCAAGGGCAATGTAGGCAGCGGGCGGGAAGGCATTGGTGGGGAAGGCTTCGAGGCTGCCGACGTAAATTTCCCTTACCGAATCGCTGGCACTAGCGCCGACGGTGGTGAGGTGGCCGGTGGCGATGATCGGCAGCGCTTCACCGAGGGCGTCGCGCTGCGCTTCGGCGAGGGCATAAAGCGTCTGGTAATGCTGTTGGATGGCCTGTTGCAGCGCCTGCTGTTTGTCCTGGGCGCCCTGCCCGGCCTGGCTGGTGAGTACATCACGCGGGCGGATAAAGGGGATGGCGCAAAGAATCGCCCCCGGTGTACCGGCACGGGTGCGCAGCACCATCACCTGTTCGCCAGGATCGGCACTCACCGCCGGCACCACCTGGGCACCCAGTTGCGCCAGCAGCTCGCGGCTTTCGCCGAGCATGGCCGGCGAGTCATGGTTGCCGCCCAGCACCACCAGCGCACAGCCGGCCTCGCGCAGGGCGATGACCAGGCGGTTGTACTGCTCGCGGGCGTAGCTGGGCGGCGTGCCGGTGTCGAAGATGTCGCCGGCAATCAGCACGGCATCCACTTCATGCGTACGCACTTGTTCGAGCAACCAGGCACAGAAGGCCTGATGTTCGGCCTGGCGCGTCTTGCCCATAAAGTGCTGGCCCAGGTGCCAATCGGAAGTGTGGAGAATGCGCATGCGGGGGTCACTCGTCGGTTCAGGCGCCTACCTTGCCTTGTCCGCCGCTGGCAGGCAAACCCGCGCGCGGTAACCTGCCTGTCCTTTGTGCTGCGTTAGACTGCCGATGAAATTCTGCCCAGGAGGTGCAATGCCCAGCCCAGCCAATGCCCATATCGACCTGTTGATCAGTGACTGCGACGGTGTGTTGATCGACAGCGAAATCATCGCCGAACGTGTGTTGCATGAGGCGCTGATCCTGCGCTTTCCCAAGGATGAGGTGCTGCAGGTGCTGGCCGGCACCTTCGGCTTGCAGGGGCGCGATATTCTCGCGCGGGTCGAGCGGCACTTTGACGTGCAGTTGCCTGAGGCGTTTCGCAGCGAAGTGCAGGCGCGTACCGAGGCGCTGCTGCGCGACGAGGTGGCGGTAATCCCCGGTGCGCGGGAGGCGCTGATGGCCATCGAGCTGCCCCTGGCGGTCGCGTCCAACAGTCATCTTGCGGCGGTGGAGCGAGCGTTGCGTCGCTGCGCGCTGACCGAGCGGGTCAACCGTGGGCTATTCACCGCCGAGCAGGTGGCGCGGCCCAAGCCGGCGCCGGATGTGTATCTGCTGGCAGCGCAAAGCGCGGGCGTCGAGCCTGCGCGCTGCCTGGTGATCGAGGACAGCACCACGGGCGCCACGGCAGCATTGACCGCCGGGATGCGTGTGCTGGGCTTTCTCGGTGCCAGCCATATTCCGCCCGAGCATGGCGAGGTGCTGCGCCAGCTGGGGGTTGAGCAGGTGTTCGATGATATGCGCGTGCTGCCGGAACTGGTCGCCCGCCTGTGCGAGACGCCGCCGCCCTACCGCCAGGGTTAACCGGCCGTTGATAAACGATCTGCCAAGCGTCTCGCGTTGTGCGTTCTATTCTTCAACCCACGCCCCCATCGCCGCATTAGGATGCCCGCATGCCCCGCGTACTCAATGACCTGAAAATCATGCTCTTGGCCAACCTGTGGATCGTGCCGGTGGTGGCGGCGCTGGTGTGGGCGTTGTTTCATTTCGTCGCCCCGCCCCCACCGATGAGTGCCAGCCTGGCGACCGGCACCCAGGGCGGCGCCTACCGCCAGTTCGCCGAGCGGCTGAAAGAGGAGTTGGCCAAGGAAGGCTTCGAGCTGAACCTGGTGACCAGCTCCGGCTCGCGCGACAACCTGCAGCGCCTGCTGGCGGATAACCCCGAGGTGCAGATTGCCCTGGTGCAGAGCGGCCTGGGGCGCCAGCTATCCCCTGCCGAACAGGGCCGGCTGCATAGCCTGGGGGCGATTTATCAGGAGCCGTTGTGGCTGTTCTATCGGCGTGATGTGGCGCTCGACCGCATCACAGACCTGCTGTCGCTGCGCCTCGGCCTCGGCGGTGACGGCAGCGGCACGCGTGCGGCCAGCGATGCCATCCTCGGTGCCAACGCTATAGCGCCCGCGCAGTACCCCGAGGCCTGGCAGAGCCTGGGCGGTGGCGCTGCAGCGCGGGCGCTGACGGCGGGCGAGCTGGACGCGGCGTTCTTTGTCGGCCCAGCGGAAAACAACCTGGTGCAGCAGTTGGCCGCCAACCCCGCTATCGCCCTTGCACACTTTCGCCGCGCGGCGGCCTATGAGGCACGCCTGCCCTTTTTCAATCGCGTGACGGTTGGTGAAGGCCTGCTGGATTTGGCCAGCAACGCGCCGGACCGCGACACCGTCACCCTCGCCCCGGTGGCCACGCTGGTGATCAACGACGACTTCAACCCCGGCCTGGTACCGCTGTTTCTCGCCGCCAGTCGCGAGGTGATGAAGAACGGCACCCTGCTCGACGCCGCCGGCGCCTTCCCCAGCGCCGAACCGCGCACCTTCGAGTTGCACCCCGATGCCGAGCGCTACTACGCCAAGGGCCTGCCGATCCTGCAGCGCTACCTGCCGTTTCGTATTGCCTCGCTGGCCGACCGTTACATCATTCTGTTGATCCCGCTGATCGTGATAATGATCCCGCTGTTCAAAGCGGTGGGGCCGATCTATCAGTGGCGCATCCGCGCGCGTATCTACCGCTGGTACAAGCACCTGCGCGAGATCGACCGCAAGTTGCACGCCGGCTCCCTGCCCACCGAGCTGGATAGCGAGATCGACCGTTTGGAGCGGCTGGAAGACGAGCTGGCCAAGGTCGATGTGCCGCTGTCCTACTCCAACGAGCTGTATGAGCTGCACATGCACCTGCGCTATGTGATCGAACGGCTGCGCACGTTGCAGCAACGGCGACAGTAAAAAGCTCATCGCGGCTAAAGCCCCTCCCACGGGTATCACGAACTCCCGTGGGAGGGGCTTTAGCCGCGACCTGCTTCATGACCTCCAGTATTTTTCACGGATAGATCCACGCCCAGCCCCGGAATCCGTTTTCTGCTTCGGGTAAACTGCGCCCCTGTTTGACTTGCCCCCGAGACCGCTATGCCGATCCGCCACTGCATCGTCCACCTGATCGACAAGAAGCCCGACGGCACGCCTGCCGTGCTGCACGCCCGTGATACCGAACTGGCGGCGTCGCAGGCCATCGAGAATATGCTCGCCGACCTCAACGAGAGCTATAACGCCAAGCAGGGCAAGGCCTGGGGGTTTTTCCATGAGGAATCCGGGGCATACCCGTTTAGTGGCTGGTTGAAGCACTACCTGGACGAAGGTCAGGACTTCGCCGCCTTCAGCCGTAAGGCCGTGGAGCAGCTGCAAAAGCTGATGGAAGAATCCAACCTGTCCACCGGCGGCCATGTGCTGTTCGCCCATTACCAGCAGGGCATGACCGATTACCTGGCCATCGCCCTGCTGCATCACAGCGATGGCGTGGCGGTGAACGATGCGCTGGACGTGACCCCGGCCAAGCACCTAGACCTCGGCCAACTGCACCTGGCGGCACGGATCAACATCGCCGAGTGGCGCAACAACGCCAACTCCAAGCAGTACATCTCCTTTATCAAAGGCAAGAATGGCAAGAAGGTCTCGGAATACTTCCGCGACTTTATCGGCTGCCAGGAAGGCGTCGACGGCCCCGGCGAAACCCGCACCCTGCTCAAGGCGTTCAGCGATTTCGTGGAGAGTGAGGACCTGCCGGAGGAGTCGGCCCGCGAAAAGACCAAGACCCTGGTCGACTACGCCAGCAGCCAGGCCAAAATGGGCGAACCCATGGGCCTGGAAGAACTCTCGGGACTGATCGACGAAGAGCGCCCGCGCGCCTTCTACGAGCATATCCGCAACAAGGATTACGGCCTGTCGCCGGAAATCCCCGCAGATAAACGCACCCTCAACCAGTTCCGCCGCTTCACCGGCCGCGCCGAGGGCCTGTCGATCAGCTTCGAGGCGCACCTGCTGGGTTCGAAGGTTGAATACGACGAGGCGTCAGACACCCTGACTATTCGCAACCTGCCAACCCAGCTGACCGATCAGCTCAAGCGCCGCAAGGACTGAGTACGCCAAGGGCTTTGATCGTTCCCACGTCGAACCGTCCGCGTGGGCATGCAGCCAGAGACGCTCCGCGTCTCGCTACAACGGACGCAGAGCGTGGGAATCATCGAACACGCCGGTGTAGGAGCGAATTTATTCGCGATGCTTTGATCGCTCCCACGTCGACACGTCGAACTGTCCCAGTGGGCATGCAGCCAGAGACGCTCTGCGTCTCGCTACAACGGATGCAGAGTATCCAAAGTGGGGTTAGTGCGTGCGCTGCGGACGGCCCACGCCATCGCTGTCATGCCGCCACTGTCGGGGGCTGACGCCGAACCAGCGGCGAAAGGCGCGCGAGAAGGCGCTGACTTCTGAATAGCCGAGCAACGGCGCCAGGTTGGAAATGGGCAACTGGTGCTGGCGCAGATAATGGGTTGCCAGCTCACAGCGCAGCTTGTCCACCACCGTGGTGAAGTTCAGCCCCTCCTCCCGCAGCCTGCGCTGCAGCGACCAACTGCTCATGCCCAGTTGCTCGGCGGCCTGTTCCAGCACCGGCTCGCCCAGCACCAGTTGTTGGCGAATCTGCTCACGCACCTCATCGACCACGCCACGCTCGCCGCGACCGCTCAGGCTGCTGAGCTGGCTAAGGGAATCCTGCATGACCAGCAGCAACACCGGATCGCTCTGCGGCATCGCGCGATTCAGGCCGCGCTTGGGGATCACCAGCGAGTTGAACGGCTGCTCGAAATACACCGGTGCATCGAAGAGTTTGCAGTGCTCCTGCCAGTGCTCCGGGCGCGGATGCTCGAAGTGCACGGCGCGCGGCGCCCATTGGTGGCCGAGCACATGGCGGACCAGATTAAGCACCATGCCCAGGGTCAACTCGGCGTCCTGACGACGGCACAGGATGGCGCCATGGCGCACCTGATAATCGAAGCGGTAGCACTCGCCCTCGTCCACCAGGCGAATCAGGCTGTTGCGCTGATGCAGGGGAAAGGCGCGCGCGAAGTTGATCAGCGCCTGCTCGACGGTCGCTGAGCACAGCCCGATATAACCGAGCAGGCCCAGTGCCTGGGGTTTGAACTGCTGGCCGTAATACAGGCCGAAATTGTCGCAGCCGGACTGGCGCGAGGCTTCTTCAAGCACCTGGCAATAATTGGGCAGGGCCAGGCTCAGGGTTGGGTGGCGCAGCGATTCCGGGTCGATCCCGGACACCCCGAGAACCCGGTCCGGGTCACCGCCATGTTTTTCAATAAAGCCGCACAGACCACTGGCTGCGGCTGCCAACACACCGGTGTTGGATTGCCCGCCAGCCAGGGATGACAGACCGCCCGAGGCATTGGGCGGTGCGATAACGAAGCTCATGGGTGCCCCCTTCGTAACAATCCATGACAGGAAGCAAGAAGTACGCCGCCCTGTCTTGCGCCATGCGCAGGCCCATGCACCGCCTTGGCTCGTACCCGCGCACGGATGCCCGTTTTGTGAGAGCACCAAAACGAGTCATTCGGAAACACTCGCACCGAAACAGCGCGCGCTATTCGACCCACCGCCGCGCGGCGATGTCCGGATGCGAAATTTGACTTTGCAGAACAGCCCACCTCGCCCAGCGTCAAGTCGGCCAAATGAATTCGGCTCATGCTTCGGCTGAGTCCCGTGCCTATGCCGGCTCACCCTACAACTACAAAAACTGTCGCTGGGAGAATTCGTATGATCTATGCCAAACCAGGTACCGCAGGCGCGGTCGTCACCCTCAAACCGCGCTATGGCAACTACATCAACGGTGAGTTCGTCGCCCCGGTGGGTGGCCAGTACTTCACCAACACCAGCCCGGTGGATGCCTCGGTGATCGGCGAATTCCCCCGTTCCAACGCCGCCGACATCGATAAGGCGCTGGACGCCGCCCACGCTGCCGCCGATGCCTGGGGCAAGACCAGCGTGCAGAATCGCGCCATGGTGCTGCTGAAAATCGCCGACCGTATCGAAGCCAACCTCGAGCTGCTGGCCGTGGCCGAAACCTGGGACAACGGCAAGGCCGTGCGCGAAACCCTCAACGCCGACGTGCCCCTGGCCGCTGACCACTTCCGTTACTACGCC
>JAHJYA010000037.1 GCA_018826895.1 Gammaproteobacteria bacterium
GAGTTGAACTTGATCACCGGGCCGACCATCGTGATGCCGCCGGCGTCCAGTTTGATAAAGCTGCCGGCGGCCTTGAGGGTCAGTTCGCTGCCGGCGTCGAGGACGATTTTCTGGCCGCTGGATAGATGAATTTCCTGGCCGGCGTGGATGTACTGGCCGGTGCCGATTTTGATGTGTTGGTTGTTGCCGACGGTGAGGTGGTCGTTGGCTTTGATTTCGCTCTTGCGGTCGGCGTGGGTGGTGCGGTGTTCTTCGGCTTTGAATTCGCTGTAGCTGTTGGCTTCGACGGTGTCGTGGCGCTCGTTGCCGACGCGGATCTTCTGGTCGTGCTCGATGTTTTCGTCCCAGTCGCGCTGGGCGTGCAGGTAGATCTGTTCTTCGCCCTTTTTGTCTTCGATGCGCAGCTCGTTGTAGCCACCGCCACCGGGGCTGCTGAGGGTCTTGAACACCGTGCGGGTCTTGTTTGCCGGCAGGTCGTAGGGCACGACGTGGGCGGCGTGGTACAGGCACCCGGTGACCAGGGGTTGGTCGGGGTCGCCTTCCAAAAAGGTCACCAGCACTTCCATGCCGACCCGCGGGATGGCGATGCCGCCATAGCGGTCGCCGGCCCAGCTGGAGCTGACGCGCAGCCAGCAGCTGGTGGTGTCGTTGCCCTGGCCTTCGCGGTCCCAGTGGAACTGCACCTTCACACGTCCGTATTGATCGCAGTGGATTTCTTCACCCTCAGGCCCGGTGACCACGGCGCTCTGGCTGCCAAGGATGCGCGGCTTGGGGTGTTCCAGATTGGGGCGGTAAGGCACGGTCCAGGGCGTGGCGTTGAAGGTGTTGCGGTAGCCTTGAGTGAATCCATCGCTGACCTGGGTATCGCTGGTCACCGACTCTTCCAGTACCTGGGGCTGTTTACCCTCGTGGGTAAGTTCGGTGAGCAGCCAGAGGTCGTTCCAGGTGGCGCGTGGGTGCTCGGTCAGGGCGAGGAAGTGGCCGCTGAGCAGCAGTGGCTGGTCGCTGGTGCCCTGGGCCAGCTCGAAGTCGTGGCGGTGGCGTTCCAGGGCGCGCTGGCTAAGGTGCTTGCCGCGCTCACGGTCGACGAAGCGGCCGGGGTAGTCGTAATCCTCGAGGTCCGGGGTGAAGGTGCTCTTGGCGTCGGCCTCGAGCTGCAGCTTAGGCTTTTCAAAATCATAGTCGCGGCGGGTCACCCGGCTGGTGCGGGTTTCCACACGCACGCCGAAGTGTTTGATCACCGGGTCATCGGCGACCAAACCGCTGTCTTGTTGGTAGGCGCTGGGGGCCAGTTTGGGGAACGGCGTCTGGTCATCGCCAAACACCAGGACATGGCCCTGGTCGCTGTGCTGGAAGTGGTAGTGAATCCCTTCTTCCTCGCACAGGCGCTGGATAAAGTGCAGGTCGGATTCGTCGTACTGCACGCAGTACTCGCGCTCGGGGTAGATCGAGCCGAGTTGGAATTGGTAGGCGTTGGCCTGGATGCCGTGCTCTTCGAGCACTTGGCTGATGATCTTGTCCACCGTCAGGTGTTGGAAGATCCGTTGGTTGGTGCGGTGCGCCAGGTACGCCAGCTGGGGGCGCAGGGTGACGTGGTAGCGGGTCAGGCGTTTACCGGAGTCGCCCTGAGCGATGCGGTAGATCTGCCCGTGAATGCCATGGCCGGCTTGGTCGAAGGCGAGAAACGCGGCCTGGTGCAGCAGGCTTTCCAGGTCCAGGTCGGGGCGTTCGCTGACCAGCTCCAGCTCGAACTCGAAGGGCTGGCTGATCGCCTCGCGGCCGCTGAACTCGAGCACCTGCAAGTCGTGGCTGATGCCTTCGATGGTCAGGCTGAAATGGGTCTGGTTGGCGGCGGCGAACATTCGTTGTTCCTCGTGTTTCGATCCATGAATACGCCCACCATTTTACGAATGCGGCGCAGGAAGAAGCTGTGTCTGAGTTGGCGGCTGCATGCTTTAAATGCAACGGCCAGGACGATGCCTGGCCGAAGCGGTATGACGCGAACTCAGCCGAAACTTAGGCCGAGATCGGGGTGCGCCAGTCGTCGGAGCCGGAAGTACCGGAGACTTCGTGGGTCCAGACGATTTTGCGGTAGGTGAAGTACACATCTTCCAGGTGAGTGAAGTGCGACATGTTCGGGTCTTGGCAGTTCGGCATGCGCGACTGCACGTCGACGATCACGGCATCTTCCAGCTCGATGGTGAAGTAGTGCTCTTGAGTACCGGTGGAGGAGGTGCGGTACCACTCCAGACGGCACTTGGACAGACGCTCACCGGAGGTCAGGGAGTTGAAGATCAGCGGCGAGGATTTGTCGAAGACCTTGGTGATCATCAGCGGCTTGTGCACGCGCTGGCCAGTCGGCTGACCGGACTGCGGATCACGCGGGATGATGACCTGGTGGTTGAAAGCCTGAACCAGAATCTGGTCTTCATGACCTTCCTGGAAGATGTTGCCGACCGAGTCCTCGGTGAAGGTGCCAGCGGTGATCAGACCTTGTTTGGTGCCTTCGAGGGACAGATACGCGGGTGTTGGCATGAGTGCTCTCCTTGCCTGGTTCATGGATCGGAAGTGATCCGGGAGCCCAAGTAAGAGCGATTAGCGTGCCATTTTTTAAGTTCTGATAGTTATCAGCAAGTTAGCGTGACCGTAAAAATGCAATCAGTCATAACGTGCGATAAATCACTGAAAAGTGCGCAACTTCTTGCGCAGTGGTGTGCAAGAAGTTGCGCAGTGCCTTGCAGACCAATAGAGGCAAGGCCTGCAGAGGTATATGCACAGGGTTATCCACATTTTATTGCGCAAGAAGTTGCGCACTTGCTGTTTGACTGGGAGCGGTGGGTAAGGCTTGTTGAGTGGTTCGCTCCAGGCTGAAATACGGCCTGTTCAATCTTGTTGAAGGGTGTTTTTCAGGGCGTATTACCTGAGCCTAGCGTATTGAGGATCGGGCAATCCGGGCGGTCGTCACCGTGACAGTCGGCGCTGAGGTTGACCAGGGTGTCGCGCAGTGCGCTCAGCTCACTGATCTTGCGTTCCAGCTCGCTGATATGCGCGGCGGCCAGGGCTTTGACGTCGGCGCTGGCGCGTTGGCGGTCCTGCCACAGGGTGAGCAACTGGCTGACTTCGGCCAGGGAGAAGCCTAGGTCCCGTGAGCGTTTTATAAAGGCCAGTCGATGCAGATCCTGGCTGCTGTACTGGCGGTAGCCGCTGTCAGTTCGGCCGGCGGCAGGCAGCAGGTCGATGCGCTCGTAGTAACGAATCATCTTCGCACTAAGGCCGGTTTTCAGCGCGGCTTGACCGATGTTCATGGGCGCTCCTCGGGGCTGTTGCCAGGTTCCGTTGTGGGGGTTGGGTAGGACGCTGGGCGCCAGGTGTTGAGCAGTAGCGCGTTGCTCACCACGCAAACGCTGGACAGCGCCATGGCGGCGCCGGCGAGCATCGGGTTGAGCAGACCGACGGCGGCCAGGGGGATGCCGATCAGGTTATAGACGAAGGCCCAGAACAGGTTCTGGCGGATCTTCGCGTAGGTGCGCCGGCTGATGTCCAGCGCTGCCGGCACCAGGGCCGGGTCGCCGCGCATCAGGGTGATCCCCGCCGCCTGCATCGCCACGTCGGTGCCGCTGCCCATGGCGATGCCGATATCGGCGGCGGCCAGGGCCGGGGCGTCGTTGATGCCATCGCCAACCATCGCTACCAAACCCTGCTGGCGCAGTTCGGCGATCAGCCGCGCCTTGTCGGCCGGCAGCACGTTGGCGTGCACCGCCTGGATGCCCAGGGCACGGCCCACGGCTTCGGCGCTGCCGCGGTTGTCGCCGCTGATCAGGTGGCTGCTGATGCCACGTGCCGTGAGTTGGGCCACCGCCGCCTGAGCGCTGGGCTTGAGGCTGTCGCCAAAGGCCAGCAGGCCGATCACCTGTGGCGTGGGCGCCGCTTCGATCAGCCAGGCCAGGGTGCGTCCTTCAGCCTCCCAGGCGCGGGCTGACTCAGCCAGGGCGCCGGGCTGCAGGCCAAGGTCCTCCAGCAGGCGCTGATTGCCCAGGTTGAGTTCGCGCCCTTCGAGCGTGCCGCGAATGCCGCGGCCGGGCAGGGCCTGGCTGGCTTCGGCAGCCGGCGGGGTCAGCTCGCGGGCGGCGCAGGCAGCGAGCACCGCCTGGGCCAGGGGGTGCTCGCTGCC
>JAHJYA010000038.1 GCA_018826895.1 Gammaproteobacteria bacterium
TGCGTAGGGGGGGAGCCGCATGGATGCGGCGAGAGGCGTAATGGGCCAGAGATGGCCCATGTACGCCGGCCCCTGGAGCAGCGCCGGAGCGAGGGAAGTTTCGCGCAGCGAAACCCGGATGTCGGGGGGCCCTTCTTTGGCACACCTTTCTTGGGCAAGCAAGAAAGGTGTGGCGCCCGTGAGGGGCGCAACCCAAACGTTCAGTACACGCGGGAATGGCCATGCCACGCCATTTGCCGGACCACACACAAACTTGCCAGTCCGGTGTCAATAAGCGATTCCCAGAATTTACGCGAAGAACCCAAAAAACAACCCGCCGGGCGGCGGGTCGGGGAAGGGCGCGGGGCTGCAGTCGAGGTCAGCTGTTAAAGCGTTCGACCAGCGCGTATTGCCCTTGCGCGGTGCGGGTCAGGGCTTCGCTCAGGGTTGCCGTGCTGCGGGCTTCTTCCGATGTCTGGTCGGCCAACTGGGCGATGGTGGTGATATTGCGGTTGATCTCGTCGGCTACGGCGCTTTGCTCCTCTGCCGCAGCGGCGATCTGGTCGGCCATGCCGGCGATATTGGCCACCGCATCACTGATGCCTGAGAGCGCGTGATCGGCCTTGAGCACACGCTCGACGCCTTCATCGGCCTGTTTGCGGCCGATTTCCATGGTCAGCACGGCTTCTTCGGCAGTGCGTTGCAGCTTGGCGATCAGCTGGTGAATCTGCCCGGTGGACTCGGCAGTACGCTGGGCCAGTGAGCGAACCTCGTCGGCAACCACGGCGAAGCCCCGACCCATTTCGCCCGCGCGGGCCGCTTCGATGGCCGCGTTGAGGGCAAGCAGGTTGGTCTGGTCAGCAATACCCTTGATCACGTCGACCACGCCGCCGATTTCATTGCTGTCCTGGGCCAGGCGGGTAACGGTCTCGCCGGTTTCGCCTACCGACACAGACAGGCGCTGGATGGCTTCTCGGGTTTCGGCGGTGATGGTCCGGCCTTCGCCGGTCAGGCGATTGGCTTCCTGGGTGGCGATGGCGGTGCGGGCAACATTGCTGGCCACTTCCAGGGTGGTGGCAGCCATTTCATTGACGGCCGTGGCCACCTGTTCGGTTTCCTGGCGCTGACGATCGAGGCCGGCACTGCTGTTGTGCGCGAGGGTGTCGGCTTGGCGAGCCTGCTGAGTCAGATGCTCGGCGGTATCCTGCAGGCGCGTGAGACAGGTTTTCAGGCGAGCATCCTGGCTGAGCATGGCCATTTCCAGGCGCGCCTCGGCGCCCCGGCTGTCGGTGTACATCTGCGCGATCAGGGCATCGGAAGTGGTCTGCTCTGCGAGGCGCAGTAGACGCTTGATACCACGGGTCTGCCAGGCGATGCCGGCCAACCCCAGCGGTACCGACAGCACTGCGGCGAGGGCGAAACCCCAGCTGCTGCCCATCCAGTGACCGATCAGAAAGCCGATCTGGCTGACCAGAATGAACGGCATCCAGGCCTGCACGACCGGCAGCCAGCGATCACTGGCAGGCACCGCCGACTTGCCGGTGTTGATCCGCTGATAGAGCGCTTCGGCGCGACGGACCTGCTCGGGCGTGGGTTTGACCCTGACCGACTCGTAACCGGTGATCTGGTTGTTCTCGCGCATGGGCGTGACGTAGGCGTTGACCCAATAGTGGTCACCACTCTTGCAGCGGTTCTTGACCACGCCCATCCAGGGTTTGCCGGATTTCAGGGTCGTCCACATATGCTCGAACACCGCCGACGGCACGTCGGGGTGGCGCACGATGTTATGCGGTGCATGCAGGAGTTCTTCGCGAGAGAAGCCACTGATCTCGACGAAGGCATCATTGCAGTAAGTGATCTGCCCCTTGGCGTCGGTAGTGGAAATCAGGCGCTGCTGGGTAGGGAACGTTCGCTCGCGCTGAGTGACCGGCTGATTGTTACGCATGGCAGGTATCCGTCGTTGTTATGGCCCCTTCATCGGCCGCTAGGCCGCGAAGTTGAGGGCTGAGTCCATTTAGTCGAGTGTAAACGTTTTTCTATTGACGTCACCTTCCCGTCATATTCAGGGCCTTCCCTGGCTCTGCGTGGTTTACCTGCATGCCGATGGACAGGTGTGCGGGTCAGTTGGCGATCATCTGCCGCAGTACATAGTGAAGAATACCGCCGGCTTTGAAGTACTCGACTTCGTTGAGCGTATCGATGCGGCACAGGACTTCGACATGTTCCTGTGCGCCGTTTTCGCGGGTGATCTCCACACCAAGCGGCATCAGTGGGCGCAGTTCCACACCATCCAGGCCGGTAATGGCCAGGGTTTCCCGGCCTGTCAGTTTGAGCGTGCGGCGGTCCAGACCATCCTTGAACTGCAGCGGCAGCACGCCCATGCCGACCAGGTTGGAGCGGTGGATACGTTCGAAACTCTCGGCCAGTACCGCCTTGACCCCGAGCAGGTTGGTACCCTTGGCGGCCCAGTCACGGCTTGAGCCGGTGCCGTATTCCTTGCCGGCAATGACCACCAGTGGAGTGCCTTCGGCCTGGTAGCGCATCGCCGCGTCGTAGATCGACAGCTGATCGCCACTTGGCACGTGCAGGGTGTTGCCGCCTTCCTGGCCATCAAGCATCTCGTTGCGGATGCGGATATTGGCGAAGGTGCCGCGCATCATTACCTGATGATTGCCCCGCCGTGAGCCGTAGGAATTGAAGTCCGTGGAGGCTACACCTTGTTCGCGCAGGTAGCGCCCGGCCGGGCTGTCGGCTTTGATATTGCCGGCTGGCGAGATGTGGTCGGTGGTGACCGAGTCACCGAGCAGGGCGAGAATGCGCGCTTCATGGATATCACCAACATGGGGCGGCGCCTGGTCGATCTGCTCGAAGAACGGAGGGTGCTGGATATAGGTGGAGTCGGCCTGCCAGGCGTAAGTATTGCTTTCGGGCACGCCAATCGCCTGCCACTGCGCGTCTCCATCGAATACGGCGGCGTATTCCTTGAGGAACATCGCTGTATCGACTTTCTGTACCGCCTCGGCGATTTCCTGCTGGCTCGGCCAGATATCGCGCAGGTACACCGGCTTGCCGTCGCGGTCCTCGCCCAGCGGCTCTTCGGCGATATTCATCCGCACGTTGCCGGCCAGGGCATAGGCAACCACCAGGGGCGGCGAGGCCAGCCAGTTGGTTTTAACCAATGGGTGCACGCGGCCTTCGAAATTGCGGTTGCCCGACAGCACCGACGCCACAGTCAGATCGCCTTGTTGAATGGCTTTCTCGATCGGGTCGGGCAGCGGCCCGGAGTTGCCGATGCAGGTGGTGCAGCCGTAGCCGACCAGATCGAAGCCGAGCGTGTCGAGGTATTCGGTCAGCCCAGCCGCGGCGAAGTACTCGGTCACCACCTTGGAACCAGGCGCCAGGGAACTCTTGACCCAAGGCTTGCGTTGCAGTCCCTTCTCCACGGCCTTTTTCGCCAGCAAGCCAGCGGCCATCATCACGCTCGGGTTGGAGGTGTTGGTGCAGGAGGTGATGGCGGCAATCACCACCGCGCCGTCGCGCAGTGGGTGGCGCTGGCCGTCCAGCTCATAGTGAATATCGTTTTGTGCGGCATTGCCGACCGCCACGCCACCGCCACCTTCGCTTTCCAGGCGGCCTTGTTCCTTGGCAGTGGGGTTGAGCTGCAGGCCGAGAAAGTCCTCGAACGCCTGGCTGACCTGAGACAGGGCAACCCGGTCCTGCGGGCGCTTGGGGCCGGCCAGGCTGGCTTCGACCTGGCCCATGTCCAACTCCAGGCTATCAGTGAATAGCGGCTCGCTGCCGGCATGCCGCCACAGGCCCTGGGCTTTGCAGTAGGCCTCGACCAGCTTGACTGCCTCCTCGGGCCGCCCGGACAGGCGCAAGTAACCGAGGGTGATCTCATCGACCGGGAAAAAACCGCAGGTGGCGCCGTACTCCGGTGCCATATTGGCCAGTGTGGCGCGGTCTGCCAGAGGCAGTTCGGCCAGGCCATCACCATAAAATTCGACGAACTTGCCGACCACGCCCTTTTTGCGCAGCATCTGCGTGACGGTGAGCACCAGGTCGGTGGCGGTGATGCCTTCCTTGAGCTTGCCGCTGAGTTTGAAGCCGATCACCTCGGGGATCAGCATCGACACCGGTTGGCCGAGCATCGCGGCTTCCGCCTCGATGCCGCCGACACCCCAGCCGAGCACGCCGAGGCCGTTGATCATGGTGGTGTGCGAGTCGGTACCAACCAGGGTGTCGGGGAAGGCGTAGGTCACACCGTCTTCCTCCTTGGTCCAGACTGTGCGGCCCAGGTACTCCAGGTTGACCTGGTGGCAGATGCCCGTGCCTGGTGGCACCACGCTGAAATTATCGAACGCGTGTTGGCCCCAGCGCAGGAAGGCGTAGCGTTCGCCGTTGCGCTGCATTTCGATATCGACGTTTTCGCCGAATGCCTCTGGCGTGGCGAACTTGTCGACCATCACCGAGTGGTCGATGACCAGGTCCACGGGCGACAGTGGATTGATCTTCTGCGGGTCGCCGCCGGCCTTGGCCATGGCATCGCGCATGGCGGCCAGGTCGACCACCGCGGGTACGCCGGTGAAGTCCTGCATCAGTACGCGAGCAGGGCGGTACTGGATTTCGCGGTCCGAGCTACGGCTGTGCAACCAGTCGGCAATGGCCTGCAGGTCGCGACGTGTCACCGTTTTGCCATCCTCCCAGCGCAGCAGGTTTTCCAGCAGCACTTTCAGCGAGAAGGGCAGGCGGTCGAGGTCGCCGAGGTTTTTTGCCGCCTCGGGCAGGCTGAAATAAGTGTAGGTGCGTTCGCCAACGTTCAGGGTGCGGCGGCAGTTCAGGCTGTCGGTGGACGGCATAGGTTCTCTCCTTGGGGCTCACACGGTACGAGCCGATGGGGCGACAGGATCACTAATTCTAGTCCTGCTTATTGGTAATGGCCTTAGGGTCTGGACCGGTCAAGAGCACGCGGGGTTCCCGAAGTCGTTATGATGCGCGCCTTGAGGAGAAGCCTGATGAATACCTTGTTACTGCATTGCCGTCCCGGATTCGAGAATGAAGTGTGCGCGGAGATCAGCGAACACGCTGCGCGCCTTGAGGTTTCTGGCTATGCCAAGGCCCGGCCGGCCAGTGCCTGCGCCGAGTTCGTTTGTAGCGAAGCCGGTGAAGCCGAGCGCCTGATGCGCGGGGTGCGCTTCAACCAATTGATTTTTGCCAGGCAGTGGGCCCAGGGCGGCTTTATTGACCTGCCGGAGCTCGACCGCATCAGTGTGCTGCTCGCTCATCTGGCCGACTCGCCGGTATTCGGCAGCCTGTGGCTGGAGGTGCTGGACACCAACGAGGGCAAGGAGCTGTCGAACTTCTGTAAAAAGTTTGAAGCGCCCTTGCGCAATGCCCTGAGCAAGGCCGGCAAGCTGGTCGAGGACCCAAGCAAGCTACGTCTGCTACTGACCTTCAAGAGCGGCCGCGAGGTCTTTCTGGGTGTGGCGCCACCCGGTAATTCGGCGCTGTGGCCGATGGGGATTCCGCGCCTGAAGTTCCCCCGCGAGGCGCCGAGCCGTTCGACGCTCAAGCTGGAGGAAGCCTGGCACACCTTTATCCCCCGTGAGCAGTGGGACGAGCGCCTGTCGAGCGAGATGACCGGCGTCGACCTGGGGGCCGCGCCAGGTGGCTGGACCTATCAACTGGTCAAGCGCGGCATGCTGGTCACCGCGATCGACAACGGGCCGATGGCCGAAAGCCTGATGGACACCGGTCTGGTGCAGCACCTGATGGTCGATGGTTTCACCTGGAAGCCCAAGCAGCCGGTGGACTGGATGGTCTGCGACATCGTCGAGAAGCCCGCGCGCAGTGCGGCGTTGCTGGAAACCTGGATCGGCGAGGGGCTGTGCCGCGAAGCGGTGGTCAACCTGAAACTGCCGATGAAGCAGCGTTACGCCGAGGTACGGCGCCTGTTGCAACGCCTTGAAGATGGCTTTGCCGCGCGCAAGATCAAGGTCTCGATCGCCTGCAAGCAGCTTTACCACGACCGCGAAGAGGTGACCTGTCACCTGCGCCGTTTACGCTGAACGCCGTTTGATCCGTTGGCCAGGGCGCGGGCTTTGAGTGAAAATAGCCGGCCCTTTTGGAGCCCAGCCATGCCTTTGCACCCTGACACGGCCCTTGATGCCACCCTCGACGCCAGCGGGCTCAACTGCCCGGAGCCGGTGATGATGCTGCACAACACGGTGCGCGACTTGCCTGCCGGTGGCCTGCTCAAGGTCATCGCCACTGATCCCTCGACTCGCCGCGATATTCCCAAGTTTTGCGTGTTCCTGGGGCATGAGCTGCTCGAGCAGCTCGAGCAGGACGGTACCTATTTGTACTGGATCCGCAAAAAAGCCGATTGAGGTTCAACCTTGTGGCGCTGGCCAGCCGGCCTGGCCCGGTGCCAGGCCGCAACTGCGCAGGCTGTCCTGCCAGGCGCTGACATGCTCGCCGGTAGCCGTCACGAAGGCCTGCCATAACGAGTCCTGGGTGCCTGCCAGGCGCAGCAGGTAGTCACGGGTTGCGGCCGGTGGATTCTGCTCGGCCAAGTGTTGCACCCCCCGCTGCCAGCGCTCGCCGCGCTGGTGCACCTGGCTCAGGTAGGGCTGCAGGCGCCCGGCGTAGTACTTCACAAAGATGTTCTGCAGGATGCGCCCGCGCTCGGTGGGCAGGCCTTGAGGGCAGAGTGGGCGACTGGCCAGGCGCTCGCGCAGCTGCGCCGTGCCTTGGTCGAGGGTATGCCGCAGGCTGGCCAGGCTGGTGATCAGTTCGCCGCCCTGGGCACTGGCATGCAAGGCCTGGAACAGCGGCTCAAGCTGGGCGGTTGACGGCGGCAGTTGCTCGGGCAAGCGCTGTGCGAGCTCCGCGAGCTGTTCCAGGGCGTCCAGTGCTGCACCGTCTTCCCCGGGGGTGGCCGGCAGAGCCTGGGCTGAGAAACGCAGGTAGCGCTCGACCTCGTTGCTTCCGTTGAAGGCATTCCAGAACACCGCCGGCAGTTGCGCGCGCTTCTGCGTGGCCAGGTCGCTCAAGCGGGTGCGCAGGTCGGCGTCGTCACTGTCGTCCAGGCGGGCGATGCAGCTGTCCAGGGCGCGCAGCAAGTCACCCTCGTAGGCCAGGCGGCTGCTGGCCATCAACTGTTTGCCCAACAGGCTGTTGCGCTGGCTGATCAGTTGCTGCAGGTTGGCGCAGCGGCGCACATCGATCAGCAGGTCGAGCAAGCCAATACGCAGCTCGGGCACCTCGAGCAGGCGTTCGCGGCGTGGCGGCATGCGGTAGATACCCGCCTGCGTCAGGTCGAAGGCTTCAGCGCTGGGGCTGTCCAGAACATTGCCCAGGCGCTGCAGATAGTCGGCCTGCAAGGCCAGACCATCATCACCCGGCGTGCAGGCGGTGAGGCTCAGCAGAGCGCAAAGCATGAGCAGGCGTGCGGTCATGGTGCTCCCAGGCAGGTGACGGGTTGGTCAGTCTACTGCGGCACGCTGGGCGTTGGTCAACGCCTTCAGCCGGGCTGGCGCTGCCCGCGACGAATACGCTTTTTCGCGCTGCGGGCCAGGCGGATGGCGAGCATCAGCGCGGCGCAGGTCAGGCCCACCACCAAGCCTTGCCATAGCCCGCTCGGGCCGCTCGGTTCGCCGAGCCAGTCGGACAAGCCCAGGGCGTAGCCCACCGGCAGGCCGATGCCCCAGTAAGCGAACAGGGTCAGCAGCATGGTAATGCGGGTGTCCTGGTAGCCGCGCAGGGCGCCGGCGGCAGTGACCTGAATGGCGTCGGAAAACTGGAACAGCGCCGAATAGACGATCAACCCGGAAGCCAGCGCGATCACCACCGGGTCGGCGGTGTAGATCTGCGCGATCTGTTCGCGCAGCAGCAGCATCAGGCTGGCCGACAGGCAGGCATAGCCCAGGGCCGCGCCCATGCTGACGCCGGCGGCGAAACGCGCCTGGCGGTAGTTGCCGGCGCCCAGGGCCTGGCCGACCCGCACCGTGGCCGCCATACCCAGTGAGTAGGGGATCATAAACACCATGGAGCTGAAGTTAAGGGCGATCTGGTGCCCGGCCACCACCGACGCGCCCAGCCCGCCGATCAGCAGGGCGATTACCGCGAAAATGCTCGACTCGGCGAATACCGCGATGCCAATCGGCACGCCAATCGCCAGCAGGCGCTGGATCACCGCCCATTGCGGGCGCTCGAAATGGTTGAACAGCGCTGTGGGGCGATAGTACGGCGCCCATTTCACCCAGCCGAGCATGCCGAGGAACATGAAGATCATCACCAGGCTGGTCGCCCAGCCGCAACCCACGCCGCCCATGGCCGGTAGGCCGAGCTTGCCGTAAATGAAGATGTAGTTGAGCGGGATGTTCAGCAGCAAACCGCACAGACCCAGGACCATGCTCGGCCGGGTATGGCCAAGACCGTCACTGAAACAGCGCAGTACGTGATAAAGCGCCACCGCGGGGAAGCCACAGGCCACTGCCCGCAGGTAGCCCATGGCTGGTTCGATCAGGCTGGGATCGACATTCATTGCCTGCAGGACGATCTGCGCATTCCACAGCAACGCGGCAGCTGCGATGCCGACCGCCAGGGCCAGCCACAGTGCCTGGCGCACCAGCGGGCCGATCTCGGCGTGCTGGCCGGCGCCAAAGCGCTGCGCGACCTTGGGTGTGGTGGCCAGCAGGATGCCGGTCATCAGCAGAAACACCGGGACCCAGATCGAGTTGCCCAGCGCCACGGCGGCCAGATCGCGGGCGCTGACACGGCCGGCCATGACGGTGTCGACAAAGCCCATGGCGGTGTGGGCCAGTTGGGCGATGATGATCGGCGTGGCCAGGCGCAGCAGACTGCTGAGCTCCTGGCGAACACGGGCTGGGCGGGTGAGGATTGGGGCTGGCATCCGGGTGCTCTCGGAAAACCGCGAAGTTTACGCCCTGACGCGTCGGTCAGGAAAGCGGCGCATGCAACGCAGCCATGGGCGCAGCTGGCGGCGTTAGGGTCTGTTCCCGTTTCGTTCGCGGCCGCGCCGGAGCCAGTTTTAGCGCGAGGCAAGGCACGAGATGCGAGGTTTAGTGGGCTAAATGAGCCA
>JAHJYA010000006.1 GCA_018826895.1 Gammaproteobacteria bacterium
CGCGTTGCCGCGAAAAATCTCGCCAGGCTAGGCGGAGGACGCCGGTAATGGACTCGCCGTCCACGTTGTTCCCTTGCCAAGTCCTCCAACAACGCATGGCGAGATTTTGCGCGCAACCCGAAGGGCCGGGCCCGTTTTAGCGCGATGCGGCGTTTCTCGATGGCTCATTTAGCCCACTAAACTTCGCATCTCGTGCCTTGCTCCGCGCTAAAACTGGCTCCGGCGCGGGCGCGAACGCGAACGAAATGGCAACAGACCCTAGAGCTGCATGACCACCCGCCCTTCGATCTGCCCGGCGCGCATCTGGTCAAGGATGCTGTTGATGTTCTCCAGTTTGTCGGTGTGGTAGGTGGTCTTGACCAGGCCCTCGGCGGCGAAGTCCAGCGCCTCCTGCAGGTCGGCGCGGGTGCCGACGATGGAGCCGGTGATGCTGATGGCCTTGAGCACCACGTCGAAGATCGGCGTGGGGAAATCACCCGGCGGCAGGCCGACCAGGGCCACGGTGCCATGCCGGCGAGCCATGCCGATGGCCTGGCCGAACGCGCTGTTGGACACTGCGGTGACCAGCACGCCATGGGCGCCGCCGATGTCGCGTTGGATTACCTCGACCGGGTTTTCCTTCAGGGCGTTGATGGTCAGGCTGGCGCCGAGCTTTTTCGCCAGGGCCAGTTTGCTGTCATCGACGTCGATGGCCGCCACGTGCAGGCCCATGGCCTTGGCATATTGCACCGCGACATGGCCCAGCCCGCCGATGCCGGAGATCGCCACCCACTGGCCGGGGCGCGCGCCTGTGACTTTCAGGCCTTTGTAGACGGTGACGCCTGCGCAGAGAATCGGCGCAATCTCGGCAAATTCGATATTTTTCGGCAGAATACCGACGAAGTTCGGATCAGCCAGCACGTATTCGGCGTAGCCGCCGTTGATCGAGTAGCCGGTGTTCTGCTGATCTGCGCAGAGGGTTTCCCAGCCGGTCAGGCAGTGCTCGCAGCAACCGCAGGCGCTGTACAGCCAGGGCACTCCGACGCGGTCGCCTTCCTTGACGCGGGTGACCCCGGCGCCGACTGCGGCGACATAGCCGACACCTTCATGACCGGGAATGAACGGCAGGCTCGGTTTGACCGGCCAGTCGCCTTCGGCGGCGTGCAGATCGGTGTGGCACACGCCGCTGGCTTCGATCTTCACCAGAATCTGGCCGTGACCGGGCAGCGGTACTTTGACTTCCTCGATGCGCAACGGTTGGCCAAAGGCATGAACGACGGCGGCTTTCATGGTCCGGTGCATGGGGTGATCCTCGTAGTGGATGAACAGACACTGTGCGCTTATGGGCGCAGCAGGTGTTGCCTTGGATCAAGCCCGGGCCGCTCTACGACGAATGCTGGACGAACGGTGCAGGGGGCTGCGCGTCTTGCGTGGCTTTACGGTATACTGCGCGGCCTTTTTCGCACACAAGCCACGCCGGTCATCCCGCGTGGCTTGTTGGTTTTTGCCGCGCCCGCAGGCGCACGATCGAGATGGCGCCCTGCGCCCCACAGAGAGGCACGACGATGAGCGTACTGGTTGGCGTGATCATGGGCTCCAAGTCCGATTGGTCCACCCTGAGTCACACCGCGGAGATGCTCGACAAGCTCGGCATCCCCCACGAGGTCAAGGTGGTGTCGGCGCACCGTACCCCGGACCTGCTCTTTCAGTATGCCGAAGAGGCCGAAGGCCGCGGCATTCAGGTGATCATCGCGGGTGCCGGTGGTGCCGCGCACCTGCCGGGCATGTGCGCCGCCAAGACCCACCTGCCGGTGCTCGGCGTGCCGGTGCAGTCGTCCATGCTCTCGGGCGTCGACTCGCTGCTGTCGATTGTGCAGATGCCGGCCGGTATTCCGGTCGCCACCCTGGCCATCGGCAAGGCCGGCGCGATCAACGCAGCCCTGCTGGCCGCCAGTATCCTCGGCCACCAGCACCCGCAGTTTCATGCCGCGCTCAAGCAGTTCCGCCAGGAGCAGACCGAGACCGTGCTGGACAACCCGGACCCGCGCGGCTGAGCACCCTCGCCGCAGCCCCCGTGCATCAGGAGCAGATCGACCCATGAAAATCGGTGTAATCGGTGGCGGCCAACTGGGCCGCATGCTGGCCCTGGCGGGTACTCCGCTGGGCATGGACTTCGCCTTTCTCGACCCGGCGCCGGATGCTTGCGCCCAGGCGTTGGGTGAGCATATCCGCGCTGATTACGGCGACCAGGCGCACCTGCGCCAACTGGCTGATGAAGTCGACCTGGTGACCTTCGAGTTCGAGAGCGTACCGGCCGAGACGGTGGCGTTCCTCTCGCAGTTCGTGCCGGTCTATCCGTCGGCCGAAGCCCTGCGCATCGCCCGTGACCGCTGGTTCGAGAAGTCGATGTTCAAGGCCCTGGGCATTCCCACGCCGGAATTCGCTGACATCCAGTCCCAGGCCGACCTGGACGCTGCGGTGGCCAGCATCGGCCTGCCGGCGGTGATGAAGACCCGCACCCTGGGCTATGACGGCAAGGGCCAGAAGGTCCTGCGCAAGCTCGAAGACGTGACCGGCGCCTTCGCCGAGCTGGGCAGTGTGCCCTGCATTCTTGAAGGTTTCGTGCCCTTTAGTGGTGAAGTGTCGCTGATCGCCGTGCGCGGTCGCGACGGCGAAACGCGCTTCTACCCGCTGGTGCACAACACCCACGACAGCGGCATTCTCAGCCTGTCCGTAGCAAGCACCGCGCACCCGCTGCAGGGCCTGGCCGAAGACTACGTTGGCCGGGTGCTGCGCGAACTCGATTATGTCGGCGTGCTGGCGTTCGAGTTTTTCGAGGTCGACGGTGGCCTCAAGGCCAACGAGATCGCACCGCGGGTGCACAACTCCGGGCACTGGACCATCGAAGGCGCGGTCTGCAGTCAGTTCGATAACCACCTGCGTGCCATCGCCGGCTTGCCGCTGGGCTCCACGGCCAAGGTGGGCGAGAGCGCCATGCTCAACTTCATCGGTAGCGTGCCTGAGGTGGGCCAGGTGGTGGCCATCGAGGATTGCTACCTGCACCACTACGGCAAGGCCTTCAAGGCTGGACGCAAGGTCGGCCACGCCACTCTGCGCTGTGCGGACCGGGCAACCTTGGACAGCCGTATCGCGGCCGTACAGGCGCTGATCTAGCTTTTGTGCGCGCTGCGGGTAGTTCTTGTGGCTTGTTACAAAGTGGCAGCAGCGCTTAGATCGGCGGGACGAATTGCGACTACGCTCTAGGGTATAGGCCATCACAAGAGCCTGCTGCCATGAGTCCCCTGTTTGCTCTGCCGCTGTTGCTGGTCGCCGCCTGGGCCAATGGCGAAACTATTCTGCGTGCCGATTACCGTGATCGGCCGCCGGAAATGCAAAGCGTCGACGGCACTCCCGTTGGTCCACTGATCGATATTCTCAACCAGGCCGCCCGGCATGTTGGCGCTCGCGTCGAATGGCGCCATGCGCCCTTTATCCGCAGCATTGAAGACCTCAAGAGCGGGCGCATCGACCTGGTGCCGCGGGTTCTCGATACGGCAGAGCGGCATGCCTATATCCACTACTTGCCGAGCATCGGTGTGCAACAGCTGTCCGTGCGCTTTATCGTGCCGCCGGGGCAAGAGCAGCGTATTCGTGACTATGCCGATCTGCAGGGTCTGACCATCGGTACCAAGCGGGGTACTGCTTACTTCGAGCCGTTCGACAGCGATGGGCTGCTCAGCAAGGTCGTCGTGACCGACGATTACCTGCTCGCTGGGATGTTCCGCGCCGGTCGCCTGGATGTGATGGCCGTGCTCGACATACCTGCGATAGAGGTGCAATTCAAAGCCCTTGGCTTCGACGACTATCGCTATGCATTCTATCGGCATGAACAGTCGATCCTCAATTACTACGGCGCCTCCCTGACGCTGTACCAAGGCGAGCGCGGCCTGCTCTACGAGCGCCTGGGGCAAGAGCTGGCGCGTATGCGCGACAGTGGCGAAATCGCGGCCATCTACCGCCAGCATGAGCTGCCAGCCCCTGTGCCCACGGTACCTTGAAGGCTGTCACCGGCACGGCTTGTTACAGCCCACCGAATATCCCAGGCGAACCCTTGGGCACTTTGCCAGTCCGATAAACCAGGCGTTTTTGCCTGTCCCATTCGTACGCAAGGAGTCATACCCATGGGCATTATCGGAACTATCTTCATCGGCCTGATCGTCGGCCTGCTGGCGCGCTTTCTCAAACCCGGCGATGACAGCATGGGCTGGATCATGACCATCCTGCTCGGTATCGGCGGCTCCATTGCGGCCACCTACGGCGGCCAGGCGTTGGGTATCTACGAGGCCGGCGAAGCCGCCGGTTTTATCGGCGCAGTAATCGGCGCCATCGTCCTGCTGGTACTCTATGGCCTGATCGCCAAAAAGGCCTGATCCGTCAGGGGCGAGGTGCACACCGCACCTCGCCGCGCGTATCGGCCTGCCTTTTTCTTCTCTGCGAGTGTGCCGATGCGTTACTGGTTGTTGTCCCTGTGCTTGCTGTGCGGCCTGGCCCGCGCCGAATTACCTGAAACCGACTGGCTCGAACTGATGCCCGAAGAGGACCGCCAGGCCCTCGAAGCCATGCCGGAAATCCGCCACGACACCCCCGAGCAGGACAGCGGCTTCTACTCTCCCGGCGGCCTGCGCCAGCAAGATGCCGATTTGCCAGCGGTGATGTATTCGAGCAAGACCGTCCCCGGGCTGGATGGCAAACAACTGCGCCTGGGCGGATACCCGGTGCCGCTGGAGACCGACAACAGCGGCCGCAGTACGCTGTTCTTTCTGGTGCCCTATCCCGGCGCCTGCATCCACGTCCCACCACCGCCGCCGAATCAGCTCGTGCTGGTGCGCTACCCCAAGGGCCTGGCCATCGATGACATTTACACGCCGCTGTGGGTCAGTGGTCAGCTTAAGGTCGAGCCCGTGAGCAACGACCTGGCCGACGCCGCCTATGCGCTGGATGCCGCCGAGGTACGTGTGGTGACCGAGGACGATCTCTGAGTCGCCGTTAGCCTGTTTACCCTGGAGCCTTCGCCGTGAGCAAAACTCTGACCGCCCTGCTGCTCTGCCTGCTGGCCAGCAGCGCTTTGGCTCTGGAACCAGGCGAACGTCTGGCACCCTGGACCCTGCTTGACCAGCACGATCAGCCCTACACCCTGGACAACCAATTACAGGTCCTGCTGGTGGCCCGCGACATGGACGGCGCCAAACTGCTCGACGCCGCCCTGCAAGGCAAACCCAAGGGCTACCTGGAACAACGTCAGGCCATCTTTCTCGCCGACATCAGCCGCATGCCGAGCCTCATCGGCAAACTCTTCGCCCTCCCGAAAATGCGCGACTACAACTACCGCGTCCTGCTCGACCGCGATGCGCGGGTAGTGCCGGGTTATGCGGTGGGTGAGGGGGAAGTGGTGTGGCTGGAACTCCGTGATGGTGCCTTGGTGCAGCAGCGTCATTTCCATGATGCCGCTGCGTTGTCAGACGCGCTGGAAGCGTTGGGGCGGTAGGCGGTGAGCGTGCCGGGGTTGTCGAAGGCGCTCTGGTCATCGCCGAAGACCAGCACATGGCCCTGCTCGCTGTGCTGTAAGTGGTAGTGAATGCCTTCTTCCTCGCACAGACGCTGGACGAAGTGCAGGTCATTCTCGTCGTACCGCACGCAGTAATCGCGCGTAGGGTAAACCGTGGGGCCAAGGAGGAACTGGTAGCCGCCCTGGACGATGCAGTGTTCTTCCAGCCTCTGAGCGATGATCTGGGGCACCGTCAGGTACTGGAAGATGCACTGATTAGTCCGTAGGCCCGGTAGCTCAACTGCGGCACGATGCTGAGTGTGTCGCGGGTCGGCGCTTGCCGGACTCGCCTTGGGCGACCTAGAAGATCAGGCCATGAATACTCAGCCCCGCGGGACTGAGGCGAGAAAAGCCGGCTGATGCAGCAGGCTTTGCAGGTCGAGGTCGGGGCGCTCGCTGACCAGTTCCAGCTCGAAGCAGGAGGGTTGGCTTATGGCGTTACACTTGGCATCAGATGACTCCAAGTGTGTTGTGGGTTAATTGTTAAAGATCAGGATTAATAATGTTTTTTGAAAATAGATCTGTGTGTCTAAATAGTCATATGGTTGCTCAGTTTTTGCCAGTGGTACCCTTAAAATTTAGATAATTATCTTCAAAGTAATTTTCGGTTATTGGTTTTTCTAACTCACTGCCTACTCCTTTGTTTTTTAGAATCTCACTCCCTGTTTTTGACTCAAAGTCATAACTAGCCGAGAAAACTTCTGTTGGTGATATTTTGATCGCGTGATAAGTGCAGCAACCGTCTCTTGATATTGATATTATAATCTTTTCGCTATGAAATATTTTGGGGCTTACTAAACGGCTTATCTCGTCTGATGATATTTTGAATTTTCTGTTTTGGGCGTCGTAGTCAAAATAAATAAACGAACTATTTCCTCCCGCTTCGATTTCAAGAATTCGCATGTCAGGATAGCCGTCAAAGGTAAAGTCTTCAAAAATTATTAATGTCGACTTCTCTAGAGTGGAGATTTCTATGGTTTGGCTGGTGCCATCTATGAAAGTGATAGATAGAGTTTTGTTTTCATTACCTTTGTCTGATACATCGATTTTTTTAATTATATTTTCGTATGATTTGCTTAAAGCTTTAGAGTGAATGTTATGGCTTTTACCATTGAGCGCCCATGTCCCGCTAATGGTCCCTTCATTTATAGCTGCATTTATATGCGCAGTGCCATTAGTGGTTTCTTCTATCAGAAGCAGCTTTGAATCAGAAAGACTCCCGCTTAGGGTGATCGGTGAGTTGTATTTAGTGTAGAAATAATTTCCAAGCACTTTGCCATTTGTGGTGCTTAAAGTCATGAATATGTTTTGCTTTCCAAGTTTCCCGCTATAGGCAATTGTTTCATTTATTTCTGGAGTTACTGCTAAGCAGCTGAGCGGGAAAATAAGCGCCAGCAGGAAAATATTATTTTTCATGGGGTCACTCCGAGAACATTCTTAGCTCGATCTAGCATTGTCGACCGATGGTGCATGTTATTTGGTTCCTTGGGTCGGCTTGGATAAAATGGATTTGCTTGGACTGCCCATCCGTTAACATAAACTGAGACCCAAAATAAATCATCTGCGTCAGACACAGTATTCAGTTTCGGCTTTAATTCAGCCCAGTAGTAACCTGAAGCAAGAGCAGCTAACTCAGGGCTCGCAGAAAGTTGCTCAGCCTTTTCTGTTGAAGATGTTATGTCTAGCTGCGCGTATTCTGGTAGGGTTTTAAGATACGCTTCACATGCAGAATAGTTGGCGCGGCCTGTGACTTGGAGAAGGCCCCGTCCTTTAAATCGTGGCCCGTCGCCGGGTTGATTATTACCTAAGCTTGCTCTGCCTTCATACTGTGTTCCTGAGCTTTGCTCTTCTGAGAATTTCAGTTCTCCCGTCTCATGCCCCACCTGAGATAAAAAATGAGCAATCCTGAGCGGAGTGTTTATTTCAAATATATTTAAAGTGTGATTGATTGGGAGTAAATATTTGTCTATTGTTTCTTCTGGGGCGGATAGCATTATTGCTGCAAGCTGATCTTTTGTCACAAGTAGTTTTGTATGTGTATATAGGGTTGAAATCAATCCAATAGGCTGAAAATGCCAAACCTTCCCATCCGCATTAATCCCTTGCTTACCCGCCATCTCACTCCACCAGCAGAGCTTTTGAATCCGCTCTTTCTCCTTAACCCACTGTGGGTTTGGGTCTTCCGGTGTGTGCTGCATCAGCGTATCCAGCTCATCCCACTTTTCGTCTTTCCACAACCACTCGCTTTCATAGTGAGTGATCAAGCGGGAAATGGACTGAGCGTGCCAGGGTTTGCTCAGTGCTGCTTTTATTTCCGTCACGCTCAGTATGTCGTCGCGCACGCTGCCATCGGCGCCGTCGATGATGTCGTACAGGCGGGCTTTGATGGGGCCGTGGTCGGCGGTGCTGATTTGTCCTTGGTAGTCGGGCTCTTCTTCTTCGTTCAAGAGGCGTTGGGCGGCGAGATGGCAGGCCAGGTGATCGGCTGCACAGGCTGTTTCGCTGATAAAGTCGAAGCCCTCCCATTCCCAGGGGCTGTGCCGCGAGGTGATCAGGTCTTGTTCGGCGAGCCAGCCGCTGATGCGGTTGCCAGCGTCGTCAGCCAATAGGTTATCGAGCCGCCACCAATAGGTAATGCGCGGCGTGGCACTGCCAGGAACGGTTTCGCTGACTTGGATTTTACGCTCGGCAGGCAGGCTTTCCAGCACGCTGACGGGAATGCTCAACTCGACGGCAATTGTGACGCCCGCGTCGGTGATTTTCGGTGGGTTGCTGGCTGTGATGGCGTCGTTGTGAGGGATCAGTTTGCTGGCCCCTTTATGGATCTTCAGCAGGGTCTTTTGCTCGGCCGGCACGCTGGCAGCCAGGGTACGGCTCTTGGCGATAAAGGTCGGTACATCCTCGCAGCTAAAGACTTCCAGGTGCAGACGCTGTTTGGCACCGCCTTCGCCTTGGTTTTGGTAAAGACCAATATGGCCGATCAGTTCACCGGCGTTGATTGAGTAAGGCTCGGATAAAAGATGAACACTTCCGATATCGCTGGGCGCTGATTGTTGTGCTTCGAGCTCGTCGAAATACATGTAGCCCAGCGGTTTGCCATCTGGCCCATTGGGCAGCGCGGGGACGCCGCGATAGTTCATCACCTCCAGCACCTTGCAATAGCCGCCAGACTGCTTCTCGCCCACCTTGAGCGTTGTGCCCCGTGGCAGTACGCCGATGATGGCGCCGTTACGGTTGCCTGCGCTGCGTACATTCAAGCCTTGGTGGCTCAGGGTTAAAGTCGACTCAGTGTCTGTGGCCTTATCCGCTACGGTGTTTCCGGTTAGTTCAGGGGCATACACCCAGCCGGTAGTGCCAGCGGGCAAGGCGGGGATAGCAGCGCCTGTATCGACGCTCAGTAACTGCTTCCAGTGGGGGCTTGTGCTGCTGGCCTCACCCAGGGTGACCGTGCAGCCTTTGGGCAGTAGGGCAAGCACTTGAGTCGTACCCCCACTGGGCAATGCACGCACGCGCAAGCCTAACAGCGGGTCGTCTGAGGTGTGCTTCACCGAGTACTGGTTCGGCGCGAGAAACGCGGGAGGTTTGGGAGCGCTGGTGGTTTGGTAACTGGCCCAGTCGAGCAGGTGCATATACAGGCTGTAAAAGGTCAGCCCTTCGCTGGCGGGTTCGCCCTCTGCGGCCGGAGCGGCTGGCGATGTAGTCTCCGCAGGTGTTGTTGCTGTTGTGGTGCCGTCTACCGGAGTTGACGGCGCTGGAGGCAGCTCCAGGCGATGTTTGACCAACACAAAACCCGTTGAATACTTGGCGCCCACCGGCTCTGGCCCCATACCGGGCTGGATAGTGGCTGTATAGGGCGTCTCGGGGTATTTCTCGTCGATTCGGTAGGCAATCACTTCACCATCGGCGATGCAGCGGACCTGGCTCTGATCAAGCAGCGCGCCAGTATTGCCATCAAAATGCACGCCGCCATGCCATAGGCCATTGGCGCCCATGGGATAAAAGCCATTTCCGGCCGTGGCCAGGGCATCGAAATACAGCTGAGGGTCGCTGACTTCTTTACTGGCTTCGCCGGCTGTCTTGAACGGATACGCCCAGTTGATCGGTTTGTTGTCTGTCATGGTGATAACCCTTAATCCCTATTTGCGGGCGTGCAGAGGGCCCGCGCTTGATCCCTGTTAACCGGAGAAGTTGAGCGTACGCTTGGGTTTTGCCTTGGGCGCGGCTAGGGCATTAATCAGCGCCTCATCTAACAAACTCCCCGCCTTATCACTGTCTGCCGCCCCCGGCAGTACCGGCGGTTTGATGCCGATCCCCGAGCCCTTACCCGCCGCGCCGCCGGCGTTGATCTTGGCCATCGGGCCTTTGAGGGTGATGCCGCCGGGGTCGAGTTTGATAAAGCTGCCGCCGGCCTGCAGGGTCAGTTCGGTGCCGGCTTCGATGACCATCTTTTGTCCGGCCTTGAGGTGGATTTCGCGGCCGGCTTTGCTCAGTTGGGCGGTGCCGAGTTTGATGTGCTGGTTTTGCCCGACGGTCAGGTGGTCGTCGGGTTTGACCTCGACCTTGCGCTCGGCTTTGACGGTCAGGTGTTCTTCGGCCTTGAGCTCGGTGTAGCTGTTGGCTTCGACCGTGTCGTGGCGCTCATGGCCGACGCGGATCTTCTGGTCATGCTCGATGTTTTCGTCCCAGTCGCGCTGGGCGTGCAGGTAGATCTGTTCGGCGCCTTTCTTGTCTTCGATGCGCAGTTCGTTGTAGCCGCCACCGCCCGGTGTGCTCAGGGTTTTGAACACGCTGCGGGTCTTGTTGGCCGGCAGGTCGTAAGGCACGACATGTTCGGCGTGGTACAGGCAGCCGGTGACCAGGGGTTGGTCGGGGTCGCCTTCGAGGAAGGTGACCAGCACTTCCATGCCGATGCGCGGGATGGCGATGCCGCCGTAGCCATCGCCGGCCCAGCTGTTGGATACGCGCAGCCAGCAGCTGGTGGTGTCGTCGGCCTGGCCCTCGCGGTCCCAGAAGAACTGCACCTTGATGCGGCCGTATTCGTCGCAGTGGATTTCCTCACCCGCAGGGCCGGTGACCACGGCGGTCTGGCTACCGAGGACCTTGGGTTTGGGGTGGTTCAGGGGCGGGCGGAAGGGCACGTCCCAGGGCGTGGCGGTGAAGGTGTTGCGGTAGCCCTGGGTGAAGCCGTCGCTGACATCGGTGTGGCTGGTCACCGACTCTTCCAACACCTGGGGCTGCTTGCCCTCGTGGGTGATCTCACGCAGCAGCCAGAGGCCGTTGCAGTCCGGGCGCGGGTGGTCGGAGAGTTCGAGAAAGTGCCCGCTGAGCAGCTTGGGTTGATCGCCCCGGCCTTCGGCCAGGCGGTAGTCCGTGCGGTGGCGCTCCAGGTTGCGCTGGCTGAGGTGCTTGCCGCGCGTGCGGTCAACGAAGCGGCCGGGGTAGTCGTAGTCCTCAAGGTCCGGCTGCGGTTTGGCCTCGGGGTCTTGGGTGGGCTTGGCCGCAGCCTCCAGCAGCAGGCGCGGTTGTTCGAAGTCGTAATCTCGCCGAGTGGTGCGGCTGGTGCGGGTTTCCAGGCGCACGGCAAAGCGCTTGATCACCGGCTCATCGGCGGTCATGCCGTTGTCTTGCAGGTAGGCGGTGGGCTGGCCGAGCTTGCCGAAGGCGCTCTGGTCATCGCCGAACACCAGCACATGGCCCTGCTCACTGTGCTGGAAGTGGTAGTGAATACCTTCCTCCTCACACAAGCGCTGGACGAAGTGCAGGTCGCTCTCGTCGTACTGCACGCAGTAATCGCGCTTGGGGTAGACCGTGGGACCGAGGAGGAACTGGTAGCCGCCCAGGGTGATGCCGTGCTCTTGCAGCACCTGAGCGATGATCTGCGGCACCGTCAGGTGCTGAAAGATGCGCTGGTTGGTGCGCAGGGCCAGGTAGCTCAACTGCGGCACCATGCTCAGGGTATAGCGGGTCAGGCGCTTGCCGGATTCGCCCTGGGCAACCTGGAAGATCAGACCGTGAATCCCCGGCCCTTCGGGGCTGAAGGCGAGAAAGGCCGGCTGATGCAGCAGGCTTTGCAGATCAAGATCGGGGCGCTCGCTGACCAGTTCCAGCTCGAAGCGATAAGGCTGACTGATGGCGTCGCGGCCGTTGAAGGCGAGCACTTGCAGGTCGTGCTCGAGGCCTTCGATGCTCAGGCTGAAGTGGGTTTCATTGGCCGGATTGAACATGGTCGTTTCCTTGTTGAAAGATCATCCATTGTTGCCATTACGTCATACAGGCTGGGCTCAACTGCGCCGCAACCAGCGCCGCCAACCGCCAGGTGTTGGCTGGCGAAATACCGCGAGTAACTGTGCGCAGTCGATGGTGCGCTGCGCTTCATCGAACGCCAGTGCCCGGCGCAAGGCCGGCCAGCAATGCGCCGGTAACTGCTCGGGGCGCTGCAGCTTCTGGTCCAGCTCAAGAGCCTTGGCCTGTTTGGCGCTGAGGCGGTTGAACGGGTGGCGACCACTGGCCAGCTCATAGAGCACGCAGGCCAGGGCGTAGACATCGGCGGCGGCACTGAGTGGCGCACCATCGAGCAGTTCCAGGGCAGCGTAGCGCGGCGTCCAGGCGGTAAAGCGGTTGCGGCACAGGCGCGGCAGACCGGGCAGTAGCCCTTCCACAGGCTGTCCGAGACCATAATCGAACAGACGCAAGCCGTCTTCGGCGAGCATCACATTGCTGGGTTTCAGGTCGCCATGCAGCACGCCGAGGCTGTGTGAATAGCTCAGGGCATCGAGCAGGGCGATGGCGATGTCCTGCAGTTCGCCCCAGGGCAAACCGCTCGGGCGCTCGCTGAGCAGTTGGTCGAGGGTCAGGCCCTTGAGCAACTCCAGAATAAGAAAGGCGCGTTGACTCGGTACATCCACCTCAAAGCCGAACAGGCGCACGACATGCGGATGATTAAGCCGCGCGGTGAGAGCGAACTCGCTGTACAGCAGGGCATTGGCATCCGGGTATTCGGCGAAGTCATCGCTGAGGGTCTTCAGCGCCACATAGGGGTCGGGGTCGCCGAACTGCTCGCGCAGCAGGTCACGGGCGCGATACACCGCGCCCATGCCGCCGACGCCGAGCAGGCGTTCGATCTTGTAGCGGCCGCCGAGCACTTCCGGCAGTTCGCTGAGCGCCGGACGCGGGGCGGATACCGCTGGTTTGGCCGCGGTGGCGGCCAGGGCGAAGTAGGTCAGGTCGCTGGCCGGGCTGGCGATCAGCGCCGCGTCATCGAATGCGTCATCACTCATCCTTGAGTCCTCATTGGCGGATCACCACCGCGCTCAGGTTGTCCCGCGCCGGGCCGTCGAGGGCCTGCTGGAACAAGCGATTGAGGGTGAGCTGGGGCGAGGGCAGGTTCAGCGCAGCGCCGAGGGCGTCGGCCGACAGCCCTTGGTAGAGGCCGTCGCTGCACAGCAAAAAGGCATCGCCAGGCAAGATATCGAGCTCGAGAATCTCCAGCTTCAACTCATCACTGGCGCCGATGGCGCGGGTCAGGGCGTGCGCCGCCGGATGCCGTGCGGCTTCGCTTGGGCTCAGGTGCTGTTCGTCGATCAACTGCTGCAGCAGCGAGTGGTCGCGGCTCAGTTGATACAGCCGACTGCCGCGCCACAGGTAGCAGCGGCTGTCGCCAGCCCACACGCAAGCGGCGCGGTCACCCTCGATCAGCAGGGCGACCACGGTGCTGCCGATCACCGGGTCCGGATGCGCGGCGGTGACTGTCAGCTCCTGGCCGAGGCGGCGGTTGAGCGCGTGCAGGCGTTTGCGCAGCTCGTCCAGACGCTGCGGCAAGTCGCCGGGGCTCGGCTCGGCCAGTTGCTCGACGATCAAACGGCTGGCCAGGGCGCCGTTCTGGTGCCCGCCCATGCCATCGGCGACCACCCACAGGCCCTGCTCCGGCAGGGCCAGAAAGGCGTCCTCGTTGCGCGCCCGCACCTTGCCGGTGTCGGTGCGCGCAGCGCTGCGCCAGAGGTTGGCAACCGTCTGCATCAGAGCGTGGCCGGCAGTTTGAAGCTGCGCAGCTGGGCCAGGTCGAACGGGTTCGGCGAGCGTTGGCTGTGCAGCAGGTAGTTGGCGCGAAGGCCGCCGAGGTCGGCCTTGAGCATCAGCACATCGCGGCCGCTGTGGTAGTCCACGCTCATCAGGTCGAGCAGGCGGAACAGCGACCAGGGGCCGGTGTTCTTCTCGATACCGACCTTGCGCCCACCGAGTTCTTCGACCACCAGGCTGGTGCGTCCGTCATCGGCCTCGGCCGGCCAACTGAAGGCGGTCTGCACGATTGGCCCGTGGCGGTATTCGAGCTGCTGGTTGCCGAAGCGGAAGTCGGCGCGACCCAGGCTGGAGTCCAGCGAGTAGGGTTCGAGCTTGAACAACACTTTCGGCTCGTTGGGGTTCTCGGCGAAGAAGCTGCGGCGGATGGTTTGCGCCTGGCTCATCTGCAGCAGGAACTCGCGCGACAGCGGCAGGCCGCGGCCGTCCACACGGCGCAGTTGATACTGCCCGGCGGTGCCGCTGACGAAGGGCTTGAGGTAGCTGTCGAAGAAGCGCTCGGCGATGCCCTGAGCCTTGAAGAACTCGCGGAAGTCGGCAATCGCCACGTCGCTTTCGCTGTGCGCGCTGAACGGATAACGCTGCTTCAACGAGCCGTCATAGGCGGCGTACAGCTCGCTCTTGTAGCGCTGGTTGAGGTAGTGATAGGCGTCGTTGAGTACCAGCATCCAGCTGTCTTCGGCGAGCAGGCCGAGCCAGTTGCCGACCGGTTGCGGCAGGCGGGCGGCACTGCTGCGTACCTGGTTGATCGCATCGCGCTGGCCGGCCATACGCGACTTGGCCAGTTCGAAGGCGGCTTGCTCCGGGGCGCTGGCGTGGGCCAGGCCGGCCAGTTGCAGTTGCAGGGCATCCAGCGCCTGCAGGGTGGTGGCCAGCTCCGGTGCGGCGCCAGCGTTATCGTCGAGCAGACGGTGCAGCGGCTCGAAACGACGCTCCAGGGTTTTGCGGGCGGTGTCCGGCAGGTTTTTCACCAATGCCGCTTGCGCCTGTTCGGCGGCAGCACCGGCGAGTTTGGCGACTTTGCCCAGTTTGCCCTTGGCACCTTCCAGCGCTTCGGCAGCGGCACCGGCATCATCGGCGGCTTCGGCCATGCCTTTGAAGCGGGTGTTGTCGCGCACTTCCACCAGCAGTTGCAGCAGCGGCGAGTTGGCGGCGGTCAGGCTGGCCAGTTGCCGAGCACCCTGGCCGGCGCTGCCGATCGGCTCCAGCGACAGCTGGGCAATGGCTTCGCCCCAGTAGTTGGCGTAGTCGCGGAAATACAGCTGCTCCATTTCCACCAACAGGCGGCTGAGGTCGTTGCTGCTCAGGTTATCGCCTTCGCCGAGTACCCAGTTGTCGCGCAGGATATCGCGCACCAGGTCGGCGCCCTTGGCGGTGAAGGTCTTCTGGTAGCCCACCTGGGTGTAGAAGCCCGGAATGACATAGTCGCTGCCGGCGAACAGCGTGGCTTGCGGGCCGAGTTTCTGGCTCAGGCGATAGTCCGGCAAGCTGCGTGCCTCTTCGCGGAGCATGCGGTAGACCACGTTGGCCAGCGACTCGCTGCGCAGTACCTGACGCGCCTGGGCCACCAGTGGCTCATTCAGCGAGTAGGGGGCGAACGACTCGGACAGCAGGCGCTCGAAGTGCGTGTTCAGACCGCGTTGCCCTGCACTGTTGCCGGCGTAACGCAGCGACCAGTCGGCCGCCATCCACTCTTGCAGGAAGGCCTTGTCGCGGCGTTCCTCCAGATTGAGCATCAGGTAGGCGCGCAGGCTGTTGAGCAGGCGCTCGCGGTCACCCAGGTTGGCCCGTACTTGCGCTTCCAACTGGCGACCGACGCGGCTGAGCAGTAGGGTTTCCAGCTCGGCGCGGTAGGCCTGTTGCAGCGTTGGATCGACTTCTTCGCCCTGGTACAGGCCACCGCGTTGCAGGTAGGAGACCTCACCTACTGGCGGGAACACCTGAGTGGCGGCGTAGCTGTGATCCAGCGCCTTGAGGGTGCGCAGGGTATCGTCCTGCGCGCTCAGGCTGCCGTGCTCTTGGGTCAGTTGCTGGGCCAGGTCGCGCAGTTGCTCCAGGCGCCCGTGGTTACCCGAGAAACCGTTGGCCCAGACCACGCCAAACACGCCAAGCACCACCAGGGCGGTGGCGTACATGGCGCGCTGGCCCCAGTCGATACGGCGCACTTCCTTCTGGTCGAGGCCGGCAAGATCGGACTCCGGGAAGATCACACGGCTGAGCAGGTGGTTGATAAAGCGCGAGCGGCCGGTGCGGAAGGTCGGCAGCGCGTTGCTGTCCAGGCCGAGGCTGCTGCCGATGCTGCTGGTGCTTGGGTCGAGCTTGCTGCTCAGCTCCGGCGCGCTGGTCAGGTAAAAGCCACGCAACTGGCTGGCACGCTGGTAGCGGTTGCCGCTGAAGGCCAGCTCGCTGAACAGGCACAGGCGCTCGCCGAGCAGGCCCAATTGGTGCGGGAAATCGAGGATACGACCGCGGCGCTGGGTGTCGCGCTCCTGGTGCATGCGCAGGATCACCTGGCTGTTGAGGCGACGCAGCAGCTCTTCGAACTCCTGGCGAATCACCTGCACGTCGGTGGCGTTCTGCTCCTTGCGGAAGCTGGCGCCGAGCACCTGGTCGCTTTCTTCACGCGACAGTTGGTCGAAGAACTCGTCGAAGCCGAGCACCTTGTCGGCCTTGCTTAACACCAGGTACACCGGCACGTCAGCGCCCAGGCGCTGGTGAATCTCTTGCAGGCGTTGACGGGTCTGGCGGGCGAGGTTTTCCAGATCGATTTCACTGCCGTTTTGCAGCAACTCCACTGGAATATTCACCAGCACACCGTTGAGTGGGCGCGCGCGGCGTTTGCGCAGCAGGCCCAGCAGGGTGTCCCAGGCGCGGCTGTCGATGGCCGGGTCGGGCTGGGTCATGTAGCGCCCGGCAGTGTCGATCAGCACGGCGTGGTCGGCGAAATACCAGTCGGCATAACGGGTACCGGAAACGTCCTTGGTCAGGCGTTGCTGCTCGCCACGGTTGAGCGGGAAGTCCAGGCCGGAGAAATCCAGCAGGCTGGTCTTGCCGCTGCCTTGCGGACCAAGCATCAGGTACCAGGGTAGGTCGTTGCGCCACTTGTCGCTACGCCCGCGGTACAGACTGGAGCGTTTGAGGGTGTGCAAGGCTTGCTTGAAGCGGTTGCGCAGTTCGACCTGCTCATCGTTGATCAGGCCTTCGCGGCGCATGCGCTCCTGGGCGTCGGCGTCGTCTTCCTCAGCCTTTTTGCGCGCAGTGGCCTTCCAGCTGGCGAACACCATGGCCAGGCCCCAGACCAGGAACAACCCGCTGATGGTCAGCAGGCGGCTGGTGGCCGACTCCCAAAACTTGTAATCGTTGACCGCCAGCAATGGCCCGACAAACCACACCAGCAGGGCCAGAACCAACACCAGACACAGGCTCCAGACCCAGGTCTTGCGGAAAAATGCGGCTAACTTGCCGAAAAAGTTCTTCATTTCAGGTCATCCATGCTGACACCCGCGGACGGGTCGAGTTGCTCATACGGCTGCAGAATCGTCTCGCGCTGCTCGCCCAATACCCAGGCGAAGCCGCCATACATCACCACCAGGCAGACCAGGGTGAACAGCGCCACCAGCCACCAGGGCACGATGCGCACCAGGCGCCGGCGGGTATCTTTCAGGCCTTGCCAATGCGGTGAGACCTCACGCGGCACGTCACCGCGCAGCTGGCGGATCTGCCGGTACAGGCTGTCGCGCACCGCTTCCAGTTCGAGCATGCCGCGCGGCAGCACGCGGTATTTGCCCTCGAAGCCGAGCGACAGACACAGGTACATCAGCTCGAGCATCGGCAGGTGCTTGACCGGGTTGCGCGACAGGCGCTCGAGCAGTTGGAAGAATTTCTCGCCACCGAAGGTCTCGTTATGGAACGAGGACAGCAGGCTCATCTGCGACCACTCGCTCTCGTTGCCCCAGGGCGTGGTCACCACGGCTTCATCGACCACGGTGCAGAGCACGTAACGCGCGGCCATCACCTGGCTGCTTTCTGCGCCTTCGTGCAGGGCGCGGTGCTCGAACAGCTTGATGGCGCTGGACAGGCGTTGATTGAGCGCATTCATGTCCTCGCTGTCGAAGCTGTGCTTGAGCCGCACCACTTCCGACAGCAGGCTGGCGGCGGCTGCAACCAGCGGGTTGAGGCTGATGTTGAAGCTCTCGGCCGGGCGCAGGCGCGCGGCGTAGATCATCCGCTCTTCCAACTGCTCGAATTTTGGCGGCGCGGCGAAGTCGGTCAGCGGGCTGTGCGCAGGGGCATCGCCTTTGCGGTTGAGGATGACGGTTTTGTCGTCCTGGCCGTATTCCATTTCCTTGGTCGTCATAATCAGTTCCTGATCGCCCAGAATTTCATCTCAAGCCCGGAGAACTCGCCGGACACGTGGAAAGCGAAGCCGCCGGAGCGTTCCAGCTGCGCCAGTTCTTCGGAGCCCAGTTCCAGGGCGAAGTAGGTCTTGCCCGAGTGGAAGGGGATCTGCCGTGGGGCGACAGGCATCGGTTTGACCTTGATCCCCGGCAGGTGCAGGTTGACCAGTTGGCGAATCTGCTCCACCGGGCCGACCTTGAGGTGCGCCGGCAGACGCTGGCGCAGTTCTTCCGAGTCGCACTGGGCGCTGGCGGCGAGGACGAAGGTGGAGGTGGCGAGCAGTTTGTGGTCGTGCAGCGGCGACACCTGGATGCCGTACTGGCGCTGCTGCAGAAGCATCTCAATGGCGTGCTGTTCGAGCACCATCGACAGCACCTGGCGGATCGCATCCATCAGCTTACGAAAGCTCACACCCTGGTCGCTGTGCAGATAACGCCCTTCCAAACGCGGGCGTTTGATCTCGCTGGAGAAGGTTGCCAGCTCGCCGAGCAGGCCGAGCAACTCGCGGTAAATCTGCTCCGGATGCACCTGCTCGACGTCCAGGTAATGGCGCAGCACCGGTTCGAAGCGGTTGATCAGTTGCAGCATCATAAAGTCGCCGACTTCCGCACCGCCGACCTTGCCGGTGGCGCGGATGCGCTCGGCGAGGATGTCACCACGGTGGGCGAGCATGCTGATCACTTCCTTGAGGCAGCTGAGCAGGTAGCCGGAAGCCTGGAAGTTGACGTAGGTCGGGATGAACTCGGGGTCGAGGCTGATTACCCCGTCCGGGGTGGTGTCGAGCACATCGCACAGCTGCAGTTTGACGTAAGCCTGGTCGCTCTGTTGTTCGCCGAGCAACAGGCGGAAATTCGGCCGCCCACAGCTGACCTGGCTGGCCGCGCTGTCACCGGCGTTGGAGTCGGCCACCTCTTCATCGAAGGCGACGAAGCGCGCCAGCACATCCTGCTGGTCCGGGCGGCGGCTCTCGATATGGTTGCCGGTGACCAGGGGCAGAGCCAGGTAAACCGGGGTGTTGCCGGTGTTCGGCGGCACGTCGAGGGCCAGCGGCTCGCGCTCGGCGCCGATGTCGAACAGGGTGCCATCGGGCAGGATACCGCTGGCTTTGCTCACCACCAGTTTGCCCATGTTGAGAAACTGACGGTCGATCTCCAGCTCGAAAAAGCCCCAGGCGTAGCTGTCGAGCTTTTGCGTGCGGGTTTTCAGCTGATAGTCGTAGTAACGGTCGTTCTGCTGGAAGTGCTGCGGGCGCAGCAGCATGCCTTCCTGCCAGACCACTTTATGCATGGCCATGGCTTAGTTCCCTTCCTTGTCAGCGTCGTGCTGGGTCTTGATGCCCTGGGCATCGAGGGTCAGCACGCTGCTGTTACGTTCTTTCTCTTGCAGCGGGATGACCACGCGCCAGTTGCTTTCCGGCAGGTCGCGGTAGGCCGCCAGCACACCGACATAGCGGCTGCCCGGTTGTACCGACAGCTTCATTTCGCGCTGTTCGCCGGGGCGCAGCTCCAGCTCTTCGAGCACCACCATGTCCGGTGACAGCGCTTCCTTGGGACGCTGATAGAGCGAGAAGAAATCGGCGGTTTCAAAGGCCACCGGATGCTTCAGCTCGATCAGACGCAGGACGATCGGTGAGGGGCGGCCGTTGAGATCCGGATTGAGCTGTTCGCTGCCGTTGAGGGTCAGGTCGAGCTTGGTCATATCCGAGTAGGGCGACAGCGCCGCGCAGCCCGTCAGGGCGAGCAGGGCGGTGAACAAGGCCAGGCAAGTAAAACGGGGCATGGAGATCATCCTTGAACGTTGCTGTTGAGGGTGGCGATCAGGCGAACCTGTTCTTCATAGGTGTGGGCGAAGTCGCGGGCGAACAGGCGCTCGCTCCAGTCGTCGTTCTGCTCCAGGGCACTGTGCAGGCGCCGGTAGGCACGCCAGCGGCTGCCGGCGGTGGCAATCAGCGGCTGACGCCCTTCGCGCTCGAAGCGCAGGCTCAACTGCTCCGGCGACAGCTGGGCGAACATGCCCTTGACCGCTGCGCGGGCGGCGGCGAGTAGCGCCACCTGGTGCGCCTGCAGGTCGCGGAAACTGCGGCTGATGGTCTGCTCGGCGCTCAACTGGCCAGGCTTGCCACCGCGCAGCAGGGCGTTCAGCGCTTCACTGCTGTCGGCGGTGTGTTTGAGCGGGTTGTTGCCGGCGCTCTGCACGGTGGTCAGGGCCAGGCGCAGTTCGTTCTTCAGCTCGCTGCGCGTGCGCAGAGCCTGCTGCAGGCTGCCGATGCTCTGCTTGAGCAGCTTGGCGCTGTGGATGGCCAGGGCTTCGCGGGCGTCGTCATCAAGGTCATCGAGCTTGACCCCAAGGGCGTCGCCGAATTTTTCCCAGAAGCTCAAAGGCAGGCGTACCGGCTCGGGTGCGCGCTTGGGCTGAGGCTCGGGCGTTGGCATCACCAAAGCGGGCACCAACAGGTTCTCTTCATCGATCTGTGCATAGTCGCGCTGCTGTGCCTGCACGCGCTCTGGGCGCAGCACCGCGGTCAGGTCGTCGACCTCGGCATACACGCGCTCCTGCTGATCGAGGGCGGTCATGGGGTCGAGGTCGAGAAAGGCGTCATCCGGAATGATGCTGCCGGCCGGCTGGGCACGACCGATATCGCCGGCAAACAGCGACGGGTCCTGAATCAGCCGCGCCCGCAGCTCGAAATCACCAAAGCAATACACGCTGCCATGCTCAATGCGCTGCGCCTCGCCTTTGCGCAGGCTGGCGCCCGTGTCTTTGAGCTGGATGCCATTGCTGCTGGTGTCGGTCAGGTAGAAGGCACCATTGCGATAGCTCACCTCGGCATGCCGGCTGGACAGCACGCGTTTGCGATCGGGAATCACCCAGTCGCAGTCCTCTGCGCGGCCAATAATGCCGCCGGCCTGCTTGAAGGTTTTGGTGGTCAATAGACCTGGCACGAACTGCTGTGCACTGACCACATCGAAGACCAGTTCCATGGTTGTTAACTCCTTGCGGTCAGTTGCCGCGTTTCACTGCTTGGGGTTCGCCCAAGGGGCGGTATTCGTCATCGTTGAAGGTGTAGTTACCACTGCAGGCGGTGAGGCACAGGGTCAGGGCGAGCAGGGCGGTTGGCCAGAGGCGATGCAACATGGAATGCGCTCCTTGGGTGGAAGTGGATGAAGGCATATCAGGCGTCTCCCAGTAGCGGGGATGACGTGCGTAATTTAGAAGCCGGTGCGCCGTAGCGATTGCTCTGGCGTTGGCCTGGCCAGATCAGCAATAGGGGCCAGATCAGATTGATCAGTAGCACCCAGTACCCACTCCGGCCTATGTCATGCAGGCGCCGGACAGCGGTGGCCAATAACGCCACGAACCAGTAGCAAAAACCTGCAACGACGAATGCGCTCAAGACGTACTGAGCCCACACCGGCTTGGCCAGGTCCGCCAGCAACAGGGGCACGAACAGTGGCCAATGCGCCCAGAGAACGAGTTGCAGGTAGGTGAGGCGGCCGATCCGGCCGCTGGAAACCAAGGGCTCCAGCAGGAGCCCAAAAAGGACGTCACGTAACGTTTTCATTGCGCCTTCTCCCAGCGCACTTCGCTCGGGCTGATATTCAGCCGCTGCATGCGGTACAGCAGGGTACGGCGCGGCAGGCCCAGTTCGCTGGCGGCGCTGGTCTGGTTGCCATGGTTCTTGCGCAGGCAGTCGAGCAGCAGGCTGCGCTCGACCCGCTCCATGCGCTCGCGCAGGTTGAGGCGGCTGCCGTCGGCATCGCTGGGTACGCTCAGGTTGAAATGTTCGGGCAGCAGTTCACCGCCCTCGCACAGCAGCACGGCGCGCTCGACCACGCCCTTGAGCTCGCGCACGTTGCCGGGGAAGGCATAGCTGGCCAGGTGTTCCAGGGTGGCATCAGCCCAGCGGCAGGGGGTGCGCTGCAGGAAGGTGCTGGCCTTGTCGGCGAAGTGGCGGGCCAGGGTCAGGATGTCCTGGCCGCGCTCGCGCAGCGGCGGCAGCTCGATGGGGAACTGCGCCAGGCGATAGAACAGGTCCTCGCGAAACAGTCCCTCTTCCACCAGGGTGCGCAGGTTGTGGTGGGTGGCCGCTACGATGCGCACGTCGACCTTGTGGGTGTCGGTGCAGCCCAGCGGCCGCACTTCGCCTTCCTGCAGCACGCGCAGCAGCTTGGCTTGCAGGCTCAGCGGCATGTCGCCGATTTCATCGAGAAACAGGGTGCCGCCATTGGCCGCGTCAAACAGGCCCTGATGGTCGCGGTCGGCACCGCTGAAGGCGCCTTTGCGGTAGCCGAACAGTTCACTTTCCAGGAGGTTTTCCGGCAGCGAAGCACAGTTCTGCACGACGAAGGCTTTGCTGCGGCGCAGCCCGCAATCGTGGATGGCGCGGGCCACCAGCTCCTTGCCGGTACCGGTTTCACCCGCCAGCAACACGCTGACCGGGTTGTGCAGCACTTTGCCGATCAGTTGGTAAACGCTGCGCATGGCCGGGCTTTCGCCAATCAGGCCATAGCCGCTGGCGCAGACGGCGGCAAGCGGTGCGGCGGGTTGGTCGAGGTCCGGCGTGCGCAGGCGTTGCAGCAGGTGCAGATGAGCAATCACGAAGCTACCCAGGTGCCCCAGGGAGTCGGCAAAACCGTGCAGCTCGCGCGTGCGCTGGCTGGCAATCAGCAGCAGCCCGTTGACGCCTTTCTGCTCATCCAGCAGCGGTTGGCACAACAGGCTGCGCCAGGGCTGTTGCGCCTCGGGCAGGAAGCCAGTCTGATGCAGGCTGCTGTCGAGTTCAGCGAGGCTCAGCGTCTGGTTTTGGCACAGGCAGTACTGCAGCAGTTGTTCGCCGTCGTAGTCGCTGGACAGGCTGGCATCGGCGCGCGGCTGCAGTATGCCGTCCTGCCATTCAGCGGACAGCGTCAGGCGTGTGTGGGTGTCGTCGAGCAGGTACAGCTGGCTCAATTCGCAGTTGGCCAGTTGTGCAGCGCTTTCCACCAGGCCACCCAGCAGCGCGTCGCGGCTGGCCGCCCGGGCCAGGCTAGCGAAGCGCTGCAGCAGGGCCTCGGCATAGCGCAACGGCTGCGGCACCTGGCTGAACATGGGCGACACGTTAAGCGAACTCACAAACCACCGTCCCTTCGCCATCAAGGGTGGCGTGCACGCGTTGCAGCGTCTCACCGCTGGCCATGGCGTCGAGCAGGCGGTCGACCACCAGCGGCTGCAGGTGTTGGTCGATCAGGTGGTCGATCAGGCGTGCGCCGCTGTCGCTGTGGCTGCAGCGCTCGGCGAGATGCGCCAGCAGCGCCGGGCAATGGCTGAACTGCAGCTGGCGGCGGGCCAGACGCTCGCCGAAACGCGCGAGCTTGAGGCCGACCAGTTCGTTAAGCACCTCGCCATCGATCGGGTAGTAAGGCACCACGCGCATGCGCCCCAGCAGTGCGGGTTTGAAATGCTGAGTCAGGGTCGGACGGATGGCCTGTTCCAGGTCTTCTGCATCCGGGCGCTGACCGCCCTGGCAGAGGCTGGCGATGCGCTCGCTGGCCAGGTTACTGGTCATCAGGATCAGGGTATTACGGAAGTTGATCTCGCGACCTTCACCGTCGTTGGCCACGCCCTTGTCGAAGATCTGATAGAAGACGTTCATCACGTCGGGGTCGGCTTTTTCCACTTCATCGAGCAGCACCACCGAGTAAGGCTTCTGCCGCACGGCTTCGGTGAGCATGCCGCCTTCGCCATAGCCGACGTAGCCGGGTGGTGCACCGATCAGCCGGGAGACGGTGTGCTTCTCCTGGAATTCGGACATGTTGATAGTGGTGAGGAAGCGCTCGCCGCCGTACAGCAGGTCAGCCAGGGCCAGGGCGGTTTCGGTCTTGCCGACGCCGCTGGGGCCGACCAGCAGGAACACCCCGACCGGTGCATCGGCGCGGTTGAGGCCGGCAGCGGTGGCGCGCATGGAGCGGTCCAGCGCCACTATGGCTTGCTCCTGGCCGCGCACGCGCTGGCGCAGGTCGCTGGCGAAGGTCAGCACCTTGCTGTTGTGTTCGCGGGCCAGTTGGCTCAGCGGCACACCGGTCCAGTGGCTGATCACCTCGGCGACCAAGCGTGGGCAGACCTCGAAGCTGACCAGGCGCTCATGGGCTTGGGCGCTGGCCAGTTCGACCTGCACCTCGCGCAGTTCGGCTTCCAGTTGCTGCAGGTCAGCCGCTGGCTCATCAGCCTCGTCACTGAGGCTGTCGTCGGCCGGGGCTTGGCGCAGGCTGGCGCATTGCTTGCGCAACTCCAGCAGGCGCTCGGCCAGCTCACGCTGGACCGCCCAGCGGGTTTCGATCTGCTCCAGCTCGGCGCGCGCCTGGGTCAGACGAGCCTCCAACTGCTCAAGCGTTTCGCGGTCGATCTGCAAACCGGCTTGCTGATCGCGGCCCATGGCTTCGCTCTGCCGTTCGCCTTCGGCGATCTCGCCGCGCAAGCGCTCCAGGGCTTCCGGCGCTGCTGCCAGGCTGATGCGCACACGGGCGCATGCGGTGTCGAGCACATCCACGGCTTTGTCCGGTAGTTGGCGGCCGGCCAGGTAGCGTGCGGACAGCTCGGCGGCGGCGGCCACCGCGTCGTCACGCAGGTAAATGCCGTGGCTCTTTTCATACACCGGGGCCAGGCCGCGGAGGATGGTCACCGCCTCGGCGACTGTCGGCTCGTGTAGTTGCACCGGCTGGAAGCGCCGGGCCAGGGCCGGGTCCTTCTCGAAGTACTTCTTGTATTCGCTCCAGGTGGTGGCGGCGATGGTGCGCAGCTCGCCACGGGCCAGGGCAGGCTTGAGCAGGTTGGCGGCGTCGCCGCTGCCGGCCTGGCCGCCGGCGCCGATCAGGGTGTGAGCTTCGTCGATAAACAGGATGATTGGCTTGGGCGAGCCTTTGACCTCGTCGATCACGCCCTGCAGGCGGCGTTCGAATTCGCCTTTGACGCTGGCGCCCGCTTGCAGCAGGCCGAGGTCCAGGCACAGCAGCTCGACACCCTTGAGCGCATCCGGCACTTCACCGGCGGCGATGCGCAGGGCCAGACCTTCAACGATGGCGGTTTTACCGACACCGGCTTCGCCAACCACGATCGGGTTGCTTTTGCGCCGACGGGCGAGGATGTCGATCATCTGGCGGATCGCGCCGTCGCGGCACAACACCGGGTCGAGCTTGCCGTCACGGGCTTGCTGGGTGAAGTTATGGGTGAAGCGCGACAGGTTCGATTCGCCGCTGCTTACGGGTTTGCCGGTGGCGGTTTGCGGCTGCTGGGCCATGGCGAATTCGCGCAGGCGCTCGGCATTCAGCTTGGCCAGTAGCGGCTGGTAGTGGCTGCCGGCGTAGCGCATCGGGTTGCGCAGCAGGGCGAGGATCAGCGCCGCCTGATCGACCTGGCTCTGGCCCAGCTCCAGGTTGGCGACCAGCAGGGCATCCTGCAGCCATTGCACCAGCTCGGTGGAAAATACCGGGTTGCGCGACTCGTTGTGCTCGCCACGCGGTTGCAACGCGCGGGCCAGCTCGCCGGCGTCCACTTCGGCATCCTGCAGCGCGCGGGCCAGCAAACCCTCATGGCGTTCGAGCAGGCCGAGCAGCAGGTCTTCGACGAGAATCTTGCTGCCGCCACGCACCACGCAACGTTCGGCGGCGGTTTCCAGGTCTTGCTTGGTGGCCGCGTCGAGGGCCTGAACCAGTTGTTGCAAATCGACGTTGATCATTTCATCTGTCCTTAATGAATCTTGCTGCCGAGGGTGACCACGCCGTCGGCATTGTCATGCCCCAGCCAGGTGGTCCAGCCGAGCAGGCAGGGGTTGTCCGCGCCGAGGCGCAATTCGCGAATTTCGTCCTGGCGCAGTTCCAGGCGAATGTCGTAGTCCAGTGGGTCGCGCAGGGTGAAGCGCACCAGCGCGCACAGCGGTTGGTAACCGCTGCCGATGGGCAGAAATTCATGGAAGCGCTCCCAGTTGAGCTGCTGCACATGAATGCGAAACTTGCCGCCGCGATCACGTACGAACTCGCCGAGCACCAGGCTTTCACCCAACTGACTGTTGGCCAGGCCGAGGCGGTTGCGCTGTTCACCGAGGATCTCCACCTGGCGCTCCAGACACTGCTCGATGTGCAGGTCGGCGTGCTTGAAGTAGTAGCGCAGCACCGACTCGATCAGTGCCGCCGAGTGGGCGCGCAGGCTGAGCAGGCCAAGGTAGGGCAGTAGGCGCTTCCAGTTCAGCTCGCCGGCCTGGCGAATGGTTTCGCCACCCAGGCCGATCAGGGCGAACAGCTGCGCCGAGAAGGGGTCGACCGCACCGCTCTGAAAGCGCGAGTGGTAGCGGTACTTCTGCCAGGTGGGCAGCAGCAGGCGTTGCAAGCGGTTGTTGAACAGGTCGAGGAAATCCCGGGTCGGGTTGCCGTCTTCACTGTCGCCCAGCGCCTGCTCGCCGTAGAACGCCGGCAGCGGCGAGCCTGCGCCAAACAGGCTGACCAGGTTGATGCGCATGCGCGCGCGCAGCTCGCCGTGCTCCTCAAAAAACTGCACGCGGTCGATATCGCTGCCCGGGAAACCCATGCTCGGGTTGGCCTGCAGTTCCAGCCGCTGATACAGCGCCTCCTCATCCAGCTCGGGGGCGGCACTGCGCAAGCGATCCAGCACCAGCTGCACACCCTGAAACAGGCTGTACTCGCGGATGCCGCGGCTAAGCCGGTTTAGAGCAGGGGCTGTAGCCCCATGCGTGGCGTCCATTGGTACACCTCTCCCTGTGTGCTCTGTACGCGCAGCTCGTGGTACGAGTTCAAGCTGGCATACAGGGCGAAAAATTCATTGAGGACCGAGGCGAAGAGGAACAGATCGCCCTCACCCAGGTAGCCTTCGGGGTTGATCGTCAGTTGCGTGCGTACGCCGCGTACTGGCAGGCCGCGGTGCAAGCGGTCGACATGCTGGTGGCTGATGCTTTTCAGGCCCGCAAGCAGGCGCTTGCTGACCTTCTCGGCGTGCTGGTCGTAGTAGCGCGGCAGGTCGTAGGTCTCGAGGATCACCTTGAGTGCCTCGACGTTGGCCAGCGACAGGTAGTTCAGCGACATGTTGCTGATCAGCTTCCACAAAAAGTCGCGGTGCAGCGGCGGTGCATAGCTGGGGGTGACGGCGCTGATATTGCGGAAGGTGAGGAACTCCGGGGTGTCCTCGCAAGGTACGCAGATATCGCCAAGGCCTAGCTGGCGCGGCAGGTTCTGGTTGGTGCAGGTCAGCTCGATGGACAGGGTCTCGTGCTGGTCGAGGTTGCGCAGGCCGAAACTCAGGTAGGTCTCCAGGCCATCACCTAGCAGCGAGGGTTGCTGGCGCACGCTGTAGTGCGGGCGGGCCAGGGGCACGTCGAAGCTGGCGTCGTGCTCGAAGGACTCGAATGGCACGTATTCCTCATAGCCCTTGCCGCCCGGTTTCCAGCCGGTGACGCGATCTACCGAGAACACCCCGCAATGCTCGGAGTCGATTTCCGCCGGCAGAAGCAGGTACTGGTCCTGTTTGCCGTCGAGGCGAATCGGGATGGCATCGTGGGCGAACAGGTTGACCACGGGTGTGCAGTACAGCCGCACGTTGTCCAGGGTCGGGCGGATGCGCTGGACGCCGGCCTTGTGGATATCGAAACGCAGCTCGATACCACGCGCCTGCTTGAGCACGTCTTCCGGCAGACGCTTGATGATGTCCAGACCAAGCAGATCGACAAACAGGAACTTGTCCTGGAAGGCGAAGTATTCCTGCAGGTAGCGGTAGCCGCGGAACGTGTTGAGCGGGTAGGGGATAAGCGCCTGGTCTTCGGCAAAACCCACGGGCTGCACGTTGCTGGCCGGCAGTTGTAAGGGCGCCAGTGGGCGATCATCAGCGCCCTGCAGTGGCTTGCCTGCAGCATCCAGCAGCACCAGTTGAATACCGCCCAGGTGACGCAGCAGGCTCAGGTAGAGCAATTGGCTGATATAGCGCTCGCCAGACAGGTGCAGGCGCAACTGCTTGAGGTCGAGATCACCCAGGTGGCCATCGGCGCTCATCGCCATGCGCAGGCTGAGCAGCGCACCATCACCCTTGACCGAGTAATCCAGGCCACTCAGCGCCAGCGGCAGCACCTCGGTGGCGAAGGCGGTGCGGAAGCGGCAGGTCACCCCTTGAATCGGCTTGGACTCCACCGGCGTATGGCGCGGCACCAGCAAGGCACCGCCAGGGCGCTTGAGCGGGTCGAACTGCAGCATGCTGAACGCCGGCAGAGGGCGCATATAGTTCGGCCACAGCAGGTGCATCAGCGAGTGGGTCAACTCCGGCAGCTCGTCATCGAGCTTCTGTCGCAAGCGCCCGGTGAGAAAGGCGAAACCTTCCAGCAACCGCTCGACATCCGGGTCACGCCCAGCCTGACCGAGAAACGGCGCCAATGCCGGACTGCGCTCGGCAAAGCGCTTGCCCAGTTGGCGCAGGGCGGTGAGTTCGCTCTGGTAGTAGTGGTTAAAAGACATACTGTTTGCTCATCCCTAGGCTTAACGTCACGGACACAAGGCTGTATCGCGAATCTTCCATATGGCAGGTGTATGGCCTTTGCGCTCGACCGAGGAGCGCGTCAGCTGCGCAAGGAAACGCTCCTTATCAAGCACAACCGATTTCCCTTGCGCGGTGATATCCAGACTGTAGGTATCCGGAATGCCCTCCTCAGGCCTTTCACTGAAAGTGATGTAGGAAAGCACCTCAACGGATTCGCCCGTTGCCAGGCTCTGGCTGTGCGTGAACGATTCCTTGCCATTGGAATACTCGCGAACGAATATTTCGACGGGGTAACTACATACATTCTCGAAATTGGCAATAAGTACCGTTTTCGGCTGCGCGCTGCAGCCAACAGCGAGGAACGAGTAGAGTAAAAGGAAGCGCTTAAACATCCGCCTTCCCTCGCTGTATGGTTATTGCTAGTGCGCATAGATGCATAAGATATTATTAATACAGTGAATGGTTGGGAGTAGGAAAAGATTGGTGTTGCAGCAGTCTTCCGATAAGTTGTGGTCTGCCAAATAATATTTATGCTCGGCCTGGGGGAAGACTGAGGCGCTCATTAAAATATCTCCTCAAAAACCCATCCATTAAATCTATAGAGCGCAGCAAAAGTTACTATTGAGAATGCAAATATATTAACCGTGTGACTATATCTCTTGGTTTTAATGAGCTGGATGGCGTCGTACATAAATAAAATCGTGCCTCCTACAATCAAAGGCACATAAACAACGAGGCTAACCATGAATAACCAATAAAATAAGTTGCCATGGATTTGATAGCCTAATATCCAAAAATTAATGGGCCAGTTGCTATCCGGTGAGCAGAATGTCACCAGCAACATAATTACTGAAAACAGCAGTACCACATAACGGCACATGTTATCGAAGCCCTTTGGCATATAGCTCTCTTGCCAGCTGGCGGCGTCGTGCTCTACCTGCTTCACTATCACCGGAATAGTAGAAGTGGCCGCTACCCTCTAGCATTTGTCGACCCAAGATTGCAGAAGAATCAACAATTTCTTTGTCGGTCATGCCCGCGTATATCGGATCTCCTTGCGTAGATAAATCTATTATGTGCGTATTAGCGATATTGGGATGCTGGATTGCTGCGTTTCTGAGACTCGCGTTAATAGGCGCACCTATCAAAACCAAGTTATTAATTATGATGTCTTTCCTAGCATGAAATAGCGCTGTGCGCGCAGCAATAACTCCACCCCAAGAATAGCCGATAATATTGAGTTGCCCTGCAGTAGGAATAGGCTCGGTAACGCCTATCTTTGAAAGAGAAAAGTCAGTCTCTTTGATTTCCGATATATCACGACTGATTTTTGCTAGGAATACACCCTTTGGAGGTTCGCAGACAACCTCATCATATTTTCTTACTGTGATCGTCCCGAATAGATATTTTTTCTCAACATACTCTTCACTGTACTCGCACTCGGCAGGTTCCCCGTATTGAAAAACTACAGGATCAGTTTCGTCTTGATTATAGAGAACCACAGCCGATGCATCGCCCAGCATCCCAACGAGGTCCGGCATATACCGATTTGGCCCCTCGCTATAAGCTGCATAGTTGCCATGAACCGGATTACCTATTCCCGCTTCAGCTAAAGCCCTCACCATGTCTTCGTTATAAGCACCGGCCATACCGGCACCGCCCAAAAAAATAGTGAGCCCGCGGTCAAGCGTAATCGCTTTCGGCGTTTTGTCTTGGATCGGTGTGCTCTGTTCCGTCGCTACCTTCTTGTAGACCCGTCCGCCTACCTTGATAACATCAGCCCCCATGGTTATACATCCTCAGCACTGATGTAGATCTCAATCGGCTCTTCTTGGTCATGCCGACCAAGACGATGCGTTAACCCTTGACTGTTGGTGACCCCTGTTTCTTGCCGGCCATCTGCTCTGAGCAAAATATAGTGGCGACTTGCAATAGGGCTCCCTGCTTCATCAGTCAGGATGAACTGCTGATCAAAGCCTGTGGCTAGCAGTGGTATTGGCGGCACAAATGTTGCCGGCGTATGCGTGTTCCCAATAATCACCGTCCCCGACCCACCAATCACCGCATTGCCATGGCTACCCACAGTGCCAATGGTGGTCGCGGGTTTGCCGTTGATCAGCACATTGGGGATGACCGCGCTGGCCAGGCTGCTGCCGCAACTGGTGGGGTCGCCTTGGCGGGCGGCTGGCAGGTTGTCGAACAGCACGTCGGGCGAGCCGGCGCTGATCGGATTGTTGCCGTGGCCGGGGACCGGGCAGTCGGTGGGGTCGCTAACGCGGGCGGCGGGTTTACCGGACATGGGGCTCTCCTTAATTGACCTTGACCTGTCCGCTGCCGTCCAGGCTCGCGGAGAAACTCACTTGGCGTTTAAAGCCGTCCACTTCCAGCAGGCCTTCGATGGCGAAGGCCAGGTTGAGTGGGTTGTTTTCGCGGGGCAGGGAAATCACCCGCACGTCGCTTAAACGCGGTTCGTACGCTTCGATAAAGCGTTCGATGGCGAGACGCGCCTGCTGCAACGAGTCGTGCAGTGACAGGCGCATATCGTTCAAATCGGGCAACCCGTAGTCGGGCAGCGTTTGCACGCTGCCCGCTCGGGTGCTGAGCATTTTTGCCAGGTGGGTCGCCACGGAGGCCATGGCGGCAACTTCGCGGCTCCAGCCAGCGCGCTGGCTGGCTTCGCCGCCGAGGCGCTCGAATAGGCTTCCGTAGCTCACCGGTTGTTACTCCTTGTCCAGCTTGCCAACCAAGGACAGGGTGAAATCGGCACCCATGTACTTGAAGTGCGGGCGCACGTTGAGGCTGACGCGGTACCAGCCCGGCTCACCATCAACATCACTGACGATCACCTGAGCGGCGCGCAGCGGGCGACGGCTGCGTACTTCGGAGCTTGGGTTTTCCTGGTCGGCGACGAACTGGCGGATCCACTTGTTGAGTTCCAGTTCGAGGTCGGTGCGCTCTTTCCAGGCGCCGATCTGCTCGCGCTGCAGCACTTTCAGGTAGTGGGCCAGGCGGTTGATGATGAACATGTACGGCAGCTGGGTGCCGAGCTTGTAGTTCAGTTCGGCGGTCTTGCCTTCTTCGCTGATGCCGAAGAATTTCGGCTTTTGCGTCGAGTTGGCGGAGAAGAACGCGGCGTTGTCGCTGCCTTTGCGCATGGTCAGGGCGATAAAGCCTTCTTCGGCCAGTTCGTATTCACGACGGTCGGAGACCAGCACTTCGGTCGGGATCTTGGTTTCGATCTCGCCCATGCTTTCGAAGTGGTGCAGTGGCAGGTCTTCTACCGCGCCGCCGCTCTGCGGGCCGATGATGTTCGGGCACCAGCGGAACTTGGCGAAGCTGTCGGTCAGACGGCTGGCGAAGGTGTAGGCGGTGTTGCCCCACAGGTAGTGCTCGTGGCTGTTGGCAACGTTCTCTTTGTAGACGAAGGTCTTCACCGGGTTGTCTTCCGGGTCGTACGGGTTGCGCAGGAGGAAGCGCGGTACGGTCAGGCCGACGTAGCGGGCATCTTCCTGCTCGCGGAAGCTCTGCCATTTGGCGAATTGCGGGCCTTCGAAGTGATCCTTCAGGTCCTTCAGGTCCGGCAGGCCGGTGAAGCTTTCCAGGCCGAAGAATTTCGGGCCGGCAGCGGCGATAAAGGGCGCGTGGGACATGCTGGCGACACTGGCAACGTATTGCAGGGTCTTGACGTCCGGAGCGCTCGGGTCGAAGAAGTAGTTGGCGATCAGCGCGCCGACCGGCTGGCCACCGAACTGGCCGTATTCGGCGGTGTAGATGTGTTTGTACAGGCCGGACTGGGTGATTTCCGGGCTGTCTTCGAAGTCATCGAGCAGATCCTGCTTGGAGGCGTTGATGATCTCCAGCTTGATGTTTTCGCGGAAGTTGGTGCGGTCCACCAGCAGCTTGAGGCCGCGCCAGGATGATTCCAGGGCCTGGAATTCGGCGTTGTGGAGGATTTCGTCCATCTGGCGGCTGAGCTTGGCGTCGATCTCCGCGATCATGCGGTCGACCATGGCCTTTTTTACCGGCTCATTTTCGTTCTGCGGCTTCAGCAACTCTTCGATGAAGGCCGACACGCCGCGCTTGGCGATGTCATAGGCTTCGTCGTCTGGAGTCAGTTTGGTCTCGGCAATGATGCGGTCGAGAATGCCGAGGTCGGCGGCGCTGCGACCGCTTTCTACTGCTGCACTAGTGCTCATGAATTAGCTTCCTTGTTAATTGAATCAGGAGTCCAGCTTGCCTTGGGCAGCCAGGCCG
>JAHJYA010000039.1 GCA_018826895.1 Gammaproteobacteria bacterium
ATTTTGGCTTTGCAAACGGGGAAAACATGGTTATTATGCGCCCCGTGTTGCGGAGAGGTGGCCGAGTGGCCGAAGGCGCTCCCCTGCTAAGGGAGTACACCTCAAAAGGGTGTCGGGGGTTCGAATCCCCCCTTCTCCGCCATTATTCAGTGTTATTCGGCGGTAAGTGTTAATTCTGTAAGTGGTTGAAATTACTAGAATTTAGCGCTTGATTATGAAAATAAACGCCGTATAATGCGCACGCTCTACGGACTCATAGCTCAGCTGGATAGAGTACTCGGCTACGAACCGAGCGGTCGGAGGTTCGAATCCTCCTGAGTCCACCAAATACGAAAGAGTTGTACGGTGTACAGCTCATTCGGAAAACCAGCGGTGATCTGGTATAAAAGCGCTAATGGACTCATAGCTCAGCTGGATAGAGTACTCGGCTACGAACCGAGCGGTCGGAGGTTCGAATCCTCCTGAGTCCACCACACAAGAAGGGCCTGCAGCGATGCAGGCCCTTTTTTTTTGCTTGAAAAACGGCTTGCCGCCGTATCGAGCAGCGGCGGCAGATATCTGGTTCAGCGTCGCTTAGGTACTTTCACGCAGCCGCTCCCATCGAAATTCACCGTACGGCTGTTGCCCTGGCGATCGCGGTACTGATACCGCTGCTCGCCGTTTCGACTGCTGGTCTGGTCGGGGCGGCCGAGCATGCTGACGATATCGTCCTGATTCATCCCGGCCCGCACCTGGCGTTTGATCATGGCTTCGCGCCTTTCGCTACCTGACAGTGGTGTGCCGCACGGCGATACGCGCTCGCCGACCACCACTACCTCATTACGGTTATTGGCTGCAGGGGTGTTTGGCACTTTTGCGGGTTTAGCCAGGGGCACAGGTTTGCCGCTGCCAGGTGTCGGGTTGTAGGCGTCCTGTAGCTGCTGTTCCTGTTCGGTGGAACAGCCGTGGCGGGTAAAGGTCACATGGCCGGCGCTGTCGACACAGCGAAACACGGTCGAGGCTGAGGCAGGCGAGTTGCCCAGCATCAACAACCAGGCACACAGGGGCAGGTAATAGCGCAATCCACGCATGGGGATGTCCTCCTTGACGGTCCAGACAAAAGCCTAGCGCAGTGATCCCAGAGCGCCAGTGGTGTCTTGTGCGGGCTTGCCGGCGTCGCAGCTGAATATGTGCTGTCAAGACTCAACTTTGCGACGCAAGCGCTTGTTCCAGGCCGGATTTTGTAACGTGCTTTGCATCTTGGTGGTGGTATCATCTGCACGTCAGCCCCGCCGGGGCTTGTGGAATACCACCATGGACTTACCCAGTAGTTACCCCGAATCTCGATTGTGCAATCACGAATTGACTGATTGATCCCCTTTGGCGTGCCCGCCGCTGGGGGTGGAGTGCGCCATGACTGAAGTAGAAGCAAAAAAACCGCAAGAGAGCTTGCAGGACCGCCTTGCCCAGGTGGTCGAGCTCCTGCATCGCCAGCGCCTGGTCGAAGATCTGACCCATCGCCAGGATGGTGTTAACCAGGCTCGCGTAGACAACCTGGTACACCGGCAGAATCTCGTCGAATTGCAGCGCAAGCTCGACGACCTGCACTCGGCCGACGTTGCTCACATTCTCGAAGCCTTACCCCTTGATGACCGCCTGACGATCTGGCAGTTGGTCAAGGCCGAGCGCGACGGCGATATTCTGCTCGAAGTTTCGGATGCCGTACGTGAGACCCTGATCGCCGACATGGAGGATCACGAGATCCTCGCGGCGGCCAAGGAAATGGACGCCGACGAACTCGCCGATCTGGCTTCCGAGCTGCCGCGCGACGTCGTTCATGAGCTGATGGAAACCCTCGACGCGCAGCAGCGCGAGCGAGTGCGTTCGGCGTTGTCCTATGAAGAGGACCAAGTCGGCGCACTGATGGACTTCGAGATGGTCACCATCCGCGAAGACGTCAGCCTCGAGGTGGTGCTGCGTTACCTGCGCCGCCTCAAAGAGTTGCCAGGGCATACTGACAAACTGTTCGTGGTCGATTATGACGGCGTGCTCAAGGGCGTCTTGCCGGTCAAGCGGCTGTTGGTCAATGACCCAGAGAAGCTGGTCAGTACGGTCATGGCCACTGATCCGGTAAGTTTTCACCCGGATGAGGATGGCTACGATGCTGCCCAGGCGTTCGAGCGTTACGACCTTATTTCGGCACCGGTGGTGGACAAGAACGGCAAGCTGATCGGCCGTTTGACCATCGATGAAATGGTCGACCTGATCCGTGAGGAAAGCGAAAGCGAAGTCCTCAACATGGCCGGTCTGCGCGAGGAGGAAGATATCTTCGCCTCGGTGTGGAAGTCCTTGCGTAACCGCTGGGCGTGGCTGGCGGTCAACCTAGTGACGGCCTTTATGGCGTCGCGGGTCATCGGTCTGTTCGAGGACTCCATCGAAAAGCTGGTCGCCCTGGCGGCGCTGATGCCTATTGTGGCCGGCATCGGCGGCAACTCCGGCAACCAGACCATCACCATGATCGTGCGCGCCATGGCGCTGGACCAGGTCAGTACCGGCAATACCTCGCGGTTGATCCGCAAGGAGCTGGGGGTTGGCCTGGTCAACGGTATCGTCTGGGGTGGGGTGATTGGGGTCGTGGCGTACCTGCTTTACGACAGCTGGTCGCTGGGCGTGGTGATGACCACGGCGATGACCCTCAACCTGTTGCTTGCCGCACTTATGGGGGTGCTGATCCCCATGACCCTGGTGCGTCTGGGGCGTGACCCGGCCTTGGGCGCCAGTGTAATGATCACGGCGGTAACCGACAGCGGTGGCTTCTTTATCTTCCTGGGCTTGGCGTCGCTGTTCCTGCTTTGAGGGCGTAGATAACGGCTGTGTATAGGGCGTACATAGCCGGTTTGCTTCAAACGCTCGTTTCAAGATAAGGTTTGCCGGCTGTTTATTACAAGAAACGCGACCCTAAGTCGCCCCCTTATCTAGGAGTCGCCATGACCTCCAGCCAACTCCTGCTCGAAGGTGTTGAGCTCATGCTGTTCGGCATGGGTTTTGTCTTTCTATTTCTGGTTCTTCTGATCGGTGCCATTCACCTGATGGCGCGGGTATTGGCGCGTATTGCGCCTGCCGCTGCAGCCCCCGTGGTGCGTCAGGTGTCGGTGCCGATGGCATCGAGTGGGCCATCGGCCGACGTGCTGGCCGCGATCCAGAGTGCCATTCACCAACACCGCGCCCGCCGCGGCTGATTCGGATTGCCAGGGAGTTTTTGCGTATGACCGTTGCAAACAAGGCGTTGGGTATCACCGATGTGGTGTTGCGTGATGCCCACCAGTCGATTCTCGCCACCCGTGTACGCCTCGAAGACATGCTGCCGATTGCGCCAAAGCTCGATCAGGTGGGCTTCTGGTCGGTGGAGTCCTGGGGGGGCGCGACCTTCGACGCCTGCATCCGCTATCTGGGCGAAGACCCTTGGGCACGCATCCGTGCGCTCAAGCAGGCTATGCCCAATACCCGTCAGCAGATGCTCCTGCGCGGTCAGAACCTGCTGGGTTACCGGCATTATGCGGACGATGTGGTCGAGGCCTTCGTCGAGCGTGCGGCTATCAATGGCGTTGATGTGTTCCGCGTGTTCGACGCAATGAACGATCCGCGCAACCTGCAGACTGCCTTGCAGGCGGTCAAGCGCGTGGGCAAGCACGCCCAGGGCACGATTTCCTACACCACCAGCCCGGTGCACACTCTGGAAATGTGGCTGGACCTGGCCAAGACCATCGAAGACATGGGCGCCGACTCCATCGCCATCAAGGATATGGCTGGCATCCTCACGCCGTATAAGGCGTTCGAGCTGGTGACACGGCTCAAGGCCAGCCTGAGCATTCCGATTCACATGCAGTGCCATGCCACCGCAGGCCTGTCTACCGCTGCCATCCTCAAGGCGGTGGAGGCGGGCATCGATAACGTCGATACGGCGATCTCCTCGCTGTCGATGACCTACGGGCACTCGCCAACCGAGTCGGTTGTGGCGATTTTCCAGGGTACTGAACGCGATACCGGGCTCAACCTCGAACTGCTCGAAGAGATCGCTGCGTACTTTCGCGAGGTGCGTAAGAAGTACGCCGCCTTCGAGGGTAACCTCAAGGGCGTCGACTCGCGCATCCTGGTCGCCCAGGTGCCGGGCGGCATGCTCACCAATATGGAAAGCCAGCTCAAGGAGCAGGGCGCCCAGGACAAGTTCGATGAAGTGCTGGCCGAGATCCCGCGCGTGCGTGAAGACCTCGGTTTTATCCCGCTGGTGACGCCAACTTCGCAGATCGTCGGCACCCAGGCGGTGATCAACGTGCTCACCGGTGAGCGCTACAAATCCATCACCAAGGAAACCGCCGGCATCCTCAAGGGTGAGTACGGCATGGCCCCGGCGCCGTTCAATGCCGAGCTGCAGGCGCGTGTGCTCAATGGGGCTGAAGCGGTCACCTGCCGCCCAGCCGACCTGCTCGACGCCGAGATGGACAAGCTCACGGCCGAACTCAAGGGCATTGCCAGCGAGAAAGGCATCAAGCTGGCCGCCGATGTGATCGACGATGTGCTGACCTATGCACTGTTCCCGCAAATTGGCCTGAAGTTCCTGGAGAACCGCGACAACCCGGCGGCTTTCGAGCCGGTGCCCAACGGCAAGCCGGCAGTCGCGCGCGATGCGGCTGCGGCCGATGTTTACAGTGTCGAGGTCAACGGCCAGAGCTATGTGGTCAAGGTCAGCGAGGGCGGTGACATCGAGGGCATCAAGCCGGTTGGCGTCAGTGCCGCTGCAACGCCAGCTGTTGCCCCTGCCGGTGCAGGTGAGCCGCAGCTGGCGCCGCTGGCCGGCAATATCTTCAAGGTCATGGTGCAGCCGGGACAGGCAGTCGAGGCGGATGAGTTGGTGATCATCCTCGAAGCCATGAAGATGGAAACCGAGATTCGCGCGTTCAAGGCTGGCACCGTCGGTGCGGTCAACGTCAAGGTGGGCGATATGGTGGCGGTGGGCGACAGCCTGCTGACCATCGGCTAAGGGGCGCTGCATGGACAAGCTGCTCAAACTTTGGCAAAGCACTGGCCTTTATCATCTGGAAGCAGGGCAGGCGCTGATGATCGTGGTCTGCCTGGCCTTGATCTACCTGGCGATTCGTCGCGGCTTCGAGCCTCTGCTGCTGATCCCCATCGGCTTTGGTGGGGTGCTGGCGAATATTCCGGTGGCCAACATGGCCGAAGGGGCAGGGGTGCTGCACCTGTTCTACGAAGTGGGTTTGCCGACCAGTGTGTTCCCCCTGCTGATCTTCATGGGGGTGGGGGCGATGACTGATTTCGGGCCGATGCTGGCTAACCCCAAGACTCTGCTGCTCGGTGCGGCAGCGCAGTTCGGCATCTTCGGTACGTTGATTGGTGCATTGGCGCTGACGGCGCTGGGTATTCCGGGTATGGAATTCACCCTGCGCGAAGCCGCATCGATCGCCATCATCGGCGGGGCGGATGGGCCAACCTCTATCTTCGTGACATCCAAGCTGGCGCCGGATCTGCTCGGGCCGATCGCCGTTGCAGCCTATTCCTATATGGCGCTAGTGCCGTTGATCCAGCCGCCGATCATGCGTGCGCTGACCACACCGCAGGAGCGCGCCATCGTCATGCAGCAGCTGCGTCCGGTCAGCCAGGTCGAGAAGATTGTCTTCCCGCTGGTGCTGTGCCTGATGATCGGCATGCTGCTGCCCGATGCTGCACCGCTGATCGGCATGTTCGCGTTCGGCAATTTGCTGCGTGAGGCCGGTGTGGTCGAACGCCTGGCCGATACCTCGCGCAATGCGCTGATCAACATCGTCACCATTGCCCTGGGTCTGACTGTCGGCTCCAAGCTTTCGGCCGAGTCCTTCCTGCAGCTCAAGACCTTGGGCATTCTGGTTCTGGGTATGGTGGCGTTCTGTGGCGGCACGGCGGCCGGGGTGATCATGGCCAAGATCATGAATCTGTTCAGCACTAACAAGATCAACCCGTTGATCGGTTCCGCTGGGGTATCTGCTGTGCCCATGGCTGCGCGGGTATCGAACAAGGTCGGGCTAGAGGCCAACCCGCAGAACTTCCTGCTGATGCATGCCATGGGTCCGAACGTGGCCGGGGTAATTGGCTCGGCAGTGGCGGCCGGTGTGCTGCTGAACTTTGTTGGATGATCTAGGGCCTGTTGCCGTTTCGTTCGCGGCCGCGCCGGAGCCAGTTTTAGCGCGAGGCAAGGCACGAGATGCGAAGTTTAGCCGGCTAAATGAGCCATCGAGAAACGCTGCATCGCGCTAAAACTGGCCCGGCCCTTCGGGTTGCGCGCAAAATCTCGCCATGCGGTGTTGGAGGACTTGGCAAGGGAACGCCATTACCGG
>JAHJYA010000040.1 GCA_018826895.1 Gammaproteobacteria bacterium
AAGGCGAACAGGTAGTCGATGGTCGCCGCCAGTTCGAACGCGCCCTTGTAGCCGTGGCGCTTCATGCCGTCGATCCACTTGGGGTTGGCCGCGCGGGCGCGCACCACGCGGTTGAGTTCCTCCTTGAGGGTGCGGATGCGCGGATTATCGGGTTGGCTGTTATCGCCGTGATAACTCGCCACCTTGGCGCCGCGCAGGGTTTCCACCGCCGCGAGCATGCCGCCCTGGAATTGGTAGTAGTCGTTGGAGTCGAGGATGTCGTGCTCGCGGTTGTCCTGGTTGTGCAGCACCGCCTGCATCTGCTCCAGACGCTCGGCGAACTGCGCGCGCGCCGGGGCGCCCTCGCTGTGCGCGCCATAGGCGTAGCCGCCCCAGTTGAGATACACCTCGGCCAGGTCCGCGCGGGTTTCCCACAGGCGCTGGTCGATAGCGTTCTGCACACCGGCGCCGTAAGCCCCAGGTTTGGAACCGAACACCCGCCAGCCGGCCTGTTTGCGCGCCACGAACTCATCCAGGCCGCTGTCCTGCAGCGCCAGGGATTCCCGCCAGACCCGCGCCGACAGCGGGTTCATCTCTTCCGGCTCATCCAGATCGACCACCGCCTGCACCGCCTCGTCGAACAGGCGGATCAGGTTGCTAAAGGCATCGCGGAAGAAGCCGGACACGCGCAGGGTCACGTCCACCCGTGGGCGGCCGAGCTGCTCAAGCGCCAGCACCTCGAAGCGCTCGACACGCTGGCTGCCGGCCTGCCACACCGGGCGCACGCCGAGCAGCGCCAGGGCCTGGGCCATGTCGTCGCCACCGGTACGCATGGTCGCCGTGCCCCACATCGACAGGCCGAGCTGGCGCAGGTGGTCGCCGTGGTCCTGCAGATGCCGCTCCAGCAGACGATCCGCTGCCTGCACGCCGATGCGCCAGGCAGTCGGCGTCGGCAGGTTGCGCACATCGACGGTAAAGAAGTTGCGCCCGGTGGGCAGCACATCCAGCCGACCCCGGCTCGGCGCACCACTCGGCCCGGCGGGGACAAAACGCCCCTCCAGCGCCGCGAGCAGGCCGTGCATTTCTGCCGGACCACAGGCATCCAGGCGCGGCGCGACCTCATCATGCAAACGCTGCAGCACCTGGCGACTGGCCGGGCCAGCGGCTTCAAAATCCGTTGTATCGATCAGCTGCAAGGCCAGCAATTCCAAGCGCTCGCGGGTGTCGCCCGCGGTGCGCCAGGTACAGTTATCCACAGCCTGCAAGAGTGCTGGGCGCGGCCCGCTCCAGGGCGCGGCCATGTCGCAGTCGAGCGGGTCGAAGGCCAGCGCAAGGTCATCCGCCAGGGCGCGCAACAGGCTGGCGTTACCGCCCAGGCCGTCACCACGCGGAATGCGCAGCAGCGCCAGCAGGGTGTCGCGGCGCAGGGTGCCGGCCGGTGATTCGCCGAATACGTGCAGGCCATCGCGGATCTGCGATTCCTTCAAATCGCAGAGGTAGGCGTCGAGCTGCGGCAGCCAGCTGTTGGGGTCTTCATTGAGCTGCAGGCCCAGTTCGCGGTCGAGGCTGGCTTCACGCACCTTGAGCAGAATCTCGCCACGCAGCTCCAGGGCGCGGCGCTGGTCGAGCTGGCTGGCGTCGTAATACTCATCGGCCAGGCGTTCGATATCGCGCAGCGGGCCGTAGCTTTCGGCGCGGGTCAGCGGCGGCATCAGGTGGTCGATGATCACCGCTTGGGTACGGCGCTTGGCCTGGGCGCCTTCGCCGGGATCGTTGACGATAAATGGGTAGACGTTGGGCAGCGGGCCAAGAATCGCGCTCGGCCAGCACTGCTCAGACAGCCCCACACTCTTGCCCGGCAGCCACTCCAGGTTGCCGTGCTTACCGACGTGGATGACGGCGTTCGCCGCAAATACCGTACGAATCCAGCAATAAAACGCCAGGTAGCCGTGGGGTGGCACCAGGTCGGGATCGTGATAGACCGCTGCTGCGTCCACCTGATAACCACGCGCCGGCTGAATGCCGACGAACGTCAGGCCAAAGCGCAGGCCGGCAATCATCAGCCGACCGCTGCGCTCTTCTCGGTACATGGGGTCCTGCTCCGGGCTGCCCCAGCGCGCCAGCACCGCCGCTTGATTGGCCTCGGGCAGGCTGTGGAAAAACGCCAGGTAGTCGGCCAGCGCCAGGCTTTGCGCACAGGGTCGTAAGTCGAGATTGTCGAGGTCGTTGGTCACCCCACCCAACAGCCTGTGGATAAGCGCGGTGCCACTCGCCGGCAGGTTATCCACAGGGTAGCCCTGGGCCTGCAAGGCTTGCAGAATGCCCAGCGCCGCCGCCGGGGTATCGAGGCCGACGCCATTGCCGATGCGCCCGTCGCGGGTCGGGTAATTGGCTAGCACCAAGGCGATGCGTTTGTCGGGATTGGCGGTGCTGGCCAGGGCCACCCAGTTGCGCGCCAGGCTGGCGATAAAATCCATGCCTGGCAGGTGCGGCTGGTAACAGACCACATCGCTCTGGCTGCGCTCGCTGCGCCAGGCCAGGCCCTTGAAGCTGATCGGCCGGGTAATCAGCCGGCCGTCCAGCTCCGGCAACACGATGTGCATGGCCAGGTCGCGGCCGCCGAGGCCCTGGGCATTGGCCTGCCACTGCTCCAGGTTGTCCAGCGCGCAGATCGCCTGCAGCACCGGAATATCCCGGCGGAATGGCCGCGCGCTGGGCGCCTCCGGGTTGGACAGGGCGAATGCAGTGGTGTTGATGATCAACGCGGTGTCGGTTTCATCCAGCCAGGTCTCGACCTGGGCCAGGCACGCGGCCTCCTTGAGGCTGGCCACGGCAATTGGCAGCGGATTGAGGCCCTGGGCCTGCAGGCGCTGGCAGAACACCTCAATAAACCCGGTATTGGCCGCCTGCACCTGGGCACGATAGAACAACAGCGCCACCACTGGCGCACCGGCCTGCCAGTCGCGGCGCCAATCATCGAGGTCTGGCTGACTGTGCTGCGGGTGATAGAGCCCGACACGCGGCAGGGCTTGGGGCTCGGCCCAGGAATAATCGCGCAGCAACCACTGGCTGGCGATGCAGTTGAACAGGTTGTGGGCGTTCTGCGCGCCACCCTGGCGCAGGTACTGCCAGAGCCGCTCGCACTCGGCCGCCGGCACGTTGCTCAGGCCCATCAGCTCCGGGTCGGGGTTGTCGCAGCCGGGCATCATCGCCACCTGCGCGCCACGCTCGGCCAGCTCGACCAGCCGCTCAATGCCGTAGCGCCAATAGCTGACACCGCCATGCACGGCGATCAGGATGACCTTGGCGTGCTGCAGCACCTGCTCGACGTACAGGTCGATGGAGGCGTTATTGCTCAACTGCGCCGGGCTGGCCAGGCGCAGGCTGGGGTAGTCCGCCGGCAACTGCCGCGCTACCTCGGCCAGCAGCGACAGCTGGGAATCACCGGTGCACAGAATCACCAGCTCGGCCGGGGTCTGACCGAGGTCGGCGATGCTGTCGGCCGGGATCTGACTGCCGGGTTGGGTGCGTAGTAGATGCATGATCGTTCCGAGGGAGGCGCGAATCGTAGGAGGGGCTTTAGCCGCGACTATCCGCGAATTGGATCGCGGCTAAAGCGGGGTGCCGCCCAGCCCATCCCACAATTACTCAAGCCAGCGCCGCTTGCAGCTCGGCTTCGATGGTGGCTTGATCCAGCGTCTGGCCAATCACCACCAGGCGGGTGATACGCGGCTCATCGGTCTGCCAGGCGCGGTCGAAGTGGCGGTCGAAGCGCTGACCGACGCCCTGCACCAGCAGGCGCATGGGCTTGCCGGGGATGGCGGCGAAGCCTTTCACGCGCAGGATGCCGTGCTTGGCCACCGTGTCCTTGAGGGCCGCCAGCAGGCGCGCTTCGTCAGCTTGCGGTAGTTCCACGTGGAACGAGGCGAATTCGTCGTGATCGTGGTCCTCGTCCTCATCGTCGTGATGGGTGCGGCGGCTGTCGATGTGCAGCTCGGTTTCGCTGTTCAGGCCGAGCAGCACGTCCATCGGCAGCTCGCCGCCGTGGGCTTCGATGATTTTCACCGCGGGTGGCAGTTCCTCGGCCACTTCCGCGCGCACCGCTGCCAGCGCCTCGGCGTCGAGCAGGTCGGCTTTGTTGAGGATCACCAGGTCAGCACTGGCCAGTTGGTCGGCGAACAGCTCATGCAGCGGCGATTCATGGTCGAGGTTGGGGTCAAGCTTGCGCTGTTCGTCCACCTGGTCGGGGAAGGCAGCGAAGGTACCGGCGGCCACGGCCGGGCTGTCGACCACGGTAATCACCGCGTCCACGGTGCAGGCGTTGCGGATTTCCGGCCAGTTGAAGGCCTGCACCAACGGCTTGGGCAGGGCCAGGCCGGAGGTCTCGATCAGGATATGGTCCAGGTCGCCGCGGCGCGCCACCAGCTCGCGCATCACTGGGAAGAACTCTTCCTGCACGGTGCAGCACAGGCAGCCGTTGGCCAACTCGTAAACGCGGCCGTTGGCTTCCTCTTCGCTGCAACCGATTGAACACTGCTTGAGCAGGTCGCCGTCGATGCCCAGCTCGCCGAACTCGTTGACGATCACCGCGATACGCCGGCCGCCGGCATGGGCCAGCAGGTGACGCAGCAGCGTGGTTTTGCCGGCACCGAGAAAGCCGGTGACGATGGTAACGGGAAGTTTGGCGAGGGTTTTCATGGCGAATCCTGCATGGCGTCGGAAAAAACGAGCAGGCAGGCGGCACAGGACATGAACGCCACGCAGGCGTCAGCCAACACCACCGGATCACCCCGCCCGGTTGTCGAAAGCGTGACGAGGCAGGTCTCCTGGCTCACGGTCTGCGCATTGCGCGTCCTTCACCTTCCCGCCAATGGCAGTGGTGTGTCGAAGGATTTAAGACCGTTCACAGTTGCGGGGGCAGCCAGGGCATCGACCCTGTTCCCTCTTAGCTTGGTGGGTTTGCCCACAAAGAACCTCGAACGGAGAGAAGGCTACGCAGGCCGCAGCAGTCGGTCAATCACGCTTGACCGACTGCTGCGGCCCAACGCCGTTTAGAAGCGCCGCGTACTGAGCAGCTCCTCCAGCACCTGCGTAGTCACCCGGAAGGGAATCGACATATGGTCCTCGCCCGCTTCAAGCTGAAAGTTGCTGCGCAGCCCGTATTGAGAGAGGTTTTCCAGGCGCAGTTGCAGGGAGCGTACATCTTGGATTTCCTGGGGCATTTCCCGCTCGCCTACCCACATGGTCAGGCTGCGGTGGGTCAGGTCCAGCTGCCCGGCATGCGCTTGCTGGGTAAACGCGCGCTCATGTGCCAGCAGGTAGCGGTCACGCCACCACAGGCTCGGGCTGATCGCGACGACGTGCTGGAACAGCGCCGGGCGGGTGAACAGGGCGTAGATACCGAACATGCCGCCGAAGGAGTGGCCAATCAGGCTGCGCTGGTCCTGATCGACCTTGAAGCGCTGGTTGACTTCAGGCATCAGGCGCTGCTCGATAAAGTCGAGAAACAGGTCCTGGCCGCCTTGCGGCGGGTCGTTGCGCTCGGGCAGCTGCGGCGGCGACAGGTCGAAGGCGCGGCGTTTGAAATCCAGCGGTGTATCGCTCGGGTAACCGATGGCCACCAGAATCGCACCACGCCAGCGCTTCTGCGCCCGCTTGGCGGCATGAAAAGCCGGAAAATAGGCGTTGCCGTCGAGCAGGTAGATCACCGGGTAGCCGCCGGTATAGGGCACGTCCCCCTCCGGCAGGCTGACCATGATGCGGTAATCGCGGCCCTCGGCGCTTTTCATCGCCCATTGCTCGGTGCCGTCCAGGCTCACCGGCTCGACCTGGGCGACCGCAAGGCCACCCACCAGCATGCAGCTCAGCATGGTCAATGCGCGCAGCCAGGTTACGCCGCTCACCAGCTGTAGCTCAGGCTGGTGACCAGGCTGCGGGCTTCGCCACGGTAACAGTAGCCATCCTGGCAGTTGATATAGCGCTTGTCCGTGAGGTTGCGGGCATTCAGGGCGAGCCGCACGCCGTCCAGACCGCTACCGAAGTCGTAATGCACGCCGGCATCGAACAGGGTGTAGTCCTCGTTCTTCACGGTGTTCTCGCCGTTGCCATAGGTGCTGCCGGTATAGCGCGCGCCAGCGGATACACCGAAGCCAAACGGCAGGCTGTAATTCAGCCAGAGTGATGCCAGGTGACGCGGCACGTTCTTCGGCGCCTTGCCTTTGAAGTCGCTGTCCTTGGTCACTTCGGCGTCGTTAAAGCTGTAGCTGGCGTTCATGCGCAAACTGTCGGTCAGGTCGGACACCGCTTCCAGTTCCAGGCCGCGGGAAACCTGCTCACCGGTCTGCACCTGGAAGCTGGCATTGTTCGGATCACGGGTCGACACATTGCTCTGGGTCAGATGGTAAAGCGACGCCGTGAGCATCGTGCTGCTGCCCGGCGGCTGATACTTGAGACCAACCTCGTACTGCTCCCCCTCGCTCGGCTCGAACAGTTTGCCGGTAGCGTCGGAACCACTCTGCGGCAGGAACGAGGTCGCATAGCTGGCGTAGGGTGCCAGGCCATTGTCGTACAGATAGAGCGCGCCGACCGAGCCCGTGGTGGCGGAATTGCTGATCTTAGTGTTGACGTCCTCGCCCCACACGTAGCCATTGGTACGCGCATGCACCCAGTCGCGACGCAGGCCGGCGGACAGGCGCCAGCGGTCGATTTCGATTTGATCTTGCAGGTACATGCCGGCGCGGTGCTCCAGGCCTTCGCGGTCGACCAGAATGTTGTCGGGATCGGAGATCGGCTGATGGTAATCCGGTGCACTGAGATCGAGTGACGGTGCAGTACCAGAGGCATACACCAGTTCGGTATCGAGCCAGGCGTAGTCCACACCACTGACCACCGTGTGCTGCAGATTGCCCGTGGCGAAGCGACTGATCAGACGGGTATCGGTGGACAGCGTCGACATATCCTCATAGCTACCTGCGGTGCTCCGAGGAAGAATGTTGTCGACGCTGACCACCCCAACATCCAGGTATTGATTGGTGGTGTCCAACTGACCGTAACGCAGGTTCTGCTGCAGGCTGAAGGTTTCGTTGATGGCGTGCTCGAACTCGTAGCCTACCGACCACTTGCGCTGCTCGAGCTTGTCGAAGTACTCGTCGCCCTGCCAGATGTTGGTGAGGTGATCCCCATCCCGATAGAGCATCGGCGACGCGGCCGTCTGCCGCTCCTGATACTGGGCCAGCAGCGTCAGGCTGGTATCCGGGTCGATCTGCCAGCTCAGCGAAGGGGCAAGCAGCCGCGTGTTGTTGTCCATCTGCTCGATGGAATACTCGGCATCACGATAGATTCCCACGGTGCGGACCAGTACATCGCCCGCTTCATCCAGCTTGCCGCCGATATCGAACTGGCCCTGGCGGTGGTTGTAGTTGCCGGCCTGCACCTCGACCTGGTTTTTCGCCAGTAGGCTTGGCCGCTTGCTCACCCGATTGACCATACCACCGGGGCTAATTTGCCCGTAGAGCACGGAAGCCGGGCCTTTGAGTACTTCGATACGCTCCAGGCTGTAGGCCTCGATGGAAGGTAAGGCTAGCCAGCCACTGCCAGCCTGGCGCAGACCATCCAGAAAATCGGCGGACTGCGTTGTCTCGAAACCACGAACGTTGATGGTGTCAAAACGCGGATCCAGGCCCGAGCCACCGACTCGCACGCCCGCCGTATAGGCGACCGCGTCCTCGACCCGGTTGACCTTGCGATCAGCCATCTGCGCGGCGGTGACCACGCTGATGCTCTGCGCGGTTTCCAGGATCGGCTTGTCGCTCTTGCTCGCACTGCTGGCGTTACTGGCGAAATAACCCGGCACCGGCTCGAAGGCGCCCGGCGCCAAGGTGGCCTTGATGGTCATGGGCTCCAGCTGATAGCTGGCGTCGGACTGACCGAGCCGTACCACATAACCCGAGGCGGTTTTTTCGGCGACCAGGCCGGTGCCACCCAGCAACAACCGGAGCCCGTCGTCCAGTGATTCACCGCCCGCCACACCCGGGCTGCGCAGCCCGTGGACCATCTGCGGGGAATACGACAGGGTAATGCCCGCCTGCTCGGCGAAGAGGTTGAGTGCCTGATCCAGCGGCCCGGCCGGAACACTGGGCGCGGCAACGCTGGAAGCCGGCTCGGCAGCCTGGAGTGGCAGGCTCGCAGTCCCTGCCAGCAGCGATAGGGCCAGGCAGATGGCGGTCGGCAAGATACGGGGCTGAAGCGTGGACGGCAGTGGCCTGGCAGAACGCATGAGGGTATCCATTGAGGGAGTGATATCCCCTAACCGGACAAGTCGCAGAAACCCGACAATTTTTTTAGGCAACGGGCACGATGCGCACCCACCAGCGCGTGTGCTCGACGATGGCCACCGGCAGCAACTGGGTAATGTTGTGCAGCATCAACTCCGGCTGATCCAGGCGAAAGACCCCGGAAAGCCGCAAATCGGCCACCGTCCTGTCGCAGCCCAGCCAGCCCTGACGGTAGCGCCCGGCCTCGGCGAGAAAGTCGGCCAGGCGGATGTCGTTGACCAGCAGCAGGCCACGGGTCCAGGCGAAGGGATCGAGCGGGCCCTTGCCGAGCGCGGTCATGTTCGCTGCCGACACCGCCACGCCTTCGCCCGCCTGCAACCAGCGTTGCCCTGCCCCGGCGGCAACCAACACCTCGCCGCGTTCGACACGGATCTCGCTGTAGCCGTCGCGCTCACGCAGCAGCACCCGCGCCTGCCGCCCCGTGCAATCGGCAAACCGACAGCGCACCTGCCATTGCGCGCCCTCCACCAGCACTTCGCCGGCACGCAGCAGCAATGCCTTGCCCTGCACGTCTAGGGCGCTGCCGGTATTGAGCAGTACCTGGGTGTCATCGCCCAGGCTCACTCGCCGGCGCTCCCCAGTGGCCGTGGCAAAATCGGCATGCCAGGCAGAGGGTACAGAAGTGGCTAACAAGGTAGCGCCGCCTGCCGCCAGGCCGATGCCAAACACCTTGAGCATGCGTCGACGGCTCAGGTCGGCGTTCGCCCGTTGCAACAACGGAATGGCTTGCCCGGCATCGGGCATCTGGCTGACCTGAAACAAGCCCGCCATCTGCTGCAAGCGCTGCCAGGCCAGGCGATGCAGCTCGTCCTGATCCAGCCAGTCCTGCAGCTGACGCTGCAGCTCGGCATTACCGGCATTGCCGCGCAAGCGCATCTGCCATTCGATCGCCGTGCACACGATGGGCTCAGGCAAACGCTGAACCGCGCTCACTGCCCATCCTCGAAACACAGGCGATAGCAATGCAACAGGGCATTGGCCACATGGCGCTCAACGGTACGGCTGGAAACGCCCAATTGCTGCGCCACCTGCGCATGATTCAGGCCACCAAGTTGGTACAGCAGAAAGGCGTCGCGCACGGCCGGCTTGAGGCCATCGAGCAGCTGGGCAATGCGCTCCAGAGACTGCAGGGCCTCATGACGCACCTCGGGCGAGGGATGCAGTGCCTCAGGCAACTGCGCCAATGCATCAAGGTAGGCCCGCTCCAGCGCGTCACGCCGCCAGTGGTCGATCAGCAGGCCGCGCGCAATACGCGTCAGCAACGCCCGAGGGGCGCGGCTGTTAATCGGCTGGCCGCGCACCAGCAGGCGCACAAAGGTGTCCTGAACCAGGTCCGCCGCCTGCTGCGAACAGCCAACCGAACGCCGCAGCCAGCCATGCAGCCAGCCGTGATGCGTGCCGTAGAGCACGTCGAGAGGAATGATCGAATCCGTTTCAGGTGACGACATGGCGCGGCCCAAGCCAACCGGGGTAAGGCGCCATGCAGGGTGGTATGGCGACCGCGTGCACATTAGTCGCGAATGGTTCCTATTTCAACCACTCATGCACGCCAGCCGTTTCAATCTGGAAGGAAGATCAGCGCGCAATAGCGGTGATACCCACGTCCTAGTACCGCAACACGAATTATTTGTCGCTTTCTGTAGGAGCGAATTTATTCGCGATGATTTTTAAAGCGCTGAAAGCGTCGCGGCTGAAGCGAAGCGCTGCCCGACTCCTACCAAGCGCGGGAATTGGCCGACAATGAGTGACGCGGCACTCGCTTCAGACGTTGTTGGCCAGGGCGCGATCACAGTTGACCGGTGGAAGACGCCATGTTGAGCTACGCCGCTGCCCCATATGAGCGCCCGTGATAATGCCCAGCCCAACCGTTCCACTCCCTGCACCCGCGCGCCAGGTGGTTGCAGGCCTGGGCTGTCGCCGAGGCTGCGGCCTGGATGAGTTATCCACACTGCTTGAAGAGGCGCTGGCGGCCCAGCAGCTGTCTGTGGATAACCTGGTCGGCCTGGCCAGCATTGAGCACAAGCGCGAGGAAGCCGGCTTACTCGCCCTGGCCGAACGCCTGAGCCTGCCACTGACCTGCTTTAGCCCTGATGAACTGAAGCCTTTCCAGGCCCACGTGCATGGCTCCGCGCTGACCCTCAGCACCACTGGCAGCCCCGCCGTGGCCGAACCCTGCGCCCAGGCCCTGGCCACGCGCCTGGGTAACCGCGAGGCGCACCTGCTCGGCGGCAAAACCCGCAGCGCCAACGCCACCTGTGCGCTGGCGCTGATTACCCGCAAGGACACGTAATGACCGTCTACTTTATCGGCGCCGGCCCCGGCGACCCCGAGCTGATTACCGTCAAAGGCCAGCGGCTGATCCGTAGCTGCCCGGTGATTCTCTACGCCGGCTCCCTGGTGCCCGAGGCGGTGCTGGAGGGTCATAATGCCGAGCAGGTGGTGAACACTGCCGAGTTGCACCTGGCGGAGATTATCGCGTTGCTGCGCCAGGCCCACGAACGCGGCCAGGACGTGGCCCGCGTGCATTCCGGCGACCCCTCACTGTACGGCGCCATCGGTGAGCAGATTCGCGAATTGCGCGCCCTTGGTATTCCGTTCGAGATCATCCCCGGCGTCACCGCCACCGCTGCCTGCGCGGCGCTGCTGGAAAGCGAGCTGACCCTTCCCGGCATCGCGCAAACGGTCATTCTCACCCGTTACGGCACCACCTCACCGATGCCTGCTGGCGAGTCCCTTGGCGATCTGGCGCAGCACCGCGCAACCCTGGCCATCCATCTTGGTGTGCGCCACTTGCCGAATATCGTCGCCGAGCTTCTACCGCACTATGGCGTCGACTGCCCCATCGCAGTTATCCACAGGGCCAGCTGGCCGGATCAGGACTGGGTACTCGGCACCCTGGGCGATATCGAGGAAAAGGTCGCAACCAAGGACTTTCGCCGCACCGCGCTGATCCTGGTCGGGCGGGTGCTTGAGCCGGGCGCGTTTGCTGAATCAGCGCTGTATGACGCTGAGCATCGGCATCTCTATCGACGTTGAGGGGCTTTAGCTCGCCAGACGCCTGCGCACCCACCTGAGCACATCATCCACCGCCGGCACGCCGGCCAGCAGCACCAGAAACAGCGCCAGCGGCACGGTGGAGACGTAACCCAGATAATTGAAACCCAGTGCGCCAAGCACCCCGCCGAGGAAGAAGCAGCCCAGCAGCGTCAGCAGGATGCGCAGCCGCTGGCGGTCCACGCCGACGCTGGGCAGTCCTGGGCTGCGATTCCAATAGCACAGCCTGCCCAGCTCGATACCAATGTCGGTGACGATACCGGTAATGTGGGTGGTGCGAATATCGGCGCGCGACAACTTGGTGATCAGGGCGTTTTGCAGGCCCATGATGAAACACAGCAGCATCACCGTCAGCGGCACGAACAGCCCGGCCACCGTTGCCAGCAAGCTGCCGAGTAGACCGAAACACAGCAGCAACGCGGCCTCCAGCAACAGCGGCAGGGCGTATTCGCTGTGCAGCTGGCGGCGTCGCGAGTAGTGGATCATCAGGGTCGAGCAGACCGCGCCGAGCAGGAACGAAACCACCCCGCCCAGCCCGGCCAGCACCAGTCCATGGGCACCGAGAACAATATTGTCGGCCATCGAGGAGACGATACCGGTCATATGCGAGGTGTACTGCTGGACCGCGAGAAAGCCCCCGGCATTGATCGCCCCGGCGACAAAGGCCAAGGCGAACCCCAGATGCCGGTTCGCCGTGTCACTGCGTTCGCTGCCAATTAGCCGTCGGGCATAATTGATGGGCATGCACCACCTCGCCTGTTAGAGCTGCACCTCGACCCGCTTGATCCCCAACTGGCGCAGCTCTGCAATCAGCCCGTCCAGGCTGGCGAAGGACTCCACCTGTTCAGCGTCATCAACCAGAAAATAACTGCGGCCCGCCTCTTTGCTCAGCAGCAGAATCCACTCCCGCGTGTTGGCCGGGTTGGTAATGACCTGGGTCTCGAAGACTACACCCTCGGCCAAACTCTGTGATCCCAAATAAAGAAGTCTGTTCGGAGGCTTTGCCCCTGCCCTTAGTCCTACCAATCAGCCTGCTTTTTTGAAAGGGCGCCAATCCACAGCCGCCGGGGCTTGAGACCATCTGCACCGAGTTGAGTGGAAGTGGATTGCCTCGCTGAATAAAAACAAGGTCGATCACCCAGACCTTGAGTACCACATGCCTAAAGCTTTACTTTCCCTTGTCCTGATTCTGCTGTTATTGCTCCTCCGCTCCGACAGTCCTGCGCAGGTCACCGAGCATGAGCCCCCACCCTACGCATCGGATGCACCACAACCATGAAGAAAGAGCTTCCGCTCGTCGATTCTGACCAGCCCCTATCGAAAACCGATGCCCTAGACCAAGACATGCTGGACCGGGGAGGGTTTGCTGCCGCCGCGGTTAAGGCTCTCCAACGGGTGTCTTCGACGGCAGGGTTTGTGCTTTCGGTTGAAGGTCCATGGGGAAGCGGCAAGACATCCGTATTTTCCATGATGGAGCAGTTGCTCAAGCGAGACTCACGCAAACCACCAGTAATCGCTCACTTTAATCCTTGGTTGATCGGTGATCGAGATGCGCTCCTTCGCCAATTCCTAGCCGCTATCGCGGCTGCAATCGACGTTCAAGATCACGCAGCAAAAGCCCAAAAAGCATCCGCGGCTCTGCTCAACTACGCCAAGGTTTTTGATCTCGTGAAATGGGTTCCAGGAGCCGAGCCAATGGCATCGATTGTCAAAGCCGTTGTCGAATCAGGGGGTAACGCTGTCGGCGGGATTGCTGACGAGAAGATGCGCGATATCGAAGGCCAGAAGGTGCTGCTCGAAAAAGCGCTGCGAAATCTAGATAAAAAGATTTACGTATTCATTGATGACGTAGATCGTCTGTTCCCAACCGAAGTCTTCGAGATGGTGCGGATTATCAAGGCTGTAGGTCATTTGCCCAATGTGGGTTACGTGGTGGCCTGGGACCCTGACTATATCTGTCGCGCCCTGAAGGCAGCCACAGTGCCCCAAGCCGCCGCATACCTCGATAAGATTGTTCAGGTCCGCCTTCCTCTACCAGCAATTTCCGCACACGCACGCTTGCAGCTCCTGAACAATGCTCTGGACGCACTACCCGATGCGGCGAGCGCGAACTACTTCAAGAACCAGGATGAGCGACTCCAATCTCTATATTTCTATGGCCTCCGCGAGCTGCTAGAGCATCCACGAGATGTGACTCGGGTAATGAATACCTTGAGTGTTATCGAGCCAGGATTGCGCGGGGAAATCGTCCTTGCAGACATTCTAGGACTGGCCTGCCTGATGGTTCGAGCCCCCCTCGTTTATCACGCACTGCGGAAGAATCCGGACTTGTTCACGACTCAGCAGACACCCGTCTATGTGGGCGACGAGCAGATCAATCTCGAAAAAGTACACCGGAAAAAAATGGACAAGCTGTTTGCAAAAAGCCCGAATCCAGATGCAGTCCGCAAGCTCGTGCATCACCTTTTCCCAGCATCATCCGAAGCTAGTGGTCGATCCGTATTCGACCGCTCAATCGACATCGAAGGACATCTAGCTGCCCCTAGTCGCCTGAACATCGCATTAAGCATGGCGATTGGGGCCACCGATGTAAGCCTGGTAGACGCCAGGCAATATGTTGTTAGGCCCCGCAGACGCACAGAAATCGAAGCAAAGCTCACCCCAGAAAACTGCTTAGGTTTCCTCGATTTGTTGGGGAGCATCACAGGGTCAACCTCACGAGAGGAGGTCGAAGATCCTCTTGAACTGTGTTTGGCGATTGCCCGCTTGGTTGATAAAGAGCCGTCAGCCCGCTCTGGCACGCCACGAAAATTCTTGTCCATGACAGCGGATGCCTTGGCTATATCTGCGATCAAAAATCTGATCCCTAACTCCGGCCTCACTACAGCTGAAGTTGCCCTCTCAATTGCGACTGATCCTGGGTCACTATCAGCAACCGCTTACTTCATGAGCAGGAGTTACTACCGCAATCAGGATGACAATCCGCTCGAATGCATTCCCGATGAGCAAAAAACAGCAGTTGACGTATTTACAAGAAATGCCATTAAAGCAGTGGAAAATGGCTCACTTTGGTCCAAATGCGATCCCTCACGCATTCTTTGGACGATCATGCGGTCAGCCCCAAGTACGCTAGCCAAGAAGGTGTTCAAAGCGCTCAAACAGCAAGATCCAACCCTAGACCAATTTGCACTTCACTTCTTGAAGCATGCTTTCAGCTCAAATGGTGGGCAAAGCTACAGCTTGCCCAAAGATGCAGCTATCGAGAACCTCGTAGACCCTGAGGCCCTTGTAGCTCACGCTAAAAGTCGTCTGCAGAACAAAGCTGTTGAGAACCCAATTCGTGCCGCGTGGAGAGCCGTTGCAGAAGGCAAGCAGCTTTACAGCGATGGCACCGAGGCGAATTTCTGAAGGCTTGTTAGGGCACAACCAGAACGAAAGGACCAGAGTGAGCCACCAAATTCGGTGCCATACGTAGAAATCAATCCGGTTTAGCCGAGCTACGAATTCAAAGAAGGATAGTGGTAACTACATCTTCTGGCACCGCAATGCGAAGCATAGTGTTTGCCTCGCACGTGCAGTAGAGACAGAACCTGCTACCTGGTGGACTCAATAGGCAGCAGGCATAACACTCGACAGCATTACCACCCCACTCACGCGCTGCTCGAAGTGTCTGCCCAACGATCAGATCTTCACAACTCTGCCGTGCATCGCGCTCATCCTGTGCAGGAAGCCCTGCTGCACGCTAGACCTTAGCTATCAGTAGCTGGAACTTCCGATGTTCGGCTAACGCTACAGCATGTTCAGCGGCCTCGCTTTCTGCCCAGCAAGTTGAGCCTCCTCGAGTGAACCTCCGTTCGCCACCAACCAGCCGTCGGGCGTAACGCCTGTTAGAGCTGTACCTCGACCCGCTTGATGCCCAACTGGCGGAGCTCAGCAACCAGCCCGTCCAGGCTGGCAAAGGACTCCACCTGTTCAGCGTCATCAACCAGGAAATAACTGCGCCCCGCCTCTTTGCTCAGCAGCAGAATCCACTCCCGCGTATTGGCCGGGTTGGTAATGACCTGGGTCTCGAAGACCACACCCGCGGCCAAACGCTGTATCACGTCCGTGCGCTTCACTCGACAGTCACACTCTTGGCCAGGTTGCGCGGCTGGTCCACATCGGTACCCTTGAGCACAGCGACGTAGTAGGACAGCAGCTGCAGCGGGATGGTGTAGAGGATCGGCGCCAGGGCATCGTGGATATGCGGCATATTCACCACATGGGTGCCCTCGCCGTTGCGCATGCCGGCCTGCTCGTCGGCGAAGACGATCAGCTCGCCGCCACGGGCGCGCACTTCCTGCAGGTTGGATTTGAGCTTTTCCAGCAGCTCGTTGTTCGGCGCCACGGTGACCACCGGCATATCGCTGTCCACCAGCGCCAATGGCCCGTGCTTGAGCTCGCCGGCTGGGTAGGCCTCGGCGTGGATGTAGGAGATTTCCTTGAGTTTGAGCGCGCCTTCCATCGCCACCGGGTACTGCGCGCCACGGCCGAGGAACAGGCTATGGTGCTTCTCGGCAAACAGCTCGGAAATCTTATCCACAACGCTGTCCATGGCCAGGGCTTCGCCCAGACGCGTCGGCAAGCGGCGCAGTTCGTCGACCAGTTCAGCCTCCAGGGCCTTATCCAGCGTGCCGCGCACCTGGCCGAGGGACAGGGTCAGCAGCATCAGCGCGACCAACTGGGTGGTGAAGGCCTTGGTCGAGGCCACGCCGATTTCCGGGCCTGCGAGGGTCAGCAGGCACAGGTCGGATTCACGCACCAGGGAGCTGATACCGACGTTGCAGATCGCCAGGCTGGCGAGATAACCCAGCGCTTTACCGTTGCGCAGCGCCGCCAGGGTGTCGGCGGTTTCCCCGGACTGGGAGATGCTGACAAACAGGGTGTCAGGTTGCACCACCACCTTGCGGTAGCGGAATTCGCTGGCCACTTCGACCTGGCAGGGAATCCCGGCCAGTTCTTCCAGCCAGTAACGGGCGACCATACCGGCGTGATAGCTGGTGCCGCAGGCGACGATCTGCACGTTGCGCACCTTGGCGAACAACTCGGCAGCCAGCGGCCCGAACGCCTGCACCAGTACATGATCGCTGCCCAAACGGCCTTCCAACGTGCGCTGCACCACCTTGGGTTGCTCGTGGATTTCCTTGAGCATGAAGTGGCGGTACGCGCCCTTGTCGGCGGCTTCCGCACCTTCGTGGTACTGCACGGTTTCGCGCACCACCGGCTGGCCGTCGGCGGCCCAGACCTGCACGCGGTCGCGGCGAATCTCGGCGATATCGCCTTCTTCCAGGTACATAAAGCGGTCGGTGACCTGGCGCAGGGCCAACTGGTCGGAGGCGAGGAAGTTCTCGCCCAGGCCCAGGCCTATCACCAGCGGGCTGCCGCTGCGTGCGGCGAGCAGGCGATCTGGCTGGCGCGCACTGATCACCGCCAGGCCATAGGCACCGTGCAGCTCCTTGACCGCCTCTTTCAAGGCCGCGGTCAGGTCCGGCTGGCTTTTCAGCTTGTGGTCGAGCAGGTGGACGATGACTTCGGTGTCGGTGTCCGAGCTGAACACGTAACCCAAGCCCTTGAGCTGTTCGCGCAGCTGCTCGTGGTTTTCGATGATGCCGTTGTGCACCACCGCCAGATCGCTACCGGAGAAATGCGGGTGGGCGTTACGCTCGCTCGGCGCGCCGTGGGTGGCCCAACGGGTATGGGCGATGCCCAGGCGGCCCGGCAGCGGCTCGCTGCTCAGGGCAGTTTCCAGCTCGCTGACCTTGCCGACCCGACGCCGACGCTGCAGCGCGCCCTGGTCGTCGAGCAGGGCCACCCCGGCGCTGTCGTAGCCACGGTACTCGAGGCGCTTGAGGCCCTCGACGAGGACGGCGGTGATGCTGCGTTCGGCGACGGCGCCCACAATGCCACACATAGTCTGTTCTCCTTGCTTAGACGTCGACGGCCGCGCAGATCAGCTTGATCCCACGGGCCATCAGTTGTTCGCGCGCTTCACTGGTGAGGCGCTCATCGGTAATCAGGGTATGGATGCTGCCCCAGGGCAACTCCAGGTTGGGAATCTTGCGACCGATCTTGTCGCTCTCGACCATCACCACCACTTCGCGCGCCACCTCGGCCATCACCCGCGACAAGCCCAGCAGTTCGTTGAAGGTGGTGGTGCCGCGCTGCAGGTCGATGCCATCGGCGCCGATAAACAATTGGTCGAAGTCGTAGGAACGCAGTACCTGCTCGGCGACCTGGCCCTGAAACGACTCGGAATGCGGGTCCCAGGTGCCGCCGGTCATCAGCAACACCGGCTCGTGCTCAATATCGCGCAGGGCGTTGGCCACGTTCAGCGAGTTGGTCATCACCACCAGACCGGGCTTGTAACCCAGTTGCGGGATCATCGCCGCCGTGGTGGTGCCACTGTCGATGATGATCCGCGCATGCTCGCGAATCCGCGCCACGCCGGCACGGGCAATGGCCTGTTTGTAAGACGACACCGGCTGCGCCGGCTCACCAATCAACTCTTGTGGCATTGGCACCGCGCCGCCATAACGGCGCAGCAGCAGGCCATTCTTCTCCAGGGCGGCGAGGTCTTTGCGGATGGTCACTTCCGAGGTGGCGAAGGCTTTCGACAACGCGTCCACACTCACCTCGCCCTGCTCAGCGAGCAAGGCAAGAATGGTGTGGCGACGTTGCGGTGTGTTGCGCTTCGACATGTTTAAGTTTCGATCCGAAAGATAATGACGCGAATCAAAACATAAACGAGCTACAAGCTGCAAGCGAGTCAGTAGGGGCTGCCCTCGCTTGGCTTTTGCCCTTGGCGTGTGGCTTAACGCTTACGGCTGCTTCTTAGGCCGCTTCCAGCCGTCGATATTGCGCTGCTTGGCGCGGCCGACGGCCAGGGTGTCGGACGGCACATCGCTGGTGATTACCGAGCCAGCGCCCGTGGTGGCGCGGTCACCCAGCGTGACGGGCGCCACCAGCGCGCTGTTGGAGCCGACAAACACGTCCTCACCAAGCACGGTGCGGTGCTTGTTGGCGCCGTCGTAATTGCAGGTGATGGTGCCAGCGCCAATGTTGGTGCGCGCACCGATTTCGGCATCGCCCAGGTAGCTCAGGTGGCCGGCCTTGGCGCCGTCACCGAGCACGGCGTTCTTCAGCTCGACGAAGTTACCCACATGGGCCTTGGCGCCCAGCACCGAGCCAGGGCGCAAGCGAGCGAACGGTCCGCAGTCAGCGCCCTCGCCTACTTCGGCACCTTCCAGATGGCTGTTGGCTTTGACGATGGCGCCTTTGCGCAGGACTGAGTTCTTGATCACGCAGTTCGGCCCGATCTGCACGACATCCTCAATCACTACCTGGCCTTCGAGGATCACGTTGATGTCGATGGTCACATCGCGGCCTACCGTCACTTCACCACGCTGGTCGAAGCGCGCCGGGTCGATCAGAGTCACGCCCTGGACCATCAGGCGGCGCGCTGCGCGGTACTGATAGTGGCGCTCCAGTTGGGCGAGCTGGATGCGGTCGTTGGCGCCCAACACTTCAATCTCGTCCGCCGCCTGCTCGGTGGCGACCACCAGGCCGTCGGCTACGGCCATGGCGATTACATCAGTGAGGTAATACTCGCCCTGGGCGTTGCTGTTGGACAACCGGCCCAGCCAGTCACCCAGGCGCTTGCCGGGCACCGCGAGAATGCCGGTGTTGCCTTCGCAGATTTTGCGCTGCGCTTCGCTGGCGTCCTTGTGCTCGACGATGGCTTTCACCGCACCCTGCTCATCGCGCACGATGCGGCCATAGCCGGTGGGGTCGTTCAGGTTGACTGTGAGCAAGCCGAGTTGCTGCTCGCTGACCTGCAGCAGCAGGCGCTGCAGCGTTTCGACTTCAATCAGCGGCACATCGCCGTAAAGAATCAGCACACGCTCGGCAGTCAGCGCCGGCAATGCCTGGGCCACCGCGTGGCCGGTGCCCAGCTGCTCGGCCTGGATGACGAAGTTCAGGTCATCGGCCGCCAGTTGCTCGCGAACCTTCTCCGCGCCATGGCCAATCACCACGTGAATACCCTGTGGCTTGAGCTGGCGAGCGGTGTCGATGACATGCCCGAGCATGGATTTGCCGGCAACCGGGTGCAGCACCTTGGGCAGGGCCGAACGCATGCGGGTGCCTTGGCCGGCGGCGAGAATGACGATATCGAGCGACATGGGCAAAGATCCTGAACAGAACGGCGGTCGTGCGGGCTTCATGCCCACCTGTGGATAACCGCACGGCAGAAGAATGGAAAGGCGTCGCTGAAGGTACTGTGGATAAGTTGGCCAGGCAGACCACCGGCGCCACAAAACCAACGCCCAAGAAAAAGGGTAGCCAAGGCTACCCTTTTACTCGCATGTGATGAAGCCTTGGCGTTAACCGCCGAACTTCTTGCGTAGCTGCTGGACGGTACGCAGCTGGGCTGCAACCTCGGCCAGGTGAGCGGCGGCAGAGCCGTAATCGAACTCCGTGCCCTTCTCGTTCAGCGCCTTCTCAGCAGCCTTGAGGGCTTCCTGAGCGGCTGCTTCATCAATGTCGGCAGCGCGCTGTACGGTGTCGGCCAGGACCTTCACAGTATGCGGCTGGACTTCGAGGAAGCCGCCGGAGATGTAGAACACCTCGGCCTGGCCACCCTGCTTGATCAAGCGGATCGGGCCTGGCTTGAGGTCGGTCAACAGCGGCGCGTGGCCCGGGGTAATCCCCAGGTCGCCGAGGTTGCCGTGTGCGATTACCATTTCCACCAGGCCGGAGAAGATTTCCCCTTCAGCGCTGACGATATCGCAATGGACTGTCATGGCCATATCTAACCTCACGTATCGATCGTCTGAGGCCTGCTGAGTACCTTGGCACCCGATAGATCGAGTGCAAGGCCACGCCAACAGGCATCAGCCAGACCGTGAGCGCCCGTTGCCGGGCGCACCGATTACAGCTTCTTGGCTTTTTCTACGGCTTCTTCGATACCGCCGACCATGTAGAACGCCTGCTCCGGCAGGTGGTCATAGTCGCCGTTGAGGATGCCGCTGAAGCCCGCGATGGTGTCTTTCAGGGAGACGTATTTGCCCGGCGAACCGGTAAATACTTCTGCCACGAAGAACGGCTGGGACAGGAAGCGCTGGATCTTACGAGCACGGGATACCAGCTGCTTGTCTTCTTCCGACAGTTCGTCCATGCCGAGGATCGCGATGATGTCCTTCAGCTCTTTGTAACGCTGCAGCACGTACTGAACGCCGCGAGCGGTGTCGTAGTGCTCCTGGCCGATGACGTTCGGGTCCAGCTGGCGCGACGTCGAGTCGAGTGGATCGACCGCTGGGTAGATACCCAGGGAAGCGATGTCACGGGACAGTACAACGGTGGCGTCCAAGTGGGCGAAGGTGGTCGCCGGGCTCGGGTCGGTCAGGTCGTCCGCAGGTACGTAGACGGCCTGGATCGAGGTGATCGAACCGGTCTTGGTCGACGTGATGCGCTCTTGCAGAACGCCCATTTCTTCAGCCAGGGTCGGCTGATAACCCACTGCCGACGGCATACGGCCGAGCAGTGCGGATACTTCAGTACCGGCCAGGGTGTAACGGTAGATGTTGTCCACGAAGAACAGAACATCACGGCCTTCGTCACGGAACTTCTCGGCCATGGTCAGGCCGGTCAGTGCTACGCGCAGACGGTTGCCTGGTGGCTCGTTCATCTGACCGTAAACCAGGGCTACCTTGTCGAGAACGTTGGAGTCCTTCATCTCGTGGTAGAAGTCGTTACCCTCACGAGTACGCTCACCCACACCGGCGAACACGGAATAACCGCTGTGCTCGATGGCGATGTTACGGATCAGCTCCATCATGTTTACGGTCTTGCCGACACCGGCACCACCGAACAGACCAACTTTACCGCCCTTGGCGAACGGGCAAACCAAGTCGATAACCTTGATGCCGGTTTCCAGCAGCTCGTTGGAGCCAGCTTGTTCGGCGTAGCTCGGTGCGGCACGGTGAATGCCCCAACGCTCTTCTTCGCCAATCGGGCCAGCTTCGTCGATCGGGTTGCCCAGCACGTCCATGATACGGCCCAGGGTTTTCACCCCGACCGGCACCTGGATGCCTGCGCCAGTGCTGTCGACGTCCAGGCCACGCTTGAGGCCTTCGGTCGAACCCATCGCAATGGTGCGTACCACGCCGTCGCCCAGCTGCTGCTGAACTTCCAGGGTGGTTTCGGCGCCGACTACTTTCAGCGCTTCATAAACGCTCGGTACCTTGTCACGCGGGAATTCCACGTCGATGACGGCGCCGATGATTTGAACGATACGTCCGCTACTCATCTTTGGTTCCTCTGACTTTTTTCAACCGTTTTAAACAGTTGAACCGTTCTTTAAACCGCGGCAGCGCCGCCGACGATTTCCGAAATTTCCTGGGTGATCGCAGCCTGACGTGCTTTGTTGTAAACCAACTGCAGGTCTTTGATGATATCGCCAGCGTTGTCGGTGGCGTTTTTCATTGCGATCATCCGTGCAGCCTGTTCGCACGCGTTGTTTTCCATCACGGCCTGGTAAACCTGAGATTCGACGAAACGAATCATCAGGCTGTCCAGCAGGGTCTGTGCGTCGGGCTCGTAGATGTAATCCCACAGGCCTTTCTGCACACCTTCCTCTTCGATCGGCGCCAGCGGCAGCATTTGCTGCACTTCGGGCCGCTGCGTCATGGTGTTGACGAACTTGTTCGACACCAGATACAGACGATCGATACGGCCGGAGGTATACGCGTCGAGCATGACCTTGATACTGCCAATCAGGTCGTTGAGCGACGGCTCTTCACCCAGCTTGCTCACTGCAGCAACTACGTTGCCGCCGTGGCTGCGGAAGAAAGCCGCGCCCTTGGTACCGATCACGCAGAAATCAGCCTCGACCTTGGCATCACGCCACTCGGCCATGCTTTTAAGCAGTGCCTTGAACAGGTTAGTGTTCAAACCACCACACAGGCCACGATCACTCGACACCACGATGTAGCCGACGCGCTTGACGTCGCGCTCCACCATGAACGGGTGGCGGTATTCCGGGTTGGCTTTGGCCAAATGGCCAATCACCTGACGGATACGCTCAGCGTAAGGGCGACCAGAGGACATGCGCATTTGAGCCTTGCGCATTTTACTGACCGCCACTTTTTCCATGGCGCTGGTGATCTTCTGCGTGCTTTTGATGCTCGCGATCTTACTGCGAATCTCTTTTGCGCCTGCCATTTCACACCTTTATGGTTCAAGCAGGCGGGAGCCTGTGGCTCCCGCTGCGGTTACCAGGTTTGGGTGGCTTTGAACTTCTCGATACCGGCTTTGAGGCCAGCGTCGATGTCGTCGTTGAAGTCACCCTTCTCGTTGATCTTCGCCATCAGATCGGCGTGATCACGGTTGAAGAAGGCAAGCAGACCCGCTTCGAACGCACCCACTTTCTTCACTTCGACGTCGGTCAGGAAGCCACGCTCAGCGGCGTACAGCGAAACGGCCATCTGCGCGATGGACATCGGCTCGTACTGCTTCTGCTTCATCAGCTCGGTAACGCGCTGACCGTGCTCGAGTTGCTTACGGGTGGCTTCGTCCAGGTCGGACGCGAACTGGGCGAATGCCGCCAGTTCACGGTACTGAGCCAGAGCGGTACGGATACCACCGGAGAGCTTCTTGATGATCTTGGTCTGGGCAGCACCACCCACACGGGATACCGAAATACCGGCGTTGACCGCAGGACGGATACCCGAGTTGAACATGGCCGATTCCAGGAAGATCTGACCGTCGGTGATCGAGATCACGTTGGTCGGAACGAACGCAGAAACGTCGCCCGCCTGGGTTTCGATGATCGGCAGTGCGGTCAGGGAACCGGTTTTGCCAGTCACAGCGCCATTGGTGAACTTCTCGACGTACTCTTCGGAAACGCGAGAAGCGCGCTCCAGCAGACGGCTGTGGAGATAGAACACGTCGCCCGGGTAGGCTTCACGGCCTGGCGGACGGCGCAGCAGCAGGGAAATCTGGCGGTAAGCCACAGCCTGCTTGGACAGATCGTCATAAACGATCAGCGCATCTTCACCGCGGTCGCGGAAATATTCACCCATGGTGCAGCCGGCGTACGGCGCCAGGAACTGCAGTGCAGCGGATTCGGAAGCCGAAGCTGCAACCACGATGGTGTTGGCCAGCGCGCCGGTTTCTTCCAGCTTGCGCACGACGTTGGCGATGGTCGACTGCTTCTGACCGATAGCCACGTACACGCACTTAATGCCGCTGTTCTTCTGGTTGATGATGGCGTCGATGGCCAGAGCGGTTTTACCAATCTGACGGTCACCGATGATCAGCTCACGCTGACCACGGCCTACCGGGATCATGGCATCGACCGACTTGTAGCCAGTCTGTACCGGCTGGTCGACCGACTTACGCCAGATCACGCCCGGTGCAACCTTTTCCACAGCATCGGTGGCCTGAGCGTTGATCGGGCCTTTGCCATCGATCGGGTTACCCAGGGCATCGACCACACGACCCAGCAGCTCCGGACCAACCGGAACTTCGAGGATGCGGCCGGTGCACTTGGCGCTCATGCCTTCGGCGAGGCTGGTGTAGGCACCCAGGACAACAGCACCGACGGAGTCTTGCTCCAGGTTCAGTGCCATGCCGAATACGCCACCAGGGAATTCGATCATCTCGCCATACATCACGTCGGCGAGGCCGTAAATGCGCACGATACCGTCGGATACGCTGACGATGGTGCCTTCATTACGGGCTTGAGCGGTCACATCCAGCGCGCCAATGCGCTGCTTGATGATTTCGCTAATTTCGGAAGGATTCAATTGCTGCATGCCAGTTCCCTCAATCAGGATTTCAACGCTTCGGCCAGCTTGTTCAGTTTGCCGCGGACCGAACTGTCGATAACCAGGTCACCGGCACGAATCAGCAAACCGCCGATAAGGGCAGGATTGACGACCGGCTTGGGCTGGACAGTTCGATCAAGCCGCTTGGAAAGGGCGGCAGCCAGGGTAGTTAGTTGCTCCGCCGTCAGCTCGAATGCCGTTTGCACCTCAACGTCGAGGGTGCTTTCGGCCTTGGCTTTCAGGGCGGTGAATTGCTCGAGTACGACCGGGAGCAGCGACAGACGATCATTGCTGCTCAAGGTGGCGAGGAAGTTGACGAAGTTAGCGTCAACGTACTCAGCGCAGACCTGGCTCAACACGGCGACTTTCTGGTCGCTGGTCAGCGCGGGGTTGACCAGTTGCCGAGCGACTTCGGGGGTCTGCACGGCAGCAGCCGAAAAAGCCAGCATCGACAGCCAGGCATCTGCCTGACCGGCACTGCTGGCGAACTCGAAAGCGGCTTTGGCGTAGGGCCGACCCAGCGTAGTGGTATTGATCATCGCTCGCCTCGCTTAGAGTTGGGAGGCCAGTTTTGCGACCAGGTCATTGTGCGCTGCGCCGTCCACGGACGACTCGAGAATCTTCTCGGCACCGGCTACGGCAAGTGCCGACACCTGAGCACGCAGTTGATCCTTGGCACGATTCACTTCCAGCTCAATTTCAGTCTTGGCACCAGCAATCAGCTTCTCGCCTTCGGCGCGCGCCTGATTCTTGGCATCTTCAACGATCGAGTTGGCGGTTTTGTTCGCACGATCAATGATTGCAGCGGCCTGCTCTTTGCTCTCACGGAGCAGTTGAGCGGCACGTTCCTGGGCAAGATGCAGGTCACGCTCAGCGCGGCCAGCGGCATCCAGACCTTCGGCAATTTTCTTCTGGCGTTCCTGCATGGCCTGCGTCAGCGGCGGCCATACGTACTTCATGCAGAACCAGACGAAAATAGCGAAGGCAATCGTTTGACCGAACAGGGTCAGGTTTATGTTCACAGCGATTTACCTCGTGCTATCACGTATGACGCGGGTCAATTTCACAGCCATGGGGATTCACAAACGCGAATCCCGCAATCTGGAAACTGATCAGGCACCAGCAGCCGGGGCAACCACGAAGATCAGGTACATCGCGATACCAACACCGATCATCGGAACGGCGTCGAGCAGACCGGCCATGAGGAAGGTCTTGGTTTGCAGCTGAGCACCCAGCTCAGGCTGACGGGCAGTGGATTCCAGCAGCTTGCCGCCCAGCAGGGCGAAGCCGATACCAGTACCCAGTGCACCCAGGCCGATCATGAGGGCAGCAGCGATATAGACGAGTTCCATAAATAAAGCTCCAGAGTTTTCAGAAGTTAAGGGTTAGTGTGTTGAACAGGTTGCTGGCGTCATGTTGCTATCAGTGATGATCTTCGTGCGCTGCACTCAGATATACCACCGTCAACACCATGAAAATGAACGCCTGCAGCGGGATCACCAGGATATGGAAGATCGCCCATGGCACGTTGAGCCCGAACTGAAGGTAGAAGGGCAACAGCGCGATCAGGATGAACACCACTTCGCCGGCATACATGTTGCCGAACAGTCGCAGGGCCAGGCTCAGCGGCTTGGTCAGCAGGCCGATAAGCTCGAGGAAAAGGTTGAACGGAATCAGGGCCCAGTGGTTGAACGGGGTGAAGGACAGTTCCTTGGCGAAGCCGCCGATCCCCTTGACCTTGATGCTGTAGAAGATGATCAGGATGAACACGCCCAAGGCAATGCCGAAGGTGCCGTTCGGATCGGCGGTGGGCACGATCTTGAAGTACTCGAGACCCAACGCATAAGCCAGACCCGGAATGTAGTCGACCGGAATCCATTTCAGGCTGTTCATCAGGAAGACCCAGACGAAGATCGTCAGGGCCAGCGGCGCGACCAGCGAATTGCGACCGTGGAAGGTGTCCTTGATGATGCCTTGAACAAATTCGATGGCCATCTCGGCAACGTTCTGCAGGCGCCCCGGCACACCCTGGGTGGCCTTGCTGGCCGCCAGACGGAACAGACCCAGAAAGATCAGGCCCATGAATACCGACCAGCCCATGGTATCCACATGCACGGCCCAGAAGCCCATCTGGGCAACGTCTTCAGGAGTCTGAGCAAGGATCCAGCCCTTTTCAGGGTGTTCACCGTAGACCAGGTTTTGTAAGTGATGCTGGATGTACTCTGCCGGGGTGTTTGCCATAAACGCCTCAAACGCTCTAATGCTTCAGAAATTTTTTATCAGGAGTGGAGCGCTGGCCGCCGCCGCAACCGCTAGCAGATAACTGCCGAACAAGGCCGCGACGTTTACCTGAGCGATCCCCACGAACACCAGTGCAAACAGCACTGCCGTCAAAATCCATTTACCCATCGCCCCGGACCACATGGACTGGACGATGTCTCTTGCCGAACGCGCGCCAAAGTAACGAAAGGCTTTGTAGACAAAAAACGCATTGGGCAACAGGGCGATCAAACCGCCCAGTAGCGCTGAAAACCCAGCATTCGTTCCGCTACCCAGAGCAAATGCCAGGGCAACCAACAGGCTGACAATCGCCTGAATGCGCAGCACCGGAAAACCGGGTTGCCGGGTGAATGGCGTCTTGTTGCGAATGGCCATTACGGTAAACCCCGGATCACGCTGCAAAAAACGAGCACATAGAGCGCATACCAAAAGAGCGCGGCGAGTATAGGTGCAGGCCTATTACCGATCAACCGCACTGTAGTACCGGTCGACCGATACTACATACGTAAAGTTGTCGAAACATTTCAGCGGATGTGAGCGAGCACACCCTGAAGTTCATCCAGCGAGCTGTAACGGATCACTAATTGACCCTTGCCCTTACTGCCATGCTTGATTTGCACTGGAGAGCCCAGCCGCTCTGCGAGGCGCTGTTCGAGGCGGCTGATGTCCGGATCGGTCTTGGTTACCGCTGCTGGCTTCTCTTTGCTGTTGAGCCACTGGCGAACCAGAGCTTCGGTTTGGCGAACCGTCAGGCCTCTTGCGACAACATGTCGCGCCCCTTCGGTCTGCTGTTCGGCGGGTAAACCGAGCAGAGCGCGGGCATGGCCCATCTCCAGATCACCATGGGACAGCAAGGTCTTGATCTCTTCCGGCAGGGCGATCAGGCGCAGCAGGTTGGTGATGGTCACCCGCGACTTACCCACAGCTTCGGCGACCTGCTGCTGGGTCAGTTGGAACTCCTGCTGTAGGCGCTGCAGGGCCATGGCTTCTTCGATGGGGTTGAGATCTTCACGCTGGATGTTCTCGATCAGCGCCATGGCAATCGCGGCTTCATCGGGCAGATCGCGAACCATCGCGGGGATGCGTTCCAGGCCCGCCTGCTGCGAAGCGCGCCAGCGGCGTTCACCGGCGACGATTTCAAAGCGCCCTGCACCAATCGGGCGAACCACGATGGGCTGCAGAACGCCCTGGGAGCGGATCGATTGCGCCAGCTCTTCCAGCGCCGTTGGGTCCATGTCGCGACGGGGCTGATACTTGCCGCGCTGGATCAGGTCCAGGGGCACGTACTGCAGCTCGCGCTGGTCCACCTCGGCCGCTTCTTCCTGCAGGGCAGTAATCGTCTTGCCCCCCAGCAAAGCGTCCAGGCCTCGTCCCAGACCACGTTTCTTGGCAGCCATGCGGAAATTCCTTATGCAGTTGCGGGGCGAGGGGCCGCGCGCTGGCGACGTACCAGTTCGCCGGCCAGGGCCAAGTAGGCGATGGCCCCGCGGGATTGCTTGTCGTAGACCAGCGCCGGCATGCCAAAGCTCGGCGCTTCGGCCAGGCGCACGTTACGCGGGATCACGGTTTGGTAGAGCGTGTCGGGGAAATGCTGTTTGAGCTGCGCCGACACGTCGTTGGTCAGGCTGATGCGCGGGTCGTACATGGTGCGCAGCAGACCTTCGATCTTCAGGCTCGGGTTGAGTAACTTGCCGATGCGCTGAATGCTGTTGACCAGGTCGCTCAAACCTTCCAGGGCGTAGTACTCGCACTGCATCGGGATAATCACGCCATCGGCGGCGACCAGGGCGTTGATGGTCAGCATTGATAACGCCGGCGGGCAGTCGATCAGGATGAAATCGTAGTTTTCGCGGATCGGCGCCAGGGCATTGCGCAGACGACTTTCCTTCATCTGCACTTCCAACAGGCCGACTTCGGCGGCCGTCAGGTCGCGGTTGGCCGGCAGCAACTGGTAACCGCCGTGCTCGGAAAATTGCATGGCCTCGACTAAATTGCAGTCGCCGACCAGGACGTCGTAGATCGAGTGCTCCAGGGCGTGTTTATCCACACCGCTGCCCATGGTCGCGTTGCCCTGGGGGTCGAGGTCGATCAGCAGCACACGGCGCTTGGTCGCCACCAGTGAGGCGGCCAGGTTGATACAGGTGGTGGTCTTGCCGACCCCGCCTTTCTGATTGGCGATTGCGAATACTTTAGCCATGCAGCGTTCCCCCCTGAACCAAGCGCCGCAGTATCAGCAGATGGCGCTGACCTTGGCAACCGGGAACCTTGAGCACATGGCTGGCAGCCAGACTGAAGTCGTCTGGCAAGGCCTGCAGCTCATCATCCGGATGCACGCCTTTCATCGCCAGCCACTGGGTATGTTCGTCGCCAAGATGGCGGGTCCAGGTACTGAAATCGTGCAAAGAGCTGAATGCCCGTGAACAAATACCGCTGAATGGCTGCGCAGGGGTGAAGGCTTCGACCCGGCTGTGGATAACTTCAAGATTGCTCAGCTTGAGTTCCAGCTTTACCTGAGTGAGAAAGCGCGTCTTCTTGCCATTGGAGTCGAGCAGGGTAAAGCGCCGCTCGGGGAACAGAATGGCCAACGGCACCCCAGGCATCCCGCCGCCGCTGCCCACATCCAGCCAGTTATCCCCAGCCTCGGCCACATAGGGCACGACACTCAGGCTGTCGAGCAGATGCCGCGAAACCATCTCGTCAGGGTTACGCACCGCAGTCAGGTTGTACGCCTTGTTCCACTTGATCAGCAGAGCCAGGTAAGCCAGCAATTGCCCATGCTGTTGTTCGGTCAGGACCACGCCCAGTTGCTGTGCGCCACGGCTGAGTTCTTCGGCATGTTGCGGGGTAACCAAGGACATCAGGCGCTCTGCTCCAGCTCGCGGGCGGCGCCGCGTTTTTTCAGGTGAATCAGCAACAGGGAGATCGCTGCCGGGGTGACGCCAGGGATGCGTGACGCCTGGCCAAGGGTCTGGGGCCGAGTGGCGCCGAGCTTGTGCTGGATTTCCTTGGACAGCCCGGAAATCGACGAATAGTCGATATCCACAGGCAGTTGGGTATCCTCACTGGCGCGCAGACGAGCGATTTCATCCTGCTGGCGTTCGATATAGCCGGCGTACTTGGTCTTGATCTCGACCTGCTCGGCCACCTGCACGTCATCAGCACCGCCACCGGTCAGTGCAACCAGGCCGGCGTAATCGATTTCCGGGCGGGCGAGCAGGTTGAGCAGGTTGTATTCATGGGTCAGCGGCGTGCCGAAGTGCGCAGCGATGGCCTCACCCTGCTCGGTGCCGGGGCGTACCCAGGTACTCTTCAGGCGCTGTTCTTCCCGGGCAATGCCTTCGCGCTTGGCTTCGAATGCCGCCCAGCGCTGGTCATCGACCAAGCCCAGCTCACGGCCCTTCTCGGTCAGGCGCAGGTCGGCATTGTCTTCGCGCAGGATCAAGCGGTATTCGGCCCGCGAGGTGAACATGCGGTACGGCTCCTGGGTACCCAGAGTAATCAGGTCATCGACCAGCACGCCGATGTACGCCTCGTCGCGGCGCGGGCACCAACTGTCCTTGCCCTGAGCACGCAATGCTGCGTTGGCACCGGCGAGCAGCCCCTGGGCGCCGGCTTCTTCGTAACCGGTGGTGCCGTTGATCTGCCCTGCAAAGAACAGCCCTGCGATCACTTTGGTTTCCAGGCTGTACTTGAGGTCCCGCGGATCGAAGTAGTCGTACTCGATGGCGTAACCCGGCCGCACGATATGGGCATTTTCCATACCGCGAATGCTCTGCACGATCTGCAGTTGCACGTCGAACGGCAGGGAGGTGGAGATCCCATTGGGGTACAGCTCATGGGTGGTCAGGCCTTCCGGCTCGATAAACACCTGGTGGCTGTCTTTGTCGGCAAAGCGGTGGATCTTGTCTTCGATCGACGGGCAATAGCGCGGGCCAACGCCTTCGATCACGCCGGAGTACATCGGCGAGCGATCGAGGTTGGCCGCGATGATTTCGTGAGTGCGTGCGTTGGTGTGGGTGATCCAGCAACTGACCTGACGCGGTTGTTGTTCCGGGCGACCGAGAAATGACATCAGCGGTGTCGGGGTATCCCCAGGCTGCTCGGTCATCTGTGAATAATCGACGCTACGCCCGTCGATGCGCGGCGGTGTGCCGGTTTTCAAGCGCCCGACCCGCAGTGGCAATTCGCGCAAGCGCTGAGCCAGGGCGATCGAAGGTGGATCACCGGCACGGCCGCCGGAATAATTCTGCAACCCAATGTGGATAAGTCCGCCGAGAAAGGTGCCGGTGGTCAATACGACTGAGTCTGCGAAGAAGCGAAGACCCATCTGGGTAACCACACCCTTCACTTCGTCCTGCTCGACAATCAGGTCATCCGCGGCCTGTTGAAATATCCACAGGTTCGGTTGGTTCTCCAGAATTTCACGCACAGCAGCTTTGTACAGCACGCGGTCAGCTTGGGCACGGGTGGCCCGCACCGCAGGGCCTTTACGGCTGTTGAGCACACGAAACTGGATGCCGCCCTTGTCGGTGGCCAGGGCCATGGCACCGCCTAACGCGTCGATTTCCTTGACCAGGTGGCTTTTGCCAATACCGCCGATGGCCGGGTTACAGCTCATCTGCCCGAGGGTTTCCACGTTGTGAGTGAGCAGCAGGGTTTTTACACCCATGCGTGCAGCCGCCAGTGCGGCCTCGGTACCGGCATGACCGCCGCCGATGACGATCACCTGAAAACGGGAAGGGAAATCCACCACGCACCTCGTGCCTGTTGAGAAATGGGGGGCTTTTTTACGTAGAAAAGCTGCGAAGCCGGCAAGTATAGGGCGTTCCCCTAGGTGAAAGAAGCCTTTTGCACAAAAAATAGCCAGCTGGTCCTTGCCGTACTTTCCCAGTGGATAACTCAGGCAGTTAACAAAATTAAAAGAATGAATTTTTAAAGATCCTTGTTTTTATGTTTATTACTTATGCCGCACTTTTCTGTGGATAGATTGCTTAGAGTCAGTATTCATAGGCTGTACAGCGTTTCAAAAGGTTGTGCTGAAGCCGGGCTGCGCCTGTTCAGTTGCAGTCCGTAAGCTGTGGATGGAATAGGTACTTATCAACAGGGGCGTTTATCCTCCGTTTTATCACCGGCTTATGGACTGAGCTTAGGACTGGTTTTCCACAGGGCTTATCGCGGTAAATAAATCCTGTGGAGCGATGGCTACAAGCCAGAATTTGCCTGGTTTTAGCCAGGCAAGCGTATTTCTACCGCGAGCATTCAGCAGAATAGGCTTGGGGATAAACAGACAGGCAGAAACGCTGCAGCCAGTGATTGGCTGCAGGCTGGGGATAAAACCGAAGGTTTACTTGCCGATGCAGAAGCTGGAGAAGATCCGCCCCAGCAGGTCGTCGGAGCTGAAGGCACCGGTGATCTCGCCCAGGGCCTGTTGCGCTTGGCGCAGGTCTTCGGCAAGCAATTCGCCGGCGCCGGCAAGGGTGAGCTGGGCATGGCCATGGGAGAGATGGCTGGACGCCCTGCGCAGTGCATCCAGATGACGACGGCGGGCACTGAAGCTGCTCTCGGCGGTTTGTTCATAGCCCATGCAGGCTTTCAGATGATCACGCAGCAGATCGAGGCCCAGGGTCGACCGGGCGCACAGGGTAATGGTCACCAGACCATCAGCCTCGGTCTGCAGGGCAACGGGTTCCCCGGACAGGTCCGCCTTATTGCGGATCAATGTCACCTTGGCCGGGTCCGGGCGAGTGTCAAGGAATTCCGGCCAGAGCGCGAAGGGGTCTGCGGCGTGTTCGGCACTGCTGTCGACCACCAGCAGAATACGGTCAGCATTGCCAATGGCCTGGACGGCCCGCTCGACACCGATACGCTCGACCTGGTCCTGAGTGTCGCGCAGACCCGCCGTATCGACCACATGCAGCGGCATGCCATCGATGTGGATATGTTCGCGCAGCACATCACGGGTAGTACCGGCAATCTCGGTGACGATGGCCGCTTCGCGACCAGCCAGCGCATTGAGCAGGCTGGACTTGCCGGCATTGGGTCGTCCCGCGATGACTACGTTCATACCGTCGCGCAGCAAGGCCCCCTGACCGGCTTCCCGCTCGACTGTGGATAAGTCATGTTGCACGCGTTCCAGCATGCTCAGCACATGGCCATCGGCGAGGAAGTCGATCTCCTCTTCAGGAAAGTCGATCGCGGCTTCGACATAGATGCGCAGTTTGATCAGTGCTTCTGTCAGGGCGTGTACCCGTTGCGAGAAAGCACCCTGCAGGGAGCGCAGGGCGTTGCGTGCAGCCTGCTCCGAGCTGGCCTCGATCAGGTCGGCAATCGCTTCCGCCTGGGCCAGGTCCAGTTTGTCGTTGAGAAAGGCCCGTTCGCTGAATTCCCCAGGGTTGGCTAGCCGTGCACCGAGCTGGATACAGCGCCGCAGCAGCAGATCGAGGACTACCGGGCCGCCATGGCCCTGCAACTCCAGCACATCTTCACCGGTGAACGAATGCGGGCCCGGGAAGAACAGCGCCAAGCCTTCATCCAGCACCTGATCTGCCTCGGCATGGAACGGCCCGTAGTGGGCATAGCGCGGGCGCAGGCTGCGCTGGCAGATCTGCTCGGCCAGCGTACGCGCCAAGGGGCCGGAGACTCGCACGATGCCCACTCCACCCCGGCCCTGAGCGGTAGCGACGGCGGCAATGGTGTCACGGGCAGGGTGCATGGCTGAGCTCCAGCTTGTGGATAACGATATAGGCATCCCCCATTGGGAGAGGCTGCCATAACAATTCATTCCGAACATAGCAAAACGCCCCTGGGCAGGGGCGTTCTGATTCAAGCGTCTAGCTGTGGATAAATCAGCTCTCCGCAGCCTTGGTAGCGGCTTCGATCTTGCGAGTAATGTACCACTGCTGTGCGATCGACAGGACGTTGTTGACCACCCAGTACAGCACCAGGCCAGCAGGGAACCACAGGAAGAAGAAGGTGAAGATGATTGGCATCAGCTTCATCACCCGAGCCTGCATGGGGTCCGGCGGCGTTGGGTTGAGCTGCTGCTGGATAAACATGGTTGCGCCCATGATGATCGGCAGGATAAAGAACGGGTCTTTGATCGACAGGTCAGTTATCCACAGTAACCAGGGGGCCTGGCGCATTTCCACGCTTTCCAACAGCGTCCAGTACAGGGCCAGGAATACTGGCATCTGCACCAGGATCGGCAGACAGCCGCCCAGCGGATTGATCTTCTCCTTCTTGTACAGCTCCATCATCGCCTGGGACATCTTCTGGCGATCGTCACCGAACTGCTCTTTCAGGGCAGCCAGTTTCGGCGAGACGGCGCGCATGCGGGCCATCGACTTGTAGCTGGCAGCCGACAATGGGAAGAAGATCAGCTTGATGATGATGGTCAGAACAATGATCGACCAGCCCCAGTTACCTAGCAGGCTGTGGATATGTTCCAGCAGCCAGAAAATCGGCTGGGCAAGGAACCACAGGATGCCGTAGTCGACAGTCAGTTCGAGACCTGGCGACAGGGTTTTTAGGTGGCCTTGCAGTTTCGGGCCGGCATACAGAATCGCGCTGGTCTCACCCTTGGCGCCCGGAGCAACCTGCAGCGCCTGGCTGGTATAGCCAACGATGTAGTTGCCTTGGGAATCTTTACGGGTCTGCACGCTGTTGGTGCTGTCGGCAGCGGGAATCCAGGCGGTGACAAAATAGTGTTGCAGCCAGGCGACCCAACCACCTTGCACGGTTTCTTTGAACGGCTGCTTGTCGATGTCCTTCATGGACACCTTTTTGTACGGCTCGTCCGGGGTCCAGACGGCGCCGCCCAGGTAAGTTGCAGTGCCAGTGGCCGTGGTCGACGACGGATCACCGCTGGCGTCGCGCTTGAGCTGGGCATACATATTGCCGCTCCAGGCTTCGCCGCTCTGGTTATCCACAAGGTAAGCCACATTAACCTGGTAGGACGCCGGGTTTACGCAGCCAGGCTTTTTCAGTTCCTGCTCTTTCGCCGAGCACTCAGCATTCAGTCCGCGGGTGAAGGTAAAGCGCTTGATGTAGTTGACGCCCCCTTCACTGTGGGTCAAGTCGACCACCAACTGATCCTGACCATCGGCCAGTTGATACTGCTGCTGGGCACTTTTCCACAGGGCACGGCCGCTGGATTTATCCGGCGCGTTGCTGCCAATCAGGCCGCTCTGTGCCAGATAAGTGCGCTCACCACCGTTATCGAACAGTTGGAAAGGAACATCTGGACGATCCTGGCGACGGGGGTACTGGGGCAGATTGAGCTGCACCACATCACCACCACGCGGGTCGATGGCCAGATCGAGCACATCGGTCTTGACCCGGATCAGTTGATCACTGACCACTTCGGGCGCTACGGCACTCGCTGTGCTGGAGTCTGCCACTGGACTGGGCACGTCATCGCTGGACGGTACATTCGCGGTATCCGGCAAGCTGGGAGCGGTGCTGTTCGCAGCGGCAGTCTGAGCAGGCAGTGCTGCCTGGCCGTAGTCCTGGTTCCATTGGAGAACCATCATATAGGACACGATTGCCAGGGCGACGATCAGGATCGAACGTTGAATATCCATGATTATTCGGCCATCGAAGAGGAACGGGAGTGTTTCGCGAGGGGAACCGGGTCGTAGCCACCGGGATGCCATGGATGGCAGCGGCCAAGCCGACGCAGGGTCAGCCAGCCACCGCGCATCAGGCCATGTTGATCAATGGCTTCATGCGCGTAGCAGGAACAACTCGGGTAGAAACGACAATGACTGGCCATCAGAGGACTGATGGCGTAGCGGTAAACCTGAATGGTAGCGAGCGCCAGTTTACGCATGGGGACTGTCGTCCACCCCCGAGTGGGCAGGTGCTTGTGGGCTTGGCTTGCTGCGGCCCAGGCGCTTCCAGAGTTTGCCGAACTGGTGAGCCAGTTCGGTGTTCTCCAGATCGCCGAGCCCCTTGCGCGCAACCACTACGATGTCCCAGCCCGCCAGATTGCTCTGGTTAAGGCGGAACGACTCGCGGATCTGGCGTTTCAGGCGGTTACGTTCAACGGAGAGCTTGACGCTCTTCTTGCCTATCACCAGACCCAGACGGGGGTGATCAAGCGCGTTGTCGCGAGCCAGCAGCAGGACATTTTTGCCCGGCGCTTTGCCGCTGGGGGAGTCGAAGACTGCCTTGAATTGCCGGGGTGTAAGCAGACGCTTTTCCCGGCCGAAGCCTCGACTCACCACAAGACGGGAAGCTTAGACGGCGAGGCGAGCACGGCCCTTGGCGCGGCGACGCGACAGGACTGCGCGGCCATTCTTGGTCGCCATGCGAGCGCGGAAGCCGTGGGTACGAGCGCGTTTGATAGTGCTGGGTTGGAAAGTACGTTTCATGGTGCGATACCTGGGTGGTCGACTACGGGCCGGAATGGCCCCCGTTTTAAGAGACCGGCGATTGTAGAGAAAGCCGAGGGTCAGGTCAATTTCCAACCAGCGCTTTGCTCGATAAAGCATATAAAGAAGAAAATCTTTTAAGAAAGCTTATTTTGTTAATAACTCTTAGAGACGCTATTTTCTGTGGATAACCACCTACAGGCCTCTATTCCTAAGGTGTTCAAGGGTTCAAAAGGTTGTCTGAAAACTGGGCTGCAGGTGTGTGGGGACGGCGGATAAGCTGGGGATTAAAAGCGGTTTTATCCACAGGCTAGATTCGCAGGCTGTTATGCCCAGGTTTCTCCCCTATGCTTAGGCGGCTTTATCCACAGCTCTTAGCGAGTGAGTTGCGTTGATCCGATAAGCTGTCCAAGGCATTGATTTTACGAGTGCCTCTCGTACTTTTCGTGTGGATAAGTCGGGGGCGCACGGCTACAATGGCGGCTGTTTTTGTATCGCCGCCTTTAGATTTAGGGGATGTCCGTGTCCGTCGAACTTTGGCAGCAGTGCGTGGATCTTCTGCGCGATGAACTGCCTGCTCAGCAATTCAACACCTGGATTCGTCCGTTGCAGGTCGAGGCCGAAGGCGACGAGCTCCGCGTCTATGCACCCAACCGCTTTGTGTTGGACTGGGTCAACGAAAAATACCTGGGTCGCTTGCTCGAGCTTATTTCCGAGCGCGCCACCGGTCTTGTGCCCGCCCTCTCTCTATTGATAGGTAGCAAGCGCAGCTCCAAACCGCGTGCGGCGCTTACCCATACCAGTGCTCCTGCGGCGCCTGCACCCGCTCCGCGCAGTGACGCGGCAGAAGCCACTGCGGCTCAGGCGCCCAGAGCCGCAGTGGCGGATCACGGCAGCGAGCCTTCGCGCTCGAGCTTCGATCCGATGGCGGGCGCTTCCGCACCGGTGGCACCGGCGCGTGAGCGCTCGGTGCAGGTTGAGGGTGGCTTGAAGCACACCAGCTACCTCAATCGCACTTTTACCTTCGATAACTTTGTTGAGGGTAAATCGAACCAATTGGCGCGTGCGGCGGCCTGGCAGGTGGCGGATAACCCCAAGCATGGCTACAACCCGCTTTTCCTCTACGGCGGTGTGGGCCTGGGTAAAACCCACTTGATGCACGCTGTGGGTAACCATCTGCTGGCGAAAAATCCCAATGCCAAAGTGGTTTACCTGCATTCCGAGCGTTTCGTTGCTGACATGGTCAAGGCGCTGCAGCTAAACGCCATTAATGAGTTCAAGCGTTTCTACCGTTCCGTGGATGCGCTGCTGATTGATGACATTCAATTCTTCGCCAAGAAAGAACGCTCCCAGGAGGAGTTCTTTCACACCTTCAATGCGCTGCTTGAAGGGGGTCAGCAGGTGATTCTCACCAGCGACCGCTATCCGAAGGAAATCGAAGGCCTGGAAGAACGGCTCAAGTCGCGCTTCGGTTGGGGTCTGACGGTCGCGGTGGAACCTCCCGAGTTGGAAACCCGCGTCGCCATTCTGATGAAGAAGGCTGACCAGGCCCGAGTCGAGTTACCGCATGACGCCGCGTTCTTCATCGCCCAGCGCATTCGCTCCAACGTGCGCGAGCTGGAGGGTGCACTCAAGCGGGTGATCGCCCATTCGCACTTCATGGGGCGCGATATCACCATCGAACTGATCCGTGAGTCGCTCAAGGATCTGCTGGCCCTGCAGGACAAATTGGTCAGCATCGACAACATCCAGCGCACCGTGGCCGAGTATTACAAGATCAAGATCTCTGATCTGTTGTCGAAACGTCGTTCACGTTCAGTGGCGCGCCCGCGCCAGGTCGCCATGGCCCTGTCCAAGGAATTGACCAATCACAGCCTGCCGGAAATCGGTGACGCCTTCGGCGGGCGCGATCACACCACTGTATTGCACGCTTGTCGTAAGATTGCTGAACTTAGGGAATCCGACGCGGATATCCGCGAGGACTACAAGAATCTGCTGCGTACGTTGACTACCTGATTACGCAGCTCCACGAGGCAAGGGACGAGACCATGCACTTCACCATTCAACGCGAAGCCCTGTTGAAACCCCTGCAACTGGTCGCCGGCGTCGTGGAACGCCGCCAGACCTTGCCGGTTCTGTCTAACGTGCTGCTGGTCGTCGAAGGCCAGCAATTGTCGCTGACCGGTACCGACCTCGAGGTCGAACTGGTGGGGCGCGTGGCTTTGGAAGATGCAGCGGAGCCGGGTGAAATTACCGTACCGGCGCGTAAGCTGATGGACATCTGCAAAAGCCTGCCCAGCGATGCCATGATCGACATCCGTGTCGACGAGCAGAAGCTGCTGGTCAAGGCTGGCCGTAGCCGCTTCTCCCTTTCGACACTGCCCGCCAATGACTTCCCCACTGTGGAAGAAGGACCAGGCTCGCTGACCTTTGATCTGGTCCAGGGTAAATTGCGCCGGCTTATCGAGCGCACCAGCTTCGCCATGGCCCAGCAGGATGTGCGCTATTACCTGAACGGCATGCTGCTGGAAGTACAGACTGGCGTGCTGCGTGCCGTGGCGACTGACGGTCACCGCTTGGCCATGTGCGCCATGAGCGCTGCGATCGAACAGGTCGAGCGTCACCAGGTCATCGTGCCGCGTAAAGGTATTCTCGAACTGGCTCGCCTACTCACCGAGCAGGACGGCAGCGTCAGTATCGTTCTAGGTCAGCATCATATCCGCGCAACTACCGGTGAGTTCACATTCACCTCCAAGTTGGTGGACGGCAAGTTCCCGGATTACGAACGTGTGCTGCCTCGCGGCGGCGACAAGGTGGTCATTGCGGATCGCCAGGGGCTGCGTGAAGCCTTTAGTCGCACGGCTATTCTGTCGAACGAGAAGTACCGTGGCATCCGTCTGCAACTGGCTAGCAGCCTGCTGAAGATTCAGGCCAACAACCCGGAGCAGGAGGAAGCAGAGGAAGAGATTGTTGTCGACTACACCGGCAGCACGCTGGAGATCGGTTTTAACGTCAGCTACCTGTTGGACGTGCTGGGTGTCATGACCACCGACCAGGTTCGTCTGATTCTGTCCGATGCCAACAGTAGTGCCTTGGTTCAGGAAGCCGACAACGATGACTCTTCCTACGTTGTCATGCCGATGCGTTTGTAAGCTTCTTCCTGAATGTCCCTTAGCCGTGTCACGGTCACCGGTGTGCGCAATCTGCAACCGGTGACCCTCTCCCCCTCCCCGCGTATCAACATCCTTCACGGCGCCAATGGCAGCGGTAAAACCAGTGTGCTGGAGGCCCTGCATTTGCTTGGTCTGGCTCGCTCCTTCCGCAGCGTACGTCTTGCCCCCGTTATCCAGTACGAACAACCCGCCTGCACAGTATTTGGCCAAGTGCAGCTGGCGGACGGTCGTCAGAGTAATCTGGGTATTGCCCGTGAGCGCAATGGTGAGTTTCAGATTCGTATCGACGGGCAGAGCGCTCGTAGTGCGGCGCAGCTTGCTGATGCCCTTCCCTTGCAGCTGATCAATCCGGACAGTTTTCGCTTGCTCGAGGGTGCGCCGAAGATACGTCGACAGTTCCTCGACTGGGGAGTGTTCCACGTGGAACAACGTTTTTTGCCCGCTTGGCAGCGGCTGCAGAAGGCCCTGCGACAGCGAAACTCATGGCTGCGGCATGGTACACTTGACGGTGCTTCGCAGGCTGCTTGGGACCGTGAACTGTGCCTGGCAAGCGATGAAATAGATGGCTATCGACGTGCCTACATCAAGGCGTTGAAACCGGTTTTCGAGCAGACCCTGGGCGAGCTGGTTGAGCTCGAAGGGCTGACGTTGAGTTATTACCGTGGCTGGGACAAAGACCGGGCATTGAACGACGTGCTGAGTGCGTCGCTTGTCCGTGATCAACAGATTGGTCATACCCAGTCCGGGCCCCAGCGCGCCGATCTACGTTTGCGCCTGGGTTCGCATAATGCGGCGGATATTCTGTCCCGCGGCCAGCAAAAACTGGTGATATGTGCGTTACGTATCGCACAAGGCCACCTGGTTGATCAGGCCAAGCGTGGACAGTGTATTTACCTGGTGGACGACTTGCCGTCCGAACTGGATGAGCAGCACCGCGGCGCACTGTGTCGATTACTAGAAGATTTGCACTGCCAGGTGTTTATCACCTGTGTAGACCATGAATTGTTGAGGGAAGGCTGGCGCACGGACACGCCAGTTGCCATGTTCCACGTGGAACATGGCTGTATCACCCAGACCCACGACCACCGGGAGTGAAGGCATGAGCGACAACCAAACGTACGACTCCAATAACATCAAGGTCCTCAAGGGACTGGATGCCGTACGCAAGCGGCCTGGCATGTACATCGGCGATACCGACGATGGCAGCGGCCTGCACCACATGGTCTTCGAGGTGGTCGACAACTCGATTGACGAAGCGCTCGCTGGGCACTGCTCCGAGATCGTCATTACCGTACACCCGGACGAATCGGTAAGCGTGCGCGATAACGGTCGCGGCATTCCGGTGGACATCCACAAGGAAGAAGGCGTATCCGCAGCTGAAGTCATCATGACCGTGCTGCACGCCGGCGGTAAGTTCGACGACAACTCTTACAAGGTTTCTGGTGGCCTGCACGGTGTGGGCGTATCGGTGGTCAACGCCCTCTCCGAGAGCCTGCTGCTGACGGTCCGCCGTAGCGGTCATATCTGGGAGCAGACCTATGTGCATGGCGTGCCTCAGGAGCCAATGCGCATCGTCGGCGACTCCGACACCACCGGCACCCAGATTCATTTCAAACCCTCGGCCGAGACCTTCGCCAACATTCACTTCAGCTGGGACATCCTGGCCAAGCGTCTGCGCGAGCTGTCGTTCCTCAACTCGGGCGTAGGTATCCTTCTGCGTGACGAGCGCAGCGGCAAAGAAGAGCTGTTCAAGTACGAAGGTGGTCTGCGCGCGTTCGTTGAATACCTGAACGTCAACAAGACCGCGGTCAACCAGGTGTTCCACTTCACCATCCAGCGTGAAGACGGCATCGGTGTGGAAGTGGCGTTGCAGTGGAACGACAGCTTCAACGAGAACCTGCTGTGCTTCACCAACAACATCCCTCAGCGTGACGGCGGTACCCACCTGGCCGGCTTCCGCTCAGCGCTGACGCGTAACCTGAACACCTACATCGAGCAGGAAGGTCTAGCCAAGAAGCACAAGATCGCCACCACCGGTGACGATGCCCGTGAAGGTCTGACCGCCATCATCTCGGTCAAGGTACCGGACCCGAAATTCAGTTCGCAGACCAAGGACAAACTGGTTTCCAGCGAAGTGAAAACCGCGGTCGAGCAGGAAATGGGCAAGCACTTCTCCGACTTCCTGCTGGAAAACCCCAACGAAGCCAGGGCCGTGGTCGGCAAGATGATCGACGCCGCCCGTGCCCGTGAAGCGGCACGTAAAGCGCGTGAGATGACCCGCCGTAAAGGCGCGCTGGATATCGCGGGTCTGCCGGGCAAACTGGCCGACTGCCAGGAAAAAGACCCTGCCCTCTCCGAACTCTACATCGTGGAAGGGGACTCCGCGGGCGGCTCTGCCAAACAGGGCCGTAACCGCAAGACCCAGGCGATCCTGCCACTCAAGGGCAAGATCCTCAACGTCGAGAAAGCGCGCTTCGACAAGATGATTTCCTCCCAGGAAGTCGGCACGCTGATCACCGCCCTCGGCTGTGGTATCGGCCGCGACGAGTACAATATCGACAAGCTGCGCTACCACAACATCATCATCATGACCGACGCCGACGTCGACGGCTCGCACATCCGCACCCTGCTGCTGACGTTCTTCTTCCGTCAGCTGCCGGAGCTGATCGAGCGTGGCTACATCTACATCGCTCAGCCGCCGCTGTACAAGGTCAAGAAGGGCAAGCAGGAGCAGTACATCAAGGACGACGAGGCCATGGAAGAATACATGACCCAGTCGGCCCTCGAAGATGCCAGCCTGCACGTCAACGAAAGCGCGCCGGGCCTGTCCGGTGGTTCGCTGGAGCGCCTGGTCAACGACTACCGCCTGGTGATGAAGACCCTCAAGCGCCTGTCGCGTCTGTACCCGATCGAACTCACCGAGCACTTTGTCTACCTGCCGAGCATCAGCCTCGACAATCTGGCTGACCACGCGGCCATGCAGACCTGGCTGAGCCTGTTCGATGCCCGCCTGAAAACCATGGAAAAATCCGGCCTGGTCTACAAGACCAGCCTGCGTGAAGACCACGAGCGTCATCTGTGGTTGCCCGAGGTCGAGCTGATCTCCCACGGCAACTCCAGCTACATCACCTTCAACCGGGATTTCTTCGGTAGCAACGACTACAAGACCGTGACCAGCCTGGGCGATCAACTCAACAGCCTGCTCGAAGAAGGCGCCTACGTGCAGCGTGGCGAGCGCAAGAAGCCGGTGACCACCTTCAAGGAGGCGTTGAACTGGCTGATGACCGAAAGCACCAAGCGCCATAGCATCCAGCGTTATAAAGGTCTGGGCGAGATGAACCCGGATCAACTGTGGGAAACCACCATGGACCCGGAAGTACGCCGCATGCTCAAAGTGCGCATCGAAGACGCCATCGCTGCCGACCAGATCTTCAACACCCTGATGGGTGACGAAGTCGAACCGCGCCGCGACTTTATCGAGACCAACGCCCTGGCGGTGTCCAACCTCGACGTCTGATATCGCAGCGTGATGCACAAAAAACCCGGCCTGGCGCCGGGTTTTTTATTGTTAATCAGTTACTCACAGAATGTCTGGGAGTGCCTTCTTACCCCCACCAATACCGCACCATATGAAAGAACACCGGCGCGGCGAAGCACACTGAGTCGAGGCGGTCGAGCATGCCGCCGTGGCCTTCGATCATATGGCCCCAATCCTTTACGCCGCGGTCGCGCTTGATTGCCGACATCACCAGGCCGCCGGCGAAGCCGAGCAGGCACACCAGCAGGGCGAACAGGCCGGCCTGCCAGAAGGCGAAGGGGGTGATCCAGTACAGCGAGGCGCCGATCAAGGTTGCCAGGGCGACGCCGCCGAAGAAGCCTTCCACGGTTTTCGAGGGTGACAGTTTGGGCGCGATCTTGTGTTTGCCGGCGAGCTTGCCGCAGACGTACTGCAGCACGTCGGAGATCTGCACGACGATCACCAGCCAGGCGATCAGCAGCAGATTGCGGCCCTCATAGCCGGCGATCTCCAGGGTCAGCAGCGCTGGTACGCTGGAGATGCAGTACACGGCGATCATCAGCCCCCACTGCACCTTGGATGTGCGCTCGAGAAAGCGTGTGGTATCTCCGCCCAGGGACGAGAGGATCGGCAGTAACAGGAACAGGTAGACCGGAATGAAGATGGCAAACAGGCCGTACCAGCCGATGCCGATCAGCAGGTACTGCATCGGCAGGGCAAAGTAGAACGCGGCGACCAGAGCCGGGTAGTCGCTGCGCCGGGTTGGGGTCAGGGTCATGAACTCGCGCAGGGCGTAGAACGACACGCAGTAGAACAGCACCACCACGCCGATGTTGCCGAATAGAAAGGCGAAACCGATCACCAGCACCATCACCCACCAGGCGTTGATGCGTGCGTTGAGGTTGTCGATGACCGGGTGCGGGCCGGGGCCAGCACGGTATTTCAGCAGCTGGCCGATCAGGCTGGCGAGTAGCAGGAGGCCGCCGATGCCGGCGAATAACAGCAAGGTATTGCGATCCATCTCAAACCTCCTCGGGAGCCAGGGCTAGCAGGGCGTTGCGCGCGCGCTCGAGGAAGGCGTCTTTGCCCTCCTCTTCATCCATCTCCAGCGGCGCGCCGAAACTCAGGGTGCACAGCAGCGGTAACGGCAGAGCGCGGCCCTTGGGCATCACCCGGTTGAGGTTGGCGATCCACACCGGTATCACCTCGACATCCGGCCGCGCCTTGGCCATGTGGTAGAGGCCACTCTTGAACGGCAGCAGACCATCTTCCAGGTTGCGCGTGCCTTCCGGGAAGACGATCAGAGAATCGCCCTGCTCCAGGGCATCGAGCATCGCCTGCAGCGGATTGCTGCTCGGCTCGCTGCGTTGCCGGTCGACCAGCACGCCATTGAACACGCGCTGGATCAGGAAGCTGCGTAGCGCACCTTTCATCCAGTAGTCCGAGCCTGCTACCGGGCGGGTGCGCTTACGCAATTCTGCCGGGAGCGATGCCCAGAGCAACACGAAGTCGCCATGGCTGCTGTGGTTGGCGTAGTAGATGCGCTGAACTGCTTGGGCAGTGCTGCCCAGCCACAAGGCGCGGGCACCGGTGAGCAATCGCGCAGCGGACGTGATGAAAAAGGCGATCAGGGACGCAAGCATGGATATTTCCTTATTCCTAACCGAATCGGACCTGTGGACGCCATGGCAGCAGCAGGGTGGGCTTCAGGACATGGCGCTGGAGGGTAGTTTGGTGAATCCTGTTCGATGGCATCTCTGCTGTCGCCAGCTTGAGCGGCCATCGCACCTCCTATTCCTCGCTGGAGGAAGCCGCCTGCGCCAACCCCTGGCGTACACGGTTGTACAGCGTATACAGCAGCAGAGCAGTGATGACCGCAAGAATCGGGTCGATCCAGCTTAGCGGCAGCAAACCGCTGGCCACGCCGGCGCCGAGTACACCAAAGCAGAATGCGCGGTCGCTCTTACCCATCGGGCCGTCGTAGCGGCGTGAAGCGCCGACCATTGGCCCCATGACGCCGGCGTATTCGCTGATCAGTGCGCCGATCACCAGCAATACCACTAGCACCGGGGAAACCCCAGGCAATAAGGCGAAAGGCAGAAACAGCGCGGCATCGGCGATCAGGTCGCAGAGTTCGTTGAGATAGGCGCCGAGGGTGGATTGCTGGCCGAATTCTCGGGCGAGCATGCCATCCACCGCATTGAGTGCCATGCGCAGCAGCATCCACAGCGGAATCAGCGCAAACAGCCAGAGGTGGCTGGGGAAGATGGCAAGAAGCAGGCCGATCAGCACTGATACGATGGCAGCGCTGAGGGTGACCTGATTGGCGGTTACACCACGCTTGAAGAGCCGCTGCACCAGCGGACGCAGAAGGTTCTGGAAGCGGGGTTTGAGCTGATAGATCGAGAGCATGGGTACGAATTCCGTTTCGTCGAAGCTTTTAGTGGGAACAGACCCTAGCTTAGCTGTTTGCACCGCCGTAGACCGTGAACTCTGTTACGAGGATGCCACTATAAAACTTATGCCCAATTTATCGACAATTCGAGTTCAGCATAAAAAATAAGTAAATCAGATAGTTACGGCTACTATCTGTGAAAAATTATTAATTGATCAACAGGTTATCCACAGATCGCTCAGATGGGCTCTGGTGAGTCTACTGGTGCGCTCTGGGGCGCAAGAGCACCGATCTCGGTTTGCGCCTGGCTGATCCAGGCAAAGGCACGGTCATTGAGGTCGGCAATCGCTCGCGGGCCGCTGCCTTCTGCATGCAGCACAGGGCCGATCACCACGCTGACAGTGCCAGATCGCTTGCCCCAGCCTTCCTTGGGCCAGAACTCCCCGGCATTGTGGGCGATGGGCAGGACCGGCAGGTTGGCATTCACGGCCAATGCCGCGCCGCCGCGGGAGAACTTGCCAATCTGCCCGACCGGGATACGCGTGCCTTCCGGGAACACCAGGACCCAGACGTTCTGCTCCAGGCGCTCGTGGCCCTGCTTGGCCAGTTGCTTGAGGGCGGCCTTGGGGTTGCTGCGGTCGATGGCGATGGGTTTGAGCATGGCCATGGCCCAGCCGAAAAACGGCACATAGAGCAGCTCGCGTTTGACCACCTGGCTCAGGGGTTCGAAGTAGCCGCAGAGGAAGAAGGTTTCCCAGGTGCTCTGGTGCTTGGCGAGAATCACGCATGGCTGCTCGGGAATGTTCTCCAGGCCCTTGATCTCGTAGCGGATACCGACCACCACCTTGGCCAGCCAAGTCGCACAGCGGCACCAGTTCTGCACGACGAAGCGGTAGCGTGCGCGAAATGACAGGAAGGGTGCGACGAACATGCTGACGATGCACCAGATGCACGACGTGGAAGCCAGCAGGAAATAGAAGAGAACGTTTCTGAGAAGTGGCACGGTCGACATGGGGAGATTTACCGTTGCAGGCCGGGCCTGCGTTGTCAGTGGATAAGCTGCGCGGCAATTGCCGCCAAATCATCGAATACCAAGGTGCCGGCTGGCAATGGCGTGGTCAGTGTGCGTTCACCCTTGCCCGTGCGTACCAGTACCGGCTGGCAATCGACGGCCAGGGCTGCATCCAGGTCACTACGGCTGTCACCGATAAACCACACGCCGTTCAGGCTAACGCCGTAGTGCGTGGCGATCTGCTGCAGCATACCGGGTTTGGGTTTACGGCAGTCGCAGCCGTCATTCGGGCCGTGCGGGCAATGCACGATCAGCCCAACCTCACCGCCCTGCTCGGCTACCAGCTCGCGCAAGCGCGCGTGCATGCTGTCGAGGGTGGCAAGGTCGTAGTAACCGCGGGCCAGGCCGGACTGGTTGGTGGCCACGGCGACCGTCCAGCCGGCTCGGGACAGGCGGGCGATGGCGGCGATGGACGAGGCAATGGGCAGCCACTCGTCGAGGGTTTTGATGTAGGCGTCGGAGTCATGGTTGATGACACCGTCGCGATCGAGGATCAGTAGTTTCATAGCTGCAAGTTCCAAGCGCCAAGCTGCAAGCCACAGCCGCTCACTTGCAGCCTGTGGCTTGCAGCTTGGTCACTGTTTTAGCCCAGCACGGAAATGTCGGCCACGCCGAGGAACAGCCCACGCAACTTGGCCAGCAAGGCGTAGCGGTTGGCGCGTACGTCCGGGTTCTCGGCATTCACCAGCACGGCTTCGAAGAAGCTGTCGACCGGCTCGCGCAGGCTTGCCAGGTGCGTCAGGGCGGCGCTGTACTGGCGTGCCTGGGCCATCGGCTGCACGGCCTGGTCGGCTTGCTGGATAGCCGCGTTGAGGGCGAACTCGGCCGGCGTATCGAAGTAATGCGCCTGGACCTGAGTCGCTACCTTGCCCTCGGCCTTGCCCAGCAGGTTCGACACGCGCTTGTTGGCGGCGGCCAACGCAGCGGCTTGGGGCAGCGCACGAAAGGCCTGCACGGCCTGCACGCGCTGGTCGAAGTCCAGCGGCGAGACCGGGTTGACCGCACGCACCGCCTGATACACCGCCACTTCAACGCCTTCATCTTCGTAGCGCGCACGCAGGCGGTCGAAGACGAAGTCCTGCACTTGCACGTCCAGACCGGCCGCTTTGACCTTGTTGCCGAACTGGCGCACGGCGAAGCTGATGGTGGCGACCAGGTCCAGGTCGAGCTGCTTCTCGATCAGGATGCGCAGCACACCTAGGGCTGCACGGCGCAGAGCGTAGGGGTCCTTGCTGCCGGTGGGCAGCATGCCGATGCCGAAGATCCCGACCAGGGTATCCAGCTTGTCGGCCAGGGCCACGGCTGCACCGGTCAGGGTGCTCGGCAGTTCGGCGCCGGCGCCACGCGGCATGTACTGCTCGTTCAGCGCCAGGGCGACGTCTTCCGGCTCGCCGTCGTGCTTGGCGTAGTAGTAGCCGGCGATGCCCTGCATTTCCGGGAATTCGCCAACCATTTCACTGGCCAGGTCGCATTTGCACAGCAGGCCGGCACGGGCCGCGCGTTGGGCGTCGCCGCCGATGCGCTCGGCGATAAAGCCCGCCAGTGCGCTGACCCGCTGCGCCTTGTCGTAGACCGAGCCGAGCTGGGCCTGGAACACCACGTTGGCCAGGCGCTGGTTGAAAGTTTCCAGCGGCTGCTTCTTGTCCTGCTTGAAGAAGAACTCAGCGTCGGTCAGGCGTGGCCGCACGACCTTCTCGTTGCCGGAAATGATCTGCGCCGGGTCTTTGGACTCGACGTTGGCCACGGTGATAAAGCGTGGCAGCAGCTTGCCAGCGGCATCCAGCAGGCAGAAGTACTTCTGGTTGTCCTGCATGGTGGTGATCAGTGCTTCCTGCGGCACTTCGAGGAAGCGTTCCTCGAACGAGCAGACCAGCGGCACCGGCCACTCGACCAGGGCGCTGACTTCATCGAGCAGCGCTGGCGGCACGATGGCCGTGCCCTGCTCTGCCGCAGCCAGTTCATCGACACGGGCGATGATCTGCGCGCGGCGTTCGGCGAAGTCGGCAATCACATAGGCGCTGCGCAGGTCTTCGGCGTAGCTCAGCGGGCTGCTGATGCGCACCTCGTGGTTGGCGTGGAAGCGGTGGCCACGGGAAACCCGGCCGGCTTTCTGGGTGAGGATTTCGCAGTCCACCACGTCGTCGCCGAACAGCATCACCAGCCACTGGGTCGGCCGTACGAACTCGTCGCGGCGCGCGCCCCAGCGCATGCGCTTAGGGATCGGCAGATCGTTCAACGAGTCCTGCACAATCACCGGCAGCAGCTTGACCGCAGGCTGGCCGGGAATGTGCTGGCTGAATTTGAGTTTCGGCCCGCTGCGGTCGATTTCGGCGAGGTCCACACCGCATTTCTTGGCGAAGCCCAGGGCAGCCTGGGTCGGGTTGCCCTCGGCATCAAAGGCGGCTTGCAAGGGCGGGCCGTCGAGGTTCATCGCGCGGTCGGCTTGCTGCTCTTCGAGCTGCTCGATCTGCACGGCCAGGCGCCGTGGCGCGGCGAAGAAGCGTACGGCACCGTGCTTCAGGCCGGCGGCCTTGAGGCCCTTTTCGATACCGCCGAGGAAGGCTTCGCCGAGGGTTTTCAGCGCCTTGGGTGGCAGCTCTTCGGTGCCCAGTTCGACGAGGAAATCACGGGTACTCATTCTGCAGCCTCCAGCTTGACCAGTACTTCATCACGCAGGTCGGGGGTGGCGAGCGGGAAACCGAGTTTGCGCCGCGCCTGCAGGTAGCTCTGCGCCACGGCACGGGCCAGAGCGCGCACGCGCAGGATGTATTGTTGACGCGCGGTCACCGAAATGGCGCGGCGGGCGTCGAGCAGGTTGAAGGTGTGCGAAGCCTTGAGCACCATCTCGTAGGTCGGCAGCGGCAGTTCTAGCTCGATCAGGCGGTTGGCTTCCGACTCGTAAAAGTCGAACAGCTCGAACAGCTTCTCGACGTTGGCGTGCTCGAAGTTGTAGGTCGACTGCTCCACCTCGTTCTGGTGGAACACGTCGCCGTAGGTCACGGTGCCGAACGGGCCGTCGGTCCAGATCAGGTCGTAGACCGAGTCGACGCCCTGCAGGTACATGGCCAGGCGCTCGAGACCGTAGGTGATCTCACCGGTCACCGGGTAGCACTCCAGGCCACCGACCTGCTGGAAGTAGGTAAACTGGGTGACTTCCATGCCGTTCAGCCAGATTTCC
>JAHJYA010000041.1 GCA_018826895.1 Gammaproteobacteria bacterium
CTGGCGGGTCGCCGCCTCTTCCGCGCTTTTGATCAGCCCCATGCGCAGGGCACCGGCCACGCGGATTTTCTCGAAACGGGCCAATTGCTCGGGGTCGCCATTGATCTGCTCGCGCAACTCGGTGCCGCTGTAGCCAATCTCTTCGGCATTGACGAACACAGTGGGGATGCCGGCGCTGATCAGGGTCGCTTTGAAAGTACCAACACCTGGCACCTCAAGGTCATCGACCAGGTTCCCGGTGGGAAACATCGAACCGCCATCCTCGCCATCGTCAGACGGGTCGAGAAACTCCAGCACGATCTCGGCTGCCGGAAAGGTCACCCCGTCCAGCTCGAAGTCGCCGGTTTCCTGCACCTGGCCATTGCTGACCGGGACGTGGGCGATGATGGTCTTGTTGATATTGGCCTGCCAGATCCGCACCGCGCATACACCGTTTTCAGGAATGCGCGCCGGATCGACCAGCCCGGCGTGAATGGCAAAAGCACCGGCCGCGGTGGACAGGTTGCCGCAATTGCCGCTCCAATCGACAAAGTGTTTGTCGATGGAGACCTGACCGTAGAGGTAATCGACGTCATGATTCGGCTGGCTGCTTGTCGACAGAATTACGCACTTGCTGGTACTGGAGGTGGCGCCGCCCATACCGTCGATTTGCGCAGCATAGGGGTCGGGGCTGCCGATAACGCGCATAAACAGCTTGTCGCGCGCGGAGCCCGGCACCTGGCAGCGCTCGGGCAAGTCCTGCAGGCGGAAGAACACGCCCTTGCTGGTGCCGCCACGCATATAGGTGGCGGGAATTTTGATTTGGGCTGCGTGGGACATGGCTAAGACCTACTGCAAATTATGTGAAGACAGCGCGTGTAGGAGGGGCTTTAGCCGCGAGCTTTTTAACGCTAAACGCGGCTAAAGCCCCTCCCACAACACTGCGCTTAAACTGCCACCGTCGCCTCCAGGAAGTCCTGGGCAAAGCGCTGCAACACGCCGCCAGCGTTGTAGACGTTGACTTCGGCAGCGGTATCCAAGCGGCAGGTCACTGGCACCTTGAGGACATCGCCATTGCGGCGATTGACCACCAGGGTCAGGTCGCAACGCGGCGACACATCGCCCTGGATGTCGTAAGTCTCGGTGCCGTCGAGGCCGAGGGTCAGGCGAGTGGTGCCCGGCTTGAACTCGACCGGCAGCACGCCCATGCCCACCAGATTGGTGCGGTGAATACGCTCGAAACCTTCGGCCGCGATCACCTCCACACCCGCCAGGCGCACACCCTTGGCAGCCCAGTCACGCGAGCTGCCTTGGCCGTAGTCGGCACCGGCGACGATGATCAGGTTCTGCTTACGGTTCATGTAGGTTTCGATTGCCTCCCACATGCGCATCACCCGGCCTTCCGGCTCGACACGGGCCAGCGAGCCCTTCTTCACCACACCATCAACCACAACCATTTCGTTGACCAGCTGCGGGTTGGCGAAGGTGGCGCGCTGCGCCGTCAGGTGGTCACCGCGGTGGGTGGCGTAGGAGTTGAAGTCCTCTTCCGGCAAGCCCATTTTGTGCAGGTACTCACCTGCAGCCGAGTCCAGCAGGATGGCGTTGGAGGGCGACAAGTGATCGGTGGTGATGTTGTCCGGCAGAATCGCAAGCGGCAGCATGCCTTTGAGCGTACGCTCGCCGGCCAGTGCGCCTTCCCAGTATGGCGGGCGACGGATATAAGTGCTCATCGGGCGCCAGTCGTACAGCGGGCTCTCGGCTTCGGTGACGGTGCCCAAATCGAACATCGGGATATAGATCTGCCGGAACTGCTCAGGCTTCACCGAGGAGGCGACGATGGCGTCGATTTCTTCGTCGCTCGGCCACAGGTCCTTGAGGGTGATCGGGTTGCCGCTCGGATCATGACCGAGTACATCCTGCTCGATATCAAAACGCACGGTACCGGCAATGGCGTAGGCCACCACCAGCGGCGGCGAGGCCAGGAATGCCTGCTTGGCATACGGGTGGATGCGCCCGTCAAAGTTGCGATTACCGCTCAATACGGCAGTGGCGTAGAGGTCGCGGTCGATGATTTCCTGCTGAATCACCGGGTCCAGCGCACCGGACATGCCGTTACAGGTGGTGCAGGCGTAGGCCACGATGCCAAAACCCAGTTGCTCCAGCTCGCTCAGCAGACCAGCCTCTTCCAGGTACAGCTTGGCGACTTTTGAACCTGGCGCGAAGGAGGTTTTGACCCACGACTTGCGCAACAGGCCCAACTGGTTGGCCTTCTTCGCCAGCAGACCGGCGGCGACCACGTTGCGCGGGTTGGAGGTGTTGGTGCAGCTGGTGATGGCAGCGATGATCACCGCGCCGTCCGGCATCAGACCCTCGCCCTCTTCCAGCTTGCCGGCGGCCAGTTTGGCCTCGTCGGCAATGCCACGCTCGTGCAGTGCCGAGGTCGGCAGACGCTTGTGCGGATTGCTCGGGCCGGCCATGTTGCGCACCACGGTCGACAGGTCGAAGCTCAGCACGCGCTGGTATTCGGCACTGGCCAGGGCATCGGCCCACAGGCCGGTAGTCTTGGCGTAGTGCTCCACCAGCGCCACCTGCTCCGGCTCACGCCCGGTGAGTTTGAGGTAGTCGATGGTCTGCTGGTCGATATAGAACATCGCCGCCGTTGCACCGTATTCCGGGCACATGTTGGAGATGGTTGCACGGTCACCGATGGACAGGCTGTCTGCCCCTTCACCGAAGAACTCGACCCAGGCACCAACTACCCGCTCTTTGCGCAGAAACTCGGTCAGCGCCAGGACGATATCGGTGGCGGTAATCCCGGGTTGGCGCTTGCCGGCCAGTTTGACGCCGACGATATCGGGCAGGCGCATCATCGATGGCAGGCCGAGCATCACGGTCTCGGCTTCCAGGCCGCCGACACCAATGGCGATCACGCCGAGGGCATCGACATGCGGGGTATGCGAGTCGGTGCCGACACAGGTGTCGGGGAAGGCCACACCGCCGCGCGCCTGGATCACGGGGCTCATTTTCTCCAGGTTGATCTGGTGCATGATGCCGTTGCCGGCCGGGATCACGTCGACGTTCTTGAACGCGGTCTTGGTCCACTCGATAAAGTGGAAGCGATCCTCGTTGCGTCGCTCCTCCACCGCGCGGTTCTTCTCAAAGGCGTCCGGGTCGAAGCCGGCGAATTCCACAGCCAGGGAGTGGTCGACGATCAATTGGGTTGGCACCACCGGATTCACCTTGGCCGGGTCGCCGCCCTGCTCGGCGATGGCGTCACGCAAGCCGGCCAGGTCGACCAGGGCGGTCTGGCCAAGAATGTCGTGGCAGACAACGCGAGCCGGGTACCAGGGGAAATCCAGATCCTGCTTGCGCTCGATCAGTTGCTTAAGCGCATCGTTGAGCATGGCCGGGTCGCAGCGGCGCACCAACTGCTCAGCCAGAACCCGTGAGGTATAGGGCAGCTTGGCGTAAGCGCCTGGGCTGATGGCATCGACCGCCTCGCGGGTGTCAAAATAATCCAGCACGGTACCGGCCAGCGGCTTGCGGTATTGACTGTTCATGCTCATGGGCGATCCTTGAGCGGCACAAAGGTCAGGTCTTCAGGGCCGACATAGTTGGCGCTGGGGCGAATGATCTTGCCGTCAATACGCTGCTCGATCACATGGCTGGACCAGCCCGAGGTGCGGGCAATCACGAAAAGCGGGGTGAACATGGCGGTGGGCACGCCCATCATGTGGTAGCTGACCGCGCTGAACCAATCGAGGTTGGGGAACATCTTCTTGATCTCCCACATGGTGCTCTCCAGGCGCTCGGCGATGTCATACATCTTGGTATTGCCCTGCTCCACCGACAGCTCGTGTGCGACCTCCTTGATCACCTTGTTGCGCGGGTCCGCCACGGTGTAAACCGGGTGACCGAAGCCAATCACCACTTCCTTCTTCTCCACCCGGGCGCGAATATCGGCTTCGGCCTCATCGGCATTGTCATAACGCTTCTGGATCTCGAAGGCCACTTCGTTGGCGCCGCCGTGCTTGGGCCCGCGCAGCGCGCCGATGCCGCCAGCGATGCAACTGAACAGGTCCGAACCGGTGCCGGCGATCACCCGCGAGGTGAAGGTGGAGGCGTTGAATTCATGCTCGGCGTAGAGGACCAGCGAGGTGTGCATGGCGCGCACCCAGGATTCACGCGGCGCCTCGCCGTGCAACAGATGCAGGAAATGGCCGCCGATGGAGTCGTCGTCGGTTTCCACCTCGATGCGTTTGCCATTGTGGCTGAAGTGATACCAGTACAGCAGCATGGAGCCCAGCGAGGCCATCAACTTGTCGGCAATATCGCGGGCGCCGGGGTGGTTGTGGTCATCCTTCTCCGGCTGCAGGCAGCCGAGCACCGAAACACCGGTGCGCATCACATCCATGGGGTGGGCCGAGGGCGGCAGTTGCTCCAGGGCGGTTTTCAGCGCCGCGGGCAAGCCGCGCAGGGCTTTGAGTTTGGCCTTGTAGCCGGCCAGTTCGGCGGCATTGGGCAGTTTGCCGTGCACCAGCAAGTGGGCGATTTCCTCGAACTCACAGGTGGTGGCGACATCAAGAATGTCATAGCCACGGTAATGCAGGTCATTGCCGCTACGGCCGACGGTGCACAGGGCGGTGTTGCCGGCAGTGGTACCGCTCAGGGCGACGGATTTTTTCGGCTTGAAGCCCGGGGTGGTGTCGGTGGCACTCATGCTTATCTCCTCGGATCTTTGTTGTTCTTCTAGATCGCTATCACTTTTTTGCGGCAAACAGGGCATCGAGCTTCTGCTCGAAGGCGTGGTAGCCGATGCGGTCGTACAGCTCAGCCCGGGTTTGCATCAGTTCGATGACATCCTGCTGATGGCCCTGCTGACGAATCGCGGTGTAAACGCTTTCCGCAGCTTTGTTGGCGGCGCGAAACGCCGACAGCGGGTAAAGCTGGATGGCCACGCCGACCGAGGCCAGTTCGTCTCGGGTGAACAGCGGGGTGGCGCCGAATTCGGTGATATTGGCCAGTACCGGCACGTTGAGCGCATCGACAAAGCGCTTGTAGGTCGGCAGGTCATAGGCAGCCTCGGCGAAAATACCGTCGGCACCGGCCTCGACATAACGCAGGCAGCGCTCGATGGCGGCATCCACGCCCTCGGCCTGGATGGCGTCGGTGCGGGCAATCAGGAAAAAGCCCGCATCGGTCTTGGCATCGGCAGCGGCCTTGACTCGGTCAGCCATTTCCTCGGTGCTGACAATCTCCTTGCCAGGACGATGGCCGCAACGCTTGGCGCCGACCTGATCCTCAATATGCGCAGCCGCGGCGCCGGCCTTGATCAGGCTCTTGACCGTGCGCTCGATATTGAACGCGCTGGGGCCAAAGCCGGTGTCGATATCGACCAACAGCGGCAGGTCGCAGACATCGGTAATCCGGCGTACGTCGGTGAGCACGTCGTCCAGGGTGTTGATGCCCAGATCAGGCAGACCCAAGGAACCCGCCGCCACACCGCCCCCGGACAGGTAGATGGCCTTAAAACCCGCGCGCTTGGCCAGCAAGGCATGGTTGGCATTGATCGCGCCAATCACCTGCAGTGGCTGCTCTTCGGCAAGCGCCTGACGGAAACGCTGGCCTGGAGAAAGCTGACTCATGATTCACCTCGTGGTTTGGCTGTCTGGGTAGGCGCGTTCAACCCCATATTTAGGGAGAAATGGCGCTCGATATTGCGCTTGGAGGCGCCGATATGGCGGCGCATCAATAACTCGGCCAGCTCGCCGTCTCGGTCGGCGATGGCATCAAGAATACGGTGGTGTTCGGCAAAGGCCTGGCGCGGCCGGTTGGGCGTCGCGGAGAACTGTAGGCGGTACATGCGCACCAGTTGATAGAGCTCGCCGCAGAGCATCTGGGCCAGGGTTTTATTGCCGCTGCCCTGAATGATCCGGTAGTGGAAGTCGAAATCACCTTCCTGCTGGTAATAGCCAACACCGGCCTTGAAGGCCGCATCTTGCTCGTGCAAGTCGAGCACTTGGCGCAGTTCGTCGATCTCGGCCTGGGTCATGCGCTCAGCGGCCAGGCGACAGGCCATGCCCTCCAGCGACTCACGAATCTCATAGAGTTCGACCAGCTCGGCATGACTGAGTGAGACCACCCGCGCCCCTACATGGGGGATGCGCACCAGCAAGCGCTGACCCTCGAGCCGATGGATTGCCTCACGCAGCGGCCCGCGGCTAATGCCATAGGTCCGCGCCAGCTCTGGCTCGGATATCTTGCTGCCGGGGGCAATCTCACCTTTAACGATCGCTGCCTGAATACGCCGAAACACGTGCTCGGACAAGGTTTCCGACTCGCCTTGCAGACTAGCCTCTGCCACATGCTCATCCAGCATATTGTCGACACCTTTAATTTTCATGAGGGAAAATCTACGCCTAAGCCGCTATACGGTCAATCTCGAAACGACATAGTGTCGACAATCGTCTTAAATAACCGAAATGTCTAACAAGTGATAAATGCCAGCACAAACGCCCTAAGCGCCTGCCGATAGGGAGGACTGCGTGTTAAGATGCCGCCACTTCACCGCCCGCCGCGCGTTTTCGGTGCACCTTGCTAGACTCCTCTACGTCAGGATCGCAGGTGCATATAGGGCCTCGCGGGCCTTTGCTTCATTGATGCGCTGCACCCAACAGGATTTATGAGACTTAAACCCTTCGCCCTGCTGCTTAGCCTCGCGCTACTGTCCGCTCCGAGCATCGCTTCCGAGAAGACGGTCTACGGACTCAACGAATACGTGCAATTGCTCGATATTGACCAGCGCGTGGCCGCCAAGCTCGATACCGGCGCACAAACTGCCTCTCTCAGTGCTCGCGATATCAAGCGCTTCAAACGCGACGGGGAAACCTGGGTACGTTTCTATCTGGCCATCGACGATGCCCACGCCCACCCTATCGAACGCCCCCTGGCGCGTATCAGCAAGATCAAACGGCGTGCCGGCGACTACAATCCCGATGAGGAAAAGAGCTACACGGCTCGCCCGGTAATCGAAATGGATGTCTGCATGGGTGGTGCCTTGCGCACCATCGAACTGAACCTGACCGACCGTAGTGCGTTCCAATACCCGCTTCTGATTGGCTCCGATGCGCTGCAACGTTTCGACGCACTGATCGACCCAAGCCTTAAATACGCAGCGGGGAAACCTGCCTGTACCACCGACGCAAACCCTGGCGAGTAATTCCCATGCGCTCTCTTAACCTGCATCTGAAAGTCCTGATCACGCTCCTGGTGAGCCTGGGCATTCTGATTACGGCCTACCAAATCTTCATCCTTGGCATTCCCATGACCGAGGACGAGACGGACGATTTGTGGAACATCGATGCCAGAGTCGAGTTCCAGGCCAACCCGCGTGAACCGGTCAAGCTGCAGATGTTCGTGCCGCCCCTGAATCAGGATTACGTCAGCCTCAACGAGAGCTTTATCTCCAACAATTACGGGGTGAGCGTCAACCGCGCTGAAGGCAACCGCAAGGTGACCTGGTCGGCACGTCGCGCCAGCGGCAAACAGACCCTCTATTACCGCTTGGTGTTGACCAAGCGTTACAGCGGCGAGCAGGCCAAAGCCAGTGGCCCGATCTTCCGCGACAGCATTCCTGTGGAAGGTGCGGAGAAGATCGCCGCTGAAGCACTGCTCGCGCCGATCCGCCAGCACTCGGCAGACGTCGAAACCTTCATCAGCGAAACCATCAAGCGCGTTAACAACGAAAACGACGACAACGCCAAATTGCTGTTGGGCGGCGATGCCTCGACTGCCAACAAGGCCCAGGCTATCGAATTGCTGCTGTCCATCGCCCACGTGCCGATGCAGCGCGTGCACACCATTCGCCTGGCTGCAGAAATCCAGCAGAGTCCGGAATTGTGGCTGCGCAGTTTCAACGGTGATCGCTGGCTGTACTTCAACCCGGAAACCGGCGAGCAGGGCCTGCCCAATGACCGTATGGTCTGGTGGACCGGCGACGAGCCGCTGGTCAGCGTCGAAGGTGGTCGCCAGCCTCAGGTCAGCTTTAGCCTGAACAACAGCGAGATGAATGCCATCCGCCTGGCCAAACTGACTGACGAAAACACCGACGCCGATTTCCTCGAATATTCGCTGTATGGCCTGCCGCTGCAGACCCAGCAGACCTTTATGATCATGGTGATGATCCCCATCGGCGTGCTGGTGATCCTTATTCTGCGCAACCTTGGCGGCCTGCAGACCCTGGGTACCTTTACCCCGGTGCTGATCGCCCTGGCCTTCCGCGAAACCCAGCTAGGCTTCGGCATCATCCTGTTTACCGTGATTACGGCGGCGGGCCTGTCACTGCGCTCCTACCTGGAACACCTGAAACTACAGATGCTGCCGCGCCTGTCGGTGGTACTGACCTTCGTTGTGGTGCTGATCGCAGTGATCAGCCTATTCAGTCACAAGCTTGGCCTGGAGCGAGGTCTGTCGGTGGCACTGTTCCCGATGGTGATTCTGACCATGACCATCGAGCGCCTGTCGATCACCTGGGAAGAGCGCGGCGGCAGCCATGCATTCAAGGTCGCCGTAGGTACCCTGTTCGCGGCCACCCTCGCCCACCTGCTGATGAGCGTGCCGGAACTGGTCTACTTCGTCTTCACCTTCCCGGCGATTCTGCTGATTCTGGTGGGGTTCATGCTGGCCATGGGTCGCTACCGCGGCTATCGCCTGACCGAACTGTTCCGCTTCAAAGCCTTCCTCAAGGACTAAGACCATGTTCGGCCTGATCAAGACGTGGAAGGCCCTTGAAGCCAAGGGCATCATGGGCATCAACCGGCGCAATGCGGATTACGTGCTGAAGTACAACAAACGGCACCTGTATCCCATTGTGGATGACAAGATCATCACCAAGGAACGCGCCATCCAGGCCGGCATCAATGTGCCGGAAATGTATGGCGTGATCGACACCGAGAAAGGCATCGATAAGCTGCGTGAGATCATCGGCGACCGCCCTGACTTCGTCGTCAAGCCGGCGCAGGGTGCCGGTGGCGACGGCATTCTGGTCATCGCCGACCGTTTCGAAGACAAGTACAAGACGGTCTCCGGCAAAATCATCAGCCATGAGGAGATCGAGCAGCAGATCTCCAGCATCCTCTCAGGCCTGTATTCCCTGGGCGGTCATCGTGATCGCGCGCTGATCGAATACCGAGTCACCCCCGACCAGATCTTCAAAAGCATCAGCTACGAAGGCGTACCGGACATCCGCATCATCGTGCTGATGGGCTATCCAGTGATGGCCATGCTGCGTCTGCCAACGCGTCAGTCCGGCGGCAAGGCCAACCTCCATCAAGGCGCCATCGGTGTCGGCGTGGACCTGGCCACTGGGGTGACCCTGCGCGGTACCTGGCTAAACAACAAGATCACCAAGCATCCGGATACCACCAACGCGGTGGACGGCGTGCAACTGCCGAACTGGGATGGCTTCATGCGCCTGGCCGCTGGTTGCTACGAGCTGTGTGGCCTGGGCTATATCGGGGTGGACATGGTGCTGGACCAGGAAAAGGGCCCGCTGATTCTGGAGCTCAACGCCCGCCCCGGCCTGAATATCCAGATTGCCAACGACTGCGGCCTGACCCATCGCGCCCATGCTGTCGAGGCCCGTCTGGCAGAACTGGCAGCCAAAGGCATTGAAGAGACGCCCGAGGAGCGCATGCGCTTCGCCCAGGAACTGTTCGGCCATATCCCGGCCGCGCCGCTCTGATTGATCGGCAGTATCGGGCGCCATGCCCGTACTGCTACCTGAATCGATAGCCCAGGCTGGCCACCTAGGCTACCGACAGACGCCGTTCTACAATCGCGTTCCGTATCCGGTCGATCTTCCGCATGCCTAGCTGCCACGTCCACCCGCTGCCCTATCACTGCGACCCCGCCGCCTATTTTGACCGCGTGCGCCATGCGCCCGGCGCGGTCCTGCTCGATGCCGGACGCCCCGCCGCGCTGCGCGGTCGTTTCGATATTCTCAGCGCCTGGCCGCAGCGAACGCTTACCCCACTGCCACACGAGTCAGGGCCGGTTTTTCTGCAGCGCTTGCGCCAGGCCCTGGCGGAGCTGGGACCGGCGCAGGCACCCACGGCCAGCGAACTGCCATTTCTCGGCGGCTTGATCGGCTACCTCGGCTATGACTTCGGCCGTCGTCTGGAGCAAATGCCGGAACAGGCACACGATGACCTCGGCCTGCCTGATGCGCAGTTCGGCCTGTATGCCTGGGCATTAATCACCGATCACCTGCACAGTTGCAGCCAACTGATGTTCCACCCGGCACTGCCGGCGAACGAGCGTGAACGCCTTATCCGCTTGTTCGAAGCCCCGCACGAGGCGGCTGACGCCGGGTTTCACTTGCAGGCGCCTTTCGCTGCCGACATCGACGCGCCGGCCTACCGCCAGGCCATCGAGCGTATTCAGGCGTATATCCAGGCGGGTGATTGCTATCAGGTCAACTTCGCCCAGCGCTTCAGCGCACACTACCAGGGCGATCCTTGGGTGGCTTACGGGCTGCTGCGCCAGGCGTGCCCCACACCCTTTGCCGGGTTTCAGGCGCTGGCCGACGGCGGGGCCATTCTCAGCCTGTCGCCAGAGCGTTTTCTGCGCGTCGCCCAAGGGCAGGTGGAAACCCGTCCGATCAAGGGCACCCGACCGCGTGATGCCGACAATGAGCGTGACGCGGCCCAGGCCAGCGCCCTGCTCGCCAGCCTCAAGGACCGCTCGGAAAACCTGATGATCGTCGACCTACTGCGTAACGATTTGGGCCGTAGCTGCCGTACCGGCTCGGTCAAGGTGCCGGAGCTGTTCGCCCTGGAAAGCTACCCCAATGTGCATCACCTGGTCAGCGCCGTGACCGGCGAACTGGCACCAGACAAGGATGCCCTGGACCTGATCGCCGGCAGCTTTCCAGGCGGCTCGATCACCGGTGCGCCGAAGATCCGCGCCATGCAGATCATCGACGAGCTGGAGCCCACACGCCGCGCGCTTTACTGCGGCTCACTGCTGTATCTGGATGTACGCGGCGAGATGGACAGCTCGATCGCCATCCGCAGCCTGCTCGCACGCGACGGCCGAATCAGTTGCTGGGGCGGCGGCGGCATCGTGGCCGACTCCAACTGGCAGGCTGAGTATCAGGAGTCGATCACCAAGGTGCAGGTGTTGCTACAGACCCTGGAACGGACCTGCAGCCAGTGAACAGGGCGCCTGATGACCAGGCGCCATGCCGACTCAGGCGCTGAACAGCGCGTCGATCTGCGTTTGAGCACCTTGCAGTGCGGCAGTACGCGCATCCGGACCATAGGCCAGGCCTTCGGCCGTGACCACCTGGATATCGGTAATCCCCAAAAAGCCTAACAGCAGCTTCAGGTAATCGACATGGGCCGCGCCACTCGGCTGGCCGGCATGTACACCGCCGGAGGTGGCGACAATCACTACCCGCTTGCCACCGGCCAGGCCTACCGGGCCATTCTCGGTATAGCTGAAGGTCTTGCCGGCAACGGCAATACGGTCGATCCATGCCTTGAGCTGTGAGGGAATGGTGAAGTTGTACATGGGCGCGCCAATAACCAGGGCATCGGCTGCCAGAAAGGCTTCCAAGGCGTCACTCGAGTGGTTGGCTTCGAGTTGCTGAGCAGCATCCCGTTCGCTTTCGGGCGTACCGGTAGCGGCCAGACTGGCACCGGACAAATGCAGAACCGGGCTTGCGGTCAAATCTTTGTAGCTGACCTGTACCTGTGGCTCAGCGGCCTGCCAGGCGTTCACTACGGCAGCGCCAAGCTGACGGGAAGCGGATGCATCACCCAGGATGCTGGTGTCGAGGTGCAGAAGTTTCATGGAAGTCTCCGAGCATGTATCGCCGGGCGGCGATGACGATGGATAAAGACTACGCATGAATCCAATGGCCGATTAGCCCTCACAAATGCGATAGTTCGTCCCACCAACAGGACAATAGCCATGCACGACCTCAACGATCTGTTCTATTTCGCCAAAGTCGTCGAGGCAGGAGGCTTTGCGGCGGCCGGTCGCGTGCTGGGCATTCCCAAATCACGCCTCTCTCGACGCATTGCCGAGCTGGAGGAGCGCCTGGGCGCACGCCTGCTACAGCGCACCACCCGCACCCTGGCATTGACCGATGTCGGCGCAGGCTACCTGCGTCACTGCCAGGCCATGCTGCAGGCAGCCGAGCAGGCCGAAGAAAGTGTGGCCAACCTGACAGTCGCGCCCCGTGGGCGCCTGCGGGTTTCCTGCCCCGTGGGCTTGGCGCAGTACATGATGCCGACGATCATCAGCCATTTTCTCGCCACCTACCCGCAAGTACAGCTGGACATGCTGCTGGTCAACCGCCCCGTGGACCTGATCAACGAGGGTGTCGATGTCGCCATCCGGGTGCGTAACCAGGACGATGAAGATCCAAACCTGATTGCTCGTCGGCTGATGCCGGCACAAGCCTTTCTGGTCGCCGCACCGGTGTTACTGGCAGGGCGTGATATCCGCAGCCCGGATGACCTGCTGCAATTGCCCGCACTGGGCGCCCTAGAGAATGATCGGCGCATTCATCATCGCCTGGTGAATGCTGCTGGCAAGCGACGCGACATGACTTTCGAAGCTCGCCTGGGAATCGACAACTTCATCGTCCGCAAGACAGCCGCCATAGCGGGCCTGGGCTTTACCATGCTGCCGCAGCTCGACTGCGCGCAGGAGCTCGCGGACGGATGCCTAGTACGGCTGCTCCCCGAGTGGACGCTGCCCGGCGGCCACCTGCAGGCGGTATATACCCACAGGCGCGGGATGCTACCTGCCGTACGTGCCTGGATCGAACATTTGAGCGAAGCCTTCGCCGCAGTCGATGGAAAGGGGCCAGCGGCCTTCCCCCACCCTGAGAGACAGCCATGACCAGAGATGAACTCGAGCATTACTGCCTGGCGCTCCCAGGCGTGCAACTGGACCTCAAATGGCGCGGCATGCGCGTCTTTTCAGTAGCGGGCAACCGCATGTTTGCGATGATTGACCCCTACCGTGACAGCCTGTCGTTCAAGGTCGAACACGCCAGCTTTCTCGCTCATACCGACCGCCCCGGTATTCGTCCGGCGCCATACCTGGCCCGTGCGCACTGGATCAGCATGGCCGCCAGTCAGCCGCCGCTGGCGGATAGCGAACTGCGAGCGCTGCTCCTGGCCGCACATCAGTTGGTGGTCAGGCGCCTGCCCCGCTACCGGCAAGTCAGCTTGCTCCTCGAGCAAGGCTCAGGCGAGCAACGGCTGTAGCCAGCGTAGGAGCAACTGCCCACCCCAGATTGCATCCAGCCAGGCCAGCTGGTGAGCCAGCACAATCAGCCAGAAAGTCACCTGATAAGACAACTTGCGTGTCTTGTGACGCAAGCGCTGCTGAGCCAACAGCGCACCAGGCCAGCCACCTGCCAGCTCGACCAGGTGCAGGCTGCGCTCAGCCACGCGTGAATCATCGCGCTGCGCCTGCCGCTTATCGTGGGCGTATTGCAGGTAACTGATCAGACTCATCGCCGGATACCAGGCCAGCAACCAAGGCCATCCCAGGCTACCTGCCAAGTGCCAAACCCCAGCAATCGGCACAATCAGGCAGGCCAACACAACCAACCAGTATGCGCTCGCGACGGGTTGCGGCTTACCCCGACCTCGAGGTGAGCCGCTGGTGTTTCGACCAGCACGAACGGGGCGCTTACGGATAAGCGGTTGATCCAGGCTCAGCTCACCTTCGAGGCGAATATGCTGCGCGCGGGGTCGACCACCCTCGCCCGCGCCCGGCACGAACAGCACCCGATCACCCACTCGTGGCCGCCGCTCACCGCGCATGGCGGAAATATGCGCGAATACAGCTGCACCGCCCTGCTCTGGGGCAATAAAGCCGAAGCCCTTGTCATCATCCCAGCGCGTCACCTGCCCACGAACTTCCATTACGCCCCTCAGAACCAAAACACGCTAGCAGGCTTGCGCCGGATAATGGCGTTGCAAAAACGCCAGCAACAGCTCATTAACCCGCTCAGGCTGCTCATTCTGTATCCAGTGGCCACACGCCGTCAGCAGGTGCTGCTCGAGATACTGGACGCGGCTCGGCATCTGCCTGAGCGTATACGCCTCCAACGTACCGACCGGGTCGAGATCGCCCAGTAAAAACAAGGCTGGCTGCTCGATAATCCGCTCGGCCAAAGCTTCCGTGCGCTGCCAGTTGCGCTCGAAGTTGCGATACCAATTCAGCGCTCCGCGAAATCCATGTTTGACGAAGGTCTGCACATACACGGCAAAGGCCGCATCACTGCACCAGTGAGGGTGCGTGCCTGGGTCCTCTAACCCATCGAACAAGCCAGCGTTGGCCGGTTTGTCCTGGAGAAAGAAATCCTTGGGCACAGCGGCTGAGGTGTTGTGCATCATCATCCGCAGAGTGCGTGCCGGATCGGCATCCATCTCGGCCTCAGCTAGCCCCGGCGTTTGGAAATGCAGGATGTAGTGAAAACGCTCGGCATACAGCTGACGCATAAGTGTCGTGGCCGGCTGCCTGGGCCGCCCGCCATAAGGAACCGCCATACCAACAACAGTCTTCACTCGCTGAGGCTCGAGCAATGCCAGGTGCCAAGCCACAGGCGCGCCCCAGTCATGCCCGACGACACAGGCCTGAGACTGGCCAAAATGCGCCATGGCAGCCTGTATATCGGCACAGACCGTTAACAGGTCATAAGCCTCGATATCCTCAGGCGCACTGCTGCGACCATAGCCACGCATTTCCGGGATCAATACGCGATAGCCCGCGGCGGCCAGGGGTTCAATCTGATGACGCCACGATTGCCAGCATTCCGGAAAACCATGTAGCAGCCATACCGGCGGCCCATCTTCAGGGCCGGCCAGGTAAAGGCTAAGTTGAATACCATTGACGGGCAGCAGTTGATGGTCGAGCGTCAGCATGGCGATCTCCTTTTCCACGCACTATGGCAAAAGCCGTTTGCCGATACGGCCTTTATCCATCCGGCGAATGCAGGCACTTGGCTTTATCCTTGAGCCGTACTCCAGTCGATCAGATGCAATTGCCAGGTCGCCAAAATCAGCAAACCGAAGACAATCCGATACCAGGCAAACACCGCATAACTGTGGTTGCCGATAAAACGCAACAGCGCCCGCACGGCAATCATGGCAAAGATGAACGAGGTGACAAAACCGATGGCAAATACGGGTAGATCCGCCGGCTGAAACAGGTCGCGATACTTGTAGCCCGAGTACACCGCCGCCCCAACCATGGTAGGCATCGCCAGGAAAAACGAGAACTCGGTCGCCGCCTTGCGCGACAGACCGAAAAGCAGCCCGCCGATGATGGTTGCCCCCGAACGGGATGTGCCTGGGATCATCGCCAGGCACTGGGCAAAACCAATTTTCAGGGCATCGCGCCAACCAATGTCATCTACCGTTTCAGCATGAACCTGGTGCGACCGGCGTTCGGCCCAAAGCATTACCACACCACCGACAATTAAGGCTGCCGCCACGGTAATGGGGTTGAACAGGTAGGTATGGATTAGATCGGCGAACAGCACGCCAAGCACCACTGCTGGCAAAAAAGCCACTAACAGATTGAGGGTAAAACGTTGCGCGCCGGGCTCACGCGGCAGCCCTATGACGATACCCAGCACTTTTTTCCGATACTCCCACACCACCGCGAGGATCGCCCCCAGTTGGATGATGATGTTGAACGCCATCGCCCGCTCACCGCCAAAGCCAATGAGATCGGCCACGATGATCTGGTGGCCGGTGCTGGAGATCGGTAAAAATTCGGTAATGCCCTCGACAACGCCCAGAATCAGGGCCTGAAAGGCCAACCACAGATCCATTGAAACTCCTAGTAGGCCGCCAGTTGGCAGCGCAAAGTCATGATTGCCAATCAAAATGCTCAGCTTTCGGCTTATGCGACGCATGACCGGTAGCCGCCGCGAGGCAAAGCGGGGCACACTCTAGCAAAACCCGGCATGCCGGTGATCGAAAAACGGGCAGTACTCTTACTACGCCCCCTGCCGCCGGGAGATGGCTATGAATAGCCTGCGCCAATTACCGATTAGCCGCCGCCTACTGCTGATACTGAGTCTTGCCATACTTATGCTCAGCCTTCTTGGGGCATTCATGCTGACGCAGATACACCAGGCGTTGTATGCCGCCAAGGGCGAAAAGACACGCCATGTGGTGCAGTCTGCGAGTGGTGTACTGCTCTATTACCACGGACTGGAAACAGCAGGCGCGCTGACCCGTGAGCAAGCTCAAACCCAGGCCAAGGACGTCTTGCGCGGCATGCGCTACGGCGCTCAGGACTACTTCTGGATCAACGACCAGACTCCAATAATGGTCATGCACCCCACCAACCCAAAGCTCGAAGGGCAAAATTTGTCCGAGTACAAGGACCCAGACGGCAAGGCCTTGTTCAACGAGATGGTGCGTTTAAGCCTTAATGACGGAGGCGGCCAGGTCGATTATCGCTGGCCAAAACCTGGCGCTAGCGAACCTGTCCCCAAGATATCCTATGTCGAGCTGTTCAAGCCCTGGGGCTGGATCGTCGGCTCCGGCGTCTATGTCGATGATGTCCAGGCCGAATTTCGTAACCAGGCACTCCACGCCATTGCCATCGGCGTAGGCATCGCGCTTGTGTTGGCGCTGCTAGTGCTCTTGATCGCACGCAGCATCGCCCGACCGCTGAAACAGGCCGTGGACGCCATGGCCAGCATTGCCAGTGGCGAAGGTGACTTGACCCGCTCGCTTGACGCCAATGGCAGCGACGAACTCAGCGCGCTGGCCAGGCACTTCAACGGCTTTACTCAAAAGCTGCGCGCCGTGGTCCAACAATCCCTTGAGGCCTCTGGAGCCCTGGAGCGATCTGCCCGTTCGCTCGATACCCTCGCCGACCAGACGCACAGTTACAGCCAGCAGCAAGCCCAGCAAATGGAACTGGTGGCAACAGCCATCAATCAGGTCACCCATGGCGTACAGGATGTGGCGCGCAATGCCGAACATGCATCCAGCGAGGTACGCAGCGCTGAAGACCAGGCGAACCTTGGTCAACGCAACATCTCTACCAGCCTGCGACAGATCGGCCAGCTTTCGGAAACCGTGGCCCAATCGGTCGAGGTCATTCAAACCCTGGCCAATGAGAGCAATCAAATCGGCGGCGTACTGGAGGTAATCCGTTCGATTGCCGAACAGACCAATCTGCTCGCGCTCAATGCGGCAATCGAGGCGGCGCGTGCCGGTGAGCAGGGACGTGGGTTTGCCGTGGTCGCCGATGAAGTACGCCTACTGGCTCAGCGTACTCAGCAATCGACAGCCGAAATCCAGGGCATGATCGAGCGCCTGCAGGGTAACTCCGAGGCGGCAGTGAAAATCATCAACGAAAGCAGTCGCGCCTCACAACTGACAGTCGAGCAGGCACGTCAGGCAGGCGAGAGCCTGGAGCAGATCGCACAGTCGCTGCGTAATCTGACCGGACTAAACGCGTCCATTGCCAGCGCCACCCTGCAGCAGAGCCATGTAGTCGAGGATATTAACCAGAACGTCACCCAGGCTCACGGCCTGGCCCGTCAAAGTGCCGAAGCGGCAGAACAGTCGAACGGGGCTAGCCGACAACTTGGGCAACTGGCCGAGCAGCTCAACCGTTTACTCGGCCAGTTCCGTATCTGAGGCTTTCAGGCTGCAAACGCACCTATCCAGGCAAGCACTAGGCTAAGGCTGACCACCACCGTCAGGGGCCTGCGTAAAGCCGGGTACCAGCATGGTGCCAAACCCAGTTTGACGGCGCGCAGATCTGCCAGGTAAAGCGCGATAAAGGCCAGGAGCATCAAGGGGAACGCCAGCATTATCGGCAGCCCCGCGACCGCCAACCAGCCCAGCAATGGCGGCAGGACAGATAAACCGAGCTGCATATTCGCGCGGGTATCGCTTGCCTCGGCACGCATCGCCAAGCCCCAGTGAATGGCCCCCATAAACGCCAGAATTACTGCAGCATAATCAAGCACGGCAGCGAGTACGAAAGGACGCCACGCCAACGGTGTCAGCCACAGCCCCAAGGCACCGCTGACGAAGGGAATCAGGCCTGCATAGCCCAGCAGGCTTGCCAATCGAGGTGGCGTGGTGGCACTGAAAGGATGCATCGTCTTTAAGCTCTCCAAAAGATGTGACTGTGCTGTCACTGTACCTGAGAGACTGAGCAACCGCAGAGCAGAGCGCTGCACCATTCCAGAGTCATGGCAGCTTGCCAGCTACTCGAACTTCGCATAACGTCAGCGAACATCATTATCAACAAGGATGTGAGTATGCGTACGCTGCGCCGGATCATTTACGCCATCCTGCTGCTCATCCTCGCGGGTCTGGCCGTCGTCTTGTACTTCGTGGCTTATCCCAATCTGCCGGCGTATGCGCCTCCTTCCAAACTTCACTATCTTGGACAGTGGAGCACCGAGCAACGCCAGACCTACTACTACACGCCACAAGGCACCCTGGTAAAAGGCCTGCAATACGCTTGGTTCCAGGCACTGGAAAAACCCTTTAGTCGCGCACGCTTCGCCGACCCCGCCTATCTCGCGCGCTTTGGTTTTCTTATCGAACCAGAACAACAGCCGAGTGCCGTCAACCCTGGCAACCTGCCTGTCGGCTTCGCCCGACATGCCGATGACGAAAGCGGGGTCGAATACCTGGATATCAGTTGCGCCGCCTGCCACACCGGCGAGCTGCGCTACCAGGGCCAGGCCATCCGCATTGATGGTGGCGCCGCCCTGCACTCGCTGGCCTCCACCGTGCCTACCTTGCGCGGAGGCAGCTTTGGCCAGGCTCTTGGCATGAGCATGGCGTTCACCTATTACAACCCTCTCAAATTTCGTCGCTTCGCCAGAGTTGTTCTGGGCGATGAGTACGACAGCGGGTACGACTTACTGCGGACAGAGTACAAGACTGTACTCGACCGCCTGCTCGGCACGGCCTACAACGACTGGCATCGCGGACTCTATCCCACCGAAGAAGGCTTTGGTCGCACTGATGCTTTCGGGCGGATCGCCAACAGTGTATTCGGCGATTCTATTGACCCGAGCAATTACCGGGTGGCGAACGCCCCCGTCAGCTACCCACAGTTATGGGATATCTGGAAGTTCGACTGGGTACAATGGAATGGTTCTGCTATGCAGCCTATGGCGCGCAACGTTGGCGAAGCACTCGGTGTAGGCGCGACCCTGCATTTACTCAATACCGACGGTTCACCGGTCGCAGTAGAGGATCGCTATGCCTCGAGTGTGCGCCTGCGTGACCTGCATACGCTGGAAGAAACTCTCAAGCAGCTCAAACCGCCGGCGTGGCCTGAAGCCATTCTTGGCGCGATTGATCTACCAATAGCCAGTCAGGGTCGGGCCCTGTTCCAGGAAAACTGCGCGTATTGCCACGCCCCCCACCCGGTGAATCCTGCTGACAGGCGCATGGCTCCAGATCGCGACCCGGAATGGCACATGCGCGTCATATCCACTCAGGAAGTCGGCACGGATCCTACGACGGCAGACAATATTGCCGATCACCGCTTCGACCTGCGTAAATTGGGCTGGACCACCGAAGAGCTGAGCCTCCTGGATGTCCGCCTGCTACCGGACGGATCACCCAAGGACCTTGACCTTGCCAGCATTTCCAGCGCCAAGGGCTTGGCTTACATCACCGCCTATGTCGAAGATCGTGCTTACCGCGACGCCGGCATCAGCGGTGCCGAGCGGGCAAACATGGATGGTTACGGCCTACCAATCGGCGTCCAAGAGATTCGCGGTTACAAACCGCGCCCACTCGATGGCATCTGGGCAACGCCCCCTTTTCTGCACAATGGCTCAGTGCCCACACTGTTCCAACTGCTCTCGCCGGTATCCGAACGACAGGCCACCTTTTGGGTCGGCAACTTTGAATTCGACCCGAAATACATCGGCTTCGACAGTGCGAAATTCCCAGGTGGTTTTCTTTTCGATACGCGCATCACCGGCAACAGCAACCGTGGCCATGAGTTCCGCAGTGGTTGCCGTGAAAACGGCGTCATCGGGCGGGCACTGCAGCCCCATGAGCGCTGGGCGCTGATTGAATACCTCAAGGTACTAGGAAACGCTGACCTGGAAAGCAAGCTCGACGACGTACCGGCACGCCCCTGGACACCAGGACCCAGCTGTCAGAACTGAGTGATATCAGTACCTTTCATACAAGGAGTCACCGATGCTCAAGAAACTATGGCTCTGGCTCGGACGTTGGCTGGCAAAACTCACGCTGACGCTCGTAGTAGTTGCAGGATTGAGCTGGGGGCTGGGTACGGCGTACTACAGCTGGAAGTTCTCAGGGCCGGTATCCAGCGAAGAACAAATACCGCCTGATGAAGACCGCTATACCCAGACCATCATCGAGGACGCCATTCGTGTTGTCGAACAGCACCGCGACAATACTCGTGTCTTGCGTGACGCTCACGCCAAAGCCCATGGTTGCCTGAAAGCCGAGGTCAGCGTCCTCCAGGATCTCGCCCCTGACTTGCGACACGGGGTATTGCAGGAGCCTGGCAAGACCTGGCAAGCCTGGGTTCGCCTATCCAACGGCAATGCCTACCCTCAATTCGACCGCGCGCGCGACGCACGGGGCATGGCAATCAAGCTGCTTGATGTACCAGGAATCAAGCTTCTCCCAAGCCCGAAACATGCGAGTGAGCAGGACTTCGTGATGTTCAACCATCCCGCATTCTTCGTCCGAGACGTCGCCGAATACCAAAGTAATTTCGCCGCCCAAGCAGACGGCAAGAAAGTACTCGCCTTCTTTCCCAGCTGGGACCCACGCAGTTGGGAAGTTCGCCACTTGATCATTGCTTTGAAAACACTATCGCCCGCCCCGCAAACGCCGGTACAGACCACCTATAACTCCATCGCACCGTTTAAGCTGGGCCCACACAACATCAAATACCGGGTGATTCCGGCAGCAGAAAACTGCCCAAATTACAGCTTACCGACACCCAATACCGACCTGCCCAACTTCCTGCGCAGCTCGCTGTATCAGCAACTCTCCCTGGATCGAAGCCCGGCGTGCTTCGCGCTTCAGGTACAAAAACAGAATCCGCAGTATTACATGCCCATCGAAGACCCGAGCGTGGAGTGGGACGAATCCATCTCCCCCTTCCAGACCGTGGCCTTGATAACACTGCCGGCTCAAGACTTCGATAGCAGCGAGCAGAATCTCTTCTGCGACAACCTGGCATTCAACCCTTGGCACGCCCTGCCGGAACACCGCCCGATCGGAGGCATAAATCGCCTGCGCAAGGCCGTGTATCAAGCAGTTAGCATCTATCGGCAAGAGCGCAATCAAGCTCAAACCCAGTAATCCTTGATCAGGGCAAAGCGGGCAAGGCACTGGTACCATGCAACCGACAGACTTTACCGTGTCGATTCAGCAGAGAGAGATGCCTTGGAACTGTTCAAAGAATTCATGTTCGAGGCGGCCCACCGGCTGCCTCATGTCCCCGCCGGACATAAGTGCGGACGCCTACATGGGCACTCCTTCCGCGTAGCGATTTATATCGAAGGAGAGGTTGACCCTCATACCGGATGGATTCGCGACTTCTCCGAGATAAAGGCCATCTTCAAACCGCTTTATGAGCAGCTCGACCATAACTACCTGAATGATCTGCCAGGCCTCGAAAATCCAACAAGCGAAGTTCTAGCCAAATGGATCTGGAAAGAGCTAAAACCGCTTTTGCCAGAGCTCTCTCGCATCCGTATCCATGAAACCTGCACCAGTGGTTGCGAGTACCGCGGCGACTGATGCAATACAGATAAGGGCTCTCGATATACATCCTGAGCCCCTTTTCAGCATAACGGCTATCGCAGACCCTGCTGGCTACTAGCAAGAACAATCCCGCCATGCTTAGGCACTGGACCGCGGTGCAATCGCGTCAAGCAGCCCCAGAACGAGCCCTTACTGCACTTTCCTGCGCGCAAAGAAGAAACCCCAGCACTGTTAGGTGCTGGGGTTTCGGTATAGGCGCTTGACGATGACCTACTCTCACATGGGGAAACCCCACACTACCATCGGCGATGCATCGTTTCACTACTGAGTTCGGGATGGGATC
>JAHJYA010000042.1 GCA_018826895.1 Gammaproteobacteria bacterium
ATGATCGGCTGTTCCATGGATTCCTCTTCATCAAGGGTAATGAGGGTGCCCGGCCCCTCTTGGAAGCTGTGCAGCACGCGCAGCGGGACGTTGTACTTGCCGGCGAATTCCACCGAACGGATCTGCAGCACCTTGGAGCCGAGGCTGGCCATTTCCAGCATCTCCTCGAAGGTAATCTTTTCCAGGCGCTGAGCCTGGGGCACTACGCGCGGGTCAGTGGTGTAGACACCATCGACATCGGTGTAGATCTGGCACTCATCGGCCTTCAGCGCCGCCGCCAGGGCCACCCCCGTGGTATCGGAACCGCCACGGCCCAGGGTGGTGATATTGCCCTGCTCGTCGACGCCCTGGAAACCGGCGACCACCACCACCTTGCCGGCCTTGAGGTCGGCACGCAGGTTGTGATCATCGATCTGCAGGATGCGCGCCTTGTTGTGCGCGCTGTCGGTAAGGATACGCACCTGGCTGCCGGTATAAGACACCGCCGGCACACCGAGCTTGATCAGCGCCATGGCCAGCAGGGCAATGGTCACCTGCTCGCCGGTGGAGACCATCACGTCGAGTTCACGCGGGATCGGCTGACCGTCACTGACCTGTTTGGCCAGATCGATCAGGCGATTGGTTTCACCGCTCATGGCGGAAACCACAACCACGATGTCATCGCCGTTTTCGCGGAACTTCTTCACCTTCGCCGCCACCTGCTGAATACGCTCAACAGTGCCGACGGAGGTGCCGCCAAATTTCTGTACGATCAAAGCCATTTCAAAGCCGCCTCAGCCCGTGAAGGGCGCCCATTAAACATACAACTCGAAACCCTGCCAAGGCCCGCCGGGCCTTGGGCTGTACAACCGGGAAATCAGACGTTTACAGGCCCTGTTCGGCGAAGGCCACAGCCAACGCCAGCGCACCATCGAGAGCAGCTGCATCGACACCACCGCCCTGGGCCATGTCCGGACGACCACCGCCCTTGCCGCCGACGGCCGCCGCTGCCTGCTTCATCAGTTCACCGGCTTTCAGTTTGTTGGTCAGGTCTTGGGTCACACCGGCCACCAGCACGACCTTGTCGTCCTGCACGCCACCGAGCAGGATCACCGCGCTGCCAAGCTTGTTCTTCAACTGGTCGACCATCGCCAGCAGCGCCTTGCCGTCCAGGCCATCGAGACGCGCAGTGAGCACCTTGATGCCTTTGACGTCCACCGCCGAACCCGCAAGGTCATTACCTGCGGCGCTGGCAGCCTTGGCCTTGAGCTGCTCCAGCTCTTTCTCCAACTGACGGTTGCGCTCCAGCACGCCGGCCAGCTTGTCGAGCAGGTTGTCACGGCTGCCCTTGACCAGCGCCGCGGCTTCTTTCAACTGCTCTTCCGCGCCATTCAGGTAGGCAAAGGCGGCTGCGCCGGTAACCGCTTCGATTCGACGCACACCAGCCGCCACACCGCTTTCGCTGGTGATCTTGAACAGACCGATATCGCCGGTACGCTTGACGTGAGTGCCGCCGCACAGCTCAACGGAGAAGTCGCCACCCATGCTCAGCACGCGTACCTGATCGCCGTACTTCTCACCGAACAGAGCCATGGCACCCTTGGCCTTGGCGGTTTCGATATCGGTTTCCAGAGTTTCCACTTCAGTGTTGGCGCGTACTTCGCGGTTGACGATGGTTTCCAGCTCTTTCAGCTGCGCCGGGGTGATGGCCTCGAAGTGGCTGAAGTCGAAACGCAGACGCTGACTGTCGACCAGCGAGCCCTTCTGGGTCACGTGCTCGCCCAGTACCTGGCGCAGGGCGGCATGCAGCAAGTGGGTGGCGGAATGGTTAAGCGCAGTGGCTTGGCGCACACCAGCGTCCACTTCGGACTTGACCGAGGTACCAACGCTCAGACCGCCTTTGACGGCGACGCCATGGTGCAGGAAGGCGCCGCCAGCCTTGGTGGTTTCACGCACGTCAAAGCGCACGCCAGCGCCTTCGAGGTAACCGCAGTCACCAATCTGACCGCCCGACTCGGCGTAGAACGGCGTCTGATCGAGAACCACCACGCCCTCCTCGCCTTCGCTCAGGCTATCCACGGCCTGACCAGCCTTGAACAGCGCAATGATCTTGCCGCTGCCACTGGTGCCCTGATAACCAAGGAACGCGGTGTCGCTGTCGACCTTGACCAGGGCGTTGTAATCCATGCCGAAGGCGCTGGCGGAACGGGCGCGCTCGCGCTGCGCCTGCATTTCACGCTCGAAGCCGTCTTCGTCCAGGGTCAGTTCACGCTCACGGGCAATGTCGCCGGTAAGGTCCATCGGAAAGCCGTAGGTGTCATACAGCTTGAAGATCACCTCGCCCGGAATCACCGTACCCTTCAGTTCAGCCAGGTCCTGTTCGAGAATCTTCAGGCCCTGCTCCAGGGTCTTGGCGAACTGATCTTCTTCGGTTTTCAGCACCCGCTCGATATGCGCCTGCTGCTGTTTCAGTTCCGGGAAGGCATCACCCATCTCGGCGACCAGCGCAGCAACGATCTGATAGAAGAAGCTGCCCTTGGCGCCCAGCTTGTTGCCGTGCCGGCAGGCACGACGCACGATACGACGCAGCACGTAGCCACGACCTTCACTGGACGGCGTCACGCCATCGGCAATCAGGAAGCCGCACGAGCGGATATGGTCAGCCACCACTTTCAGCGAAGCCTGGCCCTCATTGGTGCAACCGATGGCCTTGGCCGCCGCATTCAGCAGGCTCTGGAACAGGTCGATCTCGTAGTTCGAGTTGACGTGTTGCAGCACGGCGCTGATGCGCTCCAGGCCCATACCGGTGTCCACGCTCGGCGCCGGCAGCGGGTGCAGCACACCGTCGGCAGTGCGGTTGAACTGCATAAAGACGTTGTTCCAGATCTCGATATAGCGGTCGCCGTCTTCTTCTGGCGAGCCGGGCGGGCCGCCCCAGATGTGCTCGCCGTGGTCGAAGAAGATCTCGGTGCACGGGCCGCACGGGCCGGTGTCGCCCATGGTCCAGAAGTTGTCGGAGGCGTAAGGCGCGCCTTTGTTGTCGCCGATGCGGATCATCCGCTCAGCCGGCACACCGACCTCTTTGGTCCAGATGTCATAAGCCTCGTCATCGGTGGCGTAGACCGTGACCCAGAGTTTTTCCTTGGGCAGCTTCAGCCAGTTGTCGCCGGTGAGAAACTCCCAGGCGAAGTGAATGGCATCGCGCTTGAAGTAGTCACCAAAGCTGAAGTTACCCAGCATTTCAAAGAAGGTGTGGTGACGAGCGGTATAGCCGACGTTTTCCAGGTCGTTGTGCTTACCGCCGGCGCGTACGCATTTCTGGCTGGTGGCCGCGCGGGTGTAGGCGCGTTTTTCCAAGCCAAGGAAGCAGTCCTTGAACTGGTTCATCCCGGCATTGGTGAACAGCAGCGTCGGGTCATTGCCCGGAATCAGGGAGCTGGAGGCGACACGGGTGTGTCCCTTCTCTTCGAAGAAGCTCAGGAAGGCTTCACGGATTTCTGCGCTTTTCATAGATTCTTCCACGGAAACAGGCGGCCACGGCAAACGCCGGCAAAGGGCCGCATTATATCGGGCCTGGGCTGTGGGGCTAGTGCCTTTATTGATAGATGGAGACTATGGCGGTGGCCAAGGCTCACACGGCCGTCATGCACAGATTTCAACCTACCCGCCACTTGCTGGCGCCATTGCGCAATAATCGCCAGCAAGCTGACTCCGACGAAGCGCTCAAAGGCACCGCCGTCCTGTAGGAGCGCCGCCCCGGCGCGAAGTTTTTTGGCTTTCTGCAATACCTTCGCATGGCCGCTATTCGCCGCGGGGCGCGGCTCCCACAGGAAATCGCGGCTCGCGCCGAAACGGCAACAGCCGCTAGCTCTGGAAGGCGGCAAACGCCTCGATCACGCGCCTGACATCCTCAGCGCTAATGCCCAGATGGGTAACCATGCGTAAACGCGGCGCCGCACTCAGACAAATGCCCTGCTGCGCACAAAACGCCTTGAGCGCGGCAGCCTGCTCACCGACCTGCACGTAGACCATATTGGTCTGCACTGGCTCGACCACCCACCCCAGCTCACGCAGACCAGCCGCCAGTTGCTCGGCATGGGCATGGTCGTCGGCCAGACGCTCGACCTGATGCTGCAGAGCATAGAGCCCGGCAGCCGCTAGCATCCCGGCCTGGCGCATGCCGCCGCCGACCATCTTGCGCAAGCGCCGCGCCTTGCCGATCAGCGCCTCGCTGCCACAGAGCACCGAGCCGATGGGCGCACCCAGGCCCTTGGACAGGCACACCGAGACCGAATCAAAATGCTCGGTAATCGTCCGCGCCGGCACGCCCAGCTTGACCGCCGCGTTATACAGCCGCGCGCCGTCCAGATGCAGAGCCAGGCCGCGGCGCTCACACAGCGCTTGTGCCGAGGCCAGGTAGTCGAGCGGCAGCACCTTACCCTGCATGGTGTTTTCCAGCGCCAGCAGGCGGGTGCGGGCAAAGTGAAAGTCATCCTGTTTGATCGCCGCCTCGACCTTGTCCAGATCCAGCGAGCCATCGGCTTCGCCCTCGATGGGCTGCGGCTGGATCGAGCCAAGCACCGCGGCGCCGCCGCCTTCATATTTATAGGTGTGCGCCTGCTGGCCAACGATGTACTCATCCCCACGCTCGCAATGCGCCATCAGCCCCAGCAGGTTGCTCATGGTGCCGCTGGGCACGAACAGCGCAGCGGCAAAGCCCAGTTCAGCGGCCAGGTAGCGCTCCAGCTGATTGACCGTAGGGTCTTCGCCATACACATCATCGCCCAGCTCGGCTGCCTGCATGGCCGCGCGCATGCCGGCGGTTGGCTGGGTGACGGTATCACTGCGCAGGTCGATAACGGGCATGGTGGGCAGTCCTTGAACGAGAGGGAGCGCCGATGCTAAAGCCCGGCGCAAGAGATAGACAAGGTACAGATCAGGCAAGAAAACGCAGGACACCTGCGTAGGGTGGATGGATAAAGCGCCATCCACCCTACCCCTGGCTCAGGCTAAGTTCACGTCTTCGGCCGGCACGATCAGGATGCCCGCACGCTGGCCGTTATGGACCCGCGGGTTGGGGAAGATGATGCGGGCGCCGGGTTCCTCGACCGTCCAGCGGGTGTCGCCCAGGTCTTCAGCCAGCAGGTAGCCAAGCGGCAGCTCGCTGAAGTTTTCGATGGCTGCCGGCAGGTGCAGGGTGAACGCGTCGCTGTGCTTGATCACTTCGCGGGCTACCGCGAACAGCTGCAGACCCTCCAGGCTCGGGTCATCTTCAGGTTCAGCGCCGGCGATGATCGCGTGCAAACGCTGTTCGAGCAGGTCGAGGTTGACCATCTGGTTGTCGCCAAACGGCCGCGCCTTGCCCAACTCCAAGGTAAAGGCTTCGGCGCCCAGGGTGGCGTAGGTGTAAGCGCTGAAGGTGGTCGAGGGCTTGCTTTGCAGCAAGGCCGCGTCGATACCAGCGGCTTTGAGGCGTGCCAGCTCACGCCGCGAATGGGCACGGCCGGCCTGCCAGGGATAGAGGGCGAACTGCTCAATCTTCGACGCCCGAATCGCGGTATGCAGGTCGTAATGCAGGCGGGCGCGCCCTGGCTGGGCGAAGAAGCTGACGCACAGCTGCTCCAGCTCACAGGCGCGCAACGCCTCGAAACCGCTGCTTTGCTCATGCACGCCATTGAACAGGCGGTTGAGGTCTTGCTCGACGAAGCGCTCACCACGGCGCATGGCGGCCGGGTTACCGAACAACAGTAACACCCGCGAGCGCGGTTTCAGCTCGCCGCGGGCAATGGCCCTCAGCAGACGATCGAGCAATTCGATCGGTGCTGTCTCGTTGCCGTGAATACCGGCCGAGAGGATCAGGTCCAGGCCGCTATCGCTGGCCGCCGGCGGCGTGATTTCCAGCGCACCCTCGGTCAACCAGCGCAACCGCGCGCCCTCGACAGTCAGCTGGATCTTCGCTGCCGGCTCGCGGCCAGCCAGGGTCAGCTCAAGCAGTTTGCCGAGAGCAAGCATGGCGGTGCTCCTCAGTCGTGCTGGCAGTCGGGGCCATGGACGTGGTCGTCATCACCCTGATCGGCGGGCTCCATCTCCAGTTCCAGGCTGACCAGGTTGGTGGCCAGCGGGCGCAGCAACAGGTTGGCGTACTCGGTGTCACCTTCGTCGACATCGACACCGATCATCAACTGACCGTTGCCGACCTGCTGAATCCAGATTTCCTTGCCCTGCCAGACCACGGCAAAGCGCGTGCAGGAGGTTTCCAGCTGGGTGCCGTCGGTGTCTTCGAGGATCAGTTGCAGGGCATCGGTCATAGGTAAAAAGCTCCAGGCGGTAAGCCACACGCGGCAAGCATGGGCTTGAGGCTTGCCATTTAAGTCAATTGAAAAGGGTAAACAGCACCCAGTTTAAGGATCTGCGTCAGTTCGTCCAAGGCCGTGCGGCATTCAGTGAGCAAGTGCGGATCGGCCAGGTCGTGCTCACTGAGACGATCCCGGTAGTGCTTGTCGACCCAGAGGTTAAGGCTGTCATACAGCACCGGGGTCATGATCACTCCCGGATTGACCGCCGCCAGCTCCACCTCGTTGAGCGCCACGCGCAGGCGCAGGCAAGCCGGGCCACCGCCATTCTGCATGCTCTGCTTGAGGTCGAAAACCTGCACCTCGGCAATGGCTCCAGCGCTGGCGGTAAGCCCTTCCAGATAGCGCCAGACGGCAGCATTGTTGCGACACTCTTCCGGCACGATCAGGCGCATGCGCCCATCGCTGCGGCTCAGCAATTGGCTGTTGAACAGATAGGAGCGTACTGCATCCTCGACGCTCACCGCCTCACGCGGCACACACACCGCCTGCAACCGCCCGCCTACCCGCGCTAGCTTATCGGCCAGTTCGGCCAGCACCCGCTCGGTGTCGAGGAAGGCGTCCTGGTGATAGAACAGCACCTCGCCATTGCCTACGGCGATCACGTCGTTGTGAAACACGCCTTGGTCAATCACCGCTGGATTCTGCTGGGCGTAGACCACCCCCGCCTCACTCAGCCCATGCAGCCGAACAATGGCCTGGGACGCCTCCAGGGTCTGCCGCGCCGGGTAACGCGCCGGTGCCGGAAAGCGGCTGTCGAAGGCACTGCGGCCAAACACGAAGAACTCCACGCCGGGCTCGCCATAGCCCTTGCACAGGCGCGTATGGTTGGCCGCGCCCTCATCGCCGAACTGCGCCACCGCTGGCAGCGCGGGATGATGAGCGAAATGCTGCGGGTCGGCGAACATCGCCTGCAACACCCGACTGGTGGTCGGGTGCTCGATGGAACGGTGGAACTTGCAGTTGAGGTTGGCCGCGGTGAAATGCACACGGCCATCGGCCGTATCGGCGCTGGGGCTGACGGTGCAGGCATTGGCGGTCCACATGCTCGACGCCGAGCAGCTGGCAACCAGCAGCGGCATGGCTTCACGGGCGGCGCGCTGAATCACTGTGGCATCGTTACCGGTGAAGCCCAGGCGCCGCAGCGCGGCCACATCGGGTCGCTCCTGGGGCGCCAGCACAGCCTGCTGGTAGCCCATGTCCATCAACGCCTTCATCTTGGCCAGACCCTGACGGGCGGCCTCGCGCGGGCTGGACGCCTCATGGCAGTTACGCTGCGAGGCCACATTACCGTAGGACAGACCGCCGTAGTTGTGGGTCGGCCCGACCAAGCCGTCGACATTCATCTCGAAGGCACGCATTACAGCTGTACTCCCGGCGTCAGGGTGGCAGGCAGGCTCAGGCGCTCACTCTCCAGTGAGGCGACCGGGTAGGCGCAGTAATCCGCCGCATAGTAGGCGCTGGCGCGATGATTGCCCGATGCGCCGATACCACCGAACGGCGCGGTGCTGGCAGCGCCGGTGAGCGGTTTATTCCAATTGACGATGCCCGCGCGGCTGTGCAACCAGAAGTGCTGGTAGCGCGCGTGGGAATCGGACAGCAACCCCGCCGCCAGACCGAACTGGGTAGCATTGGCCTCGGCGATCGCCGCGTCGAAATCGCCGTAGCGGATGACCTGCAGCAGCGGCCCGAACAGTTCCTCGTCGGAACGCTCCGGCAACGCCGTGACATCGAGAATACCTGGCGTCAGCAGCGCCGAACCGGCCAGGGGCTGGCTCATCTGCAGCAGACAGGTCGCGCCTTTATCCAGCAACCGCTCCTGAGCCTTGAGCAGATGTTCGGCCGCTTCCAGGGAGATCACTGCCCCCATGAAAGGTGCTGGCTGGGCATCGTAAGCGCCAACGCCGAGGCTGGCCGTGACCATCACCAGACGCGCCAACAGCGCATCGCCCCAGGCGCCTTGCGGCACGAGCAAACGGCGGGCACAGGTGCAGCGCTGCCCGGCGGAGATAAAGGCCGATTGAATGATGGTGTAGACAGCCGCATCGACATCTGCGACCTCCTCGACCAACAGCGGATTATTGCCGCCCATCTCCAGCGCCAGAATTTTTTCCGGGCGCCCGGCGAACTGACTGTGCAACAGGTTGCCGGTGCGGCTGGAACCGGTGAAGAACAGCCCGTCGATGCCAGGATGCGCCGCCAGGGCCATGCCGGTTTCCCGTGCGCCCTGGACCAGGTTGAGCACACCGGCCGGCAGACCGGCCTCGATCCAACAGCGCAGCGTCAGCTCGGCGACCCAGGGCGTCAGCTCGCTGGGTTTGAACACCACGCAGTTACCGGCCAGCAGTGCCGGCACGATATGCCCGTTGGGCAAGTGACCGGGGAAGTTATAAGGGCCGAACACCGCCACCACACCATGGGGTTTATGCCGCAGCACAGCGTTGGCATCGCCCAACGGGCCCTGCTTCTCGCCGGTGCGTTCGCGGTAGGCCTGCAGCGAAATCGCCACCTTGTTGGCCATGCTGGTGACCTCGGTAGCCGCCTCCCACAGCGGCTTGCCGGTCTCGGCACCAATGGCATCGGCAAGACGCTCGGCCTGGGCCTTGAGCACCGTGGCGAACTGCTCGAGCACGGCGATGCGTGCCTCCAGCGGCTGCAGCGCCCAGGCTGGGAACGCCGCGCGCGCAGCCTGCACGGCGGCATCGACCTGCCCGGCATCAGCCGCCTGGCCTTGCCACAGGCAGACCTGGCTGACCGGGTTGAGAGACTCCAGCGCCGCGCCGCGACCCGCCTGCCAGTGGCCGGCAATGTAATGTGTGCTCATTGGTGTATCACTCCCAGCAAATCGAGGCCCGGCATGACCCGGGCACGGCAGTCAGGGTTCAGGCGCGCCTCAGCTGCGCGCCGCCAGCGCCACCGCACGCACCTGATTACCCGCCGACAGTTGCAGACGGCGGGCGGTCAACGGGTCGACCACCAGGGTACCGGCGGCCAGACGCGCCGGCGCAGCGGTGATGCGGCAGTTCTCGCGCTTGCGGTTGTGGATCAAGAACGGCGTGGCATCGTCACCCGGCGTGCCAATCGCCAGGACCAGGCTGGTGCTCTCGGCCACGGCGCGGATCTTCGCGGTCGCACACTCGATGGCCGGCCCGGCGTCGAAGATGTCGACATAGCCTTGATAGCTGAAACCTTCCGCCTTGAGCATGCTCAGGGCCGGCTCGGTATCGGGGTGCACGCGGCCGATGATGGCGCGCGCGTCCTCGGAGAGAAAACAGGTGTACAGCGGGAACTTGGGCATCAGCTCGGCGATAAAGGCCTTGTTGCCGACCCCGGTCAGGTAATCCGCCTGGCTGAACGCCATCTTGAAAAAATGCCGGCCCAGGCTTTCCCAGAACGGCGAGCGGCCCTGCTCGTCGGACACTCCGCGCATCTCGGCAATCACCTTGTCACCGAAGAGTTCGCGAAATTCCGCGATAAACAAAAAGCGCGCCTTGGACAACAAGCGGCCGTTGAGCCCGGTACGGTGGTCGGCGTGCAGGAACAGCGAACACAGCTCGGAATGGCCGGTCAGGTCGTTGGCCAAAAACAGCGTGGGCACCTGGCGGTGAATATTCAGCTCCTGGGAAGCACTCACGGTGAGGCCAACCCGGTAGTTGTACCAGGGCTCGCGCAAGCCGACAGCGCCGGCAATCGCGGAGATACCGACGACCTGACCGGCATCGTCTTCCAGCACGAACAGGTAATCGGTGTCGGCGCGTGCGGCTTCGCCACGGAAGGTCTTCTCGGCCCAGCCCACGCGTTGCGCCAGGCGCGCCTCGTTGGCCGGCAAGGTGGTCAGGCCGGCGCCGGTGCTGCGCGCAAGGTCGATCAGGGCCGGCAGGTCGGCACTGCGAACGGGACGAACGATCATCACAAGCTCCTTAAACCGCAACCAGGCGGACGCTGGCGTCTTCACCGACGCCCAGGGCCTCGGCCTGTTCGAGACTGAGGGTCACCGGCTTGCCGGGTACCCAGTCCAGCTCCGCGACAATGGCGCGAAAATCCTGCAACTGACCATTGCAGACCAGGTAAGGCCGCCCGGTCGAGCCGGCTTCGCCCAGCTTGATCGGCACCAGGCGGCTCTGGGCAATCGAGCGAATGCCCGAGGTACGCGCATGCAGGGTTGGCCCGCCGTCGAAAATGTCGATGTAGTGGTCGGTCTCGAAGCCTTCGCGCGTGAGGATGTCGAAGGTGATCTGCGCCCGCGGGTGCACCTGGCCCATGGCTTCCTGGGCGGCATCGGACAGCAGCGGTACGTAGATCGGGTAATGCGGCATCAGCTCGGCGAGGAAGGTGCGGCTCTTCAGGCCGCAGATGCGCTCGGCCTCGGCGTAGTTCATGTCGAAGAAATTACGCCCCACCGCGTCCCAGAACGGCGATTCGCCGGCCTCGTCGCTGTGCCCGACGATCTCCACCACCACCGCGTCGGCAAAGCGCTCCGGGTGGGCAGCGACGAACAGCAGGCGTGCACGCGAGTTGAGCTCCGACCAGACGCTGCCCACCAGCGGCCGCTCGACGTAGAAGCTGGTCAACAGGCTGTTGCCGGTGAGGTCATGGCACAACGAGAGGACGTGAATCTTGTTGTGGATCTTCAATTCGCGCGAATGGTGTACGAAGGTTTCATTGCGAAAGCTGTAGAAAGGTTCGCTGTAGCCGGTGGAGGCGACGATGCCCGAGCAGCCAACCAAACGCCCGCTGGCGCTGTCCTCCAGAACGAAGAAGTAGGTCTCCTCGCCATTGAAGCTGACTTCGGCGGCGAACGAAGCCTCGGAGGCGGCGATCTTGTCGCGCAACCGACCGGCATCATCCGGCAGCGAGGTCACACCCACCGGGCTGTCCGCGGCCAGGCGCTGCACTTCAGCGAGGTCGGCCATTTGCGCGGGGCGCATCACCAGCATGGTGCAACTCCTTTGGTAGAAAGACCGCCGGCACCCAGGCGGCACCAGTCGAAGCTGCGGCCTGGCCGCAGCGCATGCAAGACAGTCACTCCCTGACGCGAACCCGGCACCTCCTGTGCCGGGCAGCCGCTACCGCGACTGTTAGCCCTGGGTCAGTCTGGCGATGGCGCGTTCCAGGCGGTCGAGACCGAGGTCGATATCGGCATCGTCGATCACCAGGCTGGGGGCGAAACGCACCACGTCAGGACCGGCTTGCAGGACCATCACACCTTCCAGCGCGGCGGCGTCGAGAATCGCCTTGGCCTTGCCCTTCCAGGTATCGGACAGCACCGCGCCGATCAGCAGGCCGAGCCCGCGCACCTGACTGAACACGCCGTAACGCTCGCCCATCTGCTCCAGCCGCGCCTTGAACCGCGCGTGCTTGGCCTTGACGCCGTCGAGCACCTCGGGGGTATTGATGGTGTCGATCACCGCCTCGCCCACCGCACAGGCCAACGGGTTGCCGCCGTAGGTGGTGCCGTGGGTACCAACGGCCAGGTGCTTGGCCAGGGCCTCGGTAGTCAGCATCGCGCCAATCGGGAAGCCACCGCCCAGGCTCTTGGCACTGGAGAGCACGTCCGGAGTCACGCCGTAGTGCTGGTAGGCGAACAACGAACCACTGCGGCCCATGCCGCTCTGTACTTCATCGAACACCAGCAGCGCATTGTGCTTATCGCACAGCTCACGGGCCGCTTGCAGGTAAGCCAGGTCAGCCGGCAACACACCGCCCTCGCCCTGGATCGGCTCTAGGACGATGGCACAGGTCTTGTCCGAAACCGCCGCCTTGAGGGCTTCCAGGTCGTTGTAAGGCACGTGGGTAATGCCCTGGATCTTCGGCCCGAAACCATCGGAATACTTCGGCTGGCCACCGACGTTGACGGTGAACAGAGTGCGGCCATGGAAGCTATTGGTTGCCGCGATGATCTCGTACTTGTCTTCGCCGAAACGCTCGAACGCCACCCGACGCGCCAGCTTGAACGCGGCCTCGTTGGCTTCGGCGCCTGAGTTGCAGAAGAACACGCGGTCAGCGAAGGTCGCCTCGACCAGCTTTTTCGCCAGGCGCAGGGCCGGCTCGTTGGTGAATACGTTGGAGATATGCCACATCGCCCCGGCCTGCTCGGTCAGCGCCTTGACCAGTGCCGGGTGGGCATGGCCGAGCACGTTGACAGCGATGCCACCGGTCAAGTCGATCAGCTCGCGACCGCTCTGATCCCATACGCGCGACCCTTCACCTCGGACCGGGATAAAGCCGGCAGGCGCGTAATTGGGCACCATCACCTGGTCGAAATCGGCGCGCTGCACCGGGTCGTGCTGAACAGACATCGGAACTCTCCTGACGAGAAACGCCTGCAGGCTGAAGCAGGCGATGGAACGGATTGTAGGGACTGAACCGGCGCTATCATTGCCGCCAAGCGACAACTTGTTACAGCGCCAACCCCAGGAAAACCGGCACTTTCGCAGATGCGACAGAAAGCGTCGGGAAGGCGCAGTTTAAACGCTGCGCGGGGGCAATGGCGCAGCCGTTATGCAATTTCTCCGGACTGCTAGAGCAAAGGCACAGGGGCTGACGGCGCTGCCACCTCACCCAGGCCGAGAAACGCGCTCAAGGCCTGCTTGCGCGCCATGGCGTCCTGGTAGCCCAGCTCGATCAGCTCATTGCAGTAGCCCGGCTCGAACAGCAGGTAGCTGAGCACCCCCGCGCCGCTCGCCCGGGTGGCCCCGGGCCCGCGCAGAAACAGGCGCAGCGCCCGCGGTAGCTCGTGGCGGTGGCGTGCGGCGATCTGGTCCAGCGGCTGGCTCGGCGCGATCACCAACACCTCCACCGGGGTCAGGCCCATACCCCGCGTCGCCTGCTGGGGTGGCACCAGGCGCCCGAGGGTGTTGAGCCGCTCGATCAACTCGATGTCGCCCTCCAGGCTGTCGATAAAGGTGCTGTTGAGCAGGTGCCCGCTGATCTGCGCCAGGCTCGGTGGCCGCCCGGTACTGACGGGCGCGGGCGGCGCTGTCACGCCCTGGGTATTACCGCTGACGCCGATCACCAGCACCCGGTTGGCGCCCAGGTGCAGGGCTGGGCTGATGGGCGCGGACTGGCGTACAGCACCATCACCAAAATACTCGCGACCGATACGCACCGGCGGGAAGATCAGCGGGATCGCGGTGCTGGCCAACAGGTGTTGCAGGGACAGCCGCGTGGGAATGCCGATACGCCGATGGCGCAACCAGGGATCGATGGCCGCGCGGCCCTGGTAAAAGGTCACCGCCTGGCCGCTTTCATAGGCGAAAGCCGTCACCGCTACCGCGCGCAACTGACGATGACGCACCGCAGCGGCGATACCGGAGAAATCCAGCTCGCGGGCCAGCATCTCACCCAGCGGCGAACTGTCGAGCAGCGCCACCGGCGCCTCGCCGCCCAGCCCGAGCAGGCTATGGCCGACAAAACGGCTGGCCTGGCGCAGCACACCCGGCCAGTCACTGCGATACACCTGATGGGTGTGAAAATCCTGCCAAACGCTGGTCAGGCGACGAATCGCCTCGGTGAAATGCAGGGCGCCGCAGGCCAGGCCGACAGCGTTGATGGCCCCAGCCGAGGTACCAACGATCACCGGGAACGGGTTGTGGCTGGCGTCCGGCAGCAGGTCGGCGATGGCCGCCAGCACCCCGACCTGGTAGGCCGCGCGGGCACCGCCGCCAGACAGAATCAGCCCGGTGACAGGGGGCGACAACGGAGGGTTGGCGGTCATCGAAGGCATCCAGCGTTTTCGCTCAGTATAAGAACACTGCCAGCTCAGGATCGAGCTCAGTCATACAGCTTAGGCGCCCCCGGCGGACGGGTCTTGAAACGCCGGTGCGCCCACAGGTACTGGGTCGGACAAACACTGACTACACGCTCGATCCACTGGTTGATCAGCAGGCAGTCGGCCGCCTCGTCCTCGGCGGGGAAGCCATGGAGCGGCGGGTGAATCACCAAGCGGTAACCGCTGCCATCGGCCAGCCGCTCCTGGGTAAAGGGCAACACCCGCGCCCGCCCCAGCCGGGCGAACTTGGTAGTAGCCGTGACTGTGGCCGCCGGAATGCCAAACAACGGCACGAAAATGCTCTGCTTGGGGCCGTAGTCCTGGTCCGGCGCATACCAGATCGCCCGACCGGCGCGCAGCACCTTGAGCATGCCGCGCACATCGTCACGCTCAATGGCTGTGGCGTCACGGTTATGCCGCTCGCGGCCGGCGCGCTGGATATAGTCGAACAGCGGGTTGTCGTGCTCGCGGTACATGCCGTCGATGGTGTGCTGCTGGCCGAGCAGCGCCGCGCCGATTTCCAGGGTGGTGAAATGCAGGGCCATTAGAATCACCCCCTGCCCTTCCGCCTGGGCCTGGCGCAGGTGCTCCAGCCCCTCGATATGCGCCAGGCGCGCCAGACGCTCACGGGGCCACCACCAGCTAATGGCCATCTCGAAGAAAGCGATGCCGGTGGAGGCGAAGTTCTCGCGTAACAGGCGTTCGCGCTCGGCGCTGGGCATCTGCGGGAAGCACAGTTCCAGGTTGCGCGCGGCAATCCGCCGGCGCGCTCCGGCCACCCGATACATCAATGCACCCAGGCCACGGCCGAGGCGCAGCAGCACCGCATACGGCAGTTGCACCACCAGCCAGAGCAGCCCGAGGCCCAGCCACAGTGGCCAGAAACGCGGGTGAAGAAAGTGGCGACGAAAGACGGGACGATCCATGAACGATCCTGAACAGCCTGGAAAACGCGGCATTCTAGCAGCACTTGTCGGCTGCCGAGCGGAGCTGACCAGCGTCTGGCCCGAGGCCAGCGGCTTGCGAGCCACCCGCGATATCGTTATAAGTCCCGCTACTTTTCCCAGGCCGTACCCGACTGACCATGAGCCAAGCCGACCTCCTCGCCCAAGATCCCGTGTTCCAGCTCAAGGGCAGCATGCTGGCCATCACCGTGATGGAACTGGCACACAACGACCTGGAGCGCCTCGACCAGCAATTGGCTGCCAAGGTCGCCCAGGCACCGAACTTCTTCAGCAACACCCCCCTGGTGCTGGCCCTGGACAAACTGCCCGAGGGCGAAGGCATTCTCGATCTAGCCGCGCTGATGGCTGTCTGTCGCGGTCACGGTCTGCGCACCCTGGCAGTGCGCGCCAGCCGCGAGGCCGACATTCTCGCCGCCAACAGCCTCGACTTGCCGGTACTGCCACCCTCAGGCGCGCGGGAGAAACCCATCGATCCGACCGGCGGCACACCACAACCGCCGTCACCGCCGCCCAAGCCAGCTGAGCCCGAGGTCAAGCCCACCCGGGTGATCACCACGCCGGTGCGCGGCGGCCAGCAGATTTACGCCCAGGGCGGCGACCTGATCGTCCTGGCCCCGGTCAGTGCCGGCGCGGAACTTCTCGCCGATGGCAACATCCATGTGTACGCCCCCATGCGTGGCCGCGCCCTTGCTGGCATCAAGGGTAACGGCAAGGCACGCATTTTCTGCCAGCAGATGGGGGCAGAGCTGCTGTCCATCGCCGGCCACTACAAGGTCGCCGAAGACCTGCGCCGCGACCCGTTGTGGGGGCAGTCGGTACACGTCAGCCTGTCGGGGGATATGTTGAACATCACCCGTCTTTAACGGATACTGCCGCCACTTTTCAGGGACACAACTAGGGCATCTGGAAGCCTCTGAGCACTCGCTAGACGTCACTGCCAGTTACCGGCGCCGCGCACCTCGCGCAGCCCAGGGCAGCGTTAAAGCCGAGCCTCATTGCAGCTGGCAGATCCCCGCTTTCTTCATATTTAGGGTGAATCACCTTGGCCAAGATCCTCGTAGTCACGTCCGGCAAGGGTGGCGTCGGCAAAACCACCACCAGCGCTGCCATCGGTACCGGTCTCGCCCTGCGCGGGCACAAGACAGTCATCGTCGACTTCGACGTCGGCCTGCGTAACCTCGACCTCATCATGGGCTGCGAACGCCGTGTGGTGTACGACTTCGTCAACGTCGTCAACGGCGAAGCGACCCTCTCCCAGGCCCTGATCAAGGATAAACGCCTGGAGAACCTCTACGTGCTGGCTGCCAGCCAGACCCGCGACAAGGACGCCCTGACCCAGGAAGGCGTTGAGAAAATCATCAACGAGCTGCGCGAGTCGTTCGAATACGTGGTCTGCGACTCACCGGCCGGTATCGAAAAAGGCGCTCACCTGGCGATGTACTTCGCCGACGAAGCCATCGTGGTGACCAACCCGGAAGTGTCTTCGGTACGCGACTCCGACCGCATGCTGGGCCTGCTGGCGAGCAAATCGCGTCGCGCTGAAAAAGGCGAAGACCCGATCAAGGAGCACCTGCTGCTGACCCGCTACAACCCTGAGCGAGTGACCAAAGGCGAAATGCTCGGCGTAGAAGACGTCGAGGAAATCCTCGCCATCCGCCTGCTCGGCGTGATCCCCGAGTCGCAAGCGGTGCTCAAGGCTTCCAACCAGGGCGTACCGGTGATCCTCGACGACCAGAGCGACGCCGGCCAGGCCTACAGCGACGCGGTTGACCGCCTGCTGGGCAAAGAAGTGGCGCACCGCTTCCTCGACGTGAAAAAGCAGGGCTTCCTGCAACGCCTGTTTGGAGGTCGAGAATGAATATTTTTGACTTCCTGCGCTCACGCAAGAAGGAAACCACTGCCTCCATCGCCAAAGAACGCCTGCAGATCATCGTCGCCCACGAGCGCGGCCAGCGCAGCCAGCCGGACTACCTGCCGGCACTGCAACAAGAGCTGGTCGAGGTGATTCGCAAGTACGTGAACATCGATTCCGATCAAGTACAGGTTGCACTGGAAAACCAGGGCAGTTGCTCGATTCTGGAGTTGAACATCACCCTGCCGGATCGCTAGGCGCCCGCGCAGTGCACACAAATGGCGGCCCCGGTGGCCGCCTTTTCATTGGCGATGCAAAACCCTGTAGGAGCGGATTTATCCGCGAAGCTGCTACAGGCTAAAAGCATCGCGAATAAATTCGCTCCTACAGAATTTCTAGACGCCCCATGCCGCTGAGCCAAATCGAAATACTCCACCAGGACGCCGCCCTGCTGGTGATCAACAAGCCCACCCTGCTGCTCTCGGTGCCTGGTCGTGCCGAAGACAATAAGGACTGCCTGGTCACCCGCCTGCAGGACAACGGCTACCCGGAAGCGCGCATCGTCCACCGCCTGGACTGGGAAACCTCCGGCATCATCGTCCTGGCCCGCGACGCCGACAGCCACCGCGAGCTGTCCCGCCAGTTCCACGACCGCGAAACGGAAAAAGCCTATACCGCCCTATGCTGGGGCCAGCCGCAAGACGACAGCGGCAGCATCGACCTGCCCCTGCGTTACGACCCACCCACCAAACCGCGCCACGTGGTCGACCATGATCATGGCAAACATGCCCTGACCCACTGGCAGATACTGGAACGCTGTGGGGACTACTGCCGCGTCGAGCTGACGCCGATCACCGGCCGCTCGCACCAGTTGCGCGTGCACATGCTGTCCATCGGCCACCCGCTGCTCGGCGACGGCCTGTACGCCCACGAACAAGCCCTGGCCGCCTACCCGCGCCTGTGCCTGCACGCCAGCATGCTCAGCCTGACCCACCCGCAAACCGGCGAGCGGATGCGCTTCGAGTGCCAGGCACCGTTCTAGCCAGACCCATTTTTTGCAGGGTACGCCCTAGCCCTGCTTACGCGGCCAGATCAGGGTAAAACATGCCCCGCCCAAGCTCTCGCTGCGGCTGATCTGCGCGCGGCCGCCGTGCCAGTAAGTGATCCGCCGCACGATCGACAGCCCCAGGCCATGGCCGCCCGAAGCCCGCGTGCGGCTGTCGTCCAGGCGCAGGAAGGGAGTGAAGATGCGCTCCCAGGCCTCTTCCGGCACACCCGGGCCATCGTCCTCGACATCCACCCGGCAGCGCTGTCGGCCAATCTGGTAACTCACCCGTACCCGCGACTCGGCATGGCGCATGGCGTTGCTCACCAGGTTCTGCAACGCGCGGTGCAGGTAACGCAGCTCGGCCTCCACCAGCGCACCGCCGCCGTCCAGCGCATCACGCGAGGGGCCATGCTCGACCCGCACGCTCGCACGTAATGGCGCCAGTTCGGTGACCACCTGATCGATCAGCTCGCTGAGATCGACCGGCTGGAAGCTCAACGCCGGTGCGCCCTGCTCCAATCGCGCATAGGTGAGCATCTCGTCGACCAGCTTATCGAGGTCCTGGATATCGCTGTCCATGCCATCCATGTACTTGCGCCGCGCCGTCTCGCTGCTGGCATCAGCGATCATCTCCAGACCAAAGCGCAAACGCGCCACCGGCGTACGCAGTTCGTGGGATACCGCGCGCACCAGTTCGCGCTGGATGCCCAGCGAGCGCTGCAGGTGTTCGGCCATGCCATTAAAGGCTGCGGCCAGGCGCCCCACCGAATCGCTGCCATGGGGCGGTACTCGAGCATCCAGACGGCCGCTGGCGATATGCGTGGCAGCGCTCTCCAGGCCGCGCAGACGCTGTTCCAGCGGGCGTACCAACAGATAGACCATCAAGCCGATCAGGCTCAGACCCAGCGCACCGATCAACACCAGCAGTTGCGGTGGATAAGGGTTCATCTGGTACAGCGGGCCGATCTCCAGCACCCAGGGCGTGTCGATGATCCCGGAGAACACATGAATGGTATCGCCGCCCTTGCCCAGGGCCATCACCGTATCGCCCTCATCCACCCGCCGGCGCTGGTCGTCGTCCAGATTGGCCTCATCAAGGGGCACCAGGCGCAGGTCGAAACCGAACTGCTTGGCCTCCTTTAGCTCGGCCAGCCGGCGCGGCTGCTCATCGACCGGGTAGCGCACCAGCTCGTCAACCAGCAGGAAGATGGTCGCCCGCGCCAATTGCTCACTGACCTGTTGCACCTCGCCGCTCAGGAGCAACTGCTCGCGCTCGCTGACCAGGCTGTAAACCGTAGCCGCGTGGGGGCCGGTCTGCTCGACCAACACCTGGCCGCGCTGCAGGCGGCCGCGATCGCTACTGTCCAGCGGTGTCGCGGCCAGCGCCTGAGTGCGCAGCGGAATGCCCAGCAGGCGCGACCAGGTATTGATCGCCCGGCGCCGCTCGACATCAACCATGGGCGCGAGATTGTCCGCCATCAGGCGAAAGGTGCCACGCGCCAGGCGCTCACGGTACTGGTCGGAACGCACCTCGTTGACCAGGTGCAACGCCCCCACGCCCAGCAGCGCCACCAACACCAGCGAACCGAGCATGCCGGCATAGATACGCAGAAAGATCGAGTTCACACGCGCACCTGCACGGCATACGCACACAACGTGGCGCGCGCCTTATAGAGAAGGCCGCGACCGCTCACTGGCCCGCCACAATGAGCGCGGCAGCTGCCTCGGCGACGAACAGATAGCCCTTGCTGCGTACCGTTTTGATCAGCCGCGGGTGCATGGGGTCATCGCCGATCTTGGGACGAATACGTGAAATTCGCACATCGATGGAGCGGTCCTGGCCGTCGTACTCGATGCCGCGCAGGGCATTGAAGATCTCCTCGCGAGAGAGAATGCGCCCGGCATTCGCCGCCAGCAGCCATAGAAGGTCGAACTCGGCACTGGTCAGCTCGATGCCCTGCTCGCCCAGCCAGGCCTCACGCATGGCGTTGTCAATCACCAACGGGCCGAACACCAAGCGCCGGCGCGCCTCATCAGGGTCGCTGGCATGCCCTTCATGGCGCCGCAGCAACGCGCGAATACGCGCCAGCAGCACCCGTGGCCGCACCGGCTTGCACACATAATCATCGGCGCCCAGCTCCAGGCCCAGCACCTGATCCATGTCATCGGTGCGCGCCGTCAGCATCAGAATCGGCCCTTCGTACTGGCCACGCACCTTGCGGCAGATGCTCAGGCCATCCTCACCGGGCAGCATCAGGTCGAGGATCACCAGGTCCGGCTGCTCGCGCACGATACGCGCCGCCGCCTGGGCGCCATCGGCCTCGATGGCCACACTCAGGCCATTGCCCTCCAGGTACTCGCGGGTCAGCTCGGCGAGCCGCGGGTCGTCTTCGACAATCAGTATCTGCGGGGTGTCGTGCGGCACAGCGGCCTCCAGGCAGGTAAACGAATGGACGACCTCGGGCCGCCGCTGCGCATTGTAGCAATGCGCGCGACGGGCGCCGCGCAGATTGGCAGCGCCAGGGGCCTGTTTAGGTTTTGCCGCCGCAAAAAGCTTCGCCCCGGAGCGGGGCTCCTACGCGATAGGCGGCGTGGCGAAGCGCCCCAGGTCCTGTCGCGTTCTGTAGGAGCGAAGGGGGCGCCTAGCCTTTATTCGCGATAAATTGCGCAAGCACTGCAGGCGTCGCGGCTAAAGCGGAGCGCCGCATGACCCATCCCAGGCAAGCTGGTACCGACCGACATCTAATACATAACACGGCACGGCCTGATTAATGAGCGCAGCCGCGAATTAAAGGACTGTCGCCTCTAGCACAGAGCAGGCCAAAAAAGCCGAAAAAACCCTACATCTTGTGTTTCTGTGAGCCAGTAAAAACACTGCCTCGGGTATCGAAAAAAACTTTGCCGGGTGCGACGGGCGGTCCCCTCGGCAGAACCCTAGTAACTACGGGGGCTTGCGCCGCTTACCCAGAAACAACTCACAGTTTTATCCACAGCCAGGCCTGTCAGGTCCGCTTGCCTTCCCCCATGCACCGCACTATCTTGTATCCCCATCGCGCCAAACACCTACATGTTGGGTTTTGATGCAAAAGCAGCCCAAGCACATTTGCCCCCTGAAGGTCCACTCCAGGCAGGCAAAAAAGTGGGATACAGACGTTAAGCCGCCTTCGCCCCGTGCGAGGGCGGCGTTGCTTACGACCCCAGGCGAAGCGCAGCAAACACGTACATGCGGAGCCGGCGTCCAGGCGCATGCACCACTACATATAGGGCACGACCTGCATCGCCCTGTGCGACTCAGGTCAGGCTCACGAGATACGGCCGCACGGCGGCCTGCAGTCAAGCGCCAGGGAGGGGCTTTGCCCCTTCTCCCTGACCGGCTCACGCGGTTTTGCGCAAGGCACCTGCCTTGCGCGGGTTCGTTGTTGTAATGGCTTGAACAGCAGGTCGCCCAGCGCGTCCAACTACATAAATACAGAACACGGAGACATCCATGCATACCGACACCACTCGCGAGAACCCGCAGGCCCCCGCGCCTCAGGCCGCCGATGCCAGCAAGGACCTCGCCGCAACCGCGCCGGGTCAGCTGCGTGTGATCAAGCGTAATGGCACCGTGGTGCCGTACACCGACGACAAGATCACCGTCGCCATCACCAAGGCCTTTCTCGCTGTGGAAGGCGGCAATGCCGCCGCTTCGTCGCGTATCCATGACACCGTTGCGCGCCTGACCGAGCAGGTCAGCGCCACCTTCAAGCGCCGCATGCCGTCCGGCGGCACCATCCATATCGAAGAAATCCAGGACCAGGTCGAACTGGCCCTGATGCGCGCCGGCGAGCAGAAGGTTGCACGCGACTACGTGATCTATCGCGAATCCCGCGCCCAGGCACGCAAGAGCAGCACCGTTGAAGTGGCCCAGCCGCACCCGAGCATCCGCGTTACCCACCTCGACGGCACGGTTGCGCCGCTGGACATGGGCCGCCTGGACACCATCATCCGCGAAGCCTGCGAAGGCCTGGCTGAGGTCGATGGCGCGCTGATCCAGAAAGAAACCCTGAAGAACCTGTACGACGGCGTGGCCCAGAGCGACGTCAGCACCGCCCTGGTGATGACCGCCCGTACCCTGGTCGAGCGTGAGCCGAACTACTCCTACGTCACCGCACGCCTGCTGATGGACAACATCCGCGCCGAAGGCCTGGGCTTCCTCGGGGTCGCCACCAGCGCCACCCACCACGAAATGGTCGATTTCTACGCCCAGGCCCTGCCGGCCTATGTCGCCAAGGGCATCGAGCACGAGCTGCTCGACCCGGTGCTGGGCACCTTCGACCTGGAAAAGCTTGGCAAGGCGATCAACCACGAGCGTGACCAGCAGTTCACCTACCTGGGCCTGCAGACTCTCTACGACCGTTACTTCATCCACAAGGACGGCGTGCGTTTCGAACTGCCGCAGATCTTTTTCATGCGCGTGGCCATGGGCCTGGCGGTCGAAGAAAAGCAACGTGAAGACCGCGCCATCGAGTTCTACAACCTGCTCTCCTCGTTCGACTACATGGCCTCGACGCCGACCCTGTTCAACGCCGGCACCCTGCGTCCGCAGCTCTCCAGCTGCTACCTGACCACCGTGCCGGACGACCTGGGCGGCATCTACGACGCCATCCGCGACAACGCCCTGCTGAGCAAATTCGCCGGCGGCCTGGGCAACGACTGGACCCCGGTACGTGCCCTGGGCGCCTACATCAAAGGCACCAACGGTAAATCCCAGGGCGTCGTGCCCTTCCTCAAGGTGGTCAACGACACTGCCGTCGCGGTCAATCAGGGTGGCAAGCGCAAGGGCGCTGTCTGCGCCTACCTGGAAACCTGGCACCTGGACATCGAAGAGTTCATCGAACTGCGCAAGAACACCGGTGACGACCGCCGCCGCACCCACGACATGAACACCGCGAACTGGATTCCCGACCTGTTCATGAAGCGCGTGTTCGACGACGGCCCCTGGACCCTGTTCAGCCCGAGCGAAGTACCGGACCTGCACGATCTGACCGGCAAGGCCTTCGAGGAGCGTTACGAGTACTACGAAGCCCTGACCCAGTACGGCGGCAAGATCAAGCTGTTCAAGACCATCCAGGCCAAAGACCTGTGGCGCAAGATGCTCTCGATGCTGTTTGAAACCGGCCACCCGTGGCTGACCTTCAAAGACCCGTGCAACCTGCGCAGCCCGCAGCAGCACGTGGGCGTCGTGCACAGCTCGAACCTGTGCACCGAGATCACCCTGAACACCAACAAGGACGAAATCGCCGTTTGTAACCTGGGCTCGGTCAACCTGCCGAACCACATCGTCGACGGCAAACTCGACCTGGCCAAGCTGGAAAAAACCATCAAGACCGCAGTGCGCATGCTCGATAACGTTATCGACATCAACTACTACTCGGTGCCCCAGGCGAAGAACTCCAACGTCAAGCACCGCCCGGTCGGCCTCGGCATCATGGGCTTCCAGGATGCCCTGTACCTGCAGCACATCCCGTACGGCTCCGACGCCGCCGTGGAATTTGCCGACAAGTCGATGGAAGCGGTCAGCTACTACGCCATCCAGGCCTCCTGTGACCTGGCCGACGAGCGTGGCGCCTACGAAACCTTCCAGGGCTCGCTGTGGAGCAAAGGCATCCTGCCGCTCGACTCCCAGCAGATCCTCATCGAAGCCCGTGGCCAGAAGTACATCGACGTCGACCTGACCGAGTCCCTGGACTGGGCCCCGGTGCGTGCCCGTGTACAGAAAGGCATTCGTAACTCGAACATCATGGCCATCGCGCCGACCGCGACCATCGCCAACATCACCGGCGTGTCGCAGTCCATCGAGCCGACCTACCAGAACCTGTACGTGAAATCGAACCTCTCGGGCGAGTTCACCGTGATCAACCCCTACCTGGTCCGCGACCTCAAAGCGCGCGGCCTGTGGGACTCGGTCATGATCAACGACCTCAAGTACTACGACGGCTCGCTGCAGCAGATCGAGCGCATCCCGCAAGAGCTCAAAGACCTCTACGCCACCGCGTTTGAAGTCGAGACCAAGTGGATCGTCGATGCCGCCAGCCGCCGCCAGAAGTGGATCGACCAGGCGCAGTCGCTGAACCTGTACATCGCCGGCGCCTCGGGCAAGAAGCTCGACGTGACCTACCGCATGGCTTGGTACCGTGGCCTGAAAACCACCTACTACCTGCGTGCCCTGGCCGCGACCAGCACCGAGAAGTCCACCATCAGCACCGGCAAGCTCAACGCCGTGTCCAGTGGTGGCAACGACGGCCTCAGCGCCGCCCCGGCCAAGGCCCCGACGGTCGAAGCTGCACCGGCGCCGGCACCCGTGCCCAAGGCCTGTGCCATCGACGAACCAGACTGCGAGGCTTGTCAGTAAGCGCGCGGATCTGAGCGGCATTCGCGGCGTTACCTGCCGGAGCGGCCCCCATCACATACATGCGTATGCTCAGGGGTTCCACTCCAGCAGGTGCCTAGCGACTACTCGCTCAGCTACGCGCTTGAACGCCGGGCAAGAGCAGAAGCAAAAACCGAGGATGGGGCAATCAGCAATACCGCCCCTCCTCACTGATTACCTGCCCCGCCCTCACCGGCGCGGGCTTCGGGGTAACGGCCAGCCAGTAGAGCCAGCCCCACGCAGCAACACCCGTTTTGCCTTTGCGCGCACGATGCACCGCAACGACAATCGAGATTTACTGATTTTCCATACAGGCCGGCCAAACGCCGACCTCAAGCAGGAGCCAAGTCATGCTGAGCTGGGATGAATTCGACAAGGACGACGGTACAGACACCGCCGCCGCCCACAGCAACACCGCCCAAGTGGCTGACATGAACATCGACAAGCTCGACCAGGTCGGCGGTGCTGCCGCGGTCGAAGCTCGCGCCATCGCCGCCGACGACAGCCCCGCTGTCGCCCGCGCCAAAGCGTCCCTGGACCAACTCGACATCGCCGAAGGCCTGGCCGAGCTGGAAGGCTCCGCCGCCCGCGTCGCGGTCGACGAAAAGCGCATGATCAACTGCCGCGCCGACCTCAACCAGCTCGTACCCTTCAAGTACGACTGGGCCTGGCAGAAGTACCTGGACGGCTGCGCCAACCACTGGATGCCGCAAGAAGTGAACATGAACGCGGACATCGCGTTGTGGAAAACCCCGGACGGCCTGACCGACGACGAGCGCCGCATCGTCAAGCGCAACCTCGGCTTCTTCTCCACCGCCGACAGCCTGGTCGCCAACAACCTGGCCCTGGCCGTGTACCGCCTGATCACCAACCCGGAGTGCCGCCAGTACATCCTGCGCCAAACCTTCGAAGAGGCGATCCACACCCACGCCTACCAGTACTGCATCGAGTCCCTGGGCATGGATGAAGGCGAGATCTTCAACATGTACCACGAGATCCCGAGCGTCGCGAAAAAAGCCAGCTGGGGCCTCAAGTACACCCGCTCGATCTCCGACCCGACCTTCAATACCGGCACGGTCGAGACCGACAAAGAACTGCTGCGCAACCTGATCGCCTACTACTGCGTACTGGAAGGCGTGTTTTTCTACTGCGGCTTCACCCAGATCCTCTCCATGGGCCGCCGCAACAAGATGACCGGCGTCGCCGAGCAGTTCCAGTACATCCTGCGTGACGAGTCCATGCACCTGAACTTCGGCATCGACGTGATCAACCAGATCAAGATCGAAAACCCACACCTGTGGGATGCCAGCATGAAAGAAGAAGCCACCCAGATGATTCTCCAGGGCACCCAACTGGAAATCGAATACGCCCGCGACACCATGCCCCGCGGCGTACTGGGCATGAACGCAGCCATGATGGAGGACTACCTCAAATTTATCGCCAACCGTCGCCTGACTCAGATTGGTTTGAAGGAAGAGTACCCAGGTACCTCCAACCCGTTCCCATGGATGTCGGAAATCATGGACCTGAAGAAGGAGAAAAACTTCTTTGAGACGCGGGTTATTGAGTATCAGACGGGTGGGGCGTTGAGCTGGGATTGATTGCTAACTAGCACTACATAGAGCTGTGCCTTACATGGATGTTGGGGTGGCTAGATAGACTAAAAGCCCCGCACATGCGGGGTTTTTTTATAAACAAATTAAAAAGAGAGCAACATGTCAAGCTATGTTTTATGGTCAAACAAAGGTGGAATTGGAAAGTCAACACTTTCATTTCAACTAGCGTGCAAATACGCAAGATTAAATCCTGAAAAAGAAGTCTTCATTATGGATTTAAGCCCTCAATGCGACGTCTCTCGGATGGTTTTAGGTGGAGGGCACGGTAACGGCGAGGAAAAAATATTCAATGTAATGAAAGGCAATCCACGAAAGACGGTATATCAATATTTACGAGAGTGCGTACGAGATGTACCCACTGGACTAGGCTATCCTGACATATCAAAATTCATAGTAAGCCCAAACACAATAAGAGAAAACAGCACGCCTTTGCCTGAGAATCTTCGCTTATTTTGCGGTGACTTTGACTTAGAGCGTATTACACAAGACATTGACGGCCTACAACAGCCACCCAAACGAGGCGGTATTGTTCCATCCGGAGCTCAATACTCCACTTACGCCCTCACTAGATCCTTCTTAAGAAAAGCAGTAACTTCCATCGAAAGTAAAAACCCAGACGCTGTAATATTCATTGATACTGACCCATACTACTCTGTAGTAACCACCCACCTTGGTTTACTGGCAGCAGAAAAGCTGATTATGGCTTACTCCCCTTCATCACAAGCAAGCCAGTATGCAATCTACCGTAGTCTTGATTTCCTGCACAGCCCAGGAATAAGTCTACAAGATGATATAAATAGAGAGCTCACCTTATATCCTCGCCCCCTGGTTTGATCAACGAGACCAGCCGCTAGACGCGCCAGAAATAAATGTTCCAGAATTAGGCGCACTAATCAGCAACATGACAACATCTAAGTCTCCAGCTGGCGAGCCACGATATTCTCAACCACAACAACTACACAGACAAACAATTGGCAAGGTTGATGCTGAAGTTCAACAGCAATTGCTAAAACTTGGGCAACCTTCAAATATCTCATCAACGCACGTATGGGCTTTCCAACGACTGGGACTTATATGCGACTACAATGGGATCGACATGTCATCAATCGAGACCGGCAATCGCTATTCACAACCTGACAGTGAAGAACCATATCGGGTGGATAGATCAGCCGACAACCAGCTACAAGTCAATGCTTATAATTCAAGATTAGAAGAGGTGGCAAAAAATTTGTAATATCTCAAAAAGCAAGTAGCCCGGACAACCACCGCAACGGTGGATGGATAAAGCGTCATCCACCCTACGGTTCACCGACGTAGTGGGTGTAGGGTGGACAACGCGAAGCTTGTCCACCGGGATGTTCAAAAACATCCATTACAACCATCGCCATCACATGCTTTGGTTTATCAATACGCAATCTCACAGCCGACGCCAAACGCCCCGTCAGAAGGCCGAGTGGAATCGTTGCGTAAGGGGTTGAGCGGCATGGATGCCGCGAGAGCCGCGATGGGCCAGGGATGGCCCTTCGCGGCGGGCCCCTGGAGCAGCGATGCAGCGAGGGAACCCGACGAAGTCGGGCCGGATGCCAGGGGCAAGACCTCTTGGTTACTTCTGGGGCGTTTGCCAGAAGTGACCCGCCGTAAGGGCGGAACCGATATCAAAACAAGCACATCAGCGACGGGATCACGCTCCCCTCAAAGAGACAGATTTATCTTCTCTTCGCGTCTAGTGGATCAATGGGCCCAGAGTAATTGATTTATGACATATCGCCGGCATCAATAAAATCGACCTAATTTATGCGGTACTCCGCCGCCCTTCATACATTAGCAATATCCTTTTCTGCCAAGTCCAGCGCCACAGCCAATTTAATTCGCCCAGTTTTACTTAACTGCCTTTCGTATTCTTTAAGTTGGATAGTCTCAATCGCGGCGGGCTTATCATGCCCATGCTCGAGTTCGATAGCACAAACTGTGTCTGTATTGATAAGGACCCTATAGATATCTTCACCCTGCTCAGGGGTCCAGCCTAGAATATAGGCAGTTTTCATTTTTGGGAAAAGATCTTTGAGGCAGGCATACAATTGTCTTTTTGATGGATCATTAAAGAGTGAATGACGAGAGCTTATCAACAGGCCCCTGTAACCATTCTCTGTCATGCTGTCATTTAGCTTCATCTTGTAAGCCCTAGAGCCTCAGCAATAGAACGACCAAATCCACTCATTAAAACAGCCATCCTTGATCCTGCGCCAACACAAAAAAATAGCCTCTACTTTTCAATTGAACCCAGCGTTACAAATACCTCCCCTGTCTCTTGATCAAATATTGCATTTGCCAACTTACTGGAACATTCGGGGACAGACCACGGTTTTCGCAGCCCCAAAGAAGTAGACCACGTCGCTTGAGCGGGATAGCCACAGTCTCAGCGGGAGGCCAACCTAATCTGATTGCCATCAGCGCTCAGGTCCACGCCATCGCTCAGCTCCAGCACGTTTACTGCATACACCTCCCCATCAGAGGTCACCAGACACCACTCCATACCCATCGGAATGCTCAAGGACTGCGGCTGGAAAAGCACTTGAGTTGAGAACGCCTTCGCTAAATCACCCGCCACTGAAATCTCATCCAGCTCAAAGTCACTTAACCCCCACGCCAAGCCTGCACTCTGTTGAAATCCCTCAGCATATTCAAAGCACTGAAGGAATAACGCGGCTTTTTCGTTTGGAAAGTCTAAAGATTCGACACCTTGAGCAAGCATCCGATTAAGGAATTTTACAATCGAGGCCTCAGGAATTTTATCTTTTAAGAAAAAATCGACTGATCCGCTCATTTAATTCCTCTAGACCGCACATAATAAGAAGCTTGCTAGCTCTTGATTTTATCAGCAGTAAAAATCAAAAATTTTAGCGCAATTGATGCTATGACATGTCGCCAGCATACATAACACCACACCATTGATTACACAGTAAAGATATCTTTTGCCGCCAAGTCCATCGCCACAGCCAATTTAATTCGTCCAGTTCTGCTTAACTGTTTTTCGTATTCTTTAAGCTGGACAATCTCAATCGTTGTGGGCTTATCTTGCCCATGTTCAAGCTCGATAGCGCAAACCGTATCTGTATTGATAAGAACTCTATAGATGTCTTCGCCCTGCTCAGGGGTCCACCCTAGAATATACGCAGTCTGCATTTGTGGAAAAAAATCCTTGAGGCAAGCGTACAACTGCCTCTTTGACGAATCATTAAATAATGATTGACGAGAGCTTATCAACTGCTCCCTGTAACCATGCTCTGTCATGCTGTCATTTAGCTTCATCTTATAACCCCGGGAGTCGCAGTAACCAAATTACCAAAGCCATCAGTTAAAACAGTCATCACTGACGTAGGTTGCATACCACTAAACTTATCCATACCAACATCCCTCGCCAGCTTAACCTCTCGCACGTAACGAATGCCATCGGCACTCGCCAAGGTTCGCGTTACAGGAGTTTCAACTACTTGCCGGCTTTGCAACAAAACGCGAAGTTCTTCCTGGGGAATAGTAAATTGCGAAGCATTCTTACGAGGATTGTAATGTCTATCGACTAAATGATTCCACCCGGCGCCCTCGCTGACACTTCCATTACGCAAATTTATCCGAGACTGAACCCGCCCTGGAACTATCGGTAGCTCAGGTACAACAATTCTCTCCGCCTGAATCTCCCTCGGCCTCGGCACCTCCACCGTCTGCGCACCCGTCCCGGTGCCCCTGCCACGGCCGTTTAGTTTGATCTTCACATCCTTCAGCGCGCGGCTAAGGCGCTGCAGAGCACGGCCCAGGCGCTCCAGTGAAGCCGCGTGGCGGATGGAGGTGGCGCCGCGGGCGGCGAGGCCTGCGCCGCCGGTGAAGATGATCAGCAGCGCGGCCAGGACCAGTTCAAATACCGCACCGCCGCCGAACTCGGCGACCTCCTCGGCATTTTGCGCCTTGGCGTAGTCGACCGCGAAGCGGGCCAGGATATCCTTGCTGGGCCCGTCGTCGTAGATAAAGCAGGCCACTTCGTAGGCTTCGGCGATTTTCTCGCGGGTAATGCTGGTAGGGTCGAAGCCGAGGGCTTCCACCAGTTCTTCGTGCTGCGCGGCGGAGTAGTTGCGCAGGAAGTTGGCATACCAGCCCTCCTGAGGTGTGGCCTTGGCCTTCCAGGCACTGGCCAACGTATTCCAGGCGGTGTTGAAGGGGCTGATCAGATCGCCCATTTCCTTGAGCGACTTGATCAAGCCCCAGGCGCCGAGAAAAAAGCCTTTGCCAAAGGCGAAGCGGACGTGGAAGTAGTTGACCACCACGTTGCGCCCTTGCTGCTCAATGCGTAGTTGCTCGGCCTCGGCACGTTCGGCGGCAAGAATGTCGTCGAGAGCGGCCTGCAGTTCGCTCCTGGCGCTGACGACGGCGCTGGTGACATCGACATCCGCCAGCAACTGCGCTTCGTAGTGGTTGGCTTGCAAGTACTGGATAAAACTGCCGCGAGTATCCAGGCCACCACGGATTGGCGAGCCCTGGTCGCCGGTCAACTGGTAGGGGATGTTCGCGGGGAGCAGTTCGCCGTTGTCCCAGATAAAACGCATACCGACCATGTGCTGGGACGCGGCGGCTGGCGACGCTTGCAGTGGGGGGCGAACTTGTTGGTCGAAGTTGCCATTGTAAGGTTCCGGCTCTGGAGGCTTCCTGATATGCCGGTTGTTAGGTACGTAGCCACTCATTGCTCACGGTTCCGTCCGATGTCTATGCCTGCTCGGCGTTGCGCCGGCGCCTGGCCTGAAAGCTCTATGCTAGCCGAAGCCCACTGCGCAAAATCTTGCGCAGTGGCTCGGCAAAAGCGGGATATGTGAGCGGAGTCGCGAAAAGGGGGACATATGGGAATGGCACTTACGGGGTACCGGCTTCTCCTGCGCTTGACCACCCATCCCACGCCCCCTACCCTGGCCGCCAGCGCCTAAGAAACGCTCACGCAGCGGCAAAACTGCTCCCGACAGCAGCGGTGTATTCCATTGAGGTAATGGATATGCCTATTCACCATGACCACCCCAGCAACTCACCTGCAATAGCGGACTTATCCGGCGAAATCCTGATTCCGCAGACCTTCACCCGCCATAAACGCCAGTTGCGCGCGTTGCTGATCGAGCAACAGTGCTGGTTTTGTGCGCGAGATTTCGGCCGCATGATCGCGCAGCCGCACCTAGAGGAACGGGCAGTCCGCACCCTCGACGCGGACCAATTGCTCGATGCAGTGGTTCTTAGCGGCCACGGCCACCCGGAGCGAGCACGGCTGATCAGCGAGTCGGGCATTTATGCCCTGCTGATCCACTACTACCACCCGGAGAACCGCTGCATCCGCCGCTGGATAACCGGCGACCTGGTGCCCACCTTGCGCAGTGCCCCACCCGACGACCATCGCCGCCCGCGCCGCGAGAACCGCCAGGGCTTGTCGTTATTACATTGGCAAGGGGACACCTGGATACCTTATCGCCCGATGTAGGTGACTTGCAGTAGCTGCTGCTCATACCTGCGTTATCGGGATGTGGCCAGCGGGTTGCTGAGCGTTCCCATGCTATGCGTGGGAGCTATCGGGGCTGTTATGGTTGTTGATAGATAAACCCTGCAGCACACTGCGTATCCATCATAAGGAGACGACGCCAAATGCCGGATATGCGCAGCCCAATCCCCTTGATTGTCCTCGACGTTCAGGATGCCATTGATCGGCCCGTCTGGGATGGCAAAAGTCATCCCGGTTACGTGTCCGTCATCCAACGGCTGCTGCAATTCTGGCGATCAAATGGCTGGCCAGTCCTTCACGTAAAGCATGATGAAAAAACGCCCACCTCCAGCTATTACGTTAACGGCCCCTGGAATGGCATCAAAAAGGAAGTTGCGCCCATAGAGGGCGAAGCCGTCATCACCAAGAATGAGAACTGCGCATTCATAGGCACCCAATTGGATGCCGCGCTAAAGGGAATGAACGCAAAACGCATCGTTCTAACTGGTGTTGTGATCCATAACAGCATGGATGCCACCGTCCGCGTAGGCAAAGCGCTCGGGTACAGCATTATCCTCCCGTCAGATGCCACAACCGCCGTTCCTGTGATCGGGCCAGGTGGAACCTGCTGGGATGCCTCAACCGTGCACGAGCTGACGTTGGCGATACTGGGTGGCGAATATGCTGAGGTCATGTCAGCAGACGATGTGATCGCACAACTCAGCCTATGAAGTGGTAGCCCTCGACGCTCTGCGTCGATCAATACCGAATCCAGCACATCAACCAATCTCTGCCCTCAAATAGGACGCGGAGTGTCCTCGGAAGGCGTGCCCACGCAGAGCATGGGCACGATCAATGCAACATGATGCTTCGACTTAACTCTGTTGCACTCAGCAAGTTCAATCACCAGGCTTCTTCCCGTCTTTCAAACCACGAGCATCGACCCACCATGAAAAATCTTACCCACAGCGCCATAGCCGCCTTGATGATCGGGCTGTCGAGTTTCGCCCAGGCCCAGGAGTTGCCCTCACATCTGGACAAGGTGCTGGAGAAAGGACAACTGGCGGTCTGCACCACCGGCGATTACAAGCCGTATTCATTCCTGCAGGGCGACGGTGAGTACGAAGGTATCGATATCGAGCTGGCTCGCTCCCTCGCGCAAAGCCTTGGGGTGAAGGTGCAGTGGGTGCCCACCACCTGGAAAACCCTGCTGCCGGATATGGTTGCCGACAAGTGTGACATCGCCATGGGCGGTATCTCGGTGACGCTAGAGCGCCAAAAACATGCCTTCTTCAGCACGACGCTGGATGTCGACGGCAAGATTCCACTGGCTCGCTGTGAAGACGTCTCCCGCTATCAAACCATCGAGCAGATCAACCAACCTTCAGTCCGTGTGATCGAGCCGGCAGGCGGCACTAACGAGGCATTTGCGCGGGCCTTCCTGCCACTCGCTCAATTGACGTTCCACGATAACAAAACCATCTTTCAGGAGTTATTGGATAAACGGGCCGACGTGATGATCACCGAAGCGTCCGAGGCCTTGTATCAGCAAAAACGCATGCCGGGCCTATGCGCCATCAACCCGACCCGCTACCTGCAATATGGTGAGAAGGCCTACCTGCTGCCTCGCGGCGATGTGGTCTGGAAGAGCTATGTCGATCAGTGGCTGCATTTGAGCAAAGCCACCGGCGCTTATCAGAAAACCGTGAGCCAGTGGTTGGCCGTACCGGAACAGTGAGCGAGTAGCCCGGACAACCGCTGACGGTGCATGAAAAGAGCGTCATCCACCCTACTCAATCAATCATCTGACAGCCAAAACCGCGTTAACCGATTGCAGCAGAATCGTCACTGAACACCGCGCAGTCACGTCCACGCGCTTTGGCTGAATAAAGCGCTTCATCCGCACGCTTCAGCCAGATATCAGCAGTCATTCCCGGCAGCCAAGGTGCCACGCCAAATGACACCGTTACTTCCTTACCATCGGGCGTTTTCAGGTTGTTTTTGATGGCCTCTCTAAGCTTGTTGATACAGGCCTGTTGCTGCTGAAGGCTGACCTCAGGAATGAGCAGGACAAACTCCTCCCCGCCGAACCGGTAAAATCGATCATATTTGCGGATATTGGCCATAGTAATGGCGGAAAAATCCCTCAAGACTTGATCGCCAACAGCATGACCATAATTATCATTCACCACCTTAAAGTGATCGATATCCACAATAGCCAATAACTGTTGAGTGCCATTACGTTCCGCACTGGATAATGCCGCTGCCATACCTGAGCGCAATGACCGTCGATTAAAGGCACCCGTCAAAGGATCAATAGTATTCAGGGTTTCCAGCAAATTAAACTGCTTCAAACTATGACGGGCATACACATAGGCACTCATTGACAACATCATGCTCGTGATAATAAAAGAATTCAGCGAGACAATATTAAATACATCTGCCAAAGCCACCACCACTGCACCGGCGACTGCATTTATAAACAGGGCTTCAACAGGCCTTACGAGAATAAACGTACTGGCGCATACGGGGTAAACCCACAAAACACCATCCACCCCATTATTAATAGCAACGGTCACTGCGCCAGCGTTAATAAATACGGCAGCTATTGCACTAACAATTCGAATTTTTTTGAAATAGTACGCGCAAGCAACAATACTGATGAGCCCAACAATCAGCAGCACATCAACGAGCACTGCAATGAAGTCACCTTCCTGATAGCGGATAACCACAAAGGGAGAAACACCCAACACAGCAACTGCACCGAGTAACGCCAACATCGAAAGCTGATATTTTTGCTGCAGTTGATTAATCATAATTCACTCAAAAATAAAAACGGCTAATACTGAAATCTAAAAACACTCAACCACGTTGAAAAGCTCGGCATCTGGTTACTAATTTCTCACCACCCATGCGAAAAGGGGACAGATTTATTATCTTCGTTGCCCAAGACCACTGATTTCGCCTTTACGACAAGCGAGTAGCCCGGACAACCGCCGCAAGGGTGGATGCAAAGAGCGCCATCCAGCCTACGAGGCTAGCCATTAACCCTTGCCTTTCTTCTTGGCGATCGCCTTCATTCGCGCGGCAGCCTTCTGCACGGTGGCCATCTTCTCGGGCCTTTTCATGCCGCGCCATTTGCGGATTTCTTCGCGCGTGCGTCCGCAACTGACGCACAGCTCGCTGTTGAGCTGGCATAGCGACACGCAGGGGTTCTCAATGTCCTTGGCCACGTTTGCCCCTTGCCGGCTGCTCGACCGCAAACGCGACATGGGCGGCGATGCTGGAGACGCTGATGCCCACTTGTTCGAATGCAGCGAGCGTCAGCTCCAGCATTCTCGCCTTGTCCGTACTCGCCAGCGCCCGGGCTTTGTGTGCCTCGGTCTCGAACATCCAGGTCACCACCAGGCTCTGCGGAAAGTGCGCGTAGTCCACCTCATGGGTGAGCCACTGGAAGCCAACGATTTCACTTTTTGCCGTTTCGCAGGCGCCGGTCAAGGTGCGGATCAACTCATGCTCGATGCCTGAGAATTTTCGTTTCGACGACATTCATAAGCCCATAGAAGCTGAACGGCTAAAGCATACGACTTTACCCGAAAACCCTTTCTGCAAACCCATTCTCGGGATACGGGATTAAGCTGGCCGGTTGCGTATTCGCGTCAGCGATTGCACCGCGCCAGGAGATAGGGCAGCATCCAGCCGCATCATGGCCATATGCCACAATCGATACCAGTGAAGGGACTCATGAAAAAACCAAAAGCCGACTTCGATTACATCTGCGAGTTATTGGAGGCGTTCTTCAAACAACGCGCCTTACGCAAGTCATTCCGGATCATCTTCGAGCAAGAAATCACAGGCTGGGAAGTCTGGTTTCAGGTCGAGTTCGCTCGCTTCCTGGCAGAACACCCAGGCATGCCGGAATGGGGAAGAGAACTCACCTTCCAGTTTGATTACCGACGAGAAAGCGTTCGCTCGTCCCTCAAGCCCGACTTCATAATCCGCAAGAAAGGTTGGGCAACCGACCGATATGTTGCGTTAGAAATAAAACAGCACGTTAACTTGGGAAACTGCGTGTCGAACATGATCGAAGATCTGGGGAAGGTTGCCAAAATACGCAAATCCCAGATAGATCTGCGCTCCTATTGGGCGCTTGGGATCTTCCAGACAGATCCTGATCAAAGTGTCGAAGCCATCGTTGCAGAAAAGCTGCAGAACAGTGGTCTCGAGTATCATGCGGGCGTCTCGTCAGTGACCAAGATACCTCGAACGCCTTTCAGCTACGTCCTGTTCTAATGTCACTACCTTCATTGCACATTACGGCGGCGGGTATCAGCTTGTAGCGCTGCTGAGCGCCGGCAACACGCGTTACAATGGCGCCCGCTGTTTTATCAAGAGCCCGCCTTTCGAGGTTCACCCTCACCCACCTCGCTGCGCCGCCACCCTAGCCCCTCAAAGCCCCGGGTGCTGCAGATGGTGGTGCACTACTTCAGCGATATCAGCCCGGTACCGCTGACGCCCAGCAACCCACTCTATTTGCGTGACGGATCACGCGGCGCGGCGGCGAGATACCCTACCCTGAGCGAGGCCACCTGGAGCAGCCCGCGATGAGCGACAGCAGTAATCTGATCATTTTCCTTTCGACCCAGCTTCTGCTGCCGCTGGGTCTGGCGTACCTCTATTGCCGGAAAAAGTGCATTCCCACCGATTCCTGGCAAGCGGCCAGCTTCTCTCTTATTGCCCTGTCCGTTGCGATGTTGCTGTTCACCGGCCTGCTCGGCCTACCCGCCCCTGTGAAATACGTCGGTTTCGTGACCGACCGCTCCATGGGCTGGACCTGCGGTGCCATCGGTATCGTCGGCGGGCTGGTGATGGGTGCCATCGCGCGGCGTTTCGAGGGCAAACCAGACCGCTAGATGCGTCGGCGTACCGGCTGAGTACCGGGTCGTTACAGTCGCGGGGTTGCCCCTCCCAGCACTGCTCGCGTTCGAGCAGTGCGCTACCAAGGAATAGCGCCATGGACATCCGCTTTCTGACGTTCACCGACTTTCACAGTGTGTATTTCTACCGCGCGATCACCCTGAGCATCCTCGTAGCAATCGGCGGGCTGCTGGTCATCAGATCACCAGACACGCGGCTGCCCGAGCTGCTGCTGGTCGGCGGCTGTCTGTTGCCCATGGCATGGCGGTTTGCGCTGGAATGGCGGCGTTTGAACAACGCCAAGCCTGCTTCCGTGCACAACGATGAGCTGATCCTTTCCAGTGAACGCGGCCACCGACAGATCGCGCTGAGCAGCGTGGCGGCGGTCACCTCGAAGCACAGCCTATTTATGGTGCGGCGTTACCGCTCCTGGTCCGAGCATTTGGCGTTTGTCGAGTTCACCCTGCACAACGGCGAGCGCATCTACACCCTGGCGGAGAGCGCCTTATTTGAATCGCCTGCAGCCAAGCAAAGCCTGGCGGCCATTCGAGCCGCCGTGCTGGCTGCCAAGGTAAGAAGCGCCGCCACTGACAGCGACGCTACGCTGGCGCGCTAGCCCGCACCGCTGCACGCAGAGGCGCGCACGAAAGAGTAGCGATAACCACCGCGCAATACCGGGATAGGGATGCAGCTGCACCTGGCTACCGCCGCTGAAGCATTAGCGCTTTGCACGCGGCGGCCAGCGAGAGAGCAGAGAGGCAAAAGCGTAGGGCTAACTCGCAAACCAGCGAGTAGCCAAAGGAGAGGGCTCAGCGCCCATCAGCTCAGTTCTTTTTCTTATCGTCCTTGCCCACTTCGTGACCAATCACCCCGCCGACTGCCGCACCTAAACCGGTGCAGAGCACTCCGCCGCAGAGCAGGTTCCCGGCAACCCCGCCCACCACAGCGCCACCGGCGGTGGTTTTGTCTTGGTGAGACATGTTCGAGCAACCGCTCAAACCAACGGTGGCAAACACAAGACCGGCGAACAGCAATTTAGACATACCCATGAGCGTGACTCCAATGCACCGCCTTATGAAATGCTCCGGCTAAGTTGCCCGATTCCATAGACGGCAGATGGCCATTGTGGGCTGATTGTGGCCCGGCGTCTGATAAATCGTCAGGTGATCATTCAGCAGGCCAAAAGCGAGCCTGACAGCCAACTGATCTGGCCATTCCCCGCGCAGGTGACTGCCGCCCCCTGCCCCACGCAAAGCCATACTTCGCTTTGAAAAAGCACATCGACCCGACCAATACGCCATGGGATACGCACTGCCGTCAGGCCGAGTCCGAGTAGATGGACGCGGGTTATAGCCCATCATCAATAAATGGGAGATGCAGGCGGCCCGCAGACACCGAAATGGCATTGAGCTACCATCGCGATCCTTCATAACCACCCGAAAGGACTCCTATGCTCAAGCGTTTCGCTCTACTGGTAACCGCCGCTGCCGTTCTGCAAGGTTGCGGTGTGTCCATGACTCGCTACGAACCCAACTTCGACAATGTGCAAATACTCAAGCAACAGGCGCCGCTGAGTGCCATGAACGCGCCAAGCGTGGTGGCGGATAAGGGGCTGGATTCGATCTCGGTGCGCACCAACCCCATCCGTAGCCCGGACGGCTCGCTGAGCAAGCATGTGCAACAAGCGCTGGAAGCAGAACTGCGCCTGGCAGGCCTTCTGGAACCTACTGCGTCGCGACATCTGGATGTGCAGTTGCGCCAAAACAGCCTTACGGCTGGCATGGGCAGTGGTGAAGGTGTGATCGGTGCGGATTTCAAACTGAGCGAGGGCAGCACGGTGCTGTACAGCGGCAGCAAGACCGTCACCAGCACCTGGGACAGCAGCTTCGTGGGTGCCATCGCCATTCCGGCGGCGGCTAACGCCTACAACCCGCTGGTGCGCAAGCTGCTGGCAGAGCTGTATCAGGACCCGGCCTTTATCAAGGCATTGAAGCAGTAGTAGAACAATCGGCGCGCCTTGGGCGCGCCGATTGCGATCAGCCGCGCATCAGCAGCGAGCGCCCCTGAGCGTATTTCAACACCTGCTGGTCGAGCAGTTGCTTGAGCAGAGCGTTGAACTGCCGACGGAAGCTGTCGTTCACGGCATCGGCCGGGGTGTGAGCCATCATGGGGATGAACACCAAGCCCATCCAGGTGCGCACCGAGTCCTGGTTCTCACCGACCTTGATCGCCTGGCCCTGCTCGTCCAGCACCTGCAGGGTCATGGTGTATTCGTCTTTCGCGCTCCCGGGAATGATCCCCAGGGTAAAGCCGGTAATCATGCCACTGACCATGGCTGCTCCAGCCGAGCCGCTGTTGTAGACGCTCAGCTTGAGGGTGTAGTCGCCCGGCTGCTTCTGGAACTGATCGAGGGTGTAGCGACTGAACATGCCAGAGTCGCGCAGTGCAGCTTCAAGCTGCGGCTTGAGCATATCGCGCCCCTGCGGGACTTCGACGGCCTTGGTGCTGCCGGCTTCGCCCTGGTAGAACGTGAAATCAACGAATACGCCAGGGCGCTGTTGATAGCTCGACATCGTGGGCAATGTGGTTTCTGCGACCTGCTCCCCCGGAAAGCTGGCACACCCTGCCAGCGCCAGAACCATCGCCATACCGAGCATTTTGAACTTCATATCGACTCATCCTTGTTGGCTTAAAAATGCCGTCGTTGCGACAGCCGCGACACTCTATGCAAAGCGCGCAAAAGTGGCAATTAGCCACTCTTTATTCTCTTAAGCCGCCTTCCCTGACCGGATCAGCGCTTCACACAGACAAACAGCGCATTGCCGGCCTCGGCATCCCAGGACGTGAGCTTTTCATAGTCGTGGGCCAGCATGTGCACCTCGAAGTCGGGCGCCAGTAGCGCCTGCAGTTCGGCAAAGCTCACCGCGACCATGGGGTGTTCGTCGTGCCAGACCTGGGTGTGCTCATCCATTGTTCGTTCGATGCGCAGCCGGAGCGATTGCTGCTCGCCCTCCCCGCGGTAATGCCAGCCCGAGCGAAAGCTGAACAGGCCGTCCGCATGGTGGGCGGTGTGTGCGGCGAAGGAGGCGTTGTCTATGCGGTCTTTGTCGACGGCGTTGAAGCAGAATACGCCGTTGGCGGCCAGTGCACGGTGCACGCTGGCAATGCAGGCCTTGAGCCGCTCGATGCCCGCGCTGTAGTGCAGGGAATAGAGGAAGCAGGTGATCAGGTCGACCGGCTCGGCCATGCTAAAGGCGCACATATCCTGCCGAGAGAATTGCGCTTCCGGGCAGCGCAAAGCGGCGCGGTCCAGCATCGGTTGGTTGATGTCCAGCCCGCTGCTTTGGTAACCAGCATCGGTGAAGTGGCGCACGTGCGGGCCGGTGCCGCAGGCCAGGTCCAGGTGGCGCTTGCCGGCGTTGCCAAACAGCTGTTGCAAGCGATGCACGCAGTGGCTTTGCGCCTGGTAGTCGATATCGGCGCACATGAGGTCGTAATAACCCGACAGGTCGGTATAGAGGGCGTTGCCGGGCATAGTGACCTGGTTTTTAACGGCGGGATAAGGGCGCGCATCATAGCCCAAGCCGGCACTGGAAGCCTTGGCAGCGGCGCCAGTACCCATGCCGGGGACGGTCTGCTCTACAGCGTTGTGCAAGTGGCTATCCTCTTCACACCCCAATGTCATCGTACGACATGGCTCACTAGCGGAAGTCATACACGCAGCTTTTAAGCCCAACCTATAAGGATACCCCCCTTAAAGCCGATGTTGTACGCCATAGCAAAGCGGCACTATTTCCAAAGTCGTCATACATCGTATAAGTTATTTGCGCCGCATCCTGCGGTCCAACAAGAACAATAAGGACACTCACGATGAACGACGAACAACGCCCTGCCGGCTCACGCCGGCAATTTCTCAAGCACTCCCTGGCCTTTTCGGCGGCGGCAGCCGGCATTGGCTCGCTGCTGCCGCAACTGGCACGCGCCACCGAGCCGCTGAACCTGCGCTACCCCGACCCGTCGGTGGAGATTCTCGACGATGGTTTTCTCGACCTGCGCCTGTTCAACGCCAGCGTAGAAAAGCTGGCCAGCGGGCTGCGCTGGGCCGAAGGTCCGGTATGGGTGGGGGATGGCCGCTACTTGCTGCTCAGCGATATCCCCAATAACCGCATCATGCGCTGGGACGAGATCAGCCAGTCGCTGGGTGTTTACCGTGAGTCTTCGAACTTTTCCAATGGCCTGACGCGCGACAACCAAGGGTGCCTGATCGCCTGCGAGGGCTCGACCAACGAGGGCCTGGGCCGGCGCATCACCCGTACCGAGCACGACGGCAGCATCACGGTGCTGGCTGACAATTACGAGGGGAAACGCTTCAACTCACCCAACGATATTGTGGTCAAACGCGACGGTTCGATCTGGTTCACCGACCCACCCTTCCAGGCCGGCAACGAGTACGAAGGCCATAAGGTTCAGATCGAGCTGCCCCATGGCGTGTACCGCATCGACGGCCAGAGCCTGAAGGTCAGCCGCGTTATCGATAACCTCGCCGGCCCCAATGGCCTGTGCTTTTCGCCAGACGAGCAAAGCCTTTATGTGGTGGAAGGTCGGGCCAAGCCTAACCGCCTGGTATGGGCGTACCCCGTCAACGCTGATGGCACGCTGGGCGAGCGACGCACGCATATCGACGCTGGCGCAACGGGCGCGGTCGACGGCATCAAGTGCGACGAAGCCGGCAACCTCTGGTGTGGCTGGGGCAGCAACGGCTCCCCCCAGGGCAAACCGGAAGAGCTGGACGGCGTTCGGGTGTTCAACACCCAGGGCAAAGCCATCGGCCACATTCGCCTGCCAGAACGCTGCGCCAACCTGTGCTTTGGCGGGTTACAGGGCAACCGGCTGTTTATGGCCAGCAGCCACTCGATCTATTCGGTCTACGTGAATACGCGTGGGGCGACCTTTATCAAGTGATGCGCCCGGCACACAAGCTGTCGATGCCACAAGCCTCGCGCTAAGGCGCGGCGCCGATGCTTTGGGTTGGAGCCGCGCCCCGCGGCGAATGCCATGGGCAACACCGAAGTCACTGCATGGCTGCAATCGATTCGCCCCGAGGCGGGGCTCCTACCCTGCATGCGATGTCCAGTCCGGACATCGCCCCCGAAAACGTGCCGCTCAAAAACTCGGCACGAAGCGACAGCCAATCCGCGCTGGCAGCGGCGCTGACAAGACGCGGGCGCTACAATGGCGCCCTCGCCCATTGCCCTGCCTGGGTACGCCTGGAGCCAACGTTTCGATGTTCACCCTTGCTCACTTGAATACCCCGCCGCCCGAGTCCCTGAAAAGTCAGGTGCTACAGATGGTGGTGGATTACTTCGGCGACATCAGCCCGGTGTCGCTGACGCCCAGCAACCCGCTCTATCAGCTGTACCAATATGTGATTGGCTACGAAGTGCACCTGTATCTGCAGACCATGGACGCGGCGCTGAATACCACCGCACAGCTGATCCTGGCGCTGGATGATCAGGACCCGTCTCAGGTACTCGGCTTCGCCCTGTACCTGCCGAGTGAGGATGACCCCGAGGCCTGCACCCTGGCTTACATGGCCGTGCAGGCCAGCCACCGCCGGCGCGGCATCGCCCGGGCCATGCTGCAGCAGATGGTCAGCAGTCGCCCCCATGCCGAACTGGCCTGCGTGGCAAGCAAGGTGCCGACCTTCGAGGCCATGGGCTTTCAAGTACTGGCGGCGCAAGGGCCACAGGTGTTGATGAACACCCGCCGCCAGCGCTCGGACGGCCTGGTGGCGGTGCAGGACCTGGCACCGATCTACCAGTCTCAGGAGGTGCGGCAGATCCACACCTACCTGCTGCAGCAGCACGGCAAGAAGGCCATGAGCGAGGCAGAGAAACAGCGCGACCGTCGTCTCGATCAGCTGACCCTGCAGGCGCAGGCACTGGTCAAAGAGCGCTTCCCGACGATCCACTGAGGTCGGTAAGCCTGCGCGCAATCGCGCGCAGGCGTCAGCTCACTGCATGCAGCACTGTTTGTGTTTCTTGCCGCTGCCGCAGGGGCACGGATCGTTGCGCCCGACCTTCGGCGCCTCGCGGCGGATCGGCTCCAGCGGCTCACGACGCGCCAGCCAGTAGGCGTGCAGTTCGATGGCGGACGCTTCGACTAGCGCCAGCGCGGTTTCGCGCTCTTCATCGCTAAAACCGGCAATCACGGCTTCGCCTTCTTCGGAACAGTGCAGGGCAATCACCGCCAGCAGTTCGGTCAGCTCGTCATCCTGCTCATCCTCGACCCAGCCAGCCAACTCGGCACCGCGCATATAGCCAAAGCACCAGGCCTCAACGATGACCTGCTCGTCTTCGTCGATCAGAAACAGCGCCTCATAGTCTTCCGGCGCGTGGCTCAGGGTTTGCGCAGCATGGTTCATCAGGTCGATGGCCAGCTGCATAAAGCGCTCAGCCTCTTTCTGGCTCTGCCAGCTCGGCTCGTGCCCCTCGCCCCAGATCGCCGGGTACCAGACACTCGGCGGAATCATTTTGGGGCCGGAGACAATCGCGGTGAGAAAGCCATCCAGCTCGCTGGCCGTGGCGATGGACTCCTCGCTGCCGTACTGGCTCAACCACTTATCGATCTGCTCAAGCTCTTGGTCCACGTTTCACATCCTCTAGGGTCTGTTGCACAGGCGCCTATCCGGCCCCGGCGAAAAGGCGCCAAGCCTACACGATTACAGCAGCCATTCCGTAGGCGCGCCGCGCTGCTGAACGGCGTTACGCGAATGAACATCCCGATGTCGAATCCAGACCGCTGCTCCGCCAACCGCTGCTCTATGGTGAGGACCCTTTTAGCCTTTCAGCGGAGCACCCCATGGCCAACCCACCGATCACTGTCCTGCGCGACACCCAGCCAATGCCTGTCGTCGATGCCTGCAAGTGGGAGCGCATCGAAGGTGATCCGCATACCGTCAACCTCAATGCCTACACCTCCGATGACGGCAGCAAGATCATGGGCACCTGGATCTGCACCCCCGGCAAATGGCGTGTCGAGTACGTGAAGTGGGAGTACTGCCACTTTCAGGAAGGCTACTGCATCATCACCCCGGATGGCCTGGCGCCGATCCACCTCAAGGCCGGCGATATCTTCGTGGTCGAGCCCGGCATGAAGGGCACCTGGGAAGTCGTCGAAACCGTGCGCAAGTATTTCGTGTTCGCCTGATAGGTCGCCGCGCCTGCCAGGCAGGCCCACGGCCCGACCCTGGCGGCCAACGCCTAGTGTCGCGACAAGAAGCCAATGTCGGTCAATGACAGACTGCGTGGGAGGGGCCGGGCGGCGCTCCGCTGGGCGGCATCCCGCTTTAGCCGCGAACTCTTCGCGGCTAAAGCCCCTCCCACAACAGCGAGCCTCACGCGCATCCAGTTTGCTGCGCGACAGCGCGACGTCTGGACGACGGGGCATCTCCTACAGTCAGGCTCGACCTGCAACCACGCCCTCATAAGCAGCCACTGATCCGGCAGGGTGCCGCCTCGCCTTCAGGCGGCTACAATGCACGCCTTGCCCGTGCCGCCTGATAAAAGAAACCGCCATGTCCCTGCCCAAACACCACCTGGAACTGCTCAGCCCCGCCCGCGATGTGGCGATTGCCCGCGAGGCCATCCTGCATGGCGCCGATGCCATTTATATCGGCGGCCCGAGCTTCGGCGCGCGGCACAACGCCGCGAACGAGGTGAGTGAGATCGCCGGGCTGGTCGAGTTCGCCCGGCGCTACCACGCGCGGGTGTTCACCACGATCAACACCATCCTGCATGACGATGAGCTGGAGCCGGCACGCAAGCTGATCCATCAGCTCTACGACGCGGGTGTGGATGCGCTGATCGTGCAGGATATGGGGGTAATGGAGCTGGATATTCCGCCGATCGAGCTGCATGCCAGCACCCAGACCGATATCCGCACCCTGGCGCGGGCCAAGTTTCTCGACCAGGCCGGCTTCTCCCAACTGGTACTGGCGCGCGAGCTGAACCTGCAGGAAATCCGCGCGATTGCCGACGAGACCGACGCGGCCATCGAGTTCTTTATTCACGGCGCGCTCTGCGTGGCCTTCTCCGGCCAGTGCAACATCTCCCACGCGCAGACCGGGCGCAGCGCCAACCGCGGCGACTGCTCCCAGGCCTGCCGCCTGCCCTACACCCTCAAGGATGAAAAAGGCGGGGTGATCGCCTTTGAAAAACACCTGTTGTCGATGAAGGACAACAACCAGAGCGCCAACATCCGCGCCCTGGTCGAAGCCGGCGTGCGCTCGTTCAAGATCGAGGGGCGCTACAAGGACATGGGCTACGTGAAGAACATCACTGCCTACTACCGCCAGCGCCTCGACCAGGTGCTTGAAGAGCGCCCCGACCTGGCCCGCGCCTCCAGCGGTCATACCGCGCATTTCTTCGTGCCCGACCCGGACAAGACCTTCCACCGTGGCAGCACCGATTACTTTGTCAGCGAGCGCAAGATCGACATCGGCGCCTTCGACTCGCCGACCTTCACCGGGCTGTCGGTGGGCCATGTGGAGAAGGTCGGCAAACGCGACCTGATCGCTGTCACCGATACGCCGCTGTCCAACGGCGACGGCCTCAATGTGCTGGTCAAACGCGAAGTGGTGGGCTTTCGCGCCAACATCGCCGAATTGAAGGGTGAGTTTGAGGAAGATGGCGCGCCGCGCTACCGCTACCGCGTCGAACCCAATGAGATGCCCGCTGGCCTCAGCCGCCTGCGGCCGAACCACCCGCTGAGCCGCAACCTCGACCACAACTGGCAGCAGGCCCTGCAAAAAACCAGCGCCGAGCGCCGCATTGGCGTCAGCTGGCAGGTCGAACTGCGCGAAACCGCGCTGCAACTGACCGCCACCAGCGAAGAAGGCATCAGCGTGCAGGTCGCCCTGCCCGGCCCCTTCGGCCCGGCCAATAAGCCGGAACAGGCGTTGGATGGCCTGCGCGACCTACTGACCCAGCTCGGTACCACGATGTATCACGCTCAGGGCGTCACTCTAGACGCACCGCAGGCGTTCTTCGTGCCTAACTCGCAGCTCAAGGCATTACGCCGCGAGGCCATCGACCAGCTCACTGAAGCACGCGTGACGGCTCACCCCCGTGGCGGACGCAAGGCAGAGACCGACCCGGCGCCGGTGTACCCGGAGGCACACCTGTCGTTTCTGGCCAACGTCTACAACCACAAGGCCCGCGCGTTCTACCATCGCCACGGGGTGCAGTTGATCGACGCCGCCTACGAGGCCCACGAAGAGGCCGGCGAAGTGCCGGTGATGATCACCAAGCACTGCCTGCGCTTCTCCTTCAACCTGTGCCCCAAGCAGGCCAAGGGCGTGACCGGCGTGAAAACCCGCGTCGAGCCGATGCAACTGGTGCATGGCGACGAAGTGCTGACCCTCAAGTTCGACTGCAAACCTTGCGAGATGCACGTCATCGGCAAGATGAAGGGCCACATTCTCGGCCTGCCGCACCCCGGCAGCGCCGCCACCCAGGTGGTCGGTCATATCACCCCGGCCGACCTGCTCAAGACAGCACGGCAGAAGCCGGGCTACAGCCACTAAGCGCACGCAGGTATGCGATACCTGGTGCGCGCGGCGCACCAGTCAGCCTAGAACCCGGCCAACAGCGCAGCTACCAGGTACAGCCCGGCGCCGAACAGCAGGTGGGTAACCAGCGCACGTAGCCTGACTTGGCGCGGGTTCGCCGTGCGTGTGGCGGCGATGCCCATGCCGAATGCCGGCTGCATCACCAGCAGCGGTGCAGCCACCGTGAGTGCGCCGAACAGCAGAGCCGGCCAGAGTGTCGGCCGCTGCAGCCAAGGCGCCCCGACCAGCAGCAGAAACATCCCGGCGAACGCCAATCCGGTCAGGTAGTGAAACGCCCAGCCCAACGCCCGCTCGCCTGTCACCGCTGGCGCTTTGCCAATGGCCCCATGGCGAAAACGGCCGTGACGCATGTGCCCGAGCCAACGCCCGACCAAGGCGTAATCCAGCGACGGCACGCCCAGCAGCCTGCGCCGCAGCAGCGTCCAGACGTCTATGACCAGCGTGGCGCCAGCCCCCAGAATAATCACCTGCATGATGTTCTCGACTGTCATAACGATCTCCCTCTAACCTGTCTGAAAGCCTTCTTCAGCAGGCTACGGGTTCAAGTCGACTTGAGGTCAAGCATGAAAACGCTGGATATCGGTCAGGTCGCGCGTTGGTCCGGCTTGCCGGCCTCGACGCTGCGTTATTACGAGGAAAAGGGGCTGATCCGCTCTATCGGCCGCAGCGGCCTGAAGCGGGTCTTTGCCGAGACAGTATTGCAACGCCTGGCGCTGATCGCGCTGGGGCGCACGGCAGGGTTTGCCCTGGAAGACATCGGCGCGATGCTCAGCGCCGAAGGCGGCCCGGCCATCGACCGGCAACAACTGAGCAGCAAAGCCGATCAACTGGACCAGACCATCAAGCGCCTGTCCGCCATCCGCGACGGCCTGCGCCATGCTGCCGCCTGCCCCGCCGACAACCACCTGCACTGCGCCACTTTTCAGCGCCTGATGGCGGCAGCCGCCAAGCAGATGGCCAAAACCAAGCCAGCCCCAACACCGCCAGACAAAGGCTGACGCCTGAGGCCGCGCCATCGGCGGCCCTGGCTACTTCAACTGGCTGGCGAAGCGTTCTACCGCCGCCAATACCTGCTTGGCGCCCTGGCGTATTTCGACGATCACGGCACCGGCCTGGTTGGCCAGTGCCAGCCCGGCCTCGGCCTGCTCGCGACTGCTGGCCATGTCGTTGACCGTCTTGTCGACGAGTTTCTGATTCTGCTGCACCACCCCGACGATCTCTTCGGTCGCCTGGCTAGTGCGACTCGCCAGTTGCCTGACCTCGTCGGCCACCACCGCAAAACCACGGCCCTGCTCACCTGCACGGGCTGCCTCGATGGCCGCGTTAAGTGCCAGCAGGTTGGTCTGCTGGGCGATACCGCCAATGGTCTGGACCATGGTGTTGATCAGCAGCGACTGCTTGCCGAGCGCCTCGATACCGGCCGAAGCAGAGCCCATTTCTTCGGCAATCCGCTGCATGGTCTGCACCGTGTCGTTGACAACCTGCGCGCCATCCTGGGCGCTTAGGTCGGTCTTTTGCGAGATATCGTAGGCGATACTCGCAGCCTCATTGACCTCCTGCTCACGGCTGACCTGATCAGTAATCACCGTGGCGAACTTGATCACCTTGTAGAGTTTGTTTTGCGTGTCATATACCGGGTTGTAGGTGGCCTCCAGCCAGACCTCGCGGCCATGGCTGTCGACGCGCCGGAAGCGGCCGGCAACGAACTCACCACGATTGAGCCGCTGCCAGAACTGCGCATACTCGGGCGTGCTGCTCTCATTGGCATAGCAGAACAGACTGTGGTGTTTGCCTTTGATACGTTCCAGGCTGTAGCCCATACCATCGAGAAACTGCTGGTTGGCTTTGAGTACATGCCCCTTCAAGTCGAACTCGATCACCGCCGTGGAGCGCAGCAGAGCTTTGATGAAATCCTCGTTCTCCCGCGCCTTGTCCACGGCGGGAGTGATCTCGCTACCCAGACACTGAATCTTCTCCAGGCGCCCAGACGCATCCAGCACCGGCTGCCAGCATGCCTGCAGCCAGACCATAGGGCCGTCAGCATGAATAAATCGGTAGTGATCATGTACCGACTTCCCGGCCTTCACCGCCGCCCGAAGGTTATGAAAACAGGGCAAGTCCTTTACATAGCTTGGTACGAGATCACTCATCGGCCGACCGATCAGTTGCTGACGCGCATAGCCGATAAACGCCACAAAATTGTCATTGCATTCGACAATCCGGTAGTCCGAATCGACTGACAACATAATCATTTCCGCGTCTATTCCGGCCAACATCTGGCGGAGCATCGACAGCTCGGCATCCTTGACCTGTATCTCTTTCTTCAACCGGTTACCGAACATCGTTCTCTCTCCACACCGCAGGTACATAGCTATCGGCTATCCGGGCTTTTTTTGCAGCCTATTTTCGCAAAAAGCCTGAAAAATCGGCCCGATGGCACTCACGCGGCGGCGGGCTTACTCGTGCCGCGGCTACGATGAAATGTCGGTGTGAGGGGCCGGTCGGCGCTTCGCTTTAGTCTCGATACTTCAGCGTTTTCAAGGTCTATCGCGAATAAAGACTAGGCGCCCCCTTCGCTCCTACAGAAAGCGACAAATGATCCGTTTGACGTTTTGTGGCGAGCCGCGTTGCCGCAAACAAAACGTCAACAGACCCTAGATCGCTAACTACCCGGCAGGTAGGCCTCGATAGCGCCGAACGCCCGTTCGACGTACTCCGCTTTCTCCCCCACCGGCGCGACGTAATGCAGTGCCTCGGTAGCGGCTTCGCGCCCGATCAGGCGCGTGATCGTCCAGGCGGCGAGATAGATCGATGCCAGGCAGCCGCCCGCCGTGGCCAGGTTGCCGCGGGCAAAGAAGGGTTGCTCGAGTACCTCGATACCGGCCTCCTGCACCCAGGGTTTGCTGGTGAGGTCGGTGCAGCCAGGAACCCCCTCGAGCAAGCCCAGCTTGGCCAGCAGCAAGGTGCCGGAGCATTGCGCGCCGATCAGTTGGCGTTGCGGCTCAAGCCGCGCCAGGGTCTGCATGATGACGGCGTCCTGGGCGATCTCGCGGGTCTTGATGCCACTACCAACCAGCACGGCATCAAAGCTTTCGATGCCGTCTAGCGACACCTGACGTTGCAACTGAACCCCATTCATCGAGGTGACCGTAGCACTCGGCGACGCCAGCGACACGCGCCAGTCCGGCTGTTTGATGCGGTTGAGAATGCCGAAGGCAATCAGCGAGTCCAGTTCGTTGAAACCGTCGAAAGTGAGGATGGCGATGTGCATGGCAAGCTCGGCTGTAGGGTCTGCCTGCATTCTCGGTGCGGCGCGATGCAGCGGATAGACACAGTCACGCCCCGCGATAGCCATACAGACACCTGACAACGCTCGTTACGGCCCCGAACGAACCGTCAAACGCACCAGCATCATGACCACCGGCCGCACGAACAGCACACAACAAAAGGCGACCGGCATGGCCAACTGATAGGCCTTGAGTACGCGCAGCAGATAACCATCGGTCAAACCGGTGTTAGCGGCGGTGATCACCAGGCACATCAGCAATGCCATGATGCCTGACATGAAGAACGCGAACGCCACCGGGGTGAAGTGGACGGGCAGCTTCCAGCGGTTAGATTTGGCTGGTGTCGACTCGGGCATAACGGCTCCTGCGGGGCGAAAAATCAGGCGCGGACTTTAACGGCCCGACAAAGGCGGCGGTAGGGGCTGGCCGATTTTAACTCGCTCGACTTAGGGCCTTTTGCCGTTTAGTCGCAAACTATAGAAGGTAAAGAAAGCGGCTCATGATTTCCTCGTATCTGCCGACTTCCTGACCGGGTGCGAATGCATAGCCAACCTGCCGGCGTGGTCAGCTAGCCCCACCTATACTGCTGTTTCATTCTAATAAGGAATGGGCCTCATGCGCCTCGACTCACTGACTCTGAAAACCCGCCTGATTATCGCTGTGGCCATTCCCTGTATTGCCCTGATTCTGGTGGCAGTGACCAGCCTGACGAGCATGTCCACCATGCAGCAGCAGGCCAGTGCGCTGTACCTCAATACCTCGGCACCGATGCGCGCCATGGCCGAAGCAGCCTCACGTATACCGCGCATGCGCGTGGGCATCGACATGATGCTGCTGCAGGACACAGGCCTGCGCGACGAACGCGGGGTCAAGACACGGGTTCAAGAGGCGCTCAACGAGGACATCCCAGGCATGCGCGAAGCCATGCGCAATGCCGTCGAGGCTCAGGTCAACCCGGAGCGCAAGGCGCAGGCACAGCGCCTGCTCGATCAGTTCGAGAGCATGGTGAGTGCAGAGCTGACACCCCTGTTGCAAGCACTCGATGGCGGCGATATGGCCCGCGCCCAGCAGATCTACCGTGACCAGTACGCCAAAAGTTATGGGGTAATGCGCCAGGGCGCCAACGAGCTGCTTGACGGTTTGCTGCAACAGGCCGAGCAACAGAACCAGCGCAGCAATGAAAGTTATGCCAGCGGCCGCACCCGACAACTGGCAATTATTGCCCTTGGCCTGGTGGTGTCCTTTATCACTGCCTGGTTGATCGTCGCCAACCTGCGCCGTCGCGTTTCCATCCTGCAGGACAAGCTGGGCAATGCCGCCGAAAACCTGGCACTGAATACGCGCATTGAGCTGCCCGGCCAGGACGAACTAAGCGAGATCGCCAACAGCTTCAACCGCTTTATCGACAAGATTCACGGCACCATGCAGCAGTTGGCCGGCAACTCACGGCAGCTTTCGGCCATGGCGCGCGAAGTGGCGGAACGTGCTCGCCTGACCCAGAGCAACTGCGCTGCCCAGAGTGATCGCACGGTGCAGGTCGCCACGGCGGTCCATGAACTCGGCGCCACGGTCAACGAGATCGCCGGTAACGCCGAAAATGCCGCGCGCATGGCCAGCGAAGCCAGCACCCAGGCCGGCGATGGCCGCGACGTGGTGACCCAGGCTCAGCAGCAGATCGAAACCCTTAGCGGCGAACTGCAGCAAGCCTCCCAGGTGGTCGAAACCCTCGCCGGGCAGATCAACGCGATCAGCTCGACGCTCAACACCATCCGCAGCATCTCCGAGCAAACCAACCTGCTGGCACTCAACGCCGCCATCGAAGCCGCCCGTGCCGGCGAGCAGGGCCGCGGGTTTGCCGTGGTGGCCGACGAGGTGCGCACCCTGGCCAGCCGTTCGGGCGCTTCGACCGAAGAAATCCAGCAGGTAATCGACCGCCTGCAGCGCGAATCCCGCGCGGCGGTGGAGGTCATGGCCAGGGGCCGGCAGCAGAGCGAACAGGTGGTGGAGTACGCCGGCAGGGCCTCCGCGGCCCTGGAGCAGATCAATGGCCATATCAGCCAGATCAACGACCAGAACATTCAGGTGGCGACCGCTACCGAGGAGCAGTCCTGCGTGGTCGAGGAAATCAACCGCAACGTCGAGCAGATCAATCATTTCACCCAGGAAACCACTCAGATCGCCGACCAGCTCACCCAATCCAGCACCAGCCTGCAGAGCCTGTCGACGCAACTGGATGAACTCGTCGGGCACTTTAAGCTGTAATACAGCGAGTGTGGATCAACCTGCCGCGCCCCCATAGCAGGCAGCGTTATTAACACTACAGCAGGCTTGGCCGCACTATTCTTGATCTTAAAGCACATATCATTTGCGCCCCGGCCGGTGTTTCAGCCAGGGCGCAGGCTTTAGCATGCCGTTATTCCCATTTCGGAGGCTGATGCCATGAAGAAGATCTTGCTACTCAACGGCGGCAAACAGTTCGCCCATTCCGATGGCCGTTACAACACCACCCTGCATGACACCGCGCTGGCCTTTCTCGACCGCGCCGGCCATGACGTGCGCCAGACCCATATCGACGCGGGGTATGACGTGGACGTCGAGGTGGCCAAATACCTGTGGGCCGACGTGGTGATCTACCAGATGCCCGGCTGGTGGATGGGCGCACCCTGGACGGTGAAGAAGTACCTCGACGAAGTCTTTACCGCTGGCCATGGCAGCCTGTATGCCAGCGATGGTCGCACCCGCTCGGATACCTCGCAGAAATACGGCAGCGGCGGCCTGATCCAGGGTAAGCAATACATGCTGTCGTTGACCTGGAATGCGCCGCAACAGGCCTTCGACGACCCGTCAGACTTCTTTGCAGGCAAGGGTGTGGATGCGGTCTACCTGCCGTTTCACAAGGCCAATGAGTTCCTGGGCATGACCGCCCTGCCGACCTTTCTCTGCGTCGACGTGATGAAACGCCCGGCCATCGAGGCGGACGTCCTGCGTTACCAAGAGCATCTGGCTGAAGTCTTCGGCACGCATCAAGCGTAAACGCTGATACCGCCCTTCTCCTGCAACCACTGGCGGTAGGTATCCAATGATTGGGTTTCCTTATCGCCATTGACGCCACTGAAGCTGATGCTCTTGTCCAGGCCCTGATCGATCAGGGTTTGCACTTGCCCCAGCAGCTTATTGGCTTCGTCGCGGTCCAACTCGGCGACATCCGGCAGCGGAATAGTAGCCGTAGCCGCACTGCCGGTTGCACCGCCGGCAGCCGTAGCACTGGAGGAGGCCGTCGTGCCTGTGCCGTTATTCAGCGCGCGCAGCAAACCACCCTCGCTGCGTGCGACGACCTGGCCGGCGTAGCGGCGCAGTTCTGCCAGTGGGTCGCTGCTAGCGGAGCCCTCGGCATTGGTGTCGGTCTTTGTGGATGAGGCATTCGCCTGGCTGGTGTAGTAACTGACCATCGCTGGGGTGCTGCTGGTGATGCTGGTCATAAGGCCTCCTGGCAGTCTCATGACCGGCATCAAGCAGAATATGGGCCAGCTACGGCTACCCAGATATTACGGGGCTTGCAGCAACTCGCAGCACAGCGCCTTGCCGGCAAGGGGCAAAACTTTGCCGACAGAGGAAACGAGAAATCGTCAGCGTCTTGCAGCGAATTGGACTGCTCGCCCGTGCCTAGGAAAAGGCGACGGGCACAGGGGACGAATCAGAGGCCGTCTTCGCGCAAGCCGGCGTAGAGGCGGGTCATTTCGTTGAGCTGGCGGAACAGCGACTCCGCGTTGACCGCAACGATGGTTGGTACGAACTCCTTGGAGGCGAAGGCCTTGCTCGCGAACTGCCAGCGCGCGTCGGTCTTGCGCAGGGCATCGGCGATCTCCGCGTTGGGCGCGCCAGCAGCTTGCAGCTCCTGCATGATCAGGCCGAACTCTTTGACCGACGCCTCGAAGGACTCGTCCAGGCCAGGTGCTTCGACACCCCAGGCACGAGCCATATAAAACATGGCGGTGCGCTGGGTCAGCACACGGTTCCAACCGCTGCGGTTGATCGCGTGGGAGGCGGCATCACCGTTGTGCTGCTCGAACAAGTCGGTCACCACCTGACACTGCTTGACCAACTCTTCGGCCTTGGCCAGCACCGCGGGAGCCTGTGCCTTATCGGGGGTGCCTGCGACCAGCACGCGGTACTCCGCCCAGATGCGCTCGACCTCAGCCAAGGCAGCACGGGTACCGTCATTGGGCGCGTAAGTCTTGAGCTGGGCGTGGTGGTCTTCAAACAGCGCCATGCTGTCGGTACGCTGTTTGAGGGCATCATCGACTTTTACGCCAGAGCCGATCATCAGGTAGTCCTTGGCCACGATCTGCCCCAGGCTACGCTGCAGCCCCGCCATGTTCATGACTTCGAGCGGCGCCAGTTGCGCCCAGCAGCTCAGACTTAACAGGCTGCTGGCCAGCAACAGCGCACGCATAGCGTTCTTGATCGACACGATAATCCTTGCAGGTTGTAGCGAGCGCTGCGCACGGGCATACGCTCGGATGGAAATCAGAACATGGGCGCCGCCGACGATGATCCAGTGTCAGCCCCATGCTCTTCATTCTAAACCCACATCGCCCGATTTGCCGCCTGCAACCCGCTGGATAAGTACCGGCACAGGTGCCCAGTACGCGAACCGGTGAACCCCATCACACAAGCTGCATCCTTAGGAGTCTGTTGCTGTTTCGTTCGCGCCCGCGCCACAGCCCCGAGCGCGGCGACGAAACGGCAACAGCCCCTAGCCAAGGATTAACGCCACGCATAAAAAACCCGGCGCCCTGAAAGGCGCCGGGTTTTGCTCACTGCAGGATGTCAGACCTTGTCGACACCGCGCTTGATCGCATCTTTCGCATCGCCCTTGAGCTGCTGGGCTTTACCCTTGACCTGTTGGGCATCACCTTCGCCTTCCAGGCGCGGGTTATCAGTCGCTTTGCCGATGCCTTCCTTGACCTTGCCGATGGTTTCGTTGGCATGGCCTTTCAGCTTGTCTTGAGTGCTACTCATATGACACCTCATTTCCTATGGGTTACAGGGATATCGAGGACTGCTGCTGGCAGAGGTTCGATTTATTTTTGCCGCGCCGCACGACTCACTTGCCCATACAAATCCGCTTGAACCATCGCGGCGCCGCGCACGACCAATATCGGGACAGGGCCATAACACGAGCCCCCACTGACCTGAAAGAGGTACTTGCATGAGCCAGATACTGATCGCCGCATTCGACCACTACACTGAGGCCGACCAAGCCAAGCAGGCCTTGATCGCCCAGGGTATCGCCAACGGTGCTATCCAGCTGTCGGCCTCCAGCAACCCAGCGACGGTCGACAGTGAGCCGATGGACATTGCTGCCGGCAAGCAGCAATCGCAGTCCGTCGGTGATGCGGTCAGCGCGTTCTTCCGCTCGGTATTCACCGATGACGCCGACACCGGTCCCTACCCTGAAGCCATGCGCCGCGGCTCGACGCTGGTCACCGTAAGCCTGGACAACAGCGCCCAGGTGCCGGCCGTGGAAGAAACGCTGACGCGCCATGGCGCTATCGACGTGAATGAGCGCAGCAGCCAGTGGGGCGAAGATGAACGACCGCTAACAGCCAGCACCGAGGCCCTGACCACCGGTTACCCGGATGCCACCTCGACCAGCAGCGGTGTAACCGACGCGGACAAGAGCACCGCTGAAGAGCTGGCCGCAGGTGACAATGCCATTTCGGGCCGCGCGGCCAATCGTCATGCGCCAGGGCGCGACCATAGCGCTGGTCGCGTGCATATCGTTACCCGCTGAGCTTGCCGACTAGAAAATTTGCGGTAGGCTTCGCACTTCTTTGAAAGGAGTAATACCCCATGGCCAAAGCCACTGCCCGCCACATCCTGGTTGCCACCGAAGACAAGTGCAACGAACTGAAAGCCGCTATCGAAGGCGGTGCCGACTTCGCCCAAGTCGCCAAAGACAATTCCAGCTGCCCGTCCAGCCGCCAGGGCGGTGACCTGGGCTCGTTCGGCCCAGGCCAGATGGTCAAGGAGTTCGATACCGTGGTGTTCAGCGCTCCGGTCAACGTGGTGCAAGGCCCGGTGAAGACCCAGTTTGGTTATCACCTGCTCGAAGTCACCAGCCGCCAGGACTGATGAGCGCGCGCTCTGCGCCGCCCGGCGCAGAGCGTCACCCCAGCGTTCAGCCCTTCACTGTGGCGTACCGAACATCTGGGTCCAGTAAATACCTGCATCGCTCTGCGGATCAACCGCGTAAGCCGCCCCCATCTCACTGAACTCCGCATTCATGACATTGAAACAGTGCGCCGGACTGCTCAACCAGCCGTCGACGACCTGTTTGGCACTGCCCTGCCCGGCGGCAATGTTCTCACCGACCAATTGCCAGGCATAACCGGCGCGCGTGGCCCGCTGCCCGGCCAGGCTGCCATCGCGGGCGGTGTGGCTGAAGTAGTTGTGCGTGGCCATGTCGCGACTGTGCGCCAGCGCCGTCTGCGCCAGGCTGTCGCTCCAACGCAAGGCCGGCGCAGCATCGACAGGCTGGGTGCCACAGCGCTGTGGCTTTGCGCGGGCGGCATTGACCGCCTGCAACACCGCGCGACCGGCGTCCTCCCAAGCGGGCAAGCCAGCCTGCAGCAGCGGGCGAGCCAATATGATCCGCCAGCTGTTGCCGGCCTGCTGCAGGCCGATGTCGGTGTACTGCGCATCCAGCGCCGTGGCGCAATAACGCTCGGTGACGGCCTTGGCCACGCTGGCCAGGGTCACGCTGCCGGACAAGCTGATGACCCGCACCGTGGCCGGCTGATAACCGGTCGCCTGCAAGGCTGCGAGCAGGTCACTGCCATTGCCGACCTGAGCCCGATCAAGGCGCGCTTCGGCCTGCAACGGGCCGGCAGCATCGAATGCCTTGCCCTGGCACTGCTGGGGCATTTGCCGGTAATCGTTGATCAGGCCGATCAGAGCGGCGCGGTCATCGGCAAGGGCGCTAGCAGGGCCACCCAAAGCAAGCAACGCAAGCAACAGGCTGGATACAGGGCCCAGACGATTGGAGAGCAGGTCAGACATGGCATGACTCATTTAACAGGGATGCGGGTAAGACAAGCCTAACCCAGCACCGTTGCAGCCGCGCGCTCAACACAAAGCCCGCCGAAGCGGGCCTTGGGGTTAACGGCGGTAATAATGATGGCCGCGACCAGGCCGTTGAGGGTATGCCTGCACGGGTACCGCCACGTACTGCACCGGTCTGTAATGCCGCGGCGCAGGCGCATAATGCACCACCCGTTTCGGCGCCTTGTAGGCTGGTCGGTGATACCGATGGCGATCATCACGGTCCTGGCTGAACGCCACGCCAAGCAAGGCGCCTACCGCAACACCGGCGATCACCGGCACCACTACGTTGCGATCTGCCGCCGAAGCGGCGCTTGCAGCCGTCAGGCAGGCGGCCAACACAGCGACCTGAGTCATTCGTCTGAACATGGATGTCTCCTCCTACCCGGGAACCATTCCCCGGTACAGATAAGACACCCTAGCTCAGTCAAACGGTGTCAGTGCTGCGTAAGCACTGGGTAAAGCCCGGGAACGCGTCAGAGCGCATTGGGCTCGAAAATCAGCTCACCGGTGTCGCTGACTTCCATCACCTTGGTCAGCGCCGCTTCGGCGATGGCATCGGCCTCGGAGGCGAAGTGGTAGTGTTTACCGGTGCTGATGGCATGGATACGCGCCTTGTCGTCGGTGCCACGGCGCTTGATAGCGATCACCGGCTCAAAGGCATCCTCGACCGGAACGGCCGATGAGATTGCTTCATAACGGGCAAAGTGCTTACGGGCCATGATGTACTCCATCTCAGAGGGTGTAAGAGGTGGACAACGTCATCGAGCAAATGCTCACTGATGGCTGCGACCTGCTGCCAAACGGTTGCGCAGCAAAACAACTGGAACTGTACTGCCACCTATTCGCTCTACCACCCACCCGTTTATGAGACCTGCCATGCACCCGTTCTTCAGTGCCCTTGAACAGCGCGTTGCCGACCCTGATCGGCGTATCCGCAGCCCCAGCCAGAAGGCGGTGAGCCAGTGCACCTGCGGCCAGGCGATATTCTTTCGCAACAGCCAGTGCCTGGCCTGCGAGGCAGCGCTGGGCTATGCGCCCGAACGCGGCGCCGTGCTGACGCTGAGCACGGCCGATGGCGAGACTTGGCGCATCGCTGACGAAGTAAACGGGCCGCTGTATCGGCGCTGCGCCAACCTACACACCGCAGCCGGCTGCAACTGGCTGCTGCCGGCTGGCGATGCCGACCCGCTGTGCCTGGCCTGCCGCCTCAACCGCACCATTCCCGACCTTTCGGTGCCGGGCAACGATCGCCGCTGGGCGCGTTTTGAGGCGGCCAAGCGGCGCCTGGTGGCACAACTGCTGACCCTGCAACTGCCGGTGGTCAACCGTGACGAAGACCCGCAGCATGGCCTGGCCTTCGACTTTCTGGGCACCGATATCGATGGCAGCACACCGCTGACCGGCCATGATCATGGCCTGATTACCCTGAACATCGCCGAAGCCGACGACGCCCACCGCGAACAGGTGCGCGTGCAGATGCGCGAGCCCTACCGCACCCTGCTCGGTCACTTTCGTCATGAAGTTGGCCACTACTACTGGGACCGGCTGATCGCCGAAAGCCCCTGGCTGGACGCCTGCCGCGCGCTGTTCGGTGATGAGCGTGCCGACTACGGCGAGGCCCTGCAGCACCACTATGAAACAGGCGCGCCCGCCGACTGGCAGGCGCACTTCGTCAGCGCCTACGCCAGCATGCATCCGTGGGAAGACTGGGCGGAAACCTGGGCCCATTACCTGCACATGATGGACACCCTGGACACCGCCCTGAGCCTGGGCATGCGCGCCGGTGATATCGAGCTGGATTTCCAGCCTTATACCCACGAAGCCCTGTCCGAACCGGGCGACGCCCAGGCCGACGCCTTTCTGCTGTTGGTCAACGCCTGGATCGAATTGGCGGCGATGCTCAATGAGCTGGCTCGCAGCATGGGCCAGCCCGACCTTTATCCTTTCGTGCTGCCGCCCGCGGTAATTGCCAAGCTGCATTTCGTTCATCGGGTGATCTGTGCGACGGGCGATACCCGCTCATCGGCAACCTGAGGCAAGCGAAAACAGCAGGCGACGCCGCGCAGGGCCACGCCTATACTGCGCGGCCATTTCTCGGCGCCACGAGCACCCCGCATGAATACGCCCCCGCAGACCGACGCCACACCCACCGAGCCGCAGACCACCGCGAACGAGCCAACCACAACAGGCTTTGCCGCGCTGTTCGGCGCCGCCGCCCGCGCTGCCAAACGCAGCGATCAGCCCTTTCACACCAAAGGTTTGAAAAGCGGCCACGAGAAGAAGATCGGTCCAGCGCCGAGCGGTACTCGCCGTTCGATGGGTAAGCGCTGAGCAGCGGTCAAACCGCGAGCGGTCGCCAGCGTCGATACAGCCAACCGCCCGCCACGTTGACCAGCAGACCGAGCATCACCAGCGCGGCGCCCAGCCATTGCAGCGGCGCCAGGCGCTCGCCGAGCAGCAACGCTGCCGAGCTGAGGCCCACCACCGGCACCAGCAGTGAGAATGGCGCCACCTGGCTGGCCGGGTAGCGTGACAGCAGGCGGCTCCACAGCCCGTAGCCGAGCAGCGTGGCGCCGAACGCCAGGTAAGCGAGCACCAGAAAGGCGTTGAGATCGAAACGCGCCAGGCTCTCGCCGATCAACTGCGGCCCCTCCAGCCACAGCGACAGGGCGAGAAACGGCAGCGGCGGCACCAGACTGCCCCAGACCACCAGCCCAACCAGGTTCACCTTGCCCAGGCGCCGGGTGACGATATTGCCCATCGCCCACATCGCTGCGGCGCAGAGCGTCAGCACAAAGCCTGCGAGCGTCAGCACGCCTTCTCCCTCCAGGCCAATCAGCAGCAAGCCGCCCGCTGCCACCAGCAACCCTATCAGGTTCAGCGCGCGCAGCCGCTCACCGAGCAGCGCGGCGGCGAAAAACAGGGTGAAGAACGCCTGGGATTGCAGCACCAGGGAGGCCAGTCCGGCCGGCATGCCGACCTTCATCGCAGAGAAGAGAAAGGCGAACTGCCCCAGGGAAATCGTCAGGCCGTAAATCAGCAACCAGCGCACAGGGATGGCCGGGCGGCGCACGAAGAAGATTGCAGGCACCGCCGCCAACAGAAACCGCAGCGCCCCTAGGAGCATCGGTGGCATGGCGTCCAGGCCCAGGCGGATGACTACAAAGTTCAGGCCCCAGACGATGATCACGACCAGGGCCAACAGCAGATCCTTGGGCGACATGGCGATTTTTCCTAATGGCTGGCCGGCCATTAGAGCAAACCCACAGCACCCACCGCCCATACACCGAGCTGGCAAAACGCCGTAACAGTCAGGCGTCCAGCGAGGGGCCTATCAGTTCGGCCAACTGCTCATAGACCCCCGGGCAAGCCGCCAGGAAGGGATTACCTTCAAGCAGCCCGTCGTTGCGGAAGAAGTCATTGATGCGCCCCCCCGTCTCGGCCAACAGCACCACGCCGGCCAGACAATCCCAGCTCTTGAGGTGAGTCTCGTAATAGCCGATCAGCCGGCCAGCCGCGACATAGGCAGTCATCAGCGCGCCCGAACCGTTGCGAAAGAACATGCCGCCCTCATCCAGCAAGCCCTGTAAAAACGGTAGAAAGTTCTCTTTGCCCGGACGATGAGTGGTGCCTGCCCCGACCACCCCTTCGCGCACATGCTGGGCCGGGTGTACCTGCAGCGGCGTGTCATTGACGAAGGCGCCATGGCCGATACGGCCACGGAACAGCTCCTGGTGATTGGGGTCGGCAATCGCCCCCAAATAGGGCTTGCCGTCGACCATCAGGCCGATGGACACGCACCAGTTATGCAGGCCGTTGACGAAACAGCGGGTGCCGTCAATCGGGTCAATCACCCATACGCAGCGCGCCTCCAGGTTGGCGTGGCCACCCTCCTCACCGACAAAGCCGTCTTCAGGGAAGCGCGTCAGCAGCTCGGCACGGATAAAGTCTTCCAAGGCCTTGTCGGCGATGCTGACCACATCCTGCATATCACCGCCCTTGTGCATCACGGTCAGCTCGTTGCGCGAACGGTAATAGGTCATGCCGCGTTCAGCGGCTGCCTGGGCCAACTCGCAGGCGGCGGCATAGCGGGCATCGAGGTCCAGGCCGACAGGTTCGGCGGGATGGGACATGGGCACTCCTTGGATCGCTGGGGTTCGAGGGCGCCAGTGTGCCGACAAGTCGCCACAGACGACAATGCCGCATCGCCAATGAGGTGCTAGTCTGCGCGCTTTTAGCGGGGCGCTTGAGCTGATGAGCCTGTCCGATTTGCTGCTGTTCGCCTTGCCTGCGATCTTTCTCACCGGGCTGTCCAAGGGCGGTTTCGGCGGCGCCCTGGGCGGCATTGCCGTGCCGCTGCTGGCCCTGGCTACGTCGCCCAAGCAGGCCGTGGCGATCATGCTGCCGATTCTCTGCCTGGCTGATGTGGTCGGCCTCAAGGCCTACTGGCGGCGCTGGGACCTGGCCAACCTGAAGGTCATGATGCCCGGCGCGCTGATCGGCATCGCCATCGGCTCGCTAACCTTCGAGCTGCTCAACGAACGCATGATTGGCCTGATGATGGGTCTGATCGCCGTGTCCTTCGTCGCCCTTGGCGTACTGGTGCGTCACGACACACCCCGTCCGCTGCACAAGGGTCGGGGCCTGGCACTGTCGTCCGTGGCCGGTTTCACCAGCTTCGTCGCCCACGCCGGCGGGCCACCGGTGATGATGCACCTGCTGCCGCAGCAGTTGGACAAGGTGCGCTATGTGGCGACCATCAACCTGTTCTTCCTGCTGACCAACGCGATCAAGCTGATTCCCTACACCGCCCTCGGCCAGTTCACCCAGGAGAACCTGCTGATGAGCCTGATGCTCGCGCCCATCGTGCCGTTCGGCGTATGGACGGGCCTGTGGCTGCAGTCGCGGGTCAACCACACCTGGTTCTACCGCATCGCCCGCCTGGGCATGCTGCTGGCGGGTGTGCAGTTGATCTGGCAGAACCTCTAAACCCCACTCGTTCACAGCGCCGACAAGGCGCGGTACTCATCCTGAGCGTGCTGGTCGGTCATGCCGCTGATCATGTCCTGCAACAGCCGGCAGCGGTGGTAAAAGGCCCAGAGATCGGCGTCCTCGGCAGGGCCGGCGTAGTGGCGCAGCGCCTCGTGGTAGGCCTTGACCAGTTGGCTGGGCAGGCGCCGGGCGAGCATTTGCAGGTGCGGCTCGCTGCGGCAACGCCCTTCGGTCAGGGCCAGAAAGGTATCCGGATGGGTGCGCAGCAGCGGCGCGTAGAAATCCAGCAGGCCCTGCAAAATGCGATAACCCTGCAGCTGCAGAGTTTCCACCTCACGGTCGCAGAACACCCATTCCATGGCCACGTCCTTGAAGGTCTGCACGATGGCGTGGGGCACGCTCTGGTCTTCCATCAGCGCGCGGTCGAGGGTGCCGTCGTACACCGCCTGCAGGTTGTCGATAAACTGCTGGGCGGCGTGCTGCACCAGCGGGTGGATCATGTTCACCCGTAGCCAGATAAAGAACTCGCTGACCTTGTTGATCGGCTCGTCGCTGGAACGCTTGTAGGCATAGTCGACCAGTTCGCGGAACGATTTGCCCTTGCCCGGCACCACCAGATCCGGGGATTGGTGGCGGGCAAAGGTCTTGACCAGCAGGCCGGCCAGTTGCTCGATACTGAGGATGCCCTTCTCCACCGAGTCTTCGATGTCGGCCAGGCAATAGGCGATGTCGTCGGCTGCCTCCATGATGTAGGCCACCGGGTGACGGGTACCGTCGGCCAACTCCAGCGCCGCGCGCAGCTCGCGAACAAAGCCTTCCTCGGACAGGTAGAAGCCTGGCTTCTTGTTCAGGTACGCACCGGGCGTACCCTTGTCCGGCTTGGGCAGGTAGGCCGGGCGCACGTACTTGAGCAGGCCGGCGGTCTGGGTGTAGGTCAGGTTCATGCGCTGCAGGTTGACCACCAGGCGCAAGGCCTGAGCGTTGCCCTCGAAGGCCTTGAGGTCGATCAGCATGCGCGCGCGCAATTGCGCATCGCCTTGCCCGGCGGGGATCGCCGCGGCGAACAGCCCGTCGAGCTCGCGCTCGAACCACTCGCCGATGGCGTATTCGCCGAAGTGACCGAACGGCGGGTTGCCGATGTCGTGCATCAGGCAGGTCATTTCCACCAGGCTTTCCAGCGCGCCGTCGAGGCCATCCAGGCCAACTTCGGCCGCCCGCGCACCGAGCTGCTTGTACAGCGTGCGGACAATAAAGCGCCCGGCCTGTTGCACCTCAAGGGAATGGGTCAGGCGGCTGCGCACCGCCGCATTGCGCTCCAACGGGAAGACCTGGGTCTTCTGCTGCAGGCGGCGCACTGCCGCGCTGTGAACAATGCGTCCGCGGTCGCTTTCGAGTTGATCGATCACCGCAGCGAGGTCGTCCTCACGGGCGTTGCGGGGTGTCTGGGCACGGCTATGGGGCCGCAGGCGGGAAACTTTGGTCTGAAAATCCATGGGCAGGCATCCGTTGCGTCGTGCAGCGAGCCTAACGCGCACTCCTTGCGTTTACCAGGCAGGGCCAGCCTGCGACACTAAAGCGTTGATTCAGTTGGGAAGATGCCCATGTCACGTACTGAGTTCCACCAGGCCCATGCCGAACGAGCACAGGCTGAAGCCCAACGCCTACTCGCTCAACGCGAAACCTTAGGGCCGCGCTGGCTAGCCTGGGTTGCCAGCGAGCTTTATGGTCTCACCCCGCCGCCCTATGCAGCCATGGTGCGGCGCGAGCTTGAACGTTTGAGCCAGGGTCGCTAGGCCGGTTTGCTTTCGTGCAAGCGCACATTGAGCTCGTCGACGATCAATGCCCATTCGGCATCTTCCAGCAGTTCCTCTTTCAGAAAGGCGCCTTGAGATGCATTCCAGAAGGGAGCTTCCGAAACCTTGATATGGTCCGGCAATGGATAGTGTCGCGCGATAAATGCGTCGATACTGGCGGGGTCGCCAGGCAGACCGAGTTGCTCGAATAGGGTACCGAGGTCTTTGTTGGGCAGTTCCATGGTGCACTCCGCATAAAGTGGATGAGGTCCGGCGGCGCCGAAACGACTGCCGCGCATTCGTGCAGTAGAACGGTGGCAGCCAGCGACAGTTCAACCCTAAGCGTGGTGCAGCGAACCTGCCGCGATCGCGCAGGTCGATAGATCAGGTTCGTCACGAGAGAGACCCCATGCCACTGCTGCGCCCCACCGCTCTTACCGCCTTTGTGCTGCTGTCCGGCTGCGCCTCGACCCCCTGCGACGACCCGCTCAGCGACGCCTGCCGCGATGCCCAATTGCTGCAGCAGAACGACATGCTCCAGGCTCGGTTGCTGGTCGCCTCAGGTGAACTCGATCAACACCAGTTGGCCAGCGCCCTGCTCACCCGGGCAGCGGAACAGGACACCCGTGGCGAAGCTGCGTTTTATCAAGCGATTCTCAAAGTTCGCGAGGGGCCGCAGGTGGACGACGTACTCAAGCTGCTGGAGCAATCGGCCGAGCACCATCATCCTTACGCCGTGGCCATGCTCTACAAGATCTACAGCGAGCCGTACTTAGTTGAGGAAGCCGACCCAGTGCGGGCCGAGACTTATCGTGCCGCCTATGCCGAGCTGGACGTGGCCAAGAGTGGCTACCCATCACTGACCCAGGCCTTGCAGGTGGTCGATGGCCTGCTGAGCGTGCCGGTGCAATAACCCTTGCGGCAGCGCCACGCGCTTCACGCAATCGCGGCTATCGATGGATTTGCCTGATGCCAGCAGCGCTCAGAGCGACTAAAATCCGCCTCCTTACGCTACCGATCCGCACGCCAGCGGCCATTGTCGGCCAGGCGGCGCACCGGTCTTCCCCCATCGCACACAGCAGAGAACCGATATGGGCGCACAATGGAAAGCCAAACCCAAAGAAGCCGCAGCCAACGCCAGGGGTAAGATCTTTGGCCGTCTGGTCAAGGAAATCATGATCGCCGCGCGCAACGGCGCCGACCCGGACATGAACCCCAAGCTGCGTCTCGCGGTGCACGCGGCCAAGAAAGCCTCCATGCCCAAGGACACCCTCGAGCGCGCGATCAAGAAAGGTGCCGGGCTGCTCGGCGAACATGTCAACTTTGAGCGCGCCACCTACGAAGGCTTCGCCCCGCATCAGGTGCCGGTGATCGTCGAGTGCCTCACCGACAACATCAATCGCACCGTGGCGGAAATCCGTGTGCTGTTCCGCAAGGGCCAGATGGGCGCCTCCGGCTCGGTCACCTGGGACTTCAACCACGTTGGCATGATCGAAGCGTCCTCGGACAGCAACGCCGACCCGGAACTGGCGGCCATCGAAGCCGGTGCCCAGGACTTCGAGCCTTCCGATGAAGGCAACACCCTGTTCGTCACCGAGCCGACCGACCTTGACGCCGTCTGCCGGGCACTGCCTGAGCAAGGTTTTACGGTCAACGGCGCCAAGCTGGGCTATATGCCGAAAAACCCGGTTAGCGGCCTCAGCGATGCCCAAATCGAAGAAGTCGAAGCCTTCCTCGAAGCCCTTGACGGCCACGACGACGTGCAGAACGTCTACGTCGGCCTGGCAGGCTGAACGACCTCACTGGTGCCTGGGCTGTACGCCCAGGCAACGCTTGCGCGATGCCCATCACAGCGTTGCGGATAATTCCCTGTATAATGCCCGGCTGCCCAGCGCAACCCGCTCGCGGCCAACATGGACGTAGCCATACAGGAGTTTTCCCGTGTACAAATTTTTCACCCTGGCCACCTGCCTGCTGCTGGCCGCCTGTGCCAGTCAACCGCATCCTGCCAGCGCCCCGCGCACGACCCTGGAAGCGGTGCATGACACCACCCTGATTCCGCTGCCGGTCAATACCAGCCTGCTCACCGTCAAGGCCGAAGCGGCCCGCAACAGCCTTGGCAATTCGCTGTCCAGCTACCGCGTCTACGCCCTGCCGCTGAAAAAAGGTGAGCCCTACCGCCTGAATATCGCCTCACTGTGCGATGCCCCTTGCAGCGCTCTGGAAGCCCCTAGCCTGAAGCCCACGGCACTGCTGCTCGATGCCAATGGCGCGGTGATCCCCAGCAAACAGTCGCGCCCCAGCGCACTGGGCCAGGTCAGCATCGGCTGGGAAGGCGAAGCTCTGGAAGATGCCACCTATTACCTGCTGGTGGCCGCTGACAGCAGCGCCAGCGGCCCAGCGCTGGTAATCGATGACATCTGGGTCAATAACTCGCCGCTGATGGCGGTCAAAGTTGGCCGTTAGCCATACCCTGTGCATTGCCGCGATCTGCCTGCGTGACGCTGACGGACGTCTGCTGCTGGTGCGCAAACGTGGCACCCAGGCGCTGATTCTCCCAGGCGGCAAGCTCGAAGCCGGTGAAAGCGCGCAAGCGGCGCTACTACGTGAACTTGATGAAGAACTGGGTCTGCACCTGCCCCTCAACGCACTGCAGCCCCTTGGCCGATTCCGCGCACCGGCGGCCAATGAGCCCGATACCTGGGTCGACGCCCAGGTATTCCATGCTCGCCTTGAGCCTATGACCGAAGTCGCGCCCGCCGCCGAACTCGATGCCTTGCACTGGCTGGTCGTCGATGCTCCGCTACCGGCAGAAACCGCGCCCCTGCTGCGCGATCAGGTCCTGCCTGCACTTGGATTCTATAGTCACTATTGAAGTGATCGATTTCAGCGGCGCGATGCCGCTGGCTACTGTAGGCGCATTGCCCACTCCGATCCTTCAGGTGCCCCATGTCACGTCTCGCCGCCCTTTTTCTCATCCTGCTGATCAGCGGTTGCAGCACCGCGCAACAACCCGTCGAGCGCCCCTACACCGACGCCGAAATCAAGCAGTTCGCCCTCGAAGTGCTAAGCCGCAGCAGCTTGTCTTACGAGGATTACGAAAAAATCCGTCGCGCCCTCAGCGCGCCCTCGCACCGTATGTCCACCAGTATTGAGGATGTACCTGCCACGGCGATCGAACCTCGCGGTTGAACACCGAGTGGGCTGTTGCCTTTCGTTTGCATCCACGATCAAACGAAAACAGGCTCTTGGCATTGACCTGAGACAAGGTCATGTCATCCGCTCGCGCTAGCCTGGCATGCCAGCCCACCGCTACCTGCGAGGTCCCATGAGCATCACATCATCCCGTATCTGCGCTGCCGCTGATCGCCTGCAAGGCTTCGTCGGCTTCAACCGCAAGACCCAGACTTACCTGGTGCGTTTCAGCGAGGACTCATTCGGCCTGGATGTGACCGAGGCGAGCATTACCCCAACCTGCGAGTTCGTCTGGCAAGCCGAGGACGCGACGCGCATGACCCTCAAGCGTGCCCGTATCGCCTTTTTGATGGAGCAGAATATTGATGATCGCCTGGGTATCGAAGAGGCTCTGCGCGCCTATGTGCGGCGCGAGGACCTCCCGGAGATCTGCGCCGAACGCCGCCTGCTCAAGCCTGAAGACGCTCAATTGACGGCGCAAAGGGCGTAGACTGCAGATTCGCACCCGACGCTGCTGCGACAGCGTGACCCGCGACACGAGCATGATCCTTTCATCGACGTGACACGCAGAGGTAGACGCACATGAGCAAAGGCATGGACTCAAAGAAACAGGCCAAGAAAAAACCGCTGATGACCGCCCAGGAAAAGCGTACCGCCAAAAAGGGCAAACAGACCGAAAAAGGCCTGCTAGGCAGCCACAGCGCCTGACCACCCGCCGCGCACAACCTCGTTGTGCGCCCTACCGAAGCCAATGCACGACCTCACTCTACGCCCTCTTCCTACGCTTCTTCGCCCGCTGGCCAACAAGTTCTATCGCAGCCACCGCTCGCCCATGCGTGCGCAAGCTGATGATGTCGTGTGGGTGGCGCAGCAAGGCGAGCTGCTCGCGGCGCTGTGCCTGCGCCAGCTGGATGAAGGCTACTGGCTGACGCGCCTGTTCGTCGCCCCAGCGCAGAGGCGCCAGGGCCTGGCGGCCCGCTTGCTGAATGCCGCCTGCGAGAGCAGCCAGGCGCCGGTGTGGCTGCTGTGCCACCCAGACCTATGCGATTTCTACGCGACTCACGGCTTCGCCCCCTGCAGCGCACCGCCATCCTTTGTTGCAGAGCGCTTGGCCCGCTACCAACGCAATAAACCCTTGCTGGCGATGGTCCGTCACCACCCGACAGCCGCCGACCAATGGCTTAGCGATACACATCGTTAAGCGTGCAGCGTCCTTGCCGGCATGAACAAAGCCCTGCATGCTAGGTCTATCCTTGGATAAAGACTTACAGCACGAGCACGAGCGGAACGATTAACAACAAAACGTTCACGCGCCAGCCATACGACGTAGATCGAACCGGACGGCCTGCACGCCGCTGCAATCATAATAAGAAGTAGCCATGGCCAAACGACTCCCTGCATTCCTGCGCCGTCTGCACCGCGACTTCCAACTATCGATCATCACGCTGATGAGCCTGTTTGGCATTCTGGCCATCACGCCCTATGCCATTTATCGCCTGCTAGAAGGCAACTACCTGGTCGGCCTTGCCGACGCCACCATCGTGACGTCGACGATAATCGCGGTGCTCTATGCCTGGCGAACAGGCGATACCGTCAAACCCGGCATCTACCTGGCCAGCATCTTTTCTGCAGGCGCGACCCTGATCGCCATCAACCTGGGGGTCAATGGGCTGTTCTGGATTTACCCATTGATTCTCTTCAACTTTTTTATGGTCTCTCCAGGCAAGGCCTTGAGCGCAACAGCACTGGTGCTCGGCCTACTCGTCGCCTATGCCCTGAGCTACCCCGGTCGGGTATTCGAAAGCCATTACCAGATGGTGTCCTTTCTGGTCACCGGCATGATGGCAAGCATGCTGACCTTCATCTTCGCCTACCGCACCCGCAGCCAACGCGACCAACTGCAGGTCCTGGCCAGCCACGACGCCCTGACCGGCGCACGCAACCGCAGGGCAATGAATGAAGAGCTGAAGATAGCCACTGCCGCATTTCGCCGGCATGGCGGCCACTCTGCATTGCTATTAATGGATCTGGACCATTTCAAACAGATCAATGATCGCTTTGGCCACCAGGCAGGTGACCAGGTGTTGATTCAGTTCGCCGAAATCATTCGTAGCAGCTCGCGTCAGGAAGATCGCCTGTTTCGCTTTGGCGGCGAAGAGTTCCTGCTGCTACTGCCAAATACCAACGGGGCTGGCCTATTGGCCGCAGCCGAGCACTTGCAGCAACAGATCGCGGCGCGTTTACGCGGCCCGGGTGGTGCGGTAACCGCCTCGATGGGTGGAGCCCGTCTGCGTGCTGGAGAGCACTGGGAAAGTTGGTTACAGCGCGCTGACCAACGCCTTTACCTGGCAAAATCCCAGGGCCGCAATCGCATCGTGCTCAGCGATGAGCCCCCAGTACCCTCCACGCACCAAACGTGACAAACGGCGTTACCGAAATCTGCCGCACTGCTGTAATGATTGGCAGACTGCCGTGTCTATCGTCGGCACTTCATAGAGAGAGCCAGCCATGAAACGACGCACCCTTCTACAGGGCCTCGCCCTGTTGCCCACCCTGCCCTTGCTCGGCGGCTACGCCTCCTCCAGCCTGGCCGAGGCCGTTGCCATCACACCGCTGGAAAAGCCCCATGAGCAATGGCGTGGCCTGGTGTCTGACGAAGCCTATGCTGTGCTGTTCGATGAAGACACCGAGCGCGCCGGCAGCAGCCCGCTAAATCGGGAAAAGCGTGACGGGACTTATATTTGCGCCGCCTGCTACCTACCCTTGTTTGAAAGTGCGCACAAATACGAAAGCGGCACCGGCTGGCCCAGTTTTACCCAGCCTATTGACGGCCACATGGGCACCAAACGCGACTTCAAACTCATCCTTCCGCGTACCGAATATCACTGCGCACGCTGTGGCGGTCATCAGGGACATGTTTTCAATGACGGACCCAAACCTCGTGGTGAGCGCTGGTGTAACAACGGGCTGGCATTGCGGTTCATTCCCCAAGGCGAAACCTTGCCCGAGTTGAGGAGCTGATCATGTCGGCATTTTCCCTGAGACGCGCCGCGCCTGTATTTCTCGCTTCGCTGCTGACGGCCATAACCTTGGCCGCCTGCAAACCTGGCGCCGCCGACGCGACTCAATCAGCGTCACCTAGCACACCAACGACCAGTAGCCTCGCTCCAGGTGAACAGGCAGTGGCGGTATTCGCAGGTGGTTGTTTCTGGTGCACCGAGTCTGACTTCGACAAGATGCCTGGGGTTCTTTCGACCACATCCGGCTATACCGGCGGCAACGTGGAAAACCCCACCTATGAGCAGGTCTCGGCTGGCACAACAGGGCATATAGAGGCGGTCCTGGTGAGCTATGACCCGACGATCACCAGCTATGCCAAGCTGGTCGAGGCATTCTGGCCGACCATTGATCCACTGACGGCCAATGCTCAGTTCTGCGACCAGGGCGAGCAGTATCGCAGCGCTATTTTTTACAGTACGCCCGAAGAAAAGGCCGTCGCAGAGGCTTCCCGCGACGTCCTGCAGGCTTCTGGAAGGTTTTCACAGCCCATCGTTACAGAGATTTTGCCGGGCGCGGTCTTTTATCCGGCCGAGGAATACCATCAGGACTACTACATGAAGAATCCGCTGCGCTACGCCTACTACCGCAACGGGTGCGGGCGTGATGATCGCCTGGAGCAGCTGTGGGGCAAGAAGGGCTAAGGTCTGTTCCCTTTTCGTCGCGAGCAGCCCTGCAGTGTCAGCGTGATTGACGCTGCTCGCTACTGCTGCCTGGACTGAGCTCTATACGCTGGCCGTTCGGGTACTCAATGCTCTGACGCAAGCCGCCACGCGTCTCGATGCGCTGACTACCCGAATAACTGTCCTCACGGCGTACTGCATTGGGCAGGCGCTGACCATTGTAAAGATTGTACTGTTGAGACTGCTGAGAGCTATCGATACTGCCGCTGGCACCAGGACTCACATACGTTTTGGGGATGACTCGCAGGGTCGGCGGCGCAACCGAAGAGTCCGGCTGTGCCAGCGTGACAGGAGAGACCACTGCCACGCTGACGCTCATCGCATACAGCGCCACGCGCATGATCGAAAACATGAGACAACCTCCAGACATCAGTAATAAGGCATACGGGCATTAGGCACCGCAGCCCCTTATAGATTCAATGGAGGCTGTCAGGCCTTCAGGCCGCTGTGCGAGCTGCTTGAGTAAGCTTGCGACGCGCGACCAGTGTCTTGGCGACGGTCTGAGTCACAGGCTGGCCGGTGAAAGTCGGCAGGTCGCCGCGCAGCCATTGACGGCTGTCCTCGGCCCAGGCCACGTCACCCGAAGCCAGCTTGAGATCGCGTAGCACATCACCAACCAGGCAGCGTACTTGAGTCTGGCAGCAGACCGTTGCCCGGTCGATAACCTTGCGCAACGTCACCTCGTCAGCCTGACGCAAGGTCAGCAGCAAACGACCATCCGGACGCGGCTCGATAGCAACATCATAGGAGGGGAACGCTTCAAACAATTCCTTCACGGCGATCAGCATGGGAGGCTCCTTATTTTGTAGTGACCTACTGGTGTACCTAGGTAATTGCACGGCCCATGCCAGCCTTGCAAAAAACTCAAATACTGATAAACCGTGGCCTGCAGCCCTTCTGATGGCCGATTGCCTGCTGCATTTTGCATGATCGTGCGATTTAGGCAGTGCAGGCTGCACGCCTGAGATTCCTCTACAGATAAGAGCGAGCAGCACCGGCTTCGCACTGCAGCATTGAGGAACGCTACCCGCTACGCGCAGTCAAAGCTCTAACGACGCAATCCTGCAAACCGGCCCCGTGCCCATCTAGCCTTTTTCCCAGCTTGAGGTAGGATGGCGGCCGCAAATGATAGCCAATTGCCAGGTTGCGACATCAAAATGGAAGATCGGAAATTCTCCACGGACGAATTGCACGCAAAAGGCAAAAAACCTGCGTGGGACAATTTCAGTCTTGGCATAAAGGTGCAAAGCGCTTCATCCGCGGGTCCAACCGCAGAACTAACGGCCGATAACCCCGCTAAAACGCTAACGCCGCCCTCCAGTGTTCAGCGTCAGGCTCAAGACATACTTGAAGCCCGAGACGATATTCGCAAAAGCGAGCTCTGGCCCGTCTATGGCGTATTCCTCTTCGCCTTCGCCATGCTCGGCTACACCTTCTACCAGCTAGGCAGTTGAACGGTGCTGTAGAAACGACAAAGGGCTAGCCGAAGCTAACCCTTTGATTTACTTGGTGCCGGCAAGAGGAGTCGAACCCCCGACCTTCGCATTACGAATGCGCTGCTCTACCTACTGAGCTATGCCGGCATGGCCCGGTATTGACCGGGCGCGACATTATTCACAGGAGCCGGGCCGGCATTCAAGTGCCTGCAGCGGGTCAGGTCTTGGCCAGTTCAATATGGTCTTCGTGAATCACGATCTGACCCTGTTTGTACAGGCCACCGATGGCTTTCTTGAAGTTGCCCTTGCTCACGCGAAACAACGCGCTGATCGCCTCCGGCGAACTTTTGTCGTTGAGCGGCAGCGTCCCGCCCTGCTCGCGCAGCTTGGCGAGGATCTGGTCGCCCAGACTGCTGGCCGCGTCCTGGCCGACGGCTTGCAGGCTGAGGCTAATCTTGCCGTCATCGCGCAATTGTTTGATAAATCCCTGCTCGCGCATGCCGCTGCGCACGAACTTGAACAGTTCGTTCTTGTGGATCAGCCCCCAGTGCTTGCCATTGATGATGGCTTTGAAGCCCATATCAGTGGCGTCGGCTATCAGCAGGTCAACTTCCTGGCCAACCTTGTAGGTGGCGGGCACTTGATCCAGGTAGCGATCCAGGCGAGCCGTGGCAGTGATGCGTTTGCTGCGCTTGTCGAGGAATACATGCACCACGCAGTAATCGCCGATTTGCAGCGGGCGCTTTTCTTCGGAATGCGGCAACAAGAGGTCCTTGGGCAGACCCCAGTCGAGAAATAACCCGACGCGGTTGATGTCGACCACCTTGAGGCTGGCGAAACCACCCACTTGGACCTTGGGTGTTTCGGTGGTGGCGATCAGTTTGTCGTCGCTATCGAGGTAAATGAAGACGTTCAGCCAGTCTTCGACCTCACTCGGTATGTCCTTGGGGATGTAGCGCTTGGGCAGCAGAATTTCGCCATCCGCGCCACCGTCCAGATACAGACCGAAATCGGTATGTTTTACGACCTGCAAACTGTTCATGCGTCCGATTACAGCCATGGTGCCTTACCTTGAGAGCCAGGCGGGCATTCTAACGCAGTTGCGCCGGGCCGTCCGAGGCGAAACCTGTGCGCTGCAGGCTGAATTAGGGAGAGGCCAGGGCCCTGCCTGCCTGCGGGTTCATGCACGGAAGGCGCTTATTACAACTCCCAGCGTTATTTCTCAAGCCTTTGTCAAGCTTTTGCAGTACAATGTGCGGCCACCTTAATTTTTAAATAGGTTAAAATGGCCCTCATGCGCGTCAAAGCATCCACCAGCAAGTCCAAGCCCGCCCCAGCGGTCGAAACCAGTGCCTCGATCGACGCGCAAGTAGCGGCGTTCCTGAAGTCCGGTGGTGAAATCCAGCAGATCGCCAAAGGCGTCAGCGGCCAGGTCTACGGCACCAGCAAGCAGATCACCATCGGCAAGAAGTAACGTACCAAGCGCCTTGCCGACTCGTCAGGGCGTCGCTCCACCCTCTTCGAAGCATCCTCTCGCACATTCCCACCTGAATCCCCTCACAGGCGCTAGCCCCTAGCACGCATTTGTTTCAGAATCGTGACACCGCATTGCGCGGTTGGTCCGGCATAGCCGTTGATGAAAAATGGCAACTGCCTGAGGAATTTGAGTGCGTTTTGTTGGCCGCTGGCTGCATACCCCCGCCACTGCCCTGGTGCTTTTGTGCACCCTGTTTCTGTTGCTGCCCCTGGTCACCCGCTACCAGTTGGGCTGGTCGCACCCCTACGGTTACCTGTCGGATCTTGCTATCGGCGGCCTGCTCGTCCTGGCCGTTCACCAGCGCCGCTTGCTGCTCGGTGTCCTACTGAGTCTGTTGTGGTGCCTTTTCACGCTCGGTACGGCCGAACTGGTCGCGGCGGTCGGGCGCATGCCAGAGCCAGGCGACCTTCAGTACCTCGCCGACCCACAGTTCGTCAGCCATTCGACTCAGGAAGGTGGCCTCAGCCAACCCTGGCTGGCGGTGGCCATGGTCGTGCTGCTGGGCCTCTATCTGATCGTACGCATGGTTCAGCACAGCCTGCCAAAACGCCCCCTGGCCTGGACCTGGATGCTGGCGCCCGGAGCGCTGCTGGGTGCCCATGCGCTGTACCAGTACCAGAGCCCAAGCGCCGCCGAGCAATGGCAGCAATTCAACCTGCCACACAAGTTGCTGGCAGAGAGCCTCAGCAATAGCCAGATGCAGCTGCGCGACTGGCTGACCGGCGATAACCCGAACAGCGCGCCGGATATCAGTGCGTTTACCACCCTGGATCTTAATGGTTCGCCATTGCTGGCCAACCCTGGCCAGGCGCGCAACCTATTGATCGTGACCCTGGAAGGCGTCACCGGCGCCTATATCGAGGCGGCGCAAGCGGCCATTGGCAGCCCCCATGGTGATACGAGTATGCCGCGCCTGAGCCAGTGGGCCGAGCGCGGCATGCTCACCGCGGATTACGTCCTGCATGGCCACCAGACGATCCGTGGGCTGTACGCAATGCTCTGTGGTGATTACAACAAGCTCGACTCAGGCACTCCAAAGGGGCTGGAGCTGCTCAACAACCCACTGCGCGCAGCACAGTGCTTGCCTGCGCAGCTGCGCGAAAACGGCTTTAGCACGCACTTCCTGCAAGGCGCTGGGCTGCGTTTCATGGCCAAAGATCAGATCATGCCGCGTATGGGCTTCGAGCACACTCGGGGCCGCGAGTGGTTCCGCAACACGCCCTATCTGGATTTTTCCTGGGGCATGGATGACAAAGCCTTTTTCGAGGGCGCACTGAAGTATGTCGGTCAGCTACGCGAGCAAAAGGCCCCCTGGATGCTCACGCTACTGACCGTTGGCACCCACCAGCCCTATTCGGCACCGGCCGATTACCTGGATCGCTATCCCAGCGCCAAGCAGGCGGCAGTAGCGTATCTGGACGATGCCCTGGGCGATTTTCTCGATGCTCTCGCGCAGCAGGGCGTGCTGGATGACACCCTGGTACTGGTCACATCAGACGAGTCCCATGGCCTGGATGACGTACGCCTGGCCTCGGCCTGGGGCTTCAATCTACTGCTGGCCCCGGAGCAAGCGCAGTTACCTGCGCTCAAGGACGGCGTGTATGGCCACATCGACCTGACCGCCTCGGTACTCGACTACTTTGCCCTGCCCCTCCCCGACGCCATCGCCGGGCGCTCCTTGCTGCGCAACTACGCCAGCGGCCGCGCGATGATGTCCTACACCAACGGTTTGCTGCGTCAGCACGATGGCCAGGGCATGTTTACCGAATGTGATTTCCAACGTGTCTGCCGACGCTACGCCAGCGAAGGCTTCATCGCACCGAGTGCCCGTTATCTGGAACGCGTCACCGGGCGTGAGGCGCGCCTGGTCAGCCAGCGCGCGGGGCTGCTCGATCAATCCTTGCAGGACAACCTGGCTGGCCAGCATTTTCAGTTCGCCAGCAATGAACGCATCCTGCTGCAGAGCCATCAGGCCGATGACTGGGCAGATAATCTGGTCGGCGCGCAATATCTGGAGCTACCCAAGGGCACCCGCACCCGCGTGACCTTGCAGGTACGCGCCCTGCAACTGGGTGCACAAGGCGCCCGACTGGAGCTCAAGACCAAGGAATACGACCGCGAGGTGCGGCTGCCAATACCCACCTTGCCGGACCTGGCCGAAGGCGAAACGCTGACCATCAGCTTCGACTTCGACAATATCGATACGCGCAAAGCGTTCTCTTTCCACTTGCTCGGCCAGGGCAGTGGCATTATCGAGATCAGCGACTTCAGTGTCAGCAGCTCGCCCCTGGATACGGAAATGGTTGCCGCACAGCACGACCCGCTCGAGCCGGCCGTGCAGTAAGGCGAACAACGCTCAGTTCAAGGCGTCTGCAGGCCGATGCGCAACAACTGACCATTGGACGCATCGGTGAGCACATACAGGTAACCGTCTGGCCCCTGGCGTACGTCGCGCACGCGCACATCGAGGTCTTCCAGCAAGCGCTCCTCATGCACTACCTTGTCGCCCTCAAGCTGCAGACGAATCAGCGACTGCCCAGCCAGCGCGCCAATAAACAGGTTGTGCTGCCAGACCGGATAGCGCTCGGCATCGTAGAAGGCCATGCCGCTGATCGCCGGGGATTTGGCCCATACATGGTGGGGCGGCTCGGTGCCTTCCACGGTTTCCCCCAGCGCCTCAGGGATCGCCATCATCGAGTAGTTGATGCCGTGGGTCGCCAGGGGCCAGCCGTAATTCTTGCCGGCCTGGGGAATATTGATTTCATCGCCGCCGCGCGGGCCGTGTTCGTGGGTCCATAACTGACCGGTCCAGGGGTTGAGTGCCGCCCCCTGCTGGTTGCGGTGACCGTAGGACCAGATCTCCGGACGCGCGTTGGCCTGATCGACAAAGGGGTTGTCCTCGGGGATGCGGCCGTCGGGATGCAGGCGCACCACCTTGCCCTGCAGCTTGTCGAGATCCTGAGACGTGGAGCGCTGGTTGTTCTCGCCCAGGGCGATAAACAGGTAACCCTCACGGTCGAACACCAGGCGCGAGCCAAAGTGCGCGCCCGTCGACAGCTTGGGCTGCTGGCGGAAAATCACCTCGAAGTCTTCCAGACTGCTCAGGTCGGCTGACAACCTACCCCGACCAACAGCTGTACCGGCACGCGCCTGCTCCCCGGCCTCGGCGTAAGAGAGATAGACCAGACGATCGCTGGCGAAATCCGGCGACAGCACCACATCGAGCAAGCCACCCTGGCTATTGGCGTAAACCTCGGGCACGCCAGCCAGAGGACCGGAAAGACGCCCATCCAAGCCCGCAACGCGCAACTGCCCGGTTCGCTCGGTCAGCAACAGCCCCTGATCATCCGGCAGAAAGGCCATCCCCCAGGGATTCTGTAAACCATCGATCAGCGCGGTGACTTGCAGGGTGCCCTGCTCGCTTGGGTATTCGACGGTTTCGGCATGGGCCCAGGGGGCCGTCAATACAGCCGCGAAGGCCAGGGTGGGGACTATGCGCATCGGCATGGGAAGATCTCCTCGCTGTAAACAGGTACCGCACGGCCATGCGCGCGGCATCCGAGCAGTGTGCTACAGCCCGGAGCGGGCTACAGCCCTGCGACCATTACCTGAGATTTCAGAGGCCTAGGGTCTGTTGCCGTTTCGTTCGCGGCCGCGCCGGAGCCAGTTTTAGCGCGAGGCAAGGCACGAGATGCGAAGTTTAGCCGGCTAAATGAGCCATCGAGAAACGCAGCATCGCGCTA